>DASWVY010000041.1:0-50925 GCA_036401075.1 Opitutaceae bacterium
AGGCGATCAAGAGGGTCATGTCTTGACTCTTGACTATATGAGCTTGCAGGTCTGAGGTGAGGGCATGGCGAGGAAGCTGAGATTGGAATACGCCGGAGCGTGCTACCATGTGATCAATCGCGGGAATTATCGGCGCAACCTGTTCGCGGAGCGAGGGTCCGGCGAGGCGTTCGAGGGGTGTGTGTTCGAGACGTGTGAGCGGTTTGGATGGCGGTTGCACGCGTATGTGGTCATGCGAAATCACTTCCATCTCGCGGTGGAGACAACTGAGCCGAATCTGAGTCTGGGGATGAAGTGGCTGCAGGGGACGTGGGCGATGCGATTCAACCGCTTTCGCAAGGAGAACGGCCGGCCGTTTCAAGGACGCTACAAGGCTCTGCACGTGGAGCCGGGGCACGCGCTGGCCCAAGTCTGCCACTACATTCATCTCAATCCGGTGCGCGCCAAGGTGGTCACCGCAGACCGGATTGGTGAGTACCTGCGCAGCAGTCTCTGCGCGTTTCCCCGCAAGGGACGACCGGGGTGTCTAGAACCAAGAACGGTCCTGCGGGAAAGCGGTGGACTGGCGGACACGAGTGCGGGCTGGCGGAAATACCGCGAGTACCTCGCCGTCCTCGCCGAGGAGGAACTCAAACTACGCGAAGAACGCTTTGGAAGGCTGTCCAAAGGTTGGATGATCGGGTCGAACGATTTCCGTTTGGCGCTGAAGCAGGATCTGGCCGCAGTCGCTGGCAGCCTGGGGCAGGCGGAACTGCTCGGAGCCCATGCGGTGAAGGAGTGGCGCGAGGATCAGTGGGCGGAAACATTGCAGACCGCCGCGCGATGTCTGAAAGTAGACTTGAAGAAGCTACCCGTTCGGAAGTCCGATCCCCAAAAGGTGCGGCTGGCCGCCGTGATGAAGCTGGCCACCTCCGTTTCGAATGGCTGGCTCGCCGAGAGGCTGATGATGGGCCAGCCGGCCAGTGTCAGCCAGTTTGTCCGGCGCTTTCGCCTCGCGAAAAAGGATGCCGAACCGGACTTTCAGGCTGTTTTGTCAAAGGTCAAGACATGACCCCCTTTGACCAAGCCACAGCCAACGCTCACCATCCGTCCTTTTTCGATCATGATAACCCCGCTCCAAGCTCCGTCCGCCGCTCTCGGTGAGCGCGGCTGAGTTCGATCGTTAGCCGGAAAAAGAAATGCTGAGCCTATTCCGCAAATCGAAGCCCGCGCCCGAAGACCCCGGCACATTTCTTCGCGAGCATGCGGCGCAGATCAATGGCTCGCTTTGTGTTTTCGGTGACTGGTTTGGTCGTCCGATGGACAACTGCCACCAGTCGGTTTCCCACGAAGAGAGGGAAGGCTATGTCCGGCTGACGTTCAATGAGGGTGAGACATTGGAGGTCTGGGAGCCGACGGGACTGCGAATAGAAGGGAAGAGTTTCATTATCCAGCGTGCGACTCGCGTTCGCTGGGAGTGGTTTTACTACGGGCGACCTCAGATACCCGAAAATCGATTCTTCGTGGAGCATGTCGTGAGTGGCGGAGTCATCGAAGCATCCTCGAACGTCACCTGGTATTCTCCAGATTTTAAGCCCTCGCTGCTGGAGCCTGCGGTTTCGATCACATGAAGAAGAGGGCTAACCAGATCATCACAGACAACTCCGGGGCTTCGCCCCTCCGTGTCTGACTGATGACGTTCGGCAAAATTCTATGAAGCGCACTTACCACACGATAGTCGCGATCTACTTCATACTCTGCGGATGCGTCTACGCGGAGATTCGCAAGTTCGACCAGAGCACGCTGGAAAAGCTGGGCGTGGCGATATACGAGCAGGATATCCGGGCTGCGGCAGCAACGGATGTTCTCTTCACCAAGAAGATTGATCCCGAAAAGGAGGGGTTGCGTGGTTGGATTGTCGAAGGCGATGACAAGAAAATGCTAGTTCGGTTTATTCGTGAGCGTGAGGGGCACCTCGAAGCGTTTTACGACGTTACGTTCGACGGGAAGAAGAAGCCGGCGATTGCCGCGCCTAAGGATTCGCGGTTATCCGACTCGCAGTTGGCTCAGTTCAGAGCTCGGTCGCTTGCCCTAAAGAGCATTACGCGGCCTGCATCTCAGCGCTACAATTTTGTCATTCTGCGCGACCCAGAGAGCAATGGTTTTCTGGTCTATGCTTTGGCCGCCACCACTGAAGCGAATGCAGTGATGGTTGGAGGCCATTACCGCTTTACGATCAGTCGAGACGGCGAGCGACTTGAGCGAAGCGACGAGCTTTTCAGATCCTTTATGGTGTTGAGCACAAAACCGAAGGACATGCCGCCCGGGGCGTCACTCGCCGCGCTTACGATGACCACGCTCGTGAGTGACATGCCGCTCGAAACGCACGTTTATCTTAGCCTTCTTCACCGCATGGCGTTTTATGTCGGAACTCCGGACCAGCACGTGTGGAAAGTCGAGAACGGCAAAATGGAAATTGTGAAATAAAAAGGCCGAACCAGACGACGGGGCCGATCCGAGAGGGTCGGGGCGTTAAATTGTTAATTTCAAGAGGACCGCCGTCCGAACCAATAGGTAACACCCCATCGCCCCCAAGGCCGCGGGTTCGTGCCACCTTAGCCTTCCAGTGCTAATGTCCTGAGGATGGTCCAAGGCTCGTTGGCGCCGCTGCTCGATGAGCGCGATCTCCGTAAACGTGATCCGCACCGGCAGATCGATGGTGATGCCTTTGATTACACTTCCCGGCGCTTTTGATATCGAGGGTCAGCGAGCCGAAGAGGGCCAAGCCGAGTTTCGTTGTTTTCAGCCGAAGCCCACTCTTGCGCAATCTCCGCCCCCAGCCTACCGTTCAGACGTGACGCCGAAGCAGAAAGCCATTCAAGCGCTTGGGACACTCCCGGAGAACGCCTCGTACGAACAGCTTCAAGAGGAGGTCAGAATTCTGGCCGCACTTGAGGAGGCAGAGGCCGACATCCGCGATGGTCGCGTCGTCGCCCATGACGACGTCAAACGTCGCTTGGCCAAATGGACTTCAAGCTGATCTGGACCGACCGCGCGATCGGCGACCTGGCAGAGATCATCCGGCACTACCGGGAAGACGAGAAGAGCCTGGCAGCCGCCCAGAAGGTAGGTTTGGCGATCATTCAGCGCGTCGAGATCCTGCAGACGTTCCCAGAGATTGGTCCACGCTACCCACGAGAGAACGGCATACACCGTGAGGTCCTTTGTTATGACTACAGGATCTTCTACCGCGTGGACCGCGATGCGCATGTGGTCTACGTCGCTCGCGTCTGGCATGGTCGTCAGGACACTTCGACGCTAACTCTCTAATCCCTGCTATTCCGCACCCCATGGGACTCCTCACCTTCAGCATCAATCTTACCCTCGACGGCTGCATCGACCATCAGGAGGGAATCGTCGATGACGAGACCCACGCCTTCTTCACCCGTCTCCTGGACGAGAACGGCGCGATGCTCTGGGGCCGCGTCACCTACGAAATGATGGAGGGCTACTGGCCGGCGGTCGCCCGGGGCGAGACCCCGGCCCCACCAGCAATCCGCGAGTGGGCGGTCAAGCTGGAGGCCAAGCCAAAGTACGTGGTGTCTTCGACGCGCCGGGATTTTCCGTGGACCAACAGCCACCTCATCGCGGGCGACCTGCGCGCAGGTGTGCAGAAGCTCAAGGACGCGACCCCCAACGGCGTGCTCCTTGGCAGCGGCAAGCTCGCAGCCGAACTGGACCGGCTGGATCTGATCGATGACTACCAGTTCCTCGTCCACCCGAGGATCGCCGGCCATGGCCCAACCTTGTTCGCGAGCGGCCTGCCCGGCACGCGCCGGCTTGATCTGATCTCGGCGCAGCCGCTCCGCTGCGGCGCAGTCGCCCTGCACTACCGGCGCGCACGCTGAGCCCGCGAAAGTCCGGCTCCCCTTGATTTCACAGGAGTCGAACCGAGGGAACGGGGGAGACGCTGACCCTAGGATCGAAACCTCCTGCCGACTCCGTTCCCTCCTGTTCAAACCCATCCGTCTCCGAATCGGCATCCGCGGCATCCGTGCAATGGTCAAAATACCTGCCGAGCGCGCTGCTTGACTTACTTTCATTGCAGTAAGACGGTAAGCCATGACGTCGCGCCTATCGAGCAAGGGGCAGATCGTTCTGCCCAAGCAGGTCCGCAACCGCCTCCACCTTCGGCCCGGGGCCCGGCTAGCCTGCGAGATCAAGGATGGCGCCATTGTCCTCACGCCGGAACACCCGGTCACCGAGCGGCCCAAATCGATCGTCGACCCCAAGACCGGCTTGCGCATCACCAAGTCCCCCGCGGCCACCCAGGTCTCCAGCGCTGATGTTCGGGCTGCCCTGCTCGACTTTCCATGAGGTACCTTCTGGACACGAATGTCCTGCTGGCCCTCGCCCACACCGGGCATACACTGCACGACAAGGCGATCAGCTGGTACGGCTCTGTTGCCAGCTCAGCCGCGGGGTTTCATACGTGCTCGATCACCGAATTGGGCTTTGTCCGGATCTCCGTGGTCACCGGCCTGCAGCCCGACATCGCCGCCGCGAAGGAAGCCCTGGCTGGCCTGAAGTCATCCTCCAAAGTCCGGTTTGAACTTATCCCGGATGATGTCAGCGTCGCCCAGCTGCCCGCATTTGTGAAGAAGCCACAAGCCGTGACCGACGGCCATCTGAGCGAGCTGGCGAGGAAGAACGCCCTCCGGCTCGTGACCCTGGATCGCGGAATCCCGAACGCGCTGCTGATCGACTAGCTGCGACGGGCCGATGCGAGGGGGTCCCGATCCGAGCGGCCCGATCCCATTTCGGAGGCCCGGCGAAAGAGCATGATCGAGTATGAACAAATTTGACAGTTCGCACCAAGGAAGCAGAGCTTGTTGGTGATGCCCACGACGACAGTCCAAAACATGTATGGCCGTCCGTTCGAGATTCTTGAAGGCGACGACCTGAAAACCCTCTGCGAAGAGACCATCAAAAAAGGCGGCGGCGCACTCGCAACGAACACGGCCATGATGTGCCGTCCGTTTTGTGCCTCCGGCGCCGGCAATCCGATCATTTCGGCCCATCGCTCCCCGATCCCGGGGTTCGAATGGGATGAAGTCTGGTTCGGCTTCGAAGACTTCACCTCGGAAGAGGATTTCCTCCGCCAGCACGGCTACTACGGCTCCGGCCGCTGCTACATCGTCGTCCAGGTCGACGGCCGCAAGAAGCTCGTCGCGCTGAAGGATTTCCTCCGTCACGTGCCGGACGCGATCATGGGGCCCAAGCTGAAGGCCCTCGGTCACGGCATGTTCCGGTACTCCAAGTTCTTCATCAACAAGAACCGCCTCCCGCACCACTCCCACGACGTCAAGGAGGAGGCCTACTGGATCGAGCCGACGATGATCCCGGACTATGACCTGTTCGACGAACAGTGCTTCATGTCCGTGGGCCTGCACCAGGACTTCGGTCCCGCGGAACTGCGCAAGTACCTCAGCGTGGCGGGTTGGAACGACCCGATGAAGAAGATCAAGAACCACGCGCGCTGGTTCTACATGCGTCCGGGCAACGCCATGATCATGAAGACCCAGAATCTTCACGGTCCGGCGGCCTTCCTCCCCCATTACGAGCCGCAGTTCCTCGACGACGGCTATCGCATGTACGAGCCGATGCCGAAGATTCCGCGCAGCCTCCTTGTGGGCCGCGAGATCCCCGCCCGTCTCGGCGTGAAGGACGGCGAGGCCGAGGCGAAGGTCGACCGCGACGCGCTCCTCGACTACCTCGTCTCAGACGAGGCGCTCGACTGGAAGAACATGCACGATCCGCTGTACGGCGAGAAGCACTCGTGCAAGCCCATCCTCGACACGCAGACCTCGGACGGCACGGACGTCACCGATCACTGGATCATTTACGGCGCCTTCGGCCGCGCCGACAACCATCAGGTCCTCGCCTCCAAACGCCTCGTCATCCAGCCGGGCGTGACCTACCGCATGAAGGATCCGGTGGGCAGCGACATGATCGTCACCTCTGGTGTCGGCACGATCGGCACGCACGTGGCCGCCGCGCCGCGCGCGCTCAAGCCGGGCGACCTGGGCAACTGGTGCTTCGTCATCCCCGCGCAGACCGCCAGCGAGGTCGTCATCAAGAACACGGGCGACTGCGAGATGGTGCTCCTGCGCACCTTCGGTCCGGATCATCCGACCATGCCGGTGCTGCCTTGGCAGGACCGCAGCAAGCTGATCGTGAAGCCGCTCGCTAAAAAATAAGCCACACAGCCATCCCAACACCTTCAAGCCCTCCCTCACCCGGGAGGGCTTTTTGCTGCCCCGCGCCCAGCAAAGTAGCGGGAGCATCCTGCTCCCGTTTTCCTGAAGGCCTACCGGCACAGAGGGTCGGCTAGCGTAGAGTTCCCGCGGCCAATCACCGCAAGGGCCTGAAACTACAACCCTACCCAGCCCGCCCTTATTCCATCCGAGTTTTTGCCACGAGAAACACGAAGATCGTCCTCACTGGGTACACATGCCGTCCGAGCGCCCAATAGGGCGCCGTGAGTCTCACGTAATCACCCTGCAATCATCGCGTTCTTCGTGGCCAACACCGTCGGACTCTACCGCCCGGCCGCGTTGCGCTCTGCCACCACCGTCGCCAGCACGCGCACCGTCGGCGCATCGTAAAACTCCGTCACCGGCAGGACCACGCTCCACTCGGCCTTGATCCGCGCGATCGCCTGCATCGCCGTCAGTGAATCGCCGCCCAGCTCGAAGAAGTTGTCATTCGCGCCCACCCGGTCGATCCCGAGGATCGCCTGCCATTGATTAGCCAAGGTCTGCTCCACGCCAACCGCCGGCGCGGCATAATCCGTCGCCAACGCCGGACGCGGGTAGCGCACCGCGCCCGCCGTCGCTTCCCCTTCGGCCGCGCCGGACGCCGGGGTAACCGCCGCCGCAAAACGCCGCGGCAGCTCGGCGGTCGACACCGCCACGCCCGGCCAGGGCGAGCCAAGCACGCGCGCCAGCGCCGACGCGCCCTCCGCCGGCGTGATCGCCAAGTCGGTCGCCTTCGACTCCTGCGCACCCATGCCAACCCCGCTCCAGAGATCCCAGTTCGCCGACACCGCCCGCACGCCCTTCGCCGCGAGCACCCGCGCCTGCGCATCGAGAAACGCATTGGCCGCCACGTAGTCGCTCTGACCCGCGCTGCCCGCCCACACCGCGAGCGACGAACAGAAGAGCACAAAGTCCACCGTGCGCCCGCCCTCGCCGATTTCCGCCGCGATCGCTTCCGCTCCGCGGCGCTTCGCCGCGAACACCGCCTCGGCCTCCGCCCGCGTCTTGCGCGCGGCAATCGTCCGGCCAGGCACGCCCGCAGCATGAATCACCCCGTGCACCACGCCCCACTTGGCCTCGGCCGCTGCGAACACCGCCGCCACCCCTGCGCGTGTGCCGACATCCGCCGCCACCGCCAGCACCTCGGCACCGAGCGCGGTCAGCCGGGCGATCTCCGCCTCCCGGCCCGCCCCACCCTTGCGTCCGGCCAGCACCAGCCGCGCCTGCACCCGGCGCGCCAACATCTCCGCCGCGACCAGACCAATCCCGCCAAAGCCGCCGGTGATCAGATAAACGCCCCGCTCACGCAGCGGCGCCCCTGCCTCCGGATCCGCGAGCGCCAGACGCTCAACATGCGGCAACCAGCGGAGCCCGCCGCGCCACGCCGCAAGGCATTCCCCGTCCCCCGTCGCCGCCTCGGCCATCAGCGCCGCCACACCGTGCGTCGCATCACCGGACTCCAGGTCCACCTGACGCGCGTCCACAAAGGGCAGCTCCCGCGGCAGCACCTGCGCCAATCCCGTCGCCAGCGCGCCCGCCGTGGTCAGCGCCTCGTCGCCGCGCACCCGGTGAACCCGCTCCGTCGCCACCAGCAAACGCACGGGCTCCATCTCTCCTGCCGACACCAGCGCCGGCGCGAGCGCAAGAATCTGCAGGAAGGCGTCCTCGGCCTCCGCGCCCGTTGCGGCCGCCAGAAAATCGCCCGCATAAATCCCCGCCAGCCGACGCCCGCCCGCCCGCGCCGACGTCAGCAACGCGTCCCACGCCACGCCGACCGAGCGCTCGATCACGACCACCCCGCGCGTCCGCAGTTCGTCCGCGAAGCGCCGGCCCACGGCGTCGGCCGTCGTCACGATCCACGCCGTCCCGGTTTCCGCGCTCGCCACGGCTCCCGACGGCATCGACGCCGACTGACGCCAGAGCGTCGCATAAAACCAATTGTCCACCGCCTCGCGTTTGACCGTCGTGTCCACCGCGCGCTGCGGCGCCACCGGATCGATCCAGTAGCGCTGGTGCTCAAACGGGTACGTCGGCAGCAGGGCCTTGCGCCGGCCGCCGCCTCCGAGCACGCGCCAGTCCAGCGCCACGCCCGCCGTCCAGAGTCGACCGACCGTTCCGAGCAGCGTGGCCACCTCGGGCTTCCGCTCGCGCGCATCCGGCAGCGAGGCCCACGCCACACGCGCGTCGCGCGCATCGAGATTCGGCCGCAGGAGCCCCGCCAGGATCCGGCCCGGCCCCACCTCGACGAAGAGCCGGTTCGGCTCCTTCGCCAATTCCCGCAGGCCGTCGCCAAAGTAAACCGTGCGCCGGCATTGCTGCGCCCAGTACTCCGGCGAGGTCGCCTCCGCCGCCGTGATCCAGCGGCCCGTGCCATTCGACAGGAACGGAATCGACGGCGGCCGCAGCGTCATCGTGCGCAGCTCCGCCAGCAACGGAGCCACCACGGGCTCCATCAGGTGCGATTGAAAGGCGTGGGTCGCCGGCAGGCGTCGCGCCGGCACGCCCTCGCTGCGCAGGCTGTCCTCCAATTTCGCCACCGGGCCGGGCTCACCTGCAACCACGCAGGCCGTCGGTCCGTTCACGATCGCAAGGGAGAGCTCCGCGTTGAGCCGGCGCTTGAGTTCCGTCGGCGGCAGGGTCACCGCAAGCAGCGCGCCCTCAGACAGCGCCTGCATCAGCCGCCCGCGCGCTGCCACCAACCGCACCGCATCCTCGAGCGAAAAGACTCCCGCGATGCACGCCGCCGTGACCTCACCGAGGCTGTGACCGAGCAGCGCGGCCGGTTTGACGCCCCACGAAATCCACAATCGGGCCAGCGCATACTCCACCGCAAACAGCGCGGGCTGCGCCACGTCCGTCCGGTTCAGCTTCGCCTCCGCGCCCGCCGGCATTCCGTCCGCCGGGGGATGCACCAGCGTGCGCAGGTCCTCACCCAGCGACCGACGAAACAGCTCCGCACAACGGTCAAACTCCGCGCGAAAGACCGGCTCCGCCGCATACAACTCGCGCCCCATGCCCACGCTCTGCGCCCCCTGGCCGGGAAAGAGGAAGGCCACCTCGCGCGCGCCCACCCGCACGGTGCCCGTCGTGACGCGCGCCGCCTCCAAGGTCGTCAGGGCCGCCCGCGCCTCGTCGGCCGTCGACGCCACCACCACCCGCCGGTGCTCAAACGCTCGCCGTCCCGTCTGCAGCGTCAACGCCACATCGCCGAGCGGCGCCGCGTCCGGCTGAGCCAGGTACTCCGCCAACCGCTTCGTCGCAGCCTCCAGCGCCGCCGCACTCCGCGCGGACAACACCAACACCTGCGTGGGCGACTTCGACGGGGATTTCGAATCGACCCGCGCTTCCGGCGCTTCTTCCACCACGACATGGGCATTGGTGCCCCCAACGCCAAATGCGCTCACGCCCGCCCGCCGCGGCCGACCGGGCACGCGGGGCCAGGGCGCCAGCGCTGCATTCACCCGGAACGGGCTCGTGGCGAAATCGATCTTCGGGTTGGGCGTGGTGAAGTGCAGGCTTGCCGGCAGCTCGCCGTGGCGAAGCGCAAGCACCGTCTTGATGAGCCCGGTCACGCCCGCGGCAACGTCGAGGTGCCCAATATTCCCTTTCACCGACCCGAGCGCGCAGTAGCCGGTCCGCGCGGTCGTCTCCCGAAAGGCCTGCGTCAGCGCCGCCACCTCGATCGGATCACCGAGCGGCGTGGCCGTGCCGTGCGCTTCCACATAACTGATCTCGTCCGCGCCCACGCCCGCATTGGCCAGCGCCTCACCGATCACCTCGGCCTGGCCGCTGACCGACGGCGCCGTGAAGCCGGCCTTGACCGCTCCGTCATTGTTCAGCGCCGAGCCCTTGAGCACCGCGAGGATCGGATCGCCGTCGCGCCGCGCGTCGGCCAGCCGCCGCAGCACCACCAAGCCAGCCCCGTTGCCAAAGATCGTGCCCTGCGCGCGAGCATCAAAGGGACGGCAGTGCCCGTCCGGGGACATCACGCCCTCCTCCGAATACGTGTAGCCGCGATCCTGCGGCAGCCCGATGAACACACCGCCCGCCAGTGCCGCGTCACACTCGAAATTCAACAGGCTCTGCGCCGCCGCATGGACCGCGACAAGCGAGCTCGAACACGCCGTCTGCACGGACATCGCCGGACCGCGCAGGTTGAGCTTGTAGCTGATGCGCGTCGCCACGAAGTCCTGCAGGTTCCCGAGGGCCGCCGTCGCCGCCCCGTCGCCCTCGGCGCGCGGGTGGCCCTGGAGGTTGTTGAACAGGTACGTGCTCATCGCCGCCGCCGCGAAGACGCCAATCAGTCCGTCAAAGTCGTCGGGCGACAACCCGGCCCGCTCCAGCGCCTCATGCGCCACCTCGAGCAGCACGCGATGCTGCGGGTCCATCAGCTCCGCCTCGCGCGGCGGCACACCGAAAAACCCCGCGTCAAAGCGATCCACCCCGTCCAGCTGCGGCCGCGCCTTCACGTACTGCGGACGTGCGCTCTCGGTCGGATTTACCCCGGCCGCGCGCAGCTCGTCGTCGGTGAAGACATGGATCGACTCGACCCCGGCGCGCAGATTTTCCCAGAGCGCCTCCACCGTGGCCGCGCCGGGAAAACGTCCCGCGACCGCGGTGATGGCAATCGCGTTGGCGTCGCTGGCGGCGGCCGTGGCGCTGGCTGATGGCGTCCCGCTCATGGCTGACCGCCTCCATGCCGCTCGCGGCGCAGAGCACCCCGGCGAACGCGCGGTGCTGCTGCCTCCGCGTCAGCCTCCGTCGTCACCGCGGGCGCAGCCGCGATGCGTGCCGCCAGCGCCGCCACCGTCGGTTGGTCCAGAAACGCGGCCACCGGCAGCGTCGTGCCGAAGCGCTCGTTGATCCGGGCCACGATCTGGACCGCGGACACCGAGTCGCCACCCGCTTCAAAAAGATTCTGCTCCAGCGTCGCCGGCGCGGTCCCGATCGTGTGCTGCCAGATCGCCGAGACCTCGCGCTCCGCCTCGGCCCGCGTGGGCAGCGTCCGCGACGGCACGACCGACAACGACGAAGCCGTCCGCGTCGTCGCCTGAGCCACCAGCGCAGCCCCCGGGCGCTGCACGGCCTGCCGCACCCACGACCGCAGATCCGTCAGCGCGACGACCCACGCCCCGGTCTGACCGCGGGCCACCAAACGGCGCAACACCTCAGCGCCTTCCGCCGGGCCGATCGCCGCGCCCGCGGACTCGGAGCGAAGGTTCCCGCCCCACGCGACCCCGATCCAGCCCGTGCCGTCTGTCCGCGAAGCCGATTGCTCCACGCAGGCATCGAGCGTCGCGTTAGCGGCCGCATAGGCGCCAAGCCGCACGCCCCCCAGCACCGCGGACAGCGAGGAGATCGCGATCCGAAAATCCAGCACCCGTCCCGCCAGCGCCGCATCGAGGGCCCGCCAGCCGTTCACCTTGGGCCGGTTGTGCGCCGCATGGTCGGTTTCATTCATTTCCGCCACGGGTCGAAGCGTGCCGCCCGCCGTCAGACCGGCCGCGTGGATCACGCCGTGCAGGCCGCCCCACCGTGACTCCGCCGCCGCGATGGCTCCGCGGACCGCCGCCTCGTCCGCCACGTCAGCGGCAATCGCCAGCACCTCGCCGCCGGCCGCTTCCAGCGCACGCACCTCGGCCTCGACGCCAACGGCGCCGCGCCGTCCGAGCAGGACCAGCCGCGCTCGCACCGTGCGCACCAATTCTCCGGCCAAGGCAAGACCGAGCCGGCCAAAGCCGCCGGTGATCAGGTAAACGCCGCGCTCGCGCCAGCCGCCCTCGGCTTCAACCGGCACCGCATCCCAACCGCGCACCCAGCGGCGACCCGCTCGCCAGGCCGTGACGGTCTCGTCGGCCGGTGCGCCAAACTCCGCACGGGCCGCTGCCTCGCGCGCGCCGCCGGCCAGACCACCGGCATCCAGCAGACGAAACCGCAGGCCCGGTCGTTCCTGGGCGAGGACCAGTCCAAGTCCGATCAAACCCGCGAGGTCGGGCGCGGTCACATCCCCGCCTTCCACCGCCAGCACACCGTCGACCAGCACGACGAGTTCGCGCACGTCATCCACCTGCGCCTGATGCCGCAGCGCGGCCAAGGCCTCGGCCGCAGTGCAGCCCGCAAGCTCCATGATCACACGTTCCGCGCGAACCGGCGCCGCGCCCGGTCGCCCCACGACCGCGCCGTCGCCCCCCACGCCTCGCGCTTCCGAACGCCGCCACGCCGCGCGGTACAGCCACTCGGCCGGATCCGCCGCCACAGACTTCGCCGCCGCCGGACCCGACGCGGGACGCGGCGCCGGCGCATCGATCCAGTAACGCGCGCGTTCAAAGGCATACGTCGGCAGGCGCACGGTGCGCCCAGCGGTCGCAAACGCCTCCGGCCAGGCCAGGTCGCCGCTCCGCCGCCAGGCCGCGATCTCAGGCGGCAGGTCGGCCGCGTCGACGCCCCGACGGAGCGCATCAATCGCTTCGGCCACGGTCGACGCCCGCACCACGCGGCGGCGGGCAAAGCCGCGGCGGCCCCGTTGCAGCGTCCGTGCGACATCCGCCAGCGCCACCGTCGGATTCGCCTCCAGCCAGTCGGCCAGCCGGGCACCGGCGCGCGCCAGCCCCGCCTCACTCCGCGCCGAGAGCGGCAACAGCTGTGGCGCTGAGGTGAAATCGGCCGCGTCGGACTTCAAATGAGGCGCCGACTGTGGCGGCTCCTCCAGCACGACGTGGGCGTTCGTTCCGCCGATGCCAAACGAACTCACGGCCGCCCGGCGCGGACCGGGAATGGCCGGCCAGGGAATTGTGGACGCGTTCACGAAGAACGGACTTTCGTCCAAGCGTAGTTCCGGATTCGGCGCGCTGAAGTGCAGGGTCGGCGGCACCTCGCCCTGCGCGACGGCCAGCGCGGCCTTGATCAGACCCGCGACGCCAGCAGCCGCGTCGAGGTGGCCGAGATTCGATTTCACCGCGCCGAGCACGCAGGGCGCGAGTCGGTCGGTTCCGTTGCCAAACACACGCGTCAACGCCGCGACCTCAATCGGATCCCCCAGCGGCGTGCCCGTGCCGTGAGCCTCGACGTAGCCGATCGACGCGGGCTCCACCTGCGCCGCGGCCTGGGCCAATGCGATCACCTCCGCCTGGCCGTCCGGTCCCGGGGCGGTGAAGCCGACCTTCGCCGCGCCGTCGTTGTTCACGGCCGCGCCGCGAATGACCGCCAGGATCGCATCGCCGTCCCGCTGCGCATCCTCGAGCCGGCGCAGCGCCACCACGCCGCAGCCACTCGCGGGCACCGTGCCCCGGGCCGCAGCATCGAAGGGCCGGCAATGGCCGTCCGGCGAAGCCACGCCGCCCTCGACGTGGAAATAGCCGGCGAAATGCGGGGTCTTGACGGAAACGCCGCCCGCCAACGCGAGGTCGCACTGGTAGGCTTGCAGGCTTTGACACGCGAGCTGGACCGCGACGAGCGAGGTGCTGCACGTGCTCTGCACCGTCACCGCCGGCCCTCGCAAGTTGAGCAGGTAGGCGAGACGCTGGGTCAGCCCGTCCTTGTCGCTCGCGATCGCAACCGAGAACGCGCCGACCGCCGCCACCACCTCGGGATTGGGCGCAAGATTCTGCAGCAGGTACGCGTTGAGCCCTGCTCCCGCGAACACGCCAATGCTGCCGGCAAAGCGCGCCGGATCGACGCCGGCCGACTCAAGAGCCGTCCACGCCGTCTCAAAAAACACCCGGTGCTGCGGATCGAGCACTTCGGCCTCGCGGGCATTCAGCCCGAAAAAGCCCGCGTCAAAGCAATCGTGATCGCTGATCGCGCCGATGGCTTTGACCAACCGCGGATCGGCGAGCTCGGCATCCGCGCGACCCGCCGCGCGCAGCGCCTCGTCGGAAAGCCGGGCGATACCTTCGCGGCCCGCGCGGAGGTTTTGCCAAAACGCGTCGACATCATCCGCCCCGGGGAAACGCCCCGCGAGGCCGACGATCACAATCGCATCCGGCGGAAGGTCGCTGACGTTCATGGCTGTTGCGCTCATTCCGCGCCCCCCGCTCCCGGTCGCCGCCGGGCCTGCGCTGCGCGCTGCCGGGCCGCCCGCTCGGCTGGAGTCAGCCCGCTACCTGCCACGGCCGGCGTCGACGCGGACGCGGGTGCCTGCGCGGACGCGTCAGCGGCGGCCCCGAGGTGCGTCGCAAGCGCGCGCACCGTGGGGTGGGTAAAGAGGTCCGTGATCGTCACGGGCCGGACCAACGCGGACTGGAGGGAACTCTGCACAGTCACCAGTCGGAGCGAGTGGCCGCCCAAGTCGAAGAAATTGTCGGTCACGCCCACGTGTTCGCGTGACAAAACCTTTCGCCAGATGCCAGCAATGGTCTCCTCCAACGGCGTGGCCGGAGCCACTCCACGCCCAGGCTCGCCCGCGGCGACCGCGGGATCGGGCAGCGCCCGGCGGTCGATCTTGCCATTCGGCATCAGCGGCAGCGCGGGCTGAAGCACCCACACCGCCGGCACCATCGCCGCCGTGAGTTCACGCCGGACCCCCTCGCGCAGCTCCTCCGTCGACACCGTGGCGCCCGCCGCCGGGACCACATAGGCCACCAGCGTTGGCTCGCCCTGCACCGGGCGCAGGTCGACCACCGCGGCAGCCACACCGGGCTGGGCCGTCAGGGCCGCCTCGATCTCGCCGAGTTCGATGCGCTGGCCCCGCAGCTTGATCTGCGCGTCGATGCGACCGAGGTAATGCAGCCGCCCCGCTTCGTCACGCCACACGCGGTCACCCGTGCGGTAAATCCGCGCGCCCGGCCGGTCCGAGAAGGGATCGGGTTGGAAGCGCTCCGCAGTGAGTTCCGGACGCCCCAGATAACCGCGCGCCAGCCCCGGGCCGGACACGCACAGTTCGCCGGCCGCACCGGGCGGGACCAACCGCCCCGCGTCGTCGAGCACATACGCCGTCGTGCCCGTCACCGGCCGACCGATGGGCGCGGCGGTCGCGTCGGAGGCTAGTTCCGCCCACGTGGAAACAACCGCGTTCTCCGTCGGGCCGTAGGCGTTGACAAAGCGGCGGCCCGGAGCCCAGCGCGCGATCGACTCGGGTCGGCAGGCCTCGCCGCCCGTGATCAGCAGGCGCAGATCGGGAAACCCTTCCTCCGGCAGCAGCGCGGCGCCGCTCGGCGGAAGCAGCACACACGAGATGCGTTCGTCGCGCAGCACCGCCGCGAGGGGTGCGCCCGGGAGCAGCGACTCCCGCGGAGCCAGCACCAGTTGCGCGCCCGTGCCGAGCGCCAGACTCAGCTCCCACACCGACGCGTCGAAGCTCGCCGCCGCAAACTGCAGCACGCGGTCCTCCGGCCCCACCCCGACCGTACCTCGCTGAAACGCCGCAAGCGTCGCCCACGCGGCCCGCGAGACCATCACACCCTTGGGCCGGCCGGTGGAGCCGGAGGTGTAGATGACGTACGCCAGATTGTCCAAACCGCCCGGACGCGCGGACGCCGGCTGGGCCGATGTCGCCGACGCCGCCAAATCCTCCCACACCAGCAGGCGCACCGAACTCCCCGCAAACCGCGCCGCATGCTCCCGGTGGACCAGCAGGAGCGTGGCGCCACTGTCCGCGAGCATGAAGTCGAGGCGGGCCTGGGGATAGGCGGGATCCAGCGGCAGGTACGCCGCTCCGCTGCGCAGCACCGCGAGCATCGCCGTCGGCAGGTCCAGCGAGCGATCCAGGCACAGCGCGACCACGCGCTCCGGGCCCGCGCCCGCTTCCTGCAGACGTCGGGCCACCCGTGCGGCCCGGTCCGCCAGCGCCCCGTAGCTCACGTCGGTTCCCGCAAAGCGCAGGGCCGGCCGCTCCGGTCGGTCCGCCGCCAGCTGCTCAAAGCAATCCAGCCAGTCGATCGGCTCCACCGGTTCAGCCGGCGCGATGAGCTGCGCGCGCTCCGCATCCGTGGTCAACCCGACCGCGCCCAGCGGGCCCTCGGCGCCGGCGACGAGCGACTCCAGCGCGACGCGGTAACGGGCCGCGAGGTACGCGGCCGCCCCGGCGTCGACCCGCTGGCCGTTACCGAGGAAACGCACCGTCAGCTCGCTTCCCGGCGCCGCCACCACCGTCAGCGTGTAGTGGGTTTTCTCATACGCCGCCACCTCCGTCACCCGCAGGCCCGCCGGCAGCCCCGCCACCGCCTCGCCCAACGGGTAGTTCTCGAAGACGAACAGAGTCTCGAACAAAGACCGGCCGCGCGGCACCTCGCTGCAGCCCTGAACCTCAACCAGCGGCGTGTGCTCATGCGCGCGGGCCGCCGCGGCGCGGGCCTGGAGTTCGGTCAGCCATTCCGTGGCCGACACCGTCTCCGGCAGGCGCACCCGCACCGGCAGCGTGTTGATGAAGAGACCGATCATCGCCTCCGCCCCGGGCAACTCGGCCGGACGTCCGGACACCGTCGAGCCGAAGAGCACATCCGATCCGCCGCCCATGCGCCCCAGCAGCACCGCCCACGCGCCTTGGCAAAGGGTGTTCAGCGTCAGCGCGCGACTCCGGCACCAGGCCTGCAGTCGCGCAGTCTCCGCCGCGGTGAACACCGTGCGCGCCTCCACGGACCCGGAATCGACCGGCGCCGTGCGGAGCGCGGAAAACGTCACAGGGAGCGGCGTGGGTTCGCAGAACCCGGCAAGTTCCTGCCGCCAGAACGCCGCAGCCGCCTGCGGATCACGCCGACGCAGCCAAAGGATAAAAGCTTTGTACGCAGGGGCCGGCGACCGCTCCGGGGTCCGTCCCGCCACGAGGGACTCGTAGTTCGCGGCCACGTCCCGGAAGACCGCCGGCAGGCACCAGCCATCCACGATCAGGTGGCTGTACGACCACACCGCCTGCCAAGCGCCTTCGCCGACCGCCATCAGAGTGAGCCGCATCAACGGCGCCCGGGTCAGATCAAAGCCCCGTGCACGATCCGCTTCCAACCAGCAGGCGAGCTCCTCCGCCTGCTGCGCCGGCGCGAGCCCGCTCCAATCGAGCCGCTCCACCGGCAGCGACACCGATCTCAGCACGATCTGCATGGGCCGCGCGAGGCCCTCCCATTGAAAGCAGCTCCGCAGCGCCGCCTGCCGGTCCACCACCGCCTGCCAGGCCTGCACGAAGGCCTCGACGTTCAGCCCGCCCTCGATCCGGAAGCGGGTCTGCTCCACGTAGGCCCCACCCGCCGGCTCGCTCAGGTGATGGTACACCATGCCCTGCTGCAACGGCGTCAGCTCGTACAGGTCCTCAATATTGGCGCGTGCGTTCGTTGTCATGGCCTGGCTCATTCCAGCCGCCCAAGCAGGCGGTCAAGGTCCTCCTGACTCACTTCGGCATCCGGAAAATCCGACGGCGTCAATCCGCCTTCGCCGCCGTCCACGCAATGCGCGATCAAGGCCAGCAGCTCCGTGCGAAAAGCCTCCGCCTGCCGGCGAATCGTCGCCTCGTCATGGTGCGCGACGCTGTAGTGCCACGCACACCGGAGTTCGCCCCCGGCCACCGCCGCATTGATTTCCAGGAGGAAGGTCCGCGGGTTCTCCGCACCGTGATCCGGTCCGCGATCATCTGAAGCCGCCGCGAATCCCGTCGCCGCACCGGCCGCCGGGCCGGCGTCGACTTGACCGAGATAATTGAAGCACACGTCCGGATCGCCCGCTGCCGCGAGCTGTGACCGCACCGCGGGTTCGCCGAGCTGACGCAGAAGTCCGTAGCCAAGGCCGCGCCGCGGCACCGCGCGCAGTTGTTCCTTGATCCGCTTGATCACCTCGCCCGGACCCGGGTCGCCACCGAGGCCGAGGGCAACCGGGTAAAGCGTCGTGAACCAACCGATCGTCCGCGTGATGTCCGCGCCGCCGGGCACGTCCTCACGGCCGTGACCTTCGAGTGCCAGCGTGAACCCGTCCACTCCCGCCCAGCGCGCCAGCACCCGCGCGAGCGCGGCCAGCAGCAGGTCGTTCGCCTGCGTGCGATAGGCTTCACCGCTCTGCTGCAGCAGCCGCTGCGTCTCACCCGAGGTGAGCGTCACGGTGACAACCGCCTCGTCCGCTGAAAGACCCCGCCCCTTCCCTTCCCGGTCCCGCGGCAGGCGCGTCGGCGTGATCGCGGCCCACGCGGGCAGTTCCGCCCGCGTCGTCGCGGAAGCGGCTTCGCGCGCGAGCAGACGCGTCCACGCAGCCCACGAAACCGGCACCGGCGGCAACGGCGCATGGTCGTCGCGGTAGGCCTGGCCCAGTTCCTCCAGCAACCAGCGCCACGACACGCCGTCGATCGCGAGGTGATGGATCACGAGTAGCAGCCGGCCCGAGGCCGCGGCCGTCGCCGGGAACACCACCGCCCGCACCAGCGGGCCCCGCACCAGATCGAGTCCCGCCTGCGTCCGGGCAGCCACGGTCGTCAATTCGCTCAGCGGCGCCGTCTCCACCTGCACGCTCGATGCGGGATCCGCCACGGTGATGGTCACACCGCCATCCGTTGCACCACGCTCGTAACGCAGGTGGAACACGTCGTGCCGGGCCACCACCCGGCGGAGCGCCCGCGCAAAGCGCTCGGGATCAAATTCCGCGGGAGTCGTGAGCAGCGCCGATTGATTCCAGTGTGCCGGCTGCGGAAACGCCTGCGCAAAAAACCACGCCTGGATCGGCGTGAGCACAGCCGGACCCTCGCTCGCAGCATCCACGCCTGAAACCGGCCCTGATGCCGCCAGCACCTCCGCCACGGCCGCCAGTTGTGCGAGCGTGGGATGACGAAACACGGCCTGCGCCGGGATGCGAATGCCCGCCGCCGCCGCGCGCGCCACCACCTGCAGACTCAGGATCGAGTCGCCACCGAGCGTGAAGAAATTGTCCTCCCGGTGGACCACCGGCACGCGCAGCAGCTCGCGCCACCAGCCCGCGAGGCGTTCCTCCAACGGCCCGATCGGGAGCGTCCCACTCCGCGATGCCGCAGGGGCGGCCGGCGCCGGGAGCGCGTTGCGGTCCGTTTTGCCCGAGGGCGTGAGCGGAAAGGTCTCCAGCACCACCCAACTCGCTGGCACCATGTACGCGGGGAGTCGCTCCGCCAGCGCCGCCTCGAGTTGGCCCGTCGAGAGCGGCTCGGCCGACGCCACATAGCCGACAAGCCGGGGCTCCGCCCCGTCCCGCCGCAGCGCCACCACGGCATCGCGCACCCCGGGCTGCGCGCGCAACACCGCCTCGATCTCGCCCAGCTCGATTCGCAGCCCGCGCAGCTTGACCTGAAAATCCGTGCGCCCGAGGTACTCGACCTCGCCTTGCGGCGTCCACCGCCCGAGATCACCCGTCCGGTAGAGGCGCGCCCCGGCCTGAGTCGGATGCGGCACCCAGCGCTCAGCCGTCAGGTCGGGTCGGCCATGATAACCCCGACCCAGCCCGACCCCACCGAGGTGAATCTCACCCGCGACGCCGATCGGCACCGGCTGCCCGTCCGGATCCAGCACCTGCACCTCCAGATTCGCAATCGGCCGCCCAATCGGCACCGCGCCCACATCACCCGGCCGGCACGCATGCCACGTTACATCAACAGCTGCCTCCGTCGGGCCGTACAGGTTGTGCACCTGCACCCAGGGCATCCGCTCGTAACACCGCGTGACCAGCGTCCGCGGCAGCTCCTCGCCGGAGCACACCAGCAGGCGCAGCGAGGTGCAGCGCTCCACGCCCGGCGCGTCCAGAAAGACCCGCAGCATTGACGGCACGAAGTGAATCGTCGTCACGCCGTGCCCGCAGATCAGCTCGATCAGTCGCGCCGGATCGCGGTGCGCCTCCGGCTCCGCCACGACGAGCGTCGCACCGGTCATCAGCGGCCAGAAAAATTCCCAGACCGAGACATCGAAACTGAACGGGGTCTTCTGCAGCACGCGGTCCGCCGGCGTGAGCGCAAAGGCGGACTGCATCCACTGCAGGCGATTCAGGATGCCCGCATGCGTGTTGACCGCGCCTTTCGGCCGGCCGGTCGACCCCGAGGTATAGATCATGTACGCCGCGCTGCCGGGGAACAGCACGGGCTCGCGGACGTCTGCGGCCGACGGCGCCTCATCCGCCCACACGATCCGCGCCGTCGTCGCCGGCAGCCGCGCCTTGAGGGCACGCGTGGTGATGATCACCGGCGCCGCCGCATCAGCCACCATGTAAGCGATGCGCTCCGGCGGATAACCGGGATCCAGCGGCACGTAGGCCCCGCCCGCCCGCAGGACGGCATGCAGGGCCAGCACGAGTTCAGCCGACCGTTCCAGATAAACCCCGACCAAGACTTCAGGGCCAACCCCGGCCGCCTGCAGTGCACCCGCCAAGCGCGACGCACGGTACTCGAAATCCGCATACGACAGCGTCACGCCCTCCGCCACCACGGCCGGCGCCGTCGGCGCGCCCGAGGCGAGTTCGTGAATCCAGCCGCGAGACGGCATCGCCGCCGCCGGGGCACTCCACGCCGCCAGCGCCTGCTCCTCGGCCGGCGCGAGCAGCGGCAGGCGGCCGACTTCCCGCTTTGGCGAGGCCAGCGCTCCGCCGAGGAGCCGGCGATACGCCTCCAGCCAGCGCCGCACCGTCCCTGCGTCCAGCAGGTCCGCCGCGTACTCCGCCGTGAGTTCAATGCCTTCCGCCGTCTCGACGGCCGCGAGCGTCAGGTCGAACTTCGCGTGCGGGCCTGCATACTCGACCGGTTCCAGCGTGAGACCCGGCACGGCCAGCGGACCCAGCGGGGCATTCTGCAGGATGAACATCGCCTGGAACAACGGCGACCGCGCCGGATCGCGCGGCACCGCCAGTGCCTCCACCACCCGCTCGAAGGGCAGCGACTGATGCGCGTGCGCCTCCAGCGCCGTGCGCCGGACGTCCCGCACCAACGCCGCAAAGGTCGCCCGTCGGTCGACCTGCGCCCGCACCACCAGCGTGTTCACGAAGAGTCCGATCAGCGGCTCGAGTTCCGGACGCGTCCGCCCCGCCACCGGCGTGCCGATGCCGAATGACTCCTGTCCGGTCAGCCGGTGCAACAGCACCTCGAAGGCCGCCAGCAGCACCATGAAGGGCGTGGCGCCCTCGCGCCGGGCAAACACACCGAGCGGACCGGCGATCTCCGGTCCGAGCCGCAGTCGCTCCACCCCGCCGCGGTAACTTTGCTCCGCCGGGCGCGGTCGATCCGTCGGCAATTCGAGCGCCGGGAGCCCCGCCAGCTGCTGGCGCCAGTAAACCCGCTCGCGCTCCGCCCGCGCCCGTCCGTCAGCCGAACGCTGCCAAGCCGCATACGTGGCATAGGAACAGGTCAGCGGCGCCAACGCCGACGGTTGACCGGCCCGCAGCGCCGGATACAGCGCCGCCAACTCCGCGAGCAGGACGCCCAGCGACCAGCCGTCCGCGACGAGGTGATGCAGGGTCGCCACGAGACGGTGATGTTCCGCGGAAATCCTCAACAGCCGCACCCGCAGCAACGGGCCGCGCTCGAGGTCAAAGGCCTTCGCCACCTCGCGCTCGGTCCATCGCTCCGCCTCCGCCACGGTCACCTCGGTGACAGGCAGCTCCACCGCATACGGCGGCATCACGACGGCCCGCGGCCCGTCCTCGGTCGCCCGCACGCCGGTGCGCAGGGACTCATGCCGCGCCAACACCGCGGTGAAGGCCGCCGCCAGTGCGGCCGCGTCGAGTGCGCCGCGCAGGTCGAGCACGATGGGAATGTGATAGGCCGCACCCGCGGCGTCGATCTGGGCCAGCACCCACATGCGCTCCTGCGCCGGAGACAGCACCGGATCGCCCGCCGTCGGCAGCGGGATCGCTGCCGCGTCATCCCCAACCCCGTCGGCCGCACGCAGCGCCTGCACGAACGCACCGCGCGTGGGATGATTAAAGAGCGTCCGCAGCGGAACTTCGCGCCCCAGCGCCGCGCGCACCCGTGCCACCACCTGCGTGGCAAGCAGGGAGTGTCCGCCCAGTTCAAAGAAATTCGCCTCGGGTCCACACTCCGGAAGTCCGAGCACCTCCGCCCAGATGCCCGCCACCAGTCCGTCCAGCGGATCCTCGGTCGCGCGGCGGAGATTTCGACCGGGCTCAACCGGGGCCGGCCCGTCGTGATCCGCGGGCAACGCCTTGCGATCCAGTTTTCCATTGGGCGTGCGCGGCAGCGCCGCCAGCGGGTGCCACGTCGAGGGCACCATGTAGTGCGGCAGCGTCGCGCGCACCCAGTCCGCCAGCTCCGTCGTGACCAACGCCGCGCCCGCAGCCGGGGCGACAAAGGCCACCAAGTACGGTCCGCGCTGCGGATGCTCGCGCGCCAGCACCGCCGCCTCGGCGACATCCGGATGCGCCTCGATGCGCGCCTGGATCTCGCCGAGCTCGATCCGGAAGCCGCGGATCTTCACCTGATGATCGCCGCGCCCCAGAAACTCGATCTGCCCGTCCGACCGGAACCGGGCGAGATCGCCCGTGCGGTAAAGACGCCCGCCCGGCTCGCGCGCAAACGGATCGGGCAGGAAACGCTCCGCCGTCAGATCCGCGCGTCCGAGGTAACCGCGCGCCAGTCCGTCGCCCGCCAGGTAAAGTTCGCCCACCGCGCCCACAGGCACCGGCTCCAGGTCCGGGTCGAGCAGGTACAGGCGCGAGTTCGCAATCACCCGCCCAATCGTGGCCGGTCCGCCCCGCTCGCGCAGCGCGCAGGTTGAGTACGTCGTGTCCTCCGAGGGTCCGTACAGGTCGTACACCCGACGCAGGGTCGGGATCGCATAGAGGCGGTCCGCCAGCACCGCGGTCAGCGGTTCGCCGGCGAGGTTGATCGCGACCACTCCGGGCGGCACGCCTTCAGCGCGGACCAGTTCGGTCGCAGCCGAGGGGACCGTGTTGACGAGCGTGACCTCGTCGCGCGCCGGCAGCGTCGGCAGCGCGAGCGCATTCTCGGCCACGATCACCTTGCCGCCCGCGGCGAGCGTCACGAAGAGCTCGAAGATCGACAGGTCAAAACAGACCGAGGTCGAGAAGAGCACGCCCGCGAGTTCGTCGGACGAATACACGGTCCGCGCCCAGGCAATGAACGCCACCGCCTGCCGGTGCTCGATCGCCGTGGCCTTGGGCCGGCCGGTCGAACCGGAGGTGTAGATGAGGTAAGCCAGGTTCGCAGGATCGAGCGCAGCCAACGCCGACAGCCCTGCCTCCGCCTCGGTCTCGGCCTCGGCGGCGTCACGCCAGACGAGCGGGATCGTCAGCGACGGCAACCGCCCCGCCACCGATCGTTGCGTCACGAGCGCCACCATGCGCGCGTCGCCGGCCATGAAGGCGAGCCGCTCCGCCGGATAAGCGGGATCGAGCGGCACGTAGGCCGCGCCGGACAGCAGCACGCCGAGCAGGCTCACCACGAGGTCCGCATTGCGTTCCAGGCACACGCCTACGCAGGTCTCGGGTCCGGCCCCCGCACGCCGTAACGTTGCGGCCAACCGGCCCGCCCGCGCGACGAGTTCGGCGTAGGTCAGGCGCGTGGTGCCATCGACCACGGCAACCGCCGACGGTGAGCGCGTCGCCTGAGCCAGCACCAGCGAAGGGAGCGTCGCCCGGCGGTCAAATGCCCGCGCCGTGTCGTTCCACGTTTCCAAGAGCTGCCGGCGTTCCTCCGTCGGCAGGATCGCGCACCCGCCCAGCGGCCGCGCCACGGATCCGGCCAGCGCGCCGAGCGCCTCCTCAAGGTAATCGAGCCAGCGGTGCGCCAGATCATCGGGCAGACGCGCGCGGTCGTGCAGCAGCAGCAGCGAAAAGCGGTCGCCCGGCGCAACGATCAGCGTCGCGGCGTAGTGCGTGCGCTCATGACTCTGCACGGCCTCAACGCGCAGCGCCCCGAGTTCGCCCTCAAGCGCCTCACCCGTCGGGTAGTTCTCGTAGACGAGGAGCGTGTCGAACAACGGACGGTCCCGTGGGACCTCCGTCCAACCCTGCGCGCGCACCAGCGGGGTCGCCTCGAACTCGCGCGCGGCCGCGGTGCGGACCTGCAGGTCGCGCAGCCAGTCACCGACCGGACGCGCAGGATCGATTCGGACCCGGAGCGGCAGGGTGTTGATAAAAAGCCCCACCATCGCATCGGCCCCGGGCAGGTCGGTCGGCCGGCCGGAAACCGTGTTGCCAAAAACGATGTCGCGCTCGCCCGCCAGCCGGGCCAGCACCAGCGCCCACACCGCCTGAAACACAGTGGCCGGCGTCACTCGCGCCGCCCGCGCCAACTGCCGCACGGCTTCGCTCGTCTCCGGCGAGAGCCGACGTTCCCGCTCGCCGTGGCGATCCGCCGGCGGCGCCTCGCCCTCGGAGCGGGCCAGTCCGAGCGGGGTCGGCTGGCTGACGTCACCGATCTCGCCCCGCCAGAAGGCTTCCGCCCGCGCCGGGTCCTGGCGCTGGAGCCACGCGATGTAGTTGCGGAACGGAGGCGCCGAAGACGAAGGGGCCGGCTGCCCGGCGCGCAGCGCCTGGTAGGTCGTCAGCCATTCGCGCAGCACGAGGCTGACGCTCCAGCCATCGAGCAGCAGGTGATGACGGCTCCACAGAAGGAACCACGACTCGTCCGCCAGCCGCGCGAGCGTGATGCGCGTGAGTGGGGCCTTGGCGGGATCGAAGCGCTGCCGCAGGTCGTCCGCCTGAAGCTGGCGCCGCCGTGCGGCCTGTTCCTCGGGTGCGGTGCCGCGCCAGTCCAGTTCAACGAATGGCGTCTCAACCTGGCGACCGACCACCTGCAGCGGGGCCTTGCCCGACTGCCAGGCGAAGGCGGTGCGGAAGATCGCATGATGGGCGACCACGGAACGCCACGCCCGTTGCAACCCCGCCGGGTCGAGCGGACCATGAAGAATCGCGCTGAACTGGTCGTGATACGCACCCTCCTCCGGCGACAGCAGGGTATGAAACAGCAACCCCTCCTGCAAAGGGGTCAGCGGGTAGACGTCCTCAACGGCCTTCTGGTTCATCGGAGGGCCGGAAGCTTGACCGCGGATTTCACGGATGAAATCGGATAATGAAAGCGAAGCGGCTCGTCCGGATGCAGGGCAGGAAGCTGCCCGCGAAGCCGCCACCATCGACGCGAACCCAAAACCGGCCATCGTCCTGCGTGAATTCGCATCGATTCGCGGGATTCGCGGGCGGCTCCGTCATCAGATATCAGGGTCGGCGGCATCAGAATCAGAATTCGATCTCATCAATGGCCGCCGCGACATCCGCGTCACTCGCGCCCGCCAGGTCATAGCGATTCGCCGTGCCCGGCGCGGGCGCCGCGGCGATCAGGGTGCGGAGCTCCGCGACAAACGCCTCCGCGTGCCGGCGGACCGTCGCCTCGTCGTGAATGCGCGTGGCGTGATGCCACTCGCAGCGCAGCCGCCCGCCGACCACGATCGCGTTGACGTCGATCAGGTGCGCACGTGCCGAACGCGGGCTGTAGTGCGGCCCGACCGGCTCCGGCGCCGGACCAAAGGCACTGCCCTCGCCCACCGAGGCGTCCACCTGACCTAGGTAGTTGAAACACACCTCCGCCGCCGGCACTTCCCATCGCGCGGGCGAAGCCAGCCAGCGGCCTGCGCCATAGCCGACACCTCGCTGCGGGACTGCAGCCAGTGTGCGCCGAACCGCCGCGACGCGCGCCACCGGATCGGCCAGACCCGCGACGTCCAGCGCCACCGGGAACAAGCTGGTGAACCAGCCAACCGAGCGCGACAGGTCGAGTCCGGCCGTCGCGCTTTCCCGGCCATGTCCTTCGAGATGAATCAAGGTCCGGTCACGTCCGGTCCACGCCTGCAGGACCCGCCCAAGCGCGGCCAGGAGCACGTCGTTGATCTGCGCGCCGTAGCCCGCGAGCACGCGACGCAGGAGCGTTTCCGTTTCAGCGGGTTCGAGCGTGACCGCGACGATCCCCACCTCGGCCACACAGTTCGATCCCTCCGCGTGATCTCGCGGCAACGCGCGGATCGCCAGCGCCTCGCCTGCGAGGGTCAACCAGTGCGACGCCTCGGCCGTCGCCGTCGCGCCCGCCCCCCATCCTTGTTGCCAGCGCGCCCACGCCGCCGCGCTGGCGGTCACGGGCGGCAGCGCCGGCGCCGATCCCGTCCGCAAGGCCCGGTAGGCCGTCTGCAGGTCCTCGAGCAGCACTCGCCAGGACACGCCGTCGATGGCGAGGTGATGAATGACGATGAACAACCGACCCGCCGCCGGATCGTCGGACGTGAATAGCACGGCGCGAACCAGCTCCGCTCGCTCAATCCGCAGGGCCGCCTGCTCGGCGGCGCAGGCCGCCGTGAGTCCCGCCGCGTCCGCCACCGAAGCAACCCGGAAAGCCGGACGAGCCGCTGAGTCAGGCTGCGCCGTCCACGCGCCGTCCGCCGCCGGCGCGAACCGCAGGCGCAGCGCCGGGTGATGCGCGACCACCGCCTCAAGCGCCGCCTGCAGGGCGCGCGGCTCGAGCGGCTCGCGCGTGCTGAGCAGGACCGATTGGTTCCAGTGATCCGGTTCGGCAAAGGCCTGCGCAAAGAACCAGTGTTGGATCGGCAGCAGCGGCCACGGTCCCGCCGGCTCGCTCTCTCCGGCGGCGACGGGCAACGTTGTGCCGACAGCATCCGCCAGCTCAGCCAAGGTGGGACGCTCGAACACCAGCCGGGGTGACAGAGCCAGCCCGGCCGCACGCGCCCGCGACACGACCTGCAGCACGAGGATCGAATCGCCACCGAGGGCGAAGTAGTTGTCGTGACGCCCCACCCGCGGAATCTTCAGGACATCGATCCAGATTTGCGCGAGGGTCTGCTCGGCCGCGGTGACCGGCGCGACAAAGTCGTCCCCGCCACCCGCGCCCGCGTCCCCGGCAGTCGCCACCGTCGCCGGCGCGGGCAGCGCCTTGCGATCAAGCTTACCGTTCGGCGTCTGCGGCAGGGCCGGCAGCGCCACGAAGGCGGCGGGCACAAAGTATTCAGGCAGACGTGACCCCAGCCACGACCGCAACTCGGCGTCGAGCGCACGTCCCGTCGGCAGGGTCGCGCCCACCACATAGGCGGCGAGTTGCTTGCGTCCCGGTTCATCCTCGCGCGCGATGACCGCCGCCTCGCTCACCTGCGGGTGCGAGCGCAGCACAGCTTCGATCTCGCCCAGCTCAATGCGGAAACCGCGGATCTTGATCTGATGATCCGACCGGCCGAGGAACTCAACCTGGCCGTCCGGACGGAAGCGCCCCAGATCGCCCGTGCGGTAGAGCCGTCCGCCCGGCGTCGCCGCAAACGGATCCGGAATGAACCGCTCGGCCGTCAAGTCGGGCCGCCCCAAATAACCACGCGCCAGACCTTCGCCGCCGAGGAAGAGTTCGCCCACCGCGCCGAGCGGCACCGGCTGCAGCGCCGCATCGAGCAGGTAGAGCTGCGTGTTGGCCAGCGGACGTCCAATCGTCTCGGGACCGCCGCGTGAACGCAGCGCCCAGGTCGAGTACGTCGTGTCCTCGGACGGGCCATACAGGTCGTAGACTTTCTCCACCGTGCCGGTCGCGTAGATCTTGTCGGCCAGCGCGGCCGGCAGCGGCTCGCCGGCCAGGTTCACCACGCGAACGTTCGCCGGCAGCGCACCGCTGCGGATGAGTTCGTTCATCGCGGAGGGCACGGTGTTGACGAGCGTGACCTCTCCGCGCGCCGGCAGTTCCGGCAGCGCGAGCGCGTTCTCCGCCAGGATCACCTTGCCGCCGAGCGCGAGCGTCACGAAGAGCTCGTAGATCGAGAGGTCAAAGCACACCGACGTCGCCGCTAGCACGCCGGCGAGTTCCTCCGGCGGGTAGACCGCCTCCGCCCACGCGATCAACGCCACCGCGCTGCGGTGCTCGATCGCCGTGGCCTTCGGCCGGCCCGTCGAGCCCGAGGTGTAGATCAGGTAAGCGAGGTTCTCCGGCCGCGCGGCACAAACCGGCGGGCGCACCCGGGGCGGCTGCGCCGCGAGCTGCGCCACGTCGACGAGCGCCCAGTCGCCGGACGGGAGCTTGGCCGCGAGCGGCGGCCGACTCACCAGCAGGCCCACGCGGGCATCCGCACACATGTAGCCCAAACGGTCCGCCGGATACAGCGGGTCGAGCGGCACGTAAGCTGCACCCGTCTTGAGCACGGCCAGCAGCGCCGTGACGAGGTCCGCACTGCGCTCCAGACACACGCCCACCAGTCGCTCCGGTCCGGCGCCCTGAGCCTGCAGCTGGGCCGCCCACGCATTGGCCCGCGCATCGAGCTCCGCATAGGTCAGGCGACGCGTGCCATCGACCAGCGCGATCGCGTGAGGCGAAGCCTGCACCCGACGCTCGAAGCGATCGTGTAACCGAAGCGTGCGGTCGTGCTCGGGGCGGTTGGCGTGGAAGCCCCGCAGTTCCGCCCACGCTTCCGGTGACAGCAGGCCCACCGCATGCACGCGCGCCTCCGGCGCCGCTGTCATCGCCGCGAGCGCGCGCTCATAACAGGCGACAAACTCCGTCACCTGCTCCCGCGTGAACTCCGCCGGATCGTAGCGCAGCTCAAGCTGCAGCGAGCGCGCCGGACCGTCGGCGCTGAACTGGGCGAAATACGCGAAGGTGTTCTGGTCGAAGAAGCGCGAGTCCAGGACGGCCAGGTCCGGCCGGTCCCGCAGCGCATCAAACACGTGGAAGTGAACGAAGTTAAAGGCCGTCTCGAACAACGACTGACGCCCCCACGTCTTTTGCAGCTCCGCCAGCGGGTAGCGGCGATGGGGATGCACGGCCTCGTCCGCGCGCAGCGCCGCCTGGATCAGATCGAGCCATGTGCCCGTTTCCGCGCGAATCCGGAAGGGCGCCGTGTTCAGGAAAAGCCCGAGGCCCTGCGCGGCGTCGCTCGCTTCCGGACGTCCGTTACTGATCACACCCGTGATGACATCGGGCTGGTTGCCGAGAAACCCGACCACCCGCGCGTGCGCCGCGAGCAGCACATGCTTGAGCGACACCCCCGCGCGCGCGGCGAGTGCCTTGAGCGCGTCGTAGCGGTCGTCACGCCAGGTGAGAAACACGGCGTCCTGCCGTGCCATCGTCGTGTCCACCGGCGCCCGATCCGGCCGGCGCGGCAGGCGGATCACCTGCGGGTCGTCCAAATAGTTTCGCCAGAACTGCCGCGTGGTCTCCGACGCAAGCGCGGCTCGCTCCAGGCCCACAAAATCCCGGAACGCCGGCGCCGGTCCATCCGTCTGCGCGGCCTGCGCTCCACCCGCCAACCGTGCGAGGTAGCGGGAAAAAATCTCGGTCAGGAACGCCGCGACACTCCAGCCATCCATGATGGCGTGGTGCAGGCTGAGCGAAAACTGCAGGGTCGCCGCCGTCCGGCGATGCACGCAGATCCGGAAGAGACCCGGCTGGGTCCAGTCAAACCCGCGCGCCTTTTCGTCGTCCCACCAAGTCGCGACCGCGGCCTCCTGGGCTTGTGGGTCGAGCGCGGTCAGGTCCTGCACCGTCAGCGGCAGCGCAATCGACGCGTGCACGCACTGCAGCGGCTCGGCAAACCCGCCCTTGTGGACCGACGTCCGGAGGATCGGGTGGCGGCGCACGATGTCCGCCAGCACCGCCCGCAGCGCGCCCTCGTCCCACGCCACCCGCAGGTGATACGAAAAGAGGTCATGGAAGACCGGCGTCTCCGGATGCAACTCGGAGTGAAAGACCATGCCCGCCTGCAGCGCCGTCAGCGGGTAGGCATCGGCCACTCCCGACGGCAGCCGCGCGCGGTCTTCGGCCGACACGAGCGCGAAGGCTCCCGGCCTGGCGTCGGCCGCGACCGCCGGCACGAGCACCGCGGCGAGTTCGCGCACGGTCTGGTGACGAAAGAGATCCTGCAGCGGAAAGTCCCAGCCACGTGCCCGCACCTTGGAGCGAACTTCGATGCTGCGAATCGAATCCCCGCCGAGGGCGAAGAAATTGTCGGTCACGCCCACCGCCGGCACGCCCAGCACCTCCGCCCACACGCCAGCGAGCAGCGTCTCCGCCGGACCCGCGGGCGCCACGTGCTCCGCGCCGGCCTCGGCCCGCCGGCCCTCCAACGAGCGCAGCGCCGCCCGGTCCACTTTGCCGTTGGTGGTGAGCGGCAGGCGCTCCACCCAGGTGAACACCGCCGGCACCATGTAATCCGGCAGGAAAGCCTGCAGGTGCGATCGCAGCGCCTCGACCGTTACGACCGCGCCGCTCCGCCCGACCAGCCAGGCCAGCAGGCGCGCATCGCCGCCCGTCCCGCGCTCCGCCAGCACACAGGCGGCCGCGATCTCCGGGTGACGTCCCAGCGCCGACTCGATTTCCCCGAGCTCGATGCGGAAGCCACGGATCTTGACCTGAAAATCGATGCGCCCGAGGTACTCGATGTCACCATTGTCGAGGCGCCGCGCCAGATCGCCCGAACGGTAGAGACGTCCACCCGAGCCCGATGCCAGCGGGTGCGCAATGAAGCGCTCGGCTGTCAGCTCCGGACGGTTGAGGTAGCCGCGGGCCAGTCCCTCGCCGCCCACCAGAATCTCCCCGGCCACACCGCGCGGGACCGGCTGCAGGTGCGCATCGACGAGGTGCAGCTCCAGATCCGGGATCGGCACGCCGATCACGCTGCCCTTCCCCATCCGGACATCGGCCGCCGATATCTCGCGGTACGTCACATGCACCGTCGTCTCGGTGATGCCGTACATGTTGATCAGCCGCGGAGCGCGGTCGCCGTGACGCGCGATCCACGGGGCCAGCAGGCCAAAGTCCAGGGCCTCGCCGCCAAAGACCACGCAACGCAGCGCCAGCGGCGGCGGCGCAGCGAGACCTTCCTCATGCTGACTGAGTTGCCGGAAGGCGGAGGGCGTCTGGTTGAGCACCGTGACGCGCTCGCGCGCGAGCCACGCATAAAACTGGTCGGTCGCCCGGCTGACCGCGTAGGGCACGACGACCAGGCGTCCGCCGTAAAGCAGCGCGCCCCAGATCTCCCACACCGAGAAATCGAACGCGAACGAATGGAACATCGTCCACACGTCCTCGGGACCGAAGCCGAACCACGGCTCGGTCTGCGTGAACAGCCGGCAGACATTGCGCTGTGTGACCGGCACGCCCTTGGGCTTTCCGGTCGAGCCCGAGGTGTAGATCACGTACGCCGTGTGCCCCGGCGCCAGCGCCGGCCCGGCCTTCGGCGGCGGCGTCGCCGCGATCGCGTCCCAGCCGGTGTCGATTTCAACCTGCGGAATTCCCGGAACCTGCGCGATGCGTCCGGCCAGCGATGACTCCGTGAGCACGAGCACGGCCGCACCGTCCTCGATCATGAAAGCCTGCCGGTCCTGCGGGTACGCGGGATCGACCGGGAGGTAGCCGCCACCAGCCTTGACCACGCCCAGCATGGCAACGATCAGCTGCGTCGAGCGTTCGAGCGCAATCGCAACGAGCCGGTCCGGTCCGACTCCCTGGGCACGAAGAAACGATGCGAGGCGGTCCGACTTCGCATCGAGTTCGGCGTACGTCAGGGTCGTGGTCCCGTCAGTCACCGCCACGCGCGACGCCTCGCGTCGCGCGACCGCGCGGAACCACTCCGCCAGCGTTTCACGGCCGGCCGGCTCCGCGACGCGGGCAACGCGCGGCACCGGTTCCGCCCGCTCCGCCGGCGACACCAGCGCCAGTTGCGAACAGGCGACATCCGGAGCGGCGACCGCGCTGGTGAGCAGCGTTTCAAGATTCGCGGCCAGCCGCCGAATCGTGCCCGGGAGGAAGAGGTCGGTGCTGTACTCGATCAGACCGCCGAGCGCGCCGTCGGGCGTTTCTTCCAGCGCGAGCAGCAGATCAAACTTTGACGCGGTGACCTCCGGCTCGAGCGGCCGCAGCTCAACCCCGGCGAGGCCGGCGGCAACTGTCGGCGCATTCTGGAACGTGAAGCCGGCCTGGAACAGCGGGTGATGCGCGGGGTCGCGTGGGACCTTGAGGCGCTCGACGATCTGGTCGAACGGGATTTCCTGACGCGCCAACGCCGCCTGCACCTCGACCGCAGTGCGGCGGAGCAGCGTCCGAAAGTCCGGATCGCCCGCCAGGTCGGCACGCAGGACGATCATGTTCACAAAGAATCCGACGATGCCCTCGAGCGCCGGATGATTTCGGTTCGCCACCGGCGAGCCGACCGCGAAATCCGTCTGCCCGCTGTACCGCGCCAGCACCGCCTGCCAGGCGGCCAGCAGGGTCATGAAGAGCGTCGCCTGTTCCCCGGCGCCCAGCGCGCGCAGGCGTGTCACGAGCGCCGGCGGCAGCGTGAAACGATGACCCGCGCCCCGCCCCGACAGGACCTCGGGGCGGCGATGATCGACCGGCAACGCGAGCACCGGCACGCCCGCGAGGCGCTGCTCCCAGGCGTGCAGGGCATCCGCCCAGGCTGGCGTCGTCGCCCGGCGGCGCTGCCAGGCGGCGTAGTCCGCGTAGTGCAGGGCCAGCGGCGTCCACGCCGGCGCCGCCCCGGCCCGCCGCGCCGTGTAGGCCGCGGCGAGGTCGGCCAGCAGCAAGCCGATCGACCAGCCATCGAACACGAGGTGGTGCACGCAGAACAGCAGCCGGTGTTCGTCCGAGCCGAGACGCAGCAGGCGAATCCGGACGAGCGGCGGGCGCGCGAGATCGAAGGGCGTTGCCAACACGTCGCGCGTGCGCGCCGCCACTACGGCCGTCTGTTCGGCAGCGGCGAGCCCACTCAGGTCCTCCGTATCCAGCGCAACCGCCTCGGCCGGGAGCACGACCAGCGAGGCCCGGCCCGCCCGCTCGGGCAGGCCGGTGCGCAGCACCTCATGTCGCCGCACGACATCCGTCCACGCCGCCGCGAGCGCTGCGGGGTCGAGCGCACCGCGCAACACAAAGGCCTGGCCGAGCAGGTAGGCGGTGTTTTCCGGCTGGAGCTGCTGGACAAACCAGAGCCGCTCCTGCGCAAACGAGAGCGCGGCCGGCTCGCCCGCGGGCCGCGGCGAGGGCCCGGCGTCAGGCGCGGCCGCGGACGGACGCAGTCCCTTGGACGCGAGCAATTGCCGGAGGAGCGTTTCCTTCGACGCACTCACAGCGAACGAATGGGAGGCAGCCGAACACCGGTGCCGACGATACCGCGCGACATCAGGCGACCAGGGCGGCCTCCGCGGCGACGAGCGGACGCGTGTCGCGGCTCACGAGAAATTCGGGACGCAACTCGCCCCGCGGCACCGGCACGTTGGCCACGCTGTTGTAGGTCACGATCATCATGGTGCGGTCCCATGGCGACAGATTCGGAGCCGAGCCGTGGGCCACGTTGGGATGAAAAATGAGCACGCTACCGCGCGGGCCCTTTGGCGCCACGATGCCACCTTCCTGCACCAGCTTCGCGATGGTCTCGCGGTCGAGGGAATACTTCAGGTCAGCGCTGACATTATCCTGCCAGCCGCCACGGCGGCGGAGCGCCTCCACGTCGATCATGCCGTGCCGCTGCGATCCCGGGATGCACATCATCGGCCCATTGAACTCCGTCACCTCGTCGAGGTAGAGCATCAGGTTGACGCAACGCGGCGCGGGCATGCCGTCACCCTTGTTCCAAAAGATGTAATCCTGATGCCATTTCCAGACATCGCCGCCAAAGGCCGCCTTGAAGTTGATCTTGAACTGATAGACGTAGGCCTCGCCGCCGACGAGCTGCTCCGCCGGTCCGAGGAGGCGCGGATTGCGCGTCAACTTCTCCATGAGCGGATTCGTCAGGTGGCACCCATGCAGGGCCCGCACCGTCTGGCCATCCTTCTCCAGCACGCGACTGGGGTGATCGATCGCGGCAATCTCCCTGGTGGCCTTCAGGAGGGCGTCGACCTCCGCGTCGGAAAAGAGGGACGGCAGCAGCAGGAGGCCGTCCTTGTCGTACTGGTCAAGCTGTTGAGGGGAGAGGACCATGGGAAGTGGGGTCGGCGATGCGTAAATTCGGCGAGGAGCCTAGGGGTCTGGCGGCTTGCATCAAGTCGAGGGATGCCCGATCGCGCTTTTTCTGCGGGACGTGTCACAACCCCGTGAAAACCCGAGAAAATCGTTCTCGTTCTCTCGATCGTTCCGCGTTCTCGATCTGAAATTCACCCTCCCGAGAGCGAGAAAGCGAACGAAGAACGAGAACGGAAACGATTTGGTCGAACCCCATCCGTTTTAACGCGCCTCACCTGAGGTGATTCCCCCGGTCGCCGCGGTCACCTCGGCCTCGCTCATGGCCTCGACCGCACGCACGGTGCGCACGACCTCGTCGAGCATGGCCGGGCCGCCCGCCACGGTCGCCAGCGCGGCCGTGAAGCCCGCCAGAGTCGGATGCTCGAACAGCAGGCGGAGCGGAAACTCCAGCGTTGTCCGCGCCCGCAGGCGCGAGACCACGCGGGTCGCGAGCAGCGAGTGGCCGCCGAGATGGAAAAAGTTGTCCTCGCGCCCGACCCGGACCGAGCCGAGCAGACCCGACCAGACTTCCGCGACAAACGCCTCGGCCTCGCCCGCCGGCGGGACGAACGCGGCCGCGTTCTCGAAATGACGCGCGTCCACCGCCGGGAGGCCCGCGCGGTGGATCTTGCCGCTGGGCGTGAGCGGCAGCGTGGCCAGCGGCACAAACACCGCCGGCACCATGTAGTCGGGCAACAGTCCCGCGACATGAGCCCGCAGCTCGGCCGGTGTCACCTCTGCGCCCGGCGTCCGGACAAAAAACGCCGCGAGGCACTTGTCGCCCGGGGCCCGTTCCCGCACCGCGACCGCCGCTCCGGCCACCCCCGCGTGCTTGATCAAGGTCGTCTCCACCTCGCCCAGCTCGACCCGGAAGCCGCGGATTTTGACCTGATCGTCCAGGCGACCAAAGAACTCCAGGTTGCCGTCCGGCAGCCAACGCGCGCGGTCTCCGGTGCGGTAGAGGCGCTCGCCGGGCGTGCGGCCAAAGGGATTGGGAATGAACTTCTGCGCGGTCAGCTCCGGCCGGCGGTAATAGTCGCGGCCCAGATTCGCCCCGCCGATGTAGAGCTCGCCCCCGACGCCTACCGGCACCGGGTTGAAGCGCGCATCGAGGATGTGGATCTGCGTGTTCGCGATCGGACGCCCAATCGGCGGCGGTGGGTTCAGGCGACGGGGCGGTCCTTCGAAGGAATACGCCGTAACGACATGGGTCTCAGCCGGGCCGTAGTGATTGTGCAGCGCGCAGTGCGGCAGCTTCGCGCAGAGCTCGAGGATCGCAGGCGTGAGAATCAGCGCCTCGCCCGTCGTTGTGACCTCGCGCAGCGCGGCAAACCGCGCCGGCACGTCCCCGTAGTCCGCCGCGATCTGCTGGAAGACCACCACCGGGAGCACGATCTTCTCGATTCGCGCACGCTCCAGATAGTCAACCAGGGCCGACACGTCACCGCGGTGCTCCTCGGTCGCGATGTGCAGTTCACCTCCGGTCCCCAACACCGCAAAGATGTCGTGGAAGCTCACGTCAAAGCTGAGCGAGGCGAACAGCAGGCCGCGCGCCCCGTTGAGGAGGTTCGCGTGATGCCAGCGCAGCAGGTTGTACATCGCCGCATGCGGCAGCGTGGTGCCCTTCGGCCGGCCGGTCGAACCGCTGGTGTAGATCGTGTAGAGGAGATTGGCGCCGACGACGCCAGTCGTGGGTCGCGTCACGGGCAGCGCCGCCAACCGTTCGGCTTCCAAGTCGAGGTCGAGTTCGACCACGCCTGCGGGAATCGGGAGCTTGCCGCGGGTCTCCGCATGCGTGACGAGCACCGGAGCCCGCGCATCGTCGAGCATGTAGGCCACGCGGTCCGCCGGATAACCGGGATCGAGCGGCAGGTAGGCGCCGCCCGCCTTGAGCACGCCGAGGACCCCGATCACCATGTCGAGCGTGCGCGCCAGGCTGAGGCCGACAATCACGTCCGGCCCGACCCCCAGTTCGCGCAGGCGATGCGCGAGGCGGTTCGCCCGCCGCTCCATCTCCGCATAGCTGATGAGCTCAGCCGCATCCACCAGCGCCGGCGCATCCGGCGTGCGGTCAACGTGGGCCTCGACCAACGCGTGCAGCAGCGGTTCGCCCGTCCGGGGATAAGCGACGTCGGTCGCATTGAAAGTCTCCATGACCAACCGGCGCTCGGCCGCGTCCATCATCGGCAGATCCAGCAGGACGGCATCCGGCATCGCGGCGGCGGAGCTCACGAGATTCCGATAGTGCCCGGCCAGCCGCGTCATCGCATCGGCCGCGAAGAGGTCCTTGCGAAACTCAACCCAGCCCTCGAGCGCCCCACCCGCGGCCTCGCGCACGGTCAGCGTGAGATCAAATTTCGCCTCGGGAATCTCCGTCGGGATGAACTGCGCCGTCACCCCGGGCAGCGCGAGCGACGGCAGCTCCGTCTGCAGCACAAACATCACATCGAAGAACGGATTTCGGTTGAGCTCGCGCGCCGGCTGCAGCGCCTCAACGAGGAGTTCGAAGGGCGCATCCTGATGCGCATAGGCATCGAGGCAGGTCGCCCGCACCGCCCGCAGCCAGTCGCGGAAGTTTGGCTCGCCCGTGACCGCCGTGCGCAGCACGAGCGTGTTGGTGAAGAAGCCGATGAGCGGTGCGGTTTCCGGACGACTCCGTCCCGTCACCGGCGTGCCGACCGCCAGATCGCGCTGCTCGGTGTAGCGGTGCAGCAGCACCTTGAACGCGGCCAGCAGCGCCATGAAGAGCGTCGCCCCCTCGGCCTGGGCCAGTTTCTCCAGCGCCATCCGCACGTCCGCCGGGATCGTGAACGCCACGGTCCCGCCCGCGGCCGACGGCCGCGCGGGCCGCGGGCCGGCCGTCGGGAGTTCGAGGGCGATCGTCCCCGCGAGCTGCTTCCGCCAATAGTCGATCTGTGCCGTGCACGCGGGTGTCTCGCTCCACGCGCGCTGCCACGCCGCGAAGTCCGCGTACTGGACCGCCGGACGCACCAAGCCGCCGGTGCCCGTTGTAGCCGCGCGGTAGCCCGCGGCCAATTCGCCCGTGAGCAGACCGAGCGACCATTGGTCGCTCACGATGTGGTGCATCGTCACGAGCAGCGCGTGATCCTCCGGCGCGAGACGCACGAGGACGGCGCGCAGCAGCGGCCCGTTCACCAAGTCAAAGGTGGCCGCGGCCTCTGCACGGATCGCAGCCTGCAGGACGCCGTCGCGTTCACCGGCCGGCAGCTCGCCCAGATCGATCTCGCGCCAGCCCGGCGCGAGTCCGGGCGCGAGCTTCGCGACGGGCGCGTCGCCCGCCGCCACAAACACCGTGCGCAGGACGTCCTGACGTTCGCCCAGCGCCACCAACGCCCAGCGCAGCGCCCCGGCATCGAGCGATCCCTTCAGCCGCAACGCCCCAGGCACATTGTAGGCCGAACCGCCGGGCTCGAACTGATCGAGGAACCACAGCCGCTGCTGCGCAAACGACAGCGGCCCCGGCGCCGCCGGATCCGCCCGCGGCGTCAGCGCGAGGCCAGGGTCGGCCGTCAGACCTTCCTCGGCGAGGAGCAGGTCAAGCAGGGCTTTGCGATCAGCGTCGGCGGAACTCATGAATGACCTTTAACCACGGATGGACGAACCGGATCGGAACCAGAGGATTGCCACAAGAAACACGAAAATTGTCTGGCTTGGATACCCATCCCGTCCGAGCGCCCTATAAGGCGCCGTGAGATGAACGAAGCAACCTGAGGCCCTTTCTTGTGTTCTTCGTAGCCAAACTCCGACTCCGAATCCGTGTTCATCCGTGTCCATCCGTGGTTAAAGAAGATTGAGTCCGGGTACTCAGAGTTCGATCTCCTCGACCGGACCCTCGGTCGTCGCAACCGTCTTCGCGAGCGCGGCCACCTTGACCTGCGCGAGGAGCGAGCCTGCGAGTTTCGCGCAGCTCGGACCTTCCAGCAGGGTCGTCAAGGGCACGTCGACCCCGGCCTCAAGCTGGATGCGGTTCTTGATCTCGATCGCGACGAGCGAATCCACCCCCAGCTCCGTCATCGCCGTATCGGCCGGCACGTCCTCGACGCGCATCCGCAGCACCGCCGCGACCACGCCCGCGAGCGCGGACGTGAGCAGGGCGAGTTGCTCGGTCGCCGCCTTGCCCGCGAGCAGCTTCACGATGCGGCCCGCCTCGGCTGGCGCGACCGCATCGGCGGGCGCGTGCGTCGCGAGCAACTCGCGCAGCAACGGCGACAGCCGCGCTTGTGGATCGGCAGTGAACAATTGCGTCCAATCCACGCGCATCACCGCGAGTTGCGGGGCGGATGTGCCGAGCGCATAAGCGAGCGTCGCCACGCCGTCGGCCGGACCAAACCGCGTGATGCCCAGCGATTCCAAGCGTGCATGCGCGCGGCGGCCGTACTCGGTCGCGGCAAAGCCGACCTCGCTCCACGGACCCCAGTTGAGCGTCAGACCCGACGCCCCCCGCGCGCGCCGCTGCTGGATCAGCGCATCGAGCGCCGCATTCGCTGCCGCATAGTTGCCCTGCCCCGGCGCCGGCAGCACCGCGGAAAAGGCGGAGAAGCCGACGAACACGTCCAACGCCGTGTCGCCGAGCAGCGCATCCAGATGACGCGCCCCGTCGACCTTCGCCGCCCAAGTCTCAGCGAACTGCGCCGGCGTCAGCTCGGCCAGCGGCGCGTCGCGCCAGACGCCCGCGGCATGGAAAACGCCCGCGATCGCCGGAGCCCCCGTCCGGGCATGCGTGGCCAGCGCACGCTCCAGCGCCGCGCGTTCGCGGACATCCACCGACGCGGTCGTGACCGCCACGCCCGCTTTCTCCCACGCCGCCAGCTGCGCGCGCTGGGCCGCATCGGGCTCGCGCCGGGCGAGCAGCAGCAGGTGCCGGGCGCCACTGGCAACGAGCCAGCGGGCCACTTCCCAGCCCACGCCGCTCAATCCGCCCGTGATAAGGTAGGTCGCATCGGCGCGGGGCGCGAATGGCTTGCCGGACGGAAGCTCTTCCGCGCGACGCGTCACCAACCGGGCCGCCAAGGTCTCGCCGCCGCGCAGCGCCAGTTGATCCTCGCGCGCCTCGGCCCGGAGCACGGCCGCCAGCGCATCGATCTGTGACTCGACCGGCTGCGCCGGATCGAGGTCGACCAACCCACCCCAGCGCTGGGGCTGCTCGACCGGCAGCACGCGCAACAACGCCGCCTGCGCGGCACTGCGCGGATCCGGCGTCGTGCCCGCAGCCGTCTGCGCCCCGCGGGTCACGGTCCAAAGTTTCGCCGTGGTCGCCTGCACCACCGCCAGCGTGTCCACCGGCTCGCAGGCCGCATCGAGCGGACGCAGGTTCACCAGCACATCCGCACTCGTCGCCGTGATCGACTGGCCGGCTGGAACCAGCGCGACTTCCCCACCTGCCGCACGCAGGCGCTTCGCCAGCGCCTCGCCAGCGCCGCCGTGATCAGCTGCGATCACCCAGCGTCCTGCCAGCGGGGCCGCCGCAGACGGAAGCGTCACCGGTCGCCACACCAGCTCGTGCCAGCCGCCAGGCACCCGCGACGCAAGCGCCACCGTCCCCGGATTCGCACCGGCCAATTCCGCCGCCATCGTCGCGCGAAACGCCGCGAGCGCGGGCAGCATCGCAAGCACGTCGTCATCGGCCGGCCCGAAATCCAGCAGACACGCGATCTCGGTCACACCGGCCGCCGCCAGGCGTCGCACGAGCGGCGCGCAGCTCTCCGGCGTGCCGAGCAGCGCGCGGGTAGAGACGAAGCGTTCGTAGAGAAAACCGACAAAGGCCGCCCGCTCGCTCTCCGACAGCGTTGCCACATCCACCGCGCGTCCGCGGCTCGCCGCGAGGCCACCGAGGAGGTGCAGGTTGTCCTGCAGGTACTTCGTGAACGGCGCACGCACCTTGGCGTGGACCGCCTCGGCGTCGGCGCCGACGAAGCTATGCAGCATCACGGTCACGCGTCCCGCCGCCGGATCGTGCCCGGCCGCCGCGCGCGCCGCACGATAAGCGGCAATCTTCTCCGCCAGATCGGACACATCCTGATCAAGCAGGTGAGTGAGGATATTCGCACCTGCTGCGCCCGCGCGCGCAAAGGTCTTGGGATTGCCCGCCGCCGTGACCCAGAGCGGCAGTTCCTTCTGCACCGGCGTCGGATAAATCCGCACGCTCACCGCTCGGCCGTCGCCTCCCATCGCAGGGAGTTCCTCGCCGCGCCAAAGTTTGCGCAGGTCCTCGATGCCCGCGAACAGCCGGTCGTGGCGATCCGGGTAGTTCTCCGGCCGCAGCGAGAAATCCGCCGGATTCCAGCCCGAGGCAAACGACATGCCCGCGCGGCCGTTGGAAAGATTATCCACCACCGACCACTCCTCGGCCAGGCGCCGCAGGTCGTGCAAGGGCAGCACGCTGCTGCCCGCCATCAGCCGCAGGTGACGCGTCTCGCGCGCGAGCGCCGCGTGCAGCGTGGCCGGGTTCGGATACAATCCGCCAAACGCCGTGAAATGACGCTCGGGCAGCCACACGCTGCCAAAGCCGTGCGCGTCGGCAAAGCGGCTCGACTCGAAAAATAGGCGATAGCTGTCCGCCCCCGGCCGCTCCGTGCCGTTGAAGAACATGATGCCGAAATTCAGGCCGCCGGCTTCGGGTGTGGGGTGGAACGCGTTGACCCCAACGCGTTGGATCGTGGATCTCGATCCAGCGTCTTGGGACAAGCCGCTCCACCTTGATCCGCTGCGCTTCTCCGGCTCCACCCAATGCCGCTCCCGCTCGAAGGGATACGTCGGCAAGGCCACGCGCCGGCCGGTCCAGTCGCCGAACAAGGCCTTCGCGTCCGGATCCGCAACCGCAACCGACGCAGCGCCCTCCTCGCGCTCCAGCGCCGCCGCGAGTTCCGCCGCGTTGCGGCCGGTCACCAGACGTCGCTGCGACCACACCGCGCGGCCTGTCGCGGCCGTCCAACAAACATCGGCCAAATCCGTGCCCGCCGGCAGTATTTTCAAATAGGCAACGTAGCGCGCCGCCAGCCGGCGCAGCGCCGACGGGGTCTTCGCCGAGAGAAACAGCGGATACGCCTTCCCTACCGGCCAGGGTGCGCGCTTCGCCGTCTCCGTGGGCGCCGGTGGGGCCTCCAGCACCACGTGCGCAATCGTGCCCGACGAGCCAAACGAGCTCACGCCCGCGAGTCGGCGCGCGTAGCTCTCGGGCCAGGCGCGCGGCGCGAGCGGGATCACCGCCGGGATCTCGCTCAGGCGGACCTCGGGGTTCTCGGTCTTGAAATGAAGGTGGGCCGGGATCTCACCCTGCCGCAGTGCAAGCGCGACCTTGATCACCCCGCCGACGCCCGCTGCCGATTCCATGTGGCCGACGTTCGTCTTGAGCGAGCCAAGCACGAGCGGCGTGGTGCGTTTCGCATCGCGGCCAAACACGCCCGCGAGCGCCTCGGCCTCGATCGGGTCGCCCAGCGCCGTGCCGGTGCCGTGGGCCTCGACGTAGCCGACCGCGGACGGTTCGACGCCCGCCGAGGCCAGCGCGGCCTTGATCAACGCGGTCTGCGCCGGACCGTTCGGCACCGTGAGTCCGCTGCGCGCACCGTCCTGCGCCACCGCCGTGCCCCGGATGACCGCGTGAATCCGGTCGCCGTCCGCCTGCGCCTGCGCGAGGCGCTTGAGGACGAGCACACCCACGCCCTCCCCGCGCGCATAGCCGTCGGCCGCCGCATCGAAGGTTTTGCAATGACCGTCGGGCGCGAGCATGCGCGCACGGGACACCGCCACGGAATTGTCGGGCGCGAGGATGAGGTTCACGCCGGCCGCGAGCGCGAGCGTGCTCTCGCCGGTGCGCAGGCTCTGACACGCGAGATGGATCGACACGAGCGACGACGAGCACGCGGTGTCGAGCGTCATGGCCGGGCCGCGCAGACCGAAGAAGTAACTGAGCCGTCCCGCCGCGATGTTGGCGATGTTACCCGTCGCGCAGTACGCATCGAGGCGTGCAAGGTCGTCACGATAGACGAGCTTGAGGTAGTCGATGACCGTCAGGCCCACGTACACGCCCGTCGCGCTGCCCCCGAGCCGCTCGGGCGGCAGGCCCGCATCCTCGAACGCCTCCCAAGCCGTCTCCAGCAGCAGGCGCTGCTGCGGATCCATCGTCATCGCCTCGCGCGGCGAGATGCCGAAAAAGCGCGCGTCGAACTTGTCCACGTCGTCCACAAACGCCCCGCGGCGCGTGTACATCGTGCCGGCGTGCTCGGGATCCGCGTTAAAGTAATCCTCGACCGGCCAGCGTTCGGGCGGGACATCGCCCACCGCGTCGAAGCTCGCCTTCAGCTTTTCCCAGAACGCCTCGGGCCCGTGCACGCCGCCCGGGAAACGGCAGCCGATGCCGACGATTGCGATGGGCTCGGCCATGCCGCCGCTGCCTGACGGGGAACGCGCGGCCTCCAGTTCGGCGATGCGGGCCTGCTGCTTGCGGATCGCCACGAGGGCGGCGCGCAACGCTGCTGCGGGATCGTCACCGGGGCCGCTCATGACTTCACGCCCTCCCCTTCGCCGGACAGCGCCTTGAGCTCGCGCTCGAGCAATCCGGCCAGTTCATCCGCCGACAGATTGTCCAAGTCCGCCGCCGACGCCGGAGCCGGCACGGCCGGCAGCAGCGAGGCGAGGTACTCCGCCAGAGCGGCGATGTTGGGATAGTTGAACACGACGGTGGCACGCAGCGGAACTCCGAGTTCCGTCTGGAGCCGATTCTTGATCTCGATCGCCATGAGCGAGTCCATCCCCATCTCGAAAAATCCACGTGACGGCGCCGGTCGCTGGCCGGGCGGCAGCCGCAGCGTCGTCGCCACCGCCGCCTGCAGCCAGGCTTGCAGACGCGCGATCCGCACCGCGGCGTCACTGGCGGTAAGCTCGGTCCACAGTGCGGTTGGAGCCCCGGCCAACGAGGCGACGCCTCCACCCGCATCCGCGCCCGAGCCGGACGCGCCGCCGATCTCGGCAAAGAGGTGCTGACGTCCACGGGCCGCGAACAAGTCCTTAAATACGGCCCAGTCGACGGCTGCCGCCACCTGGTGCGCGCGACCCGTGGCCAGCGCGAGCTCGAGCACCGCGGCGCCCGTCGCCGGAGTCATCGAGTGCAGCCCGATCCGCGCGAGCTGCGCGCGATTGGCGCCCTCGACCATGCCGCCCTCGGACCACGGACCCCAATTGAGGATGGTCGCCGGCAATCCTTGGCTTCGCCGGTAGTCGCCCAGCGCATCGAGGAACTGGTTCGCCGCCGCGTAGAGCGGCTGACCGCGCGCGCCCCAGATCACGGTGATCGAGGAGAACGCGACAAAATGATCGAGCGGCAGCGCCGCCGTGAGCTCGTGCAGAATCCACGCGCCGCGGAGCTTCGCGCCAAACACGTTGGCGTGCTCGGCATAGACCGTGTCACGCAACGGCCGGTTCTCCGGCAAGCCCGCAAGGTGGAACACGCCCGCGAGCGGATGACCCGAGGCCGCGATGCCCGCGAACAGCGTTGTCATGGCCGCGCGGTCGCCAGCGTCAATCGGCGCATACGTCACGCTTGCGCCCATCTGCGCCAGCGCGGAAAGCGCCGCGCGCTTTTCGCCACGCAGGGCTGCCTGCGGTTCACGGCCAGTCAGCACGAGGTGACGCGCCCCGCGCGCGACGAGCCACTGCGCAACCGTGCGACCCATCGCACCAAGTCCGCCCGTGATCAGGTACGTCGCGTCAGACCGCAGCGCGAGCGGCGCGTGGGGCACGGACGGATCCGGCACCAGTCGCGGCACGTAGGCCCGCCCCTGCCGCCACACGACCTGGTCTTCCCCTTCGCCGGACAGCCGGGTCACGACGCGCGCCGCATCATCGACGGCCGAGCCGCCCCGATCCATGTCAACGATTAGTTGACACGATGCTCCCGCCCCGCGCTTAGCGTCGAGGTCGATCATACCGCCCCAGAGTTCGGGGTGCTCGACGGCGAGCACGCGGGCGAGTCCGCGGATGGGGGCCTGGGCGGGCGCGCAGGCCACGGTTTCTTCGCCCACGCCGCCTTCGACGCCGCGGGTGATGATCCAGATCGGGGCCGGTCGGCCGGCGCGATCAAGCGCCTGCGCCAGGTGCAGCAGACTCGCGGTGCCCACGGTCAAACCCGCCTCAATCGCGTCGCTCGTGAGCGCACCGTGCGGTGTCACCGCCAGGCTCCAGGCATGGACCACGCCGCGCAGCGGGCCGGCAACGGCCGTAAGCAGCGCCGGGAAGGATTCGGGCTGACGGGGGTTGACGCGGTAGCGGTCCTTGCCGCTAGGCGCAAAGGTGTCACCCACCTCGACTGCGATCACGTGTCCACCGCAAGCGGCAATCTGTGCCGCCATCGCGGCACCAAAACCCAGCCCGTCGTCAAGCACCAGCCAGGTGCCGGCCAGTGTGGCTTTGTCCGCCAAGGCGTTGTTGGTCGGAGCGGCTGTCTCTTCGCGCCAAACCACGCGGCTCAACACCTCGTCGGGCCGCGTGGCTGGGGGCCGTCCGGTCGTCACGGACACGGACGGCGCAGCGACGAGCGCCGGCGCCGCTTCCCCGGCAAAGCGCGCGCGGATGGCGTTGAGGTACGGGAGCGAGCCGAGCACGTCGTCGGTGCCCGCTCCAAAATCGAGCAGGCACGCGATCTCGTTCACGCCGGCCGCGCCGAGTTTTTCCACCAGCGCCGCGCACGCGTCGACGGTGCCGAACAGCGCGCGCCGGGCATAAAAGCGATCGAAGAGCAGGCCGGCAAAATCCTCGAGGTCGGCCGGGGTCATCGTCGACGGATCGACCGCACGGCCGCGGCTGAAGGCGAGGCCCTTGAGCAGGTGCAGGTTCTCCTTCAAGAAGGCGATGTAGGGTGCACGAATGCGCGCCTTGATCGTCGCATCATCCGGGCCGGAAAACGCGTGCAGCATCACGGTCACGCGACCCGCCGCCGGATCATGTCCGGCCTTGGCCCGCGCCGCGCGGTAGAGCGCAATCTTTTCAGCAAGCTGCTCCGGCTCCTGATCGAGGAGGTGCGTGAGCAGATGCGCGCCAATCTCGCCGGCGCGTTCGAAGGTCTTCGGGTTGCCCGCGGCCGTGACCCAGACCGGGAGTTCCCGCTGCAGCGGCGTGGGGAAAATCCGGACGACGGCCGTCTCGCCGGTCGGCGTCTTCGCTGGCATCGTCGCGCCTGACCACAGCGTGCGCACCGCGGCAATCGAGCGGAAGACGGCCTCGTGCCGGTCGGCGTAGGCCTCGGGCGCCATCGCGAAGTCGCCCGGGTTCCAGCCCGAGGCAAACGAGATGCCCACGCGACCGCCGGAGAGATTGTCGATGACGGACCAGTCCTCGGCGATGCGCAGCGGGTGATGCAACGGCGCCACGAGGCTGCCCGCCATCAGGCGCAGCGAACGCGTCTCGCGCGCGAGCGCGGCCGCGAGCACGGTCGGGTTCGGATAAAGCCCGCCGAAGCGCGTGTAGTGCCGCTCGGGGACCCACACGCTGCTGAAGCCATGCGCGTCGGCAAAGCGCGCCGACTCGATCACGAGGCGGTACTTGTCCTGATCGCCCGCGGTCTCGACGCCATTGAAGAACATGACGCCGAACGCCATCGTCTTCGGCGAGGCGGGTGCGGTCGAGATGGATCGAGGGTGGAACGCGTTGCCCCCAACGCGTTGGTTTGTTGCCACCGATCCAGCTTCTTGGGCCAAGCCGCTCCACCTATTTCCACCAGCAGGCAGATCCAGCCAGTGCCGCGTCCGCTGAAACGGATAACCCGGCAGGCCGAGGTCCGCGCGACGCCGACCGCGGTGCGCGCTGATCGCAGACGGGTTGATCGTCGCGCCGGATGCGTAGAGCGCTGCGGCCGATGCGAGGATGGTCGCGCGGTCATCGCGTCCGGCGCGCAGCGACAGCAGGGCCCGCACGTCGTCGAGGCCGCTCTTGCGCGCGAGCGCGGTGAGCACCGGACGCGGGCCGATCTCGAGGAGGCTTCCGACCTTCATCGCAGCGAGCGTCTTCACGCCATCAGCGAAGCGCACCGTGCCGAGGACATGCGCGCGCCAGTGCGCGGGTGACGCGAGATCGGCGTCCGGCCCGAGATTGGAAATAACGGGAATCGTCGGAGCCGAGAACCGCACGCCCGCGAGCACGCGATCGAACTCGGCCAGCATCGGTTCCATCAACGGCGAGTGAAATGCGTGCGACACCACGAGCGGACGGCTGTCGACCTGGCGCGCTGCGAGTGCGGTCCGGATCGCCTGCAGATCATTGAGCGGACCGGCCAGCACGGTCTCGGCGGGCGCGTTGACCGCCGCGACGGCGACGCACGGATGTCCGGTCAACGCGGCGCGCGCGGTGGCCTCGTCAGCCAGAACCACCAGCATGCCTCCGCCGGCCGGCAGCGCCTGCATCAGGCGGCCGCGCGTGGCGATGAGCGCAAGTCCGTCCTCAAGCGAAAACACGCCGGCAACGCAGGCCGCGACGAATTCACCGACACTGTGACCCGTGACGACCGCCGGGGTCAGGCCCCACGAACGCCAGAGCTCGGCCAGCGCCCACTCGACCGCAAAGAGCGCGGGCTGGGTGAAGCCGGTCTCGTCGAGTTTGCGCGCCTCGTCGCTGCCGGGCGTGGCGTGCAGCACGGAAAGCAGCGGCGCCGGCAGCAGCGGATCGAGGATCGCCGCGCAGCGATCGAGCGCCGCGCGATAGACGGGCTCGGTTTCGTAAAGCCCGTAACCCATGCGCGCGTGCTGCGCACCCTGGCCGGTGAAGAGGAAGGCAACACGGGATGAAAGGTGGAACGCGTTGTCCCCAACGCGTTGGTTTGCGGTCTTCGATCCAGCGTCTTGAGCCAAGCCGCTCCACCACGAGCGGAGCGCTTCACTCAACTCTGCGGCGGTCGTGCCCACCACCGCCATCCGGCTGGAAAGGTGGGACGCGTTGTCCCCAACGCGTAGGTTCGAGGCGTTCGATCCAGCGTCTTGGGACAAGCCGCTCCACCCCAAGGCACCAAATCCCGACCGGGTCGCATTGAGCGTACGGGCGACGTCGGCGAGCGAGACATCGGGTCGTGCCTCGAGGGCCCGACCGCAACGGTCGACAAGCTCGACAAGGGCGTTCTGCGACGGCGCTGACAGCGCGACGAGCTCGGCCTCCGCCTTCGGCTCGGGCTTCGGCGCGCCGAGTCCGGTCTCTTCGGCGAACGCCTCGACGATGACATGCGCGTTGGTGCCGGTGAAGCCGAAGGAACTCACGCCGGCGCGGCGCGGTGACGCCGCCGGCCAGGGCGTGCGGGTGGACACAACGCGGAGCGGGAGCGTCGACCAGGGCACATGCGGATTGAGCGTGCGGCAATGCAGGCTCGCCGGGATCTCGCCCTGGCGCAGGGCGAGCACGGTCTTGATCAGACTCGCCACGCCGGCCGCGGCCTCGAGGTGACCCAGGTTGCTTTTCACTGAGCCGAGCAGGAGCGGAGACGTCGCGGCGCGGCCTGCGCCGAGGGAGCGTGCCAGCGCCTGAACCTCGATCGGGTCGCCCAGGGCGGTGCCGGTGCCGTGGGCCTCGACATAGCCGATGTCGGTCGGGGCGAGACGGGCGCGCGCGAGGGCGGAGCGCACCACGCGCTCCTGCGCGGGGCCGTTGGGGGCGGTCAGGCCGTTGCTGCGGCCATCCTGGTTGACCGCGCTGCCGCGGATGACGGCGAGGATCGGATCGCCTGCGGCCTGCGCGGCGGAGAGGCGTTTCAGGACAACCAAGCCGCAGCCTTCGGAGCGCACATAGCCATCGGCCTCGGCGGAAAACGCCTTGCAGCGGCCATCGGGCGCGAGCATGCGCGCTTGGGAAAAGTTCACGGACAACTGCGGATCGAGGATGACGTTCACGCCGCCCGCCAGCGCGAGGCCGCAGTCGCCAAGGCGCAGCGCCTGGCAGGCCTGATGGATCGCGACAAGCGACGACGAGCACGCGGTGTCGATCGCGAGCGCCGGGCCTTCAAAGCCGAAGAAGTAGGAAAGCCGTCCGGCCGCGGCGCTCAGGGCATTGCCCGTGCCGCCGTACGCATCGATGCGGCCGAGGTCCTCGGCGGCGAGCGCACGGCGCGCGTAGTCCTGCGTGCTGATGCCGACGAACACACCCGCGTCGGTCCCGGCGAGCGACGCCGGCGCGAGGCCCGCATTCTCCAGCGCGTGCCAGGCGACCTCGAGCAGCAGGCGCTGCTGCGGATCGAGCGCAGCGGCCTCGCGGGGGGCGATGCCGAAAAACTCAGCGTCAAATTGGTCGATCACTTCGAGGAAGCCGCCATGACGCGAGTTCGTCTTGCCCGGCGTCGCGGCCTCCGGCGCGTAAACCGCATCAATGTCGAAGCGATCTGCCGGGATTTCCCGGATCGCATCCACGCCGTCGCGCAGCAGGCGCCAGTAGGCCTCGGGATCGGTCGCGCCGCCGGGAAAGCGCAGCCCGAGGCCGATGATCGCGATGGGCTCGTCGGTGGGCGCGGACGAAGCCGTGGCGCGTCCCGCGTTCGCGGGACTGTCTGGCTGCGCTAAATGCGCCGCGAGACGAGCGATGTCCGGATAGTCGTACATCACCATCGGTGGCACGGAGCGGCCGAGGAATTCCTGGAGCTCGCCCGACAGGGAAACGAGCGACGCCGAGTCGAGCCCGTAGGCCGAGAACGGCGCGTGCAGGTCGATGGCCTCGGGCGCGCATTTCAGCGTCGCCGCGATGCGCCCACGGAGCCAAGTGGCTAGTTCATCCGCCGATGGGGTCGAACGGTGGAAAGCGTTGTCCCCAACGCGTTGGTTTGCGGCCTTCGATCCAGCGTCTTGGGCCAAGCCGCTCCACCTCGGACCCGCCGGACCGGCCTCAGCCTCCTTCGCCGAGGCTTCGGCGGCCAAGGCGAGGCCGGCTACACCGGACGGCTTCCACTCGCCCACGGCTTCCAACTCGCCGCCGAGGTACTGTTTCCGCGCGGTCTGGCGCTGGATTTTGCCCGACGAGGTCTTCGGGACCGTACCGGTCTTGATCAGCACCACCGCGTGGACCTGGACCTCATGCGCCTCGAGGATCGCGCGAGCGATGGCGGCGCCGATCTCGTCCACGTTGGCGCTGCGCATCGCGGTGCGCGCGAGTTCCTGGATGACGACGAGTTGCTCGTGTCCATCGACCTCAACCGAAAACGCCGCGCCGCCGCCGGACTTGAGCGACGCGTGCGCGGCGGCCGTCGTGGCCTCGATGTCCTGCGGGTAGTGATTGCGCCCGCGGATGATGATCAGGTCCTTGGTGCGACCGCAGATGAAGAGTTCGCCGTCCGCATCGAGATAACCGAGATCACCCGTGCGCAGCCATGCGGTCTTGGGATCGCCGGCGAGCTTTGCGCGGAAGGTCGCCTCCGTCACGTCGGGGCGCTGCCAGTAGCCGGCGCAGAGCGTCGGGCCTGCGACCCAGACCTCGCCGATCACACCCGGCGCGGCGCGCGTGCACGCGTCGGGATCGACGATGGCCACGCGCGTGGCGAGGATGGCGCGGCCGGAGCTGACGAGGTCAAAGGTGGTCGCCGCCGACGCCCCGGCGGGCGCGATCTCGAAGCGGCCGGCCTCGAGCGCGGTGCGGTCGACGCGGCGAATGACGGCTTCGCGGGTGATGTCGCAACCCGTGACCATGAGCGTGGTCTCGGCCATGCCGAAGCACGGGTAGTGTCCGGTCGCGCGAAAGCCACACGACGCAAACGCCGCACTGAACGCCCGCAGGGTCGCCGCGCGCACGGGCTCCGCGCCGTTGTAGGCACTTTCCCACGACGAGAGGTCGAGCGTGGCCTTGGCCTCAGGCGTGAGTTTTTCGATGCAAAGGTCGTAGCCGAAATTGGGGCCGCCGCCGTGGGTGCCCTTGAATCGCGTAATCGCCTCGAGCCAGCGCGCCGGGCGCTGGATGAAGCTGACGGGCGACATGATCACGCCGAGGTGCCCGGTGTAGACCGGACCAAGCACGCCGTCGATCAGGCCCATGTCGTGAAACGCCGGCAGCCAGCTCACCGACACGCTCGCCGGGTGGAGGCGGAACGACTCCTGGATGTAGTGCGTGTTATAGACGATGTTGGCATGCGTCACCATCACGCCCTTGGGCGCGCCGGTGGAGCCGGAGGTGTACTGGAGAAACGCGAGCGACTCGGGTGTCGGCAGCGGCAACGCCAAGGAATCCGGCGCCGCCGGGGCCTCCGTATCCGTCGCGAGCCAGCCGAGTCCGGCCCATTCCGGAAGGCCCTCGGTCTGGGTGCGGATGCCGGCGAAAGTCTTGGCATTGGTCAGCGCGAGCGCTGCGCCGGCGTCGGCCACGAGGGCGCGGAGGCGCGGGAGATGGCCCTTGTTGCGCGGCGGGTAGGCCGGGACCGCGACGATCCCGGCGTAGAGGCAGCCAAAGAACGCCTCAATGAAGTCGAGCCCCGGCGGATAAAGCAGGACCGCGCGGTCACCAGCCTGGCCACGGGCGAGCAGGGCCGCGGCGATGGCGCGGGCCCGGGCGTCGAGCTGGGCGTAGGTTTGCCTCAGATCCTCGCCGCCGGCGTCGGGCAGGAAGATGTGTGCGGTCCGCTCCGGCTGGTGGACCGCCCGCCAGCGCAGAACCTCGACCAGGGTCGTCGGTTGCGACGAGGACCAGGCAGGGGCGTTGGAGGGCGAGGCAGGCGACGACACGGACGGCAAGAATGGAGCCCGCTGCAAAGGTCCGGCAACAGGGAAATCGCGCAAACTGCGGATGGGGAAAGAGAAGAAG
>DASWVY010000042.1:0-2346 GCA_036401075.1 Opitutaceae bacterium
AACGGTTTTCTCTGCGGCTCTGCGCCTCTGCGCGACTTCTGCCTGGGATCGAACCCATTCGACGGCCGACGGAGGATGAACCCCGCTGGTGCGAACTGAGGCCTAGGCCGTGACCGGCGCTGGTCGTGATCCGAAGAGCGCGGTGCCGATGCGCACCTGCGTGCTGCCGGCGAGGATGGCGGCCTCGAGGTCGCCGCTCATGCCCATCGAAAGCTCGCGCAGGGGAGCGCCAAATTTTGCGGCGAGGTCGTCCCGGATCGTCCGCAGGTTCACAAAGGTGCGCGTGGCGATGTCGGGGTCGTCCGACAGCGGGGCGATGGTCATGAGGCCGTCGACCTGCAGATGCGGGCAGGCGAGGGCGGCCTCGAGCAGACGGGGCGCGTCAGCGGGCTCGGCGCCAAATTTTGCGGGGTCATTCCCGGCGTTGACCTGTAGCAGCACGGCGAGCTTCTTGCCGCGCTCGCCGGCGGCGCGGTCGAGCAGGCCGAGCAGCTTCGGGCTGTCGGCGCTCTGCACGCGATCGAAGAACTCCACCGCGAGCTTAGCCTTGTTGGACTGGAGATGCCCAATGAGTTCCCAGCGCAGGCCGACCGGTCCAACCGGGCGCTTGGCCGCTGCTTCCTGAACGCGATTCTCACCCACGCCGCGCAGGCCGTAGCGGGCGGCGTAGATGGCGGCGTCAACCGGGTGGGTTTTGGTCACGGCCAACAGTTCCACTTCACCGGGGGCCCGTCCGGCGCGGGCGCAGGCGGCGGCAATTTGTCCACGAATGACATCGGCGCGAGCGGCAAACTCCTCGTAAGTGATCATGGATTAAGGCGGTTTAAGGGATTGCCTTGGAATTAGCAGGATTTATACTGAGCAAACTGGAGCCCATGCGTCACCATGCAAATTGAGAACTTCAAAATCTTCGCCGACCTCGTTGAAACCAAGAGTTTCTCGAAATCGGCCAAGATCAACGGCATCACCCAGTCTGCGGTCAGCCAGCAGGCCCGGGCGATGGAACGCCACTTCAAGACGCTGCTGATCGATCGCAGCCAGAAACAGTTTCAGCTGACCCGGGAGGGTCAGCGGGTCTATGACGCATCCAAGGAACTGCTGCACAGCTACGACAAGCTCCTGAGCGAGCTGCAGGAGATGAAGAAGGTCATCAGCGGCACGATCCGCATCTCGACCATCTACTCCATCGGCCTCCACGAGCTGCCCCCCTACATCAAGCGCTTTCTGCAGGACTACCCGTCGGTCAATGTTCGCGTGGAGTACCGCCGCTCGAACCTGGTCTACGAGGATATCCTGCACAACTCGGTTGATTTCGGCCTGGTCGCTTTCCCGATCAAGCAGCGCCAGATCGAGGTGGTTCCGTTCCGCAACGATCACCTCGTCCTCATCGCCCCGCCCGGACACGCCCTGGCGCGTCGCGGCACCGAGGTCGATCTGCGCGAACTCGCCGGGCTCAAGTTCATCGGTTTCGATCCGGACATCCCGACCCGCAAGGCGGTCGACCAGATTTTCCGCGACTACAAGCTCGAGATCACGCCGGTGATGGAATTCGACAACATCGAGACCGTGAAGCGCGCCGTCGAAATCGACCATGGCATCGCCATCGTGCCGCAGGCGACGGTGCAGCAGGAGATCAAGCAGGGCACGCTCGTCGCCATTCATTTCAAGGGCAAGGAGTTCACCCGGCCGCTTGCCATCCTGCACCGCAAGGGTCGCGTGCTCACGCCGGCGATGAAGAAGTTCATCGAGATTCTCAACGTGGACCAGACCGGGGCCTGAAGGCCGCGGCCTCGGGAACAAGACGGCGTTTCGTTCCTCTCACCTGAGACATCATGAATTCCCGCCGCCTTCTTTCGGTTCTCGGGGCCACGACCCTGCTGGTCGCCGGCTCCCTGCTCTTCGCCCGGGAACCCGTTGCCACCGCATCCGCTGAAACCGTGGCCATGCCGGCACCGGCTTGGAAGCTGAAGGATCTCGATGGGCGCGAGGTCTCTTCGGAGCAATTCAAGGGCAGGGTGGTGGTCGTCGATTTCTGGGCGACGTGGTGCGCGCCATGCATCGAGGAGATTCCGGGCTACATTGCCCTGCAGAAAAAGTACGGGCCGGACGGCCTGGTGGTGGTGGGCGTATCGCTCGATCGACGCGGGCCGGCCCACGTGAAGAAGTTCGCGGAGGCGAACGGCATGAATTACACGCTGGTGATGGGCGACGAAGCCATCGTGGAGGCCTTTGGAAACTTCCAGGCGATCCCGACGACCTTCCTCATCAACCGCGAGGGCCGCATCGTGAACCGGAAAACCGGCGCGATGCCACACGCGGAGTACGAGAAGCTCGTGCAGTCGGCTC
>DASWVY010000043.1:0-24082 GCA_036401075.1 Opitutaceae bacterium
CGTTTTTCCAGGAAGCGAAGAAGCTGAAGCTCAAGCATGCCCGGCTGGCGGCCTTCGGCTCGACCCGCCGCGCCGGTACCAAGGCGTCCGAGGACGCACAGCTCAAGACCCTCATCGATAGCGGCATGCCGGTCATGACGATCGTCGGCAAGACGTGGACCCTCCACGTGACCGAGATCATCCGGACCACGCTGGAGGAGAACCTCGCGATGATCGAGGACTCGGCCCGCTACCTCGTCGCCCAGGGGCGCGAGGTGGTGTACGACGCGGAGCATTTCTTTGACGGCTTCAAGGCCGACCCGGATTACGCGCTGCGTACGCTCGCTGCGGCGCTCAAGGGCGGGGCAAGCAATCTCACGCTGTGCGACACCAACGGCGGCACGTTGGTTGGTGATTTCAAGGATATCGTTGGCCGGGTCGCGAAGGAGTTCGGCGGGGACAAGGTCGGCGTTCACTGCCACAACGACAGCGGACTCGGCGTCGCCCTGACGCTGGCTGGCATTGAGGCGGGCGCCTGCCTCGTGCAGGGCACGGCCAACGGTTATGGCGAGCGCGTGGGCAATGCGAACCTCACGACCGTGCTGCCGAATCTGTTTTTGAAGATGGGCCGGACCGCCCGTTGTGCCGCGAATCTCGGCCAGCTGCGCGACCTTTCGCTCTTCTTCGACGAACTCGCGAACCTGCGGCCCGATCCCAAGGCGCCGTTCGTCGGCGCGTCCGCGTTCGCCCACAAGGGCGGCCTGCACGCCAATGCGGCGCAGAAGGTGAAGAGCAGCTACGAGCACATCGATCCGAGCCTCGTCGGCAATCGCACGCGCGTGCTCGTGTCCGACATGGCCGGCCGCAGCAGCATCGCGATGAAGGCGAAGGAGCTCGGTTACGATCTCGACGAGAAGTCGCCCGCGATGAAGGCGCTGATCGATGAGCTCAAGGAACTCGAGTTTCGCGGCTATGAGTTCGAGGCGGCCGATGCGTCGCTCAAGCTGCTCATCGCCAAGGCGCTCGGTCTTCGCCGCCAGCGCTTCGAGGTCGAGGGCTACCGCGTGATCGTCGAGCGCCGCGGCGCGGATCTCATTGCCGAGGCCACGGTCAAGGTGAAGGTCGACGGCGTGTCGTCGCACACGGTCGCCGAGTGCACGGGTCCGGTTGGCGCGCTCGACAAGGCCCTGCGCCTTGCGCTGGAGAAGATTTACCCGCAGCTCGCCCAGACCGTTTTGCGCGACTACAAGGTCCGCATTCTCGAGGGCCGTCAGGGTGCGAACAGCCGCACGCGCGTGCTGATCGAGTCCGGCGACGGCAACGAGATCTGGGGCACGGTTGGCGTGAGCGACAACGTCATCGACGCTTCGTGGGAAGCGTTGAACGACGCCGTGAACTACAAGCTGCTCGCCGCGGGCTGAGCAGCCCAGTTTCGGCTAGAGTATTTAAAGCTCCGTTGTAGCCGGGGTCGTTGACCCCGGGGATTGCGTTTATCTCCTCAAGAGGATCGGACCGGGGGGCAGCCCTCCGGAGGCGAGCAATCGACCCTAGCTACCGTTTTCCAGAAAATGCTCAGAGCAGCGGGGCGAGCAGGCGGCTGAGGTCCTCGGCGAGTTCGCGTGCGAAGCGCAGGCGGCGGCGCGGGCGCGGCTTGAACTCGCGGCATTTGCGGACCAGCTCGCCCGCCCACACGCGCATGGTGCGCACATCGGGCTCGCTCAGCAGGACAACCCCGATCTCGAAGTTCACGAACAGGCTGCGCAGGTCGAAATTCGCCGAGCCCACCATGCCGATGCGGTCGTCCACGATCATTGCCTTGGCGTGCATCATGCCGGGCTCGTAGAGAAGCACGCGCGCTCCGGCGGCCTGCAGCTGGCGCAGGGCGTGGCGGCCGGCGTAGTCGGTGACGGGGTGGTTCGACCGGGCCGGGACGATCAGGGTGACGTCCTTGCCGGCGCGGGCCTTGACCACGAGTGAGCGCAGCAGGACCTCGTCCGGGATGAAATACGGCGTGATGATCCACACGCTCTGCTTGGCCTCCTGGATCATCGAGACGATGCCCTCGTAGAGTGGATCGCCCTTCACGTCGGGACCGCTGGCAATGACCTGCAGCTCGCTGCTGCCCTCGCTGCGCACGGCGGCGGGATCGAGTTCGCGGTGCAGGGCGTCGAGTGACTGGCCGCTGGCGTAGGCCCAGTCGGCGAGGAAAACCTCGTTGAGCAGCGCGGCTCCGGGGCCGGTGATCATGGCGCCGAAATCGGCCCACCGCTTCCGCCACGGTGTCGAGCCCATGTACTCGCGCGCAAGATTGTGCCCGCCGATCATCGCGGTGTGCTGGTCGAAGACCATGATCTTGCGGTGATTTCGCAGGTTGGCCGAGCCGCGCGGCGCGAGCGGGATCATTGGCATGAACGTGACCACCTCGCCGCCCGCCGCGCGCAGCGGATCGACAAAGCCGCGGCTGCTGAAGAGGCAGCCGAGGGCGTCGAGCAGGAGGCGGACCTTGACGCCGGCCCGGGCGCGTTCTGCGAGCAGGTGGACCAGACGCCGGCCAGTCTCGTCGCGCCCGAGGATGAAGGTCATGATGTGGATCGAGTGCTTGGCCGAGCGGATCTGCACCTCGAGTTCGTCGAAGGCCTCCTCGCCGCTGACGAGCAGCCGCACGGTATTGCCGCCGACGGGCTCGCAGCCGCCGGCCGAGACCATGGTGTGGACGGCGGCAATGGCCGCGGTTTCGGGCCGCACCTCACGGATGCCCGGCAGGTGCGGCAGCAGCCGTCCCTTGTGCTCGGCGAGTTTGCGGAGCTTCCGGCCGCCGAAGAGGAGGAAGAGCGGGACGCCGAGATACGGGATCAGGATGATCACCAGCAGCCAGGCCAGCGTGTTGCCGGGCTGGCGCTTCTCGCGCATGAGGCGGGCGACGGCAAAGAGCGCCAGCAGGAAGCCGCCGACCGCAAACAGGTGCGGCCAGAGGCTCGTCGTGATGGCTTCGTTGAGGTCGTCGGGCATTCGGGCGCGATGGCTGAAGCGGAGCGTGGGTGCATGGTCGGTTTAGGCAAGACAGCGCGGCGACAGGGGTGGGCGGGCCGTCGTTGCAACCCTGTGGTGGGGAGGCATGTCCCGTCGTTGGGCCCCGCGAACTTTTTTCTTGATCAGCCCCGGCCGTTCCCTTCCTCTGACCCTTCCATTTTGGGTGGAGTATCCAAGTGGCTAAAGGGCGCAGACTGTAAATCTGTTCGTTTTTAACGTTCGCTGGTTCGAATCCGGCCTCCACCACCAGTTTCCAAGCAAGCAGTTGCGGGATAAATGGGCAGCATTCGCGGATGCGTCCGCTGATGTGCTGATGCACTTGTTGATACACCCGGCGCCGAGATTCAGGGCGCCTTGGGCGACCGTCCCGCTAGGCAGCCATGCCACCACCGGGGGGGCCGCCACCCCCAAAGGCGGGGTGGGGTCACAACGGGACCCCCTTCCGGATGCGGCACAATTTTTGGTGCCTCGCTGCGCTCGCTGGCAACGCATACAAGTGGAGATTGCCCTTGCCCGCGTTCTACGCTCACGTTTCCGCCCATGGAGAATTCCGGAGGTTGCGGGTGCCTGGCGGTGATAGTGGCCCTTGTCGTCGCAGGCTGGCTCTTTGTCCCGCGCTATGATCTCGAGATAGCCACCGGGCCGGGGCCCACCGATTACGAGATAGTCGAAAGGGGCTTTTGGACCTTGGGCGGCTGCCGAAAGGCGGCGGGCAAATACCCTGCGCGGGATTGGTCGGCGCTTAAGTGGACGCAGTGGGGCCGCCTCGTAACCTACAAGTATTCAGATTGGGCGGAGCGGGTCAGATAGAGAGTCGGGGGCCGTCGGCCTGAATAGCCCGGCCTGCGGGTTCGCGTAGCTGACGATGTTGTTTTCCCGGGCAACCATTCGCCGAGAATGCTATAATCGTTGTGTGCCGCCTCTCCCAAAACCCCGATTTGCCCGCCGTGAAAAGCGACTGAATCACTGTCGCACAATCGCCTGATTACCAACGTTCAACATGTCCGCTTTCGGCAAGTCCTTCACTGAATACTTCACCCCCGCCTTTCAGCAATCCGCGGAGGCATTCAGAGCCGCTCAAGAGCGCAAGCAGAAGGATCTTGCCGGACTGAAGACGGCGCGGGACGCAAGTATGGGCGAGTTGTCTGCGCCCTCCGCGTTGCAGGTGGATCCCCTCGGGCAACCGGATGACGTCAACCGCGTGGCCGCCCTGATGGCCGCCCGCATGTCCATGCACAGCTCTGCGCCGAATACGCTCCAATCGCCCGCACGGCCGAACCCAGCATTGAACACGAACAACCCCGCCTCTGGCATTGGTGCCACCACCCCTCGCGGTCCCTTTTCTAGCGGGAGTAATCCCCAAGCGGTTCAGGCGATATTGCAGCGGCTTGGGGCGGGGTATGGGGCGCTGTGAAGATCCTTGGCGCCAGTGGTGCGACTTCCGCACGGGACCTCACCCCACCTAAGACGCGCCGCCGCATTGTAGGGCGCCGCCAACGCCGACAGCCGATCTGCGGACAGGTCACCGACCGCCACCCTTCCTGCGCCGCGTCTACGTCCATAATTACGGGCATCCGGTCATGGATGGATTCCATCAACTGATTGGGCCGCGTTGTCGGCAGGGCATATGTTGCCGGCCCGGTGGCAATCCACGGCGGGGCATGGGTGCACGAAAAACCCCGGCGCCATGAAGGACGGCCGGGGCATGGGTCGCTAACCCGACGGGGGCTTACCGGCCGCCGCCGAGCTTCACATAGGCCCGGAGCGCGGCCTGAGGCATTGCGCGCCGTTCCGCCCGCGGGATGCCTGCCACAAGGGCCTTGCCGGTAGCGTCGGGGCTGGTGCTGAAGCTCGAGAGGACGTCTGACAACAGGCTGTAAAGGGCCTGGCTTTCGCGGGCATTTAACGAGGGTTTCGTCATGGTGCAATCAGTGTACGTCTGATGGGCAATTGGGCGAGGATATATTTTGTAATCAGTTGAATAGGAGTGCTTTACTGTTGCGCAACATCTCAAGAAACAAGGCCACGTCTGGAGATTGGTCCCGGTATTCCTTACATGTTGATTTGCAATTGTTAACCCATTTCTCGGTGTCGGATATCGAGTTTGGGATATTTCGCTGATAATTGAAGTGCAATGACTTGTGCGATTTATACGTACTATCTTTGGAAAGGTTCCTAGTCCGATTCGCGCGCGGGCGGTTCAGTGCGGCGCGCTATGGACGGCATCTGTATGATGAAAGAAGCGCAGCGAAGATGAACCGGGAACAGCCCCGGGGCGCCGCTGTAACCGAATCATGAATACCGAACCCGATCCCGCCGCCTTGCCTGAACTGGCCACCAAGGAGCAAGTCGCCCGTTTCCTCCAGGTCTCTAAAACGACCGTCGACCGCATGCGCCGCCGCGGTGTTCTACCTTCGCAGAAGCTGGGCGCCCTTGTCCGCTTCCCGGCCGCCAAGGTTCGCGAGGCCATCGCCGGCATTGAAACGAAGTGAGCGAACCGGCCCCCACCGCCCCGCCGTTCGGCCCGCAGGTTGCCCCTGGTGCCCGTTGGCGGGCATGCCGCAAGCATGGGGCTACCGTAGCCCCCTTGGTGGAGAAACAGCGCTTTAAGAACGGCACACTCCACCTTGCCGCCCTGTGCCCCACCTGCCGCAAGTCCCTTGGCTTCCTCCCCCGCAGGCGTCATATCCAGGTGGCCAGCCCCGCCGAGATGGAACGCGTTTACCGGCGGTTCCTGACAGAGGCCAAGGCTACGGGCGCCCGTCCGGGCCAGGCCTATTTCCGCTTCAAGGTCCGCTTCGGCATCGCCCCGGATCCGGCATGGAGGGTCAGCCCTTGAGCTACACCCTCAACCAGAACGCTCCGCCGGCCCCTTGGAGGCCACCAGCAAAGCGGAGAAACCTAACTTGGAACGGGCCAACGTTATCTGAAATATCCCTCATACATATGGGTGAGGGTGGCCCGGGCGTGGGGGATATGAGAGGATTGGTGGGTGAGTTGGAAGGGATTAGGGGTGAACCAATGTTTAGCCTGAGCATTCCTTGGAAGGAGGTGGCGCCTAAACAGTGGAACAGCATAAACCGCCGTTGGGCCCTCCATGGCATCAGTCACCTCTTGTTGCGCCGGCACCTTGGGCGTAAACCCCGGCCGGGCGGGTTCATCTCCCTGTCGCGTGACAACGCCGAAGCCTTCCTCGGAAATCCGATGGGCTCTGAAGCACTGGGCGCTTTGGGCCCCCGGGGCTTGGGACTGTTGGAATGCGACAACGCTTACGAGCGCGGCATTCGGTCCAATGGTTACCGGTTCTCCGCGGCCGGCGTGGCGTTTGGACCCAAGGTACTCGAGGCGCCGAAGAAGCTCGGCGGGGCATTGCTCCGGGCGAGGGGTCTAGATGCGCCCGGCCCGGTCGCCCGTCAGATGTGGGAAACGTTGCGCACAATGGAATGGAGCGACGAAGCCCGGCCCGCCTTGGAGGAACACTTGGCCGGCGCTGACTTGGTGTCCGGTCTTTGCGCGCTCCTGGCCTACGAAACGATCCGCCGCGGCAATTGGGGGCTGAAGAGTGGGAAGAAGGTGGACCGCTTGTTTCACCCGGTGGGCAATTGTTCCAAGCTGATGCGCCCCCATTTGCTGATGGCCGGCCGTCCCACCGGGGAAGCCGACATTGCCAGCTCGCAGCCCTTCTTTCTGGCAACGATGGCGTACCGGGGTGATACCTCGGCCGAGGCTCAGGGCTTCCGGGATCTCGTCACTTCGCCGAGCTTCTACGAGCAGTTCGCGGCCTGGGTGGGCCTGGCCGGGGGTGACCGGGAACGGATCAAAAGGCGGTTCCTGACCGAGGTCCTGTTCGGCGAATTGAAGTACCGGGGTAAGATGTGGGAGGCGCTGGCCCTGCGTTTCCCCAAGCTCGCGCAGTACGTGGAGCGGGTGAAGTGCGACGACTACCGCGCCCTTGCTATCCAGCTCCAGAACGAGGAGGCCCGCGTTGTCCTGGGATGCGTCGTGCCCGGTCTTGCGTCACGAGGAATAGAGGCCGTTTCCATCCACGACGGCTTGCTGGTGAAGCGTGAGCACCTAGCCGAAACCCGGGAGTTCATGGCGTCGACGATCGAGCGCGAGACAGGACTGCGACCGCTAGTGCGCTGAAGGGACAGCGCCGGGGCAGTTACCGCTCGACGTGGGTGCGTCCGGTCGAGCTAAGCGATAGGGATGCAGCTCCCCGCGAACTACGTTGACCGCCAGCCCCACCGCGGCCCCTTCACGCCGTGGAGCCCTGGGGAGGTGCCAGCGGTCGAACCATGGGAGAATTGCCAGCTGCTGATGCCAGACGGGACGACAACGCCGGGGGAGTGGAAGGGCGCGTACTGGTACGGGGCCAACAGGGGCGTCGGTTGGGGGCGGCAGGAGCCTGTGGGGTGGCGCCGTACGGAGCCCCAATACGCGGCAAGGTGACGCCTTCCGCATCAACCTCACTGCGTTTCCAGGAATACGAGGCGCCCGGCGGCCTCCTCCGCTTCAAGTGTTCCGATGACGCGCCGGCGCATTACTCTTGGGGCGTCGTCTGCCATCTGTCCCCGCGCCGCCGAGTCCTGCAGGAACCTGAATGTGCCCTCAATCCCTGAGACAAGCGCCGCCGCAAGATTCATCGCGCCGTATGGCACCACAATGAGCCCCTCGCTGACTCGTTCCTCGATCATCGCCCGCAGTACGTCCGCGGTGGCTAGGCAGTCCCCCGGCAGCTTGTTCTGTCGCCCTAGCGTTTGGGTGAAAGCGGAAATGGCGTCTCGAGCCAAGGCGGAGGCGGTGTACATGTTCGGGAAAATGCTGGTGTCGTGTCGTTTTGGTCGGCCCTTTCGCGTTGCAGGGCGTCGCCCTCGCGGTTGACCATCTCCCCATGCCAAGAGGCCGGGAACAGTACTTCGCGGAACGCAACAAGCGGGTTATCAACTTCGTCCTCGAGGATGAGGAGATGAAGCAAGCGATCGCGGACGCGGCAGCCGCCGACGGCCGAACGGTTTCCGGATGGATCAAGCATCACATCCTCCCAGTTGTGCTGGAAAAGGCGGGTTTCGCTCCGTCCCAGCTGAAGGCCAAGACCAAGAAGCCGACGCCTAGCCGGCGAAAGCCAAAGCCTTAGGCGCATCAAGGGAGCGGCAGTAATGCCGGTCAGTGATTTGTTGCGTGGAGTGGCCGAGAGCATCCCGCGCCTGCCGGGGTCCAAACTGCGTGTAGACCTCGGAACCAAACTGACGGCGGATGCTGTGAAGGGGTTTCGTCTTTGGGAAACCCATGTCTTTCAGGTAGGCGGGCAAACCGACGCGCACCGTTCGAACCCGATTCGGCCCCACCAGAAACACGGGATCGTCTGACAGCGTGAGGAGTTCGGCAACGCGTGGGGGTAGGGCAACTACACGCCAGCGGCGGCTCTTCGTGTTGAATTCGTCTGTCTTGCCACCGATGTAGAGCTTTTCCCCGTCAAGCCAGTCGCGCCGTGCGGCCACGATTTCACCGGCCCTCAGGCCACCGTAGCGGGCCAGAAGGTATGCGCGGTAGTGTTCCGGGTGGGCAGGAAGCTCCGCGTGGGCCTTGGCGTCTGCCTCGGCCGTTGGGAGTTCCCGGCGGGGCTCGGACTCGCGGAGGGCGGGCACGCGGAAGAACGCTTTAACCGTCTCCTCCGGTATCTTGAGTTCCGCTCCGTAGCAGTAGAGGGCGCGCTTTGAGAACATTGACCGAGCGCACCGCACGCGGGAATTGCAGGTGACCATGGCGGACTCCCCGCCACCTGCCGCCGCTAGGCTCTTGTGCTGGAAGCGCGTCACGCACTGAGCGTCCAGCCGGTCCAGTCGATCAGACCCAATCAGGTTGTTTGCCGCCATGATTGCACGCATCGCACTCACGTTGACCGCCCGGGTCTTGGGGGCAGGGGTAAGCAGGGCCAGATAGGCCGCAATCAGCTGATCGAAGGTCGCCACAGTGCTGACCGTGTTCATCCGGTCGACGAGGGAAAACTTGTCCGCGATGACTGCCGCCCGGTAGTTCTGGGCCCGCTTCCGGGCCAGGGAGATGTCGTCGGTCTTGGTACTCCACAGGTAAGCCTTCTTCCGAACCTTGAACCGAGCATAGAACGGGGCGCCCTTGGCGTCTGAGCGCTTCAACAGTTTTATGGGCTTCATGTGCTTAACTGTGATATCACACATACTCACAGTCAATCACAACGTGATGCACCCGTTGATACACCTGCGTTTGTTTTATTCTGGTCGATAAACGGCACCTTTTCCGGGGTGTACGAGGGAGGCGCAAGGCGCTCGTTTGATTCACCGGGGAGAGCGAAGGCAGACTGTAAATCTGTTCGTTTTTAACGTTCGCTGGTTCGAATCCGGCCTCCACCACCAGTTTATCGGCCGCACTCCCGCAAGGGGTGCGGCTTTTTGTTGGGTGTAGCTGGTCCCGCTTGCCCGCCTCTGGGGGGCTGAGGCCGGTCCGGGAGGGGAATATTCAGACCGGGGTCAGTGCCCCCCGCTGCACCCATCACAGCAGTCCCGAGCTGCGAAAGCTGTACCAGCCGATCCCCAGCGGGTCGGCGCTCGGGGAGCCGACGATCACGTGGTCGAGCAGGTCGATTTCCACCGTCAGGGCGGCCTCGCGGAGCTGCCGGGTGACCCGGATATCCGCCGCGCTGGGCGCCGGGTCGCCCGAGGGGTGGTTGTGCGCGCAGATAATGGCGGAGGCGGCGGCTCGGATGGCCTCGCGGTAAACCTCACGCGGGTGAACCAGTGTGCTCCCGGCGGTGCCCGAGCTGATCTCGACGCAGCGCAGAAGGCGGTTTTTGCGATTCAAACAGAGGGCCCAAAATTTCTCGACCTTCAGCCCGAGGGCGAGCGGCTGGAGGTGGCGCCAGATCGCCTCAGGTTGTTGGAGGTGAGGCGCGGCTTCCTGTCCCTGTTCGAGGACGCGGCGGGCGATTTCCATGACGGCGACGAGTTGGAGTGCCTTGACCTGACCGATGCCCTTGAACGGCCGGAAATCGGCTTCTTTCCAGCCCACGAGCGCCCGCAGGGATCCAGCCTCGTGCAAAAGCCGTGAGGCGAGGGTCATGACATCCTGTCCGCGGGTCCCGCTCCTCAGAAGCAGGGCGAGCAGTTCACCATCGGTGAGGGACCCCGAACCGAGTCGCAGCAGTCGCTCCTGGGGACGTTCGGCAACGGCAAGTTCCCGCAGGCGGCTCGCAGGGTAGGCTTCAGGGGAGTACGAAGGCGTGGGCACTGCGGCTAGGTTATTTAAAGCAATATAATTGCAATTAAATAAACCTAGCCAACGTCAGATCGGCACGCGCGGCGAGGGTGGGGTGACTGGCATGGAGGGGGAGCGCGCAGAGCCAGCTCGGACCGGGCTCAGCGAGCCCGGCTACTACGCGCCGCTGGTCTGGCGTTGGGTCTCCTCGGCGGCGACACGGCGAATGTGCGCCTGAAAGTCCGGATCCTCGCCCTCGAGGAGCTTGGGCAGCAACTCGCGGAAGTCGCGTCGGCGGCACCAAGCGCGCATGTAATCCTCCCACGTTTGCCACAGGCGGGCGGTCTGGCGCGACATCTTGGTCTCGTAGACGAGGATGTAGGACCGTTCGAAGATGGAGATGAGAATTTCGAAGAGGATGTCGCGCCGTTCGACCTGATCGGGCGTGAATGGCGTGGCCGGCTGCGCCTGCGTCATGAGGCGCAGGTCCGGATGCTCGAGGACGAGCTTGAGGAATTTTTCGTAGTCGTCGGCCAGCTGAAGGTAGACCTCCTCGTCATCGTTCATGCGCTCCTTGCGGCGTTCCGCGATAAACACCCACAGGGCGAAGGGTAGACCGACGATGGTCACGAGGTAGCTGAGGGCTTCGAGCTGCGTCAGCAGGTTCATGTCGGGAGGATAGCTGGCACGGGTAACGGGTCAACGGGCTCGGGGCCCGCGGACCGATCTTACTCTTTAGGCAATCGTTCTCCTTCCGGACCGAGGATGATAACGATAACGAAGAACGAGAACGATGCTGTACCCACAAAAAAAGCCCGGCCATCAGGCCGGGCTTGAAGGGGGAGGATCGACGCGCGCTCAGTAGAGCTTCACGTAGCCGTTGCGGCGCAGGCGCTCGAGCCAGCGCTCTTCCGAGACGCGGGCCATGTTCTGGATCAGGATGCGCTCGATCTGCTCGCGGACCTGGTCGATGGCCTGGATGCCGGCGTAACGGCGATCCTCGGCGTAGAGGAGGTAGCCGGCCTCGGGCTGGATAATGGCCGCCGTGGACTGGCCCTTTTCGAGGACGAAGAGGGGATCGCTAAAATCCTTCTTGAGGTCGGAGCGCTTCTTCCAGCCCCAGTCGCCACCTTGGGTACGGCGTGTATCGGAGAGCTGCTTGGCCACGTCCTCGAAGGACTCGCCAGCCTTGATCCGGGCCGCGGCCGCGTTGACGCGGGCGGTCAGCTGCGCATCGGTTTCACCTGCGGCGCGGGTGAACTGGATCATGCGCATGTGGACTTCGTCCTCCTGATAAAAGCGCTCCTTGTTCTCGTTGTAGAACTGCTCGACCTTGACCGGGCTGACGATGCTCATCGACTTGCGCTGCTGGCCGCGCATGTAGCCGTAGATCAGGTCATCGGCCACCTCGACGCGGTAGTCGCGCAGGGTGAGGCCGCGGCTGCGGAGGTAGGCGAGAAACTTGGAGCGGTCACCGTCGAACTGGGTGATGATGTTCTCCGAGATCGCGTTGTCGACGTAGCTGGCCGGGATCTGCTTCTGCTGCTGGCCTTCCTTGGTCTTGTAGAATTCCTTAACGATCAAAACCTTGTCGACCAGGTTTTGGATGACGTCGTCCTGCAGAGCCTCGAGCCGCTGGTTGAACTCCTGCTCGTTGCGGACTTCCTTTTGCAGCTGGGGAATGTAGGGACCGATTTCGCGGCGGATGTCGTCCACCGTGATGACCTTGCCCTCGACAATGGCGGCGATGCCATTGGCGAAGCGGAGGTTCAGGTTGTCGGGGGCGGCCGCGGGAGCAGGCGCCGGGGCGGCGACCTGCGCCATCACCGCCGATGCGGAGAACAACACGAGTGCTCCGAAAGCGGCGGCCAGTGCGCGGGCGGGGGTGGGATTGAGACGGGGCTCAGTGCGCCGGGGCATCATGGATTTGGCAGGTTGTTGAGGAACGTAATGATCTCTTTTAAACGTAGGAGCGGTTTGGGAGCGGTCAACCGTGGAAACCGGGTTCCCAGCATGACAAAATCGTCCCGCTGACTGCTGTTGCGCAGGCATTTGAGACGGCTCGACTGAGTTTCGACGCTGAGGATGCCTTTTTGTTCCGCCCGGATGCGGATCTCGGTGATCAGCAACAACGCCCGGACCTCGTCGCCAAACGGCCCGAAACGGTCCCGCAATTCATATTCAAGTTCCTTCAGCTTGGCCGGAAGCTCGGCCAGAGCGAGGCGCCGATAGAAGTCGATGCGCAGGCGTGCCTCGGAAAGGTACTTGGACGGGATGCGGGCTTGGATCGGAGCCACCTCGACCGCGCCGCTCGCATCGTGCTCCGCATCGCGGACTGCGGTGTAGCCATCCTGATGACGTCCGCGGGTCTCGGTGGCCGACTCCGGCGTACCGGCTTCGCCCACGAAGACGAAGTCGAGCTTCACGCTCGCGCGGACCGAGGCCGCCGGCTTCTCGCCCTTCAGGCGCGCGACCGACTGGCGCAGGAGCTGGCAATAAAGTTCAAAGCCGACGCCGACAATGTGTCCGCTCTGCTCCGCGCCGAGGAGGTTGCCGGCGCCGCGCAGCTCGAGATCGCGCATCGCGATGCGGAAGCCGGCACCGAGCTGGTTGTACGTGCGCAGCGCGCTGAGACGCTCGCGCGCGAGCTCGACGACGCGCGTGTGCCGGTGGAGCAGGAGGTAGGCGTAGGCCTGGTGCTTGAACCGGCCGACGCGGCCGCGCAGCTGGTAGAGTTGGGAGAGACCAAAACGATCGGCGCCCTCGATGATGATCGTGTTGCAGTTCGGGATATCGAGACCGCTCTCGATGATCGTCGTGCAGACGAGCAGTTGGTACCGGCCCGCCACGAAATCCGTCATCGTGCGCTCGAGCTCGTTTTCCTCCATCTGGCCGTGGCCGACGCCGATCGTGAGGTCAGGCAGGAGTTCGCGCAGGCGCTGGGCGACGCGCTCAATCGTCATCACGCGATTGTGCAGGTAAAACACCTGCCCGCCGCGGCGGATTTCATGGCGTACGGCGTCGACCACGATCTTCTCGTCGTAGGTGCGCACGATGGTCTGGATCGGATGCCGGTTCACCGGCGCGGTCTCGATCACGCTCATGTCGCGGGCGCCGGTCATCGCCATGTAGAGCGTGCGCGGGATCGGCGTGGCGCTCATCGAGAGCACGTCGACGGTGGCACGCAGGGCCTTGAAGCGCTCCTTGTGCTTCACGCCGAAGCGCTGCTCCTCGTCGATGATGACGAGCCCGAGGTCACGGAATTTCACGTCGGCCTGCAGCAAGCGGTGCGTACCGATGAGGATGTCGACCTGCCCGGCGGCGGTCGCCGCCACGATCTTGCCGATCTCGGCGCGCGAGCGGAAGCGGCTCACCATCTCGACCGCGATCGGGTAGCCCGCCATGCGCTCGCGAAAGGTGTTGAGGTGCTGCTGCGCGAGCACGGTGGTCGGCACCATCAGCGCGACCTGCTTGCCGCCCTGGACGGCCTTGAAGGCGGCGCGGATCGCGACTTCGGTCTTGCCGAAGCCCACGTCGCCGCAGATCAGCCGGTCCATCGGACGCGCGCGCTCGAGATCGGCCTTGGTTTCCTGGATGGCCTTGAGCTGGTCGGGCGTCTCGGTGAACGGGAAGGAGCCCTCGAATTCGTGCTGCCACGCATTGTCCGGCGGATACGCGTGTCCGGGCACCGCCTCGCGGGCGGCGTGGATGCGGAGCAGCTCAGCCGCGAGGTCGACGGTCGAGCGCTCGGCGGCCTGGCGGGTTTTTTCCCAGCGGTTGGAACCGATGCGGCCGAGCTGGGGGCGTGACTTGCTCAGGCCGACGTAGCGGCTGATGAGATGCGATTCCTGCAGCGGCACGTGCAGGGTCACGCGGTCGTCAAATTCGAGGGATATGACCTCGCGCGTGCCATCGCGGGTTTCCAGTTTCGTCAGCCCACGATAGAGCGCGATGCCGTGCTGGAGATGAACGACGAAGTCGCCCTCCACCAGTTCCGAGAAGTCGAGCAGCTGGTCGATCTGCGCGCGCTGGGCGAGGGCGCGGCGGCCGGTGAGGGGACGGCGTGCCCGCTGACGTCCGAAGATCTCCGTCTCCGTCACGACCACGAGGCCCGCTTCCTTCGGTCCAAGCACCAGCCCGGCGTGCGCCGTGCCCACGGCCGCGTCGACCGCGGGGCGCGCGATGCGGAAGCCTTCATTGAGCGTGCCGCGCAGGAACTCGGGCTTCAGGCCCTTGAGTCCGGCTTCCTCGTCGAGCAGCGCGCGGACGCGCTGCTCCTCGGCTTCCTTTGACACGACGAAGACGACGCGATGGCCGGATTTCTTCCAAGCCATCACGTGCTGGAGAAAGCGGCTGCGGGCGTCGGACTCCTCCTGCAGGCGTTCCTGCGCGACGAGGTTGTCGTCCGGGAAATTGCGATGATGGCGCAGGCTCTCGGTGTCCCACGTGATCTCCTCGACCTCGGCGCCATCGAACAGGGCGGCGGCTTCGTCGAGATCGCTCACGCCGGTGACGGCGCCGCAACGCGCCAGGATGGCCGGAAGGACGGGCGATCCTCCTTCCGGCGTCGCGCCTTCCTCCCGCGCAAACAGGCTGAACTCCTCATCCAGCGACGCCGGTTCCACCAGCACGAGGTGGGTTCCGGGCGGCAGGTAGTCGGCGATGCCGGTGCGCGCCGCCTCCAATTTGAGCCGGGGCGAGGCGGCGATCGTGATCGCGGCGACCTTTTCCCCGGAACGCTGAGTCACCGGATCGAAGGCGCGAATCTCCTCGATGACGTCGCCAAAAAAATCAAGGCGGTAGGGCTGCGTGGCCGTGACCGGGTACACATCAATGATGCCGCCGCGCACGGCGTAGTGTCCGGGGGCTTCACAGACCGTCTCGGAGTCGTAATCGAGCTCGTGAAGCTTTTCCAGCAGGCCGGCAAACGGATGGGTTTCGCCAGGGGCGAGCGTCATCTCCCGCGTGGCAAACGCTTCGAGCGCGGGCACGGATTGGAGCAGGGCGGCCGGTGTGGTCACGGCGACAAACGGTGCTCCGCCCTCCGTGCGGGTCGCGCGCAACCGGCTCAGCACGGTGGTGCGATCGGCCGAGGCCGCGAAGGCCTCGCGCATGTCGCGGCTGTCGGGCATCGCCTCGGGCAGCACCAGCACATCAGCCACCGCCTTGGCCGCGCCTTGGAAGAAGGCGATGTCCTCGGCGAGCTGTTCCGCCTCCTTGAGTTCGTCGACCACCACGATCCAGGCTGGTGCGGGCTGGGCGCGCACGAGCCCGGCGACCACCGCACCGCGGGCAGGCGGGCAGATGCCGGTGAGCTTGAGACGCGGGGAGACCGGGACGGACATGCGAGCGATCAGCAGGAGCCATCGAAGGCAGGGGTGCAATCCCGCGTGTAAGGGTGGGACGGCCCTCGCTGGCTGGACTGAGCGGCCGAACGGCTACCCTTCCGGATAGGAACCCAGAAAAGCGCGCGGCGGGGTGATGGCTTACCGCGGCGGTGGGTCGCCACCGATCGGATTGAACAGGCCGTCCTGATTGATGAGGGCCATGCGCGCGGCGGCTTCCTCCGCGGCCTTTTTCGACGGGCCGCGACCGTTGCCGAGACAGGAGTCCTTCAGGAAGACGCGGGCTTCGTACTCGCGGGCGTGGTCCTCGCCGCTGACGTGGATGACATCATAGCGCAGGGCCTGGTTGCCGTAGAGGGGTTGGACGATCTCCTGCAGGCGGCCCTTGGGGTTTTCCTGTTCCAGCTGCGGAATCAGCCCCTCGTCGATCGGGCCGTAGATGGAAAGCACCACGCGGCGCGTGGTGGGGAGATCGCTGTCGAGATAGATGGCGCCGACAACGGCCTCGAACGCGTCTTCGAGGGCGGCGGCGCGGCGGCGGCCGCCGCTTTGTTCCTCGCCCGTGCTAAGACGCAGGCAGTGATCGATGCCGATTTCGCGGGCCAGGCGGCTGAGGTATTCGCCCTTGGTCAGAGCGGCGCGGCGCTTGCTCAGTGCGCCCTCGCGGTCCGCCGGGAAGCGGGCGAACAGCGTTTCGGTCAGGATCACCTGGAGCACGGCGTCCCCCAGGAATTCAAGCCGCTGGTTGCTCTCCGGCTCCTCGGGATGCTGCTGCAGGAAGGACGGGTGCGTGACGGCGCGGACGAGCAGGGCGGAGTCGCGAAAGACGTAGTCCAGGCGGGTCTGGAGGGCGTTGAGCTGTTCGGAACGGTCGGGCACGGAGATAATCACGACGAGGCGCTGGCGTAGCGGCGCAGGCCCCGGTTGAAGATGAGGACACCGAGAGCGAACCACAGCAAGGTGGTGGCGGCGAGCCAAAGCAAGTGCATGGGTTCGAATCCATGCAACAGGGTGCGCGCGGGGACGTTGCTCACGACAACGGCGGGCAGGAGCCAGACGAAGATGAGGTTGGCTGCGCCCCGGAAAGCCTCGCGCGGCAGACGGGAGAATTCCATCAGGGTGAAGTAGCTGCCCTCGATGCCCTGGCTGGCGCCCAGCCAGAAGGTGAGTGAAACAATGGCGAGCAGCGCGCCGTAGTGGATCAGGATGCCGCAAACGATCATCAGGGCGTAGCTGGCCAGCTGGAAGACCGAGGGCTCGAGACCGAGCTGGCGGACGGCGTAGATGATCACGCCCACGGCCACGACAGCGTTGGCGAGGCCGTCGAGGTCGAGCTTGCGGGTTGAGACCATGAACAGCGGGTTGCCTGGCTGGGAGAGAAAGAAATCGAAGTGGCCGCTGCGCACATTGCGGGCGAACTCAAACAGGTTGCTCCAGAAGAACCCCATGATGAACCGCTGGACGAGCATCGACGTGCCGACGAGCAGGAGCATCTCGTACTGGCTCCAGCCGGCGATCTCGTCGGTGTGGGCGTAGATGACGGCCACCAGCAGCAGGTTGACGGCCATCCACAGGAACTCGACCAGCGACCACATGATGAAGTCGAACCGGAACATCATCGTGCGCACGACCGAGTACCGGGCGCACGCCAGCCAGATGCGGAGGTAGCTAAGAAGACTCATCGTTTATCCGCCCACGGCGGTGTGGTGGCGCAGGCCGCGGCGCCAGAGGAGATTGGCGATCACGAGGAGCGCGATCACCCAGAAGGCCTGCAGGCCGAGTCCCTCGATGGCTTGCGACTGGTCAAGGCGGCCCGTGAAAATGGCCGACGGGAAGTACATCTGGTAGTAGTAGGGAAGGAACTGGGAAATCCGGAAGAACCAGGCGGGCATGAGGTCGAGCGGGAACATCTGTCCGCCGAGCACGGTTTCGACCGCGAGCGAGAGAATGACGAACGACTGGATCTCGAGGAACCAGAACGTCAGCAGGCCGAAGCAGTAGGCGATCGTGAACTGGATGATCGCCGCCATCAGCGCGGCGGGCACGCCCAGCAGGATGCGCCAGGTCTCATCCGGAAAGGTGAGGTAGTCCTTCAGTAGCGGGAAGGCGATGAGCAGCGGGATCAGCGCGAGCAGACCCGACACGAGGCGGGCGGCGATGAAGATGCTGAAGCGATACAGGTAGTAGTTGATCGGCTTGAGCAGGAACTGGTTGATCAGCCCGTTCCTGATTTCCTCGCTGATCTGGTAGTCCTCGTTGAAGGCGCCGATGAAGAACTGCATCAGCAGCAGGACGACGAAGTAGGTGAGGGTCTGGTTGAGGTCGAACCCGCCGATCGCGGACTGGCCCTTGTACGCGGCGCCCCAGAGGATGAAGACAAACGCGAGGTGAAAGACCGAGAAGATCGCGCGCACGCCAAACGTCCACCGGTAGACGATGTTGCTCTGCAGTCCGATCAGGAATGCGTGGCGGTACTTGGTGAAGCTAACGAGCATGAGGGAAATGACCAATGATCAATGACCAATGGCCAATGACATGAAGCGGAAATCCGAATGACGAAATCCGAATGACGAAGTCATGCTGGTGATGTCCGTCGCCGGTGAGGCTGGCTCGAGTCCATTGGTCATTGGACATTGGGCATTGGTCATTCGCTGAGCCGCTTTCGTCATGGGTATTTTACCGCGGATGGCGTGCTGGCCTCTGACTTCTGCGGCTTGGCGTCGCCCTTTAGTGCGAAGCGCGCGATCACTTCCTTCGCGAGATTCTTGTAGGCGGTGGCGCCGGGCGAGAGGGGATCGTAGGCGAAGATCGTCTTGCCGAAGCTCGGGGCCTCGCTGAGGCGGATCGTGCGCGGGATCACGGTCTCAAAAATCTTGTCCGGGAGATGCTGCTTCACTTCGTCGACCACCTGGCGCGAGAGATTGGTGCGCACGTCGAACATGGTCATGATGACACCGCCGAGCTCGAGCTGCCCATTGAGGCCCGCGCCCTTGATGCGTTCCACGTTGCGCAGAATCTGGCCGAGACCCTCGAGAGCCATGTACTCGCACTGCAGGGCGATCAAAAGGTAGTCGGCGGCCGCGAGGCTGTTCATCGAGAGCATGCCCATCGAGGGCGGGCAATCGATGATGATGGCGCGGTAGCCGCCGGATGCGCGCACGGGTTCGAGGACGGTGCGGAGCTTGGCGAGGTAGTTGTCCGACTGGGCGATCTCAATCTCGGCGGCCGCGAGGTCCTCCTCACTGGGAATCAGGGCGAGGTGCTCGTAGGACGTCGGGGTGATCATCTCGAGGGCGGTGCCCTCGCCGCGGAGGGGGCCGTAGAGACTGCGTCCCTCCTTCTTCTCGACTCCGATCGCGCTGGTGGCGTTGGCCTGGGGGTCGAGGTCGATCAGCAGGGTATGAATCTTCTTCTCGGCCAGCGCCGCCGCGAGGTTGACGGCCGTGGTGGTCTTGCCGACGCCGCCCTTTTGGTTGGCGATGGTGAATACGAGGGAGGACGACATGGTGGGTTTGAAGAAGACGAATGACAGCAACGGGTCGCAAGTGTCCACTCGTGATTGCCCCGGAAAAGCCGGGGGCCCGGGAAACGTAAAGTCGGGCTTGCGCGCGGGTGGGAATCCCTGCAACTTCCGACTCCTGTCTGGCAACGGCGCGGTAGCCAAGTGGTAAGGCCGAGCTCTGCAAAAGCTCTATGCGGCGGTTCAATTCCGCCCCGCGCCTCCAGAGGGAATTTCAGGCCGGTGTCACAAAAATGTCACCCGGTCCCGCTGGAGCGGCCTCAGGCCCGGGCGGGGCCCTGACCCAAGCCGGGGGTGGGCGACGGGATGGCCGCCTCCACCGGGGATCGTGAGTCGCCCTTTTCGTAATCGAACTGCACGCTGAAGCGGAAGGTCGAGCCTTCGCCCGGGGTGCTGTCGACCGAGATCGCGCCGCCCATCAACTCGCACAGGCGCTTGGAAATCACCAGGCCCAGACCGGTCCCGCCGCGCCGGCGCTTCGATGACGCGTCGACCTGGCTGAAGGGCTTGAACAGCTCGGCCACCTTTTCCGGCGGGATGCCGATGCCGGTGTCCGTGATCGTGAAGAAGACGCGGACCTGATGGCGCGTGGTGCTCGGCAGGGACTCGCCGCGAATGCACGTCAGGTTGACCGTGATGGATCCGCGCTCCGTGAACTTGATCGCGTTACCCACCAGGTTGGTGAGGATCTGGCGCAGGCGGTGCGCATCGCCGTTGACGATGACCGGGACGGCCGGGTCGATCCGGAGGTCGAGCTTGAGCGCGGCGGCGCGGGCGCGCGGCTGGAAAAAGGCGATGACGTCCTGCACGCCGTCGCGCAGCGCGAACGGGGCGTGCTCGATCTCGATCTTGCCGGCCTCAATCCGCGAGAGATCGAGAATGTCGCTGACCAGCACCTCAAGGGCGTGGCCGCTGTTCTGGATCATCTCGACGTAATCGCGCTGGTCGGGCGTCAGCGACGTTTCGCGGAGCAGCTTGGCAAAGCCGATCACGCCATTAATCGGCGTGCGGATCTCGTGGCTGACCACGGCGAGAAACTCACTCTTGGCGCGGTCGGCGGACTCGGCGGTTTCCTTGGCCCGCAGCAGGGCGGACTCGGCCTCCTTGCGCAGGGTGATGTCGTGGCCGACGGCCTGGTACTCGAGGACGGTGCCTTGGCGATCCTTGATCGCGCGATGCGTCCAGTGGAGGCTGACGTTCTTGCCCGAGGCGTCAGTAATGGCGCCCTCAAAGGCTGCGCTCTCCGGCAGCGGGCCGCCTGCCTTGGGGTAGCCGAGTGTCTGAAGCGGAAAGGGCTGGCCGAGCAGCTCGGCACGCTTGCGTCCGAAGAACCGCAGGTACGCGCCGTTGACGAAGGTGAGTTTTCCATCCGCGCGATAACGACAGATCAGGTCAACCTGGTCCTCGACGATGCCGCGGTAGCTCGCCTCCACTTTTTGCAGGGACTGCGCCATCCGCTCAATCTGCCGCGCAAGGCCGATGACTTCGTCCGTGTCGCTGTCCACCTCAGCGAGTCCGGGTTCCTCCGGCAGATCCGTGCCCGCGACTTCCTTCATGTCCTTCAGCCGCTGAATCAGCGTGCGGTCCCAAACGTAGCCGGCGAGAACCAGCAGGACGCTGCCAATGATCGCAAGGCCAACGACCCAGTAGGTGTCACCCAACCGGTCGCGCAGACCTTCGTCGAGGGCGATGGCGATGAGTGCGGCAACGAGGCTGAAAGCCAGCGCCAGAATCATCACGGTCTTTCGCCTGATGGCTGAGAGCATTTGCGGAAGCGACCCTATCGCCGACCGCTTCGAAGTCTAATTTAAAAACTTGTAAAGCAGCTGCCATTCGGAGGATACCACCCATTTGTACCTACTCAGTCCGGGCGGAGTTCGTTGAGTGGCCGCAGGGTTTTTAGCTCGGGCACGCTGCGCGCGATGACGAGTACGACGAGGAGCGTGCCGAGTCCGCCCCAGACCACGGCGCCCACGGGGCCGATCAGGGCCGCCATCAGCCCGGCGCGAAGCGTGCCGATCTCGTTGGAGGAACCGATGAAGATCTGGTTCACGGACGTGACGCGTCCGCGCAGGTGGTCCGGGGTGAGCAGTTGCACAAGCGACTGGCGCACGACGACACTGACGTTGTCGAACACGCCGGTGAACACGAGGGCGACGAAGGAAAGCCAGAACCACGGCGAAAGCCCGAAGACGATGATCGCGAGTCCGAAGCCCGCGACCGCCCACAGCAGGCCGAGGCCGGGCCGGGCCATGGGGCGGCGGTGCGCGATCCACAAAGCCATGCTGAAGGCGCCGATCGATGGCGCGGCGCGCAGCCAGCCCAGCCCAATCGGGCCGACATGGAGGATGCGATCCGCATAAAGCGGCAGCAGGGCCACAGCTCCGCCGAGGAGCACGGCAAAGAGATCGAGGCTGCTGGCCGCGAGAATGACTTTGCGGCTCCAGATGAATTCGGCGCCGGCGAGCATGCCGCGCGAGCGGCTGGGTCCGGCCGGCGCCCGTGCGGCCGCGCTTGGTCGCACGCCCGCGAGCAGGACGACCAGGACCAGTCCCCCGAGCGCGTCGAGGAGGTAGACCACCGGGAAGCCGAGCCAGGCGATGACAAAGCCGCCGATCGCCGGCCCCGCCATGGTTGAAATCTCGAACAGGCTCGAATTCCACGTGATGGCGTTGCTCAGCGCCGTCGGCGGGAGCAGCAGGGGGATGATCGATGAGCGCGCGGGCCATCCGATGATGCGCAGCGTCGCCATGAGGAGGAGCAGCAGGTAGACAAGCGGCAGCGCCGGCTTGCTGAAGTCGAGCGCCTGGGCGCCGGTGTCGTGCTCGAAGCGTGCAGCGAGCCCGGCCAACGCGCGATTGGCGGCCTCAAGCACCGGCAGGCGCGGGATTTCCGCGTGGCGCCAGGCGACCAGCGCGAGCAGAAGCGAAAGAAACGCAATGGCCCCGGCAGTTACGGCGATGAGCCGCTTGCGGTCCAGCCGGTCGGCGAGCACGCCCGCAGGCAGGGAAAACGCGAGGAGCGGAAGGACATTGATCAAACCGACCAGGCCCAGCGCCGTTGCGGAGTGCGTCCACTGATAGATCTGCCAGGCGACCGCGACCGTCGCCATCTGTCGTCCCATGTTGGAGCAATACGCTCCGATCAGGTAGCGACGATAGTTGGGATGCCGCAGCGCGTGGTACGGGTCGTGGTCCGCCATGACGAAAATCGAGACATGGCCGGAGTCAGGTCGATTGACCAGCGAGTTTCCGCCCAGTCCGTCGTGCCGCCAATTGTACTCGTTCTTTGATTCAGGATCGGTTCGGACGCGCTGGGTATTCGGACGCGATCAACCCTAATCCCGAGAACGAGAACGAAACCGAACTCACCGACCGCCGCGCATCACGTCGAGTGCGGTCACGGCGGCGGCGGCGCGGGTCTCGCAACCCAGCTTGCGAAAGATGTTCTCTACGTGCTTGTGGATCGTGCGCAGGCCGGCGCCGAGAATCGTGGCGATGTCCGGATTGCTCTTGCCGCGGGCAATCCAGAACAACACCTCCGACTCGCGCGAGGTGAGCCCGAGCACGGTGAGCGCGGCAGGTTGGGCGCTCGGGACTTTTTCCTCGAGCACGAGCAGGGTGAGGTCGTCACGCCCACGCTCTGCAAAGCGGCGGGCGTGCAGGGGCGACTCGGGGCGGGTGAGGCTCGGCGGCAGGCTTCCGGCCTCGTAGTCCGGGCAGTGCTGGTGCAGCAGATCCTCGGCGAGGCGGGTGCTGAACACGATGGCTCCACTCGCGTCCGTGATGAGCACCGCGCGGTCGAGCGACTGGCGCAACTGGTTCTCGGCGTCGATGCGCAGGCTCAATTCCTCCTCGAGCGCGCGTTGCAGCCGCCGGATCTCGAGGTGCGCGCGGACGCGCGCGAGCACCTCCGGTGGGTAGGCGGGTTTGAGGATGTAGTCGACGGCTCCGGCGCTGAACGCGCGGACCTTCTCGTCCGGCTCGTTGAGCGAGGTCATGAAGAGCACGGGAATCCCGCTCCACGCCGGATTGGCCTTCAACGCCGCACAGGTCGCAAAGCCATCCAGACCGGGCATGATCACGTCGAGGAGGATCAGATCGGGCAGACCGTGCTCCAGCTGCTTGAGCGCACTGCGGCCGCTCTCGGCGACGCGGACTTGGTAGCCGGTTTCACCAAGGGCCTCGATCAGGAGACCGACATTGGCGGGCGTGTCATCGACCACGAGAACGGAGGGAGCAAGCGTCATGAAAGGCGGGTAGAGGAGGTGGAGCCGGCGGCCCGCTCCAAGATGAGGCAGATGCGGTCCATCTGGTAAGAAGAGGCGAGGGCGTCGAGGGAGGAGGAGAAGGTGGCGGAAACCGGATCGTCGGTCTTGAGGGCGGCGAGGCGGGCGCGAAGCGCACGAACATCGCCGCGGCGGGCGAGGGCGAGGAGTTCGGCGAGGACGACCGGAGCGGGCAGGACGGGCGCGTCGTCAGAGCCTGCGGCGGCGGAGGCGGCGGGGAAGGGCGAGCGGGAGCCGTCGCGGGTCCAGCGGAGATTGAGGGCGGTGCCGATGCGGGCGATGAGGTCGGACTCGCGGAAGGGCTTGGGCAAAAAGTCGTCACAGCCCGCGGCAAAGGCATCGTCCCGGTTGAAAGTAAGGACGCTGGCCGACATGAGGATGATGCGGATCGATTCGCCGCGGCGCTGGCGCAGATGCCGGGTGAGTTCGAGTCCGTCCATGCCGGGCATGCGCAGGTCGAGGATCACGAGGTCGGGCTGGAGCGCATCGAGCAAAGCGAGGGCTTCCTCGCCTGAGTTGGTGGGAGTGACCTCGAAGCCGAGCGGCGAGAGGAGATCCTTGAGCAGGCTGCGGTTGACCACGACATCGTCGACGACGAGCACCCGCTTGCGTGGCCCCTCGTAGCCGACGACGGGCGACTCGGTGGCCAGCGCGACCGGGGTATCGATTGACTCGAGCGGAATGGAAAAA
>DASWVY010000044.1:0-144008 GCA_036401075.1 Opitutaceae bacterium
GCTTCATCTTCCAGTCATTCAATCTCATCGGCGACCTCACGGTCTACGAGAACGTTGAGCTCCCCCTCACCTACCGCGGCATGGCGCCCTCCGAGCGCAAGGATCGCGTGACCGAGGCGCTGGAAAAGGTCGGCATGGGCCACCGCGCCCGCCACCTGCCCTCCCAGCTCTCCGGCGGTCAGCAGCAGCGCGTGGCTGTCGCCCGCGCCCTCGCCGGCCACCCGGCCGTGCTCCTCGCCGACGAGCCGACCGGCAACCTCGATTCCAAGAACGGCGACGCCGTCATGGAGCTGCTCCACGATCTCCACAAGGGCGGCGCGACCATCGTCATGGTCACGCACGACAACCGTTTCGCCAAGAACGCCGACCGCACGATCCACATCTTCGACGGCCGCGTCGTCGACGAGCAGGTCGAAGCCTGAGCGATCCCTTCCCTCTCCGTCCCTGAGACCCGGCTGCGCGCGTGAGCGCCACCCACCGCCGGTCGGTCTAGGGACGGAGAGTTTACTTTTTTAGAGCCTCCCGGCCCGCCGGGAACCGGTCGCGTGGCCTCCCGACACCGCCGCCCGCCCGCTGACCTCCGGTCTGTCGATCGCGAATCCCGGCTTTCCGCCGTCCTCCCATGATCATCGAGAGTTTCCTGCAGGATATCCGCGTCGGCCTGCGCGTGCTGGTGAAGGAAAAGTCCTTCTGCGCCCTCGCCGTCTTTGTCCTCGCGATCGGCATCTGCGCCGTCACCACCCAGTTCGCCGTCGTCAACGGCGTGCTCATCCGCGGCTTCACCTTCCGCGATGCCGACCGGCTCGTGGACGTGATCCTGGCCGATCCCACCAATTTCGCGCCCAACAATTTCAACGGCCGGCTGACCACCGCGGATTTCGTGGACATCCGGACGCAGCAGACGTCGTTCGATGATTTCGTCGGCTATCTTGCCGGCTCGACCGTCAACCTGACCTACAACGGCCAGCCCAAGCGACTACAGGGCGGCTACGTCACGCATGACTTCTTCCGCGCGCTCGGCGTCAACCCGGTGCTCGGCCGTGACTTCCTCCCCGAGGAGGACCGGCCTGGCGTGGAAAAGGCCGTCATCCTCAGCGACAATCTCTGGCGCGCGGAATTCGGAGCCGACCCCGCGATCATCGGCAAGGCCGTCCGCGTCAACGGCCGGGCCGGCACAGTCGTCGGCGTGATGCCGCCGCGTTTCCAGTTTCCCAACAACGAGCAGCTTTGGATCCCGGTGAACACCGAGTTCCCGGTTCGCCCCCGCAACGACCGCAACATCAATTTCATGTCGGTCATCGCGCGGCTCAAACCCGGCGTGACGATCGAGCAGGCGCAGACCGAGATGTCCGCCATCGCGAAGCAGTTCGCCGAGGCCTACCCTGACACCAACAAGCAGTTCACGCTCGGGTACACGCGGCCGCTGATCGCCGCGTTTACCGGCGGCCAGCTGGCCGGCCTGATGTACACCATGCTGGCCTTCTGCGTCGGCGTGCTGCTCATCGCCTGCGTCAACGTCATGAACATGCAGTTCGCCCGCGCCACGCTGCGCGCGAAGGAACTCGCCATCCGCTCCTCCCTCGGCGCCACCCGGTCCCGCCTGATCCGCCAGATGCTGACCGAGAGTCTCCTCATCGCCGCCATCGGCGCCCTCGTGGGCGTCACGCTCGCCTTCTGGTCCACCAGTTACCTCGATGCGCTCGTCCACAATCTGCCCAATCCCATCCCGTCTTGGATGACGTTCGACATCGACGGCCGGGTCCTTGGACTGGTCCTCGGCGCTACTGTGATCTCGGCGCTGGTCTCAGGTTTCATCCCCGCCTGGATGTCGTCCCGCGCCAAGGCCATCGACGCCCTAAAGGAAGGTGGCCGCGGCAACACCGGACGCGCGATCGGGGTCATCACCCGTGGTCTCGTCGTGTTTCAGATCGTGACGACTTGCGTGCTTCTGATCGGTGCCATGCTCCAGCTGCAGTCGATCATGCGGCAGCAGGCCATCGACTACGGCTACGACACCGAAGGCGTACTCTCCGCGCGCATGGGCCTGATGGAGGGCGACTATCCCACGAACGAACGCCGCCAGCTTTTCTACGAGAGTCTCCTGCGCGAGCTCCGGGCCACGCCTCAGTTTGAATCCGTGGCCCTCACCAACCGTCAGCGCATGGTGTTCTCGGGCTCCGGTCCGGTCGAGATTGAGGGCAAGAGCTACCAGACCGACAGTGACCGCACGACCGCCCAGTTCGAGAACATCACGCCGGGATACCTCGCCACGCTCGGCGTCCGCCTCCTCGACGGGCGCGATTTCACCGACCTCGATTCCGACCAGCGCGAGCCGGTCGCGATCGTCAATGCCGCCTTCGCCCAGCGCCACTTCGGCACCGAATCCGCCCTCGGCCGGCGCTTCCGCACAATCCAGCAGAACGGCACCAATCCGGGTCCGTGGCGAACGATCGTCGGCGTCTCGGGTGACGTGCGCATGCAGGGTCCGTTCAACAACCAGAGCGACGGCTCGGGTTTCTTCGTTCCCTACTTTGCCTCACCGTTCGGCCCCGCCGCGGCCGCGCCCGTCGCCCAGCAATTCGGCTCCGTCGTCGTCCGTCCGCGTCAGGGGCAACGCCCCGAAGCGCTCGCCCAAGCCCTGCAGGCGGTCGTGACCAAGGTGGACCCCAATCTTCCGCTCTATTTCGTCGCCACACCGAAAACGAACATCGACAGCTTCCTCGCGCAGAATCGCATCATCGCCACGATGTTTGCGGTTTTCGGTGGGATCGCCGTCGTCCTCGCCTCGGTGGGCTTGTACGGTGTCATGAGCTTCTCCGTGAACCAGCGTACCCAGGAATTTGGCATTCGCATGGCGCTGGGCGCCGAGCCGGCCCGCATCCTCCAGATGGTCGTCCGCCAAGGCACCTGGCAGCTCGGCATCGGCTTGGCCGGCGGACTCATCGTTTCCCTGCTCATCGCCTTCCTCGGCGGCGATGGCATCGCCAATTCGCTCTTCCAGATCAGCCCGCGCGATCCGCTGACCTATTGCGCGGTCACGCTCCTCATTGCCATCGTCGCCCTTGTTGCCACCATCGTCCCCGCCCGCCGCGCCACGCAAGTCGACCCCATGGTGGCGCTCCGCGCAGACTGAGCTGCGCAGCGCTAAGCTCTAAGCGATAAGCCATAAGCTTTGATCCTCCCACGACACTTCTAGCTTAGCGCTTAAAGCTTACAGCCTAGAGCTTTTCCTTCCTTGCTCACCGACCTCCAGTTCGCCTTCCGCCAGCTGCGGCTTGCGCCGGGCTTTACCGCGATGGCCGTGCTCACGCTGGCCCTCGGCATTGGCGCGTGCACGTCCGTCTATTCGGTGCTCCAAGGCGTGCTCGTGCGTCCGCTGCCGTACGCGGATCCCGAACGGATCGTCATCGTCCAGGAGTCGAAACCCGGCCTGGTGTCCGAATCCCACCATTCCGCGCCCAACTATCTGGAGCTGCACGAGCAGGCCCGCTCTTACGAGTACCTCGCGGCCACCGCCGGCACGAACGTCAACCTTACCGGTGAAGCCGAGCCGCAGCGCCTCGTGGCGGTCCGGACGACCCCTGATTACTTCAAGGTTCTCGGTCTGAAGCCGGCCCAGGGCCGTACGTTTCTGCCCGAGGAGGATGCCTTCGGCCAGCACAGGGTCGTCGTGCTGAGCCACGATTTCTGGCAGAACACGCTGGGCGGATCCGCCAAGGCCCTCACCCAGACCCTGCAGCTCAACGGCGAGGCCTACCAGATCATCGGCATCATGCCCCGGGGCGAGTACCCGCGAACCGACATCTGGCTGCCGATGGCCTTCCGCCCGGCCGAACTCGGGCCCGAGGGCCGCGATCTCTACTTCGTTCGGGTCTACGGTCGGCTCAAAGCCGGCGTCAGCGTCGCCACCGCCCGCGAGGAGGCGGTTCGCATCGCCGCGACGCTCGCCGAACGCTACCCCGAGACCAATGCCGGTTGGACCATGAAGGTCACGCCGGTTCACGAGTTCACCGTACGCGATGTCCGCGGCATCGTTTACGCGCTCAGTGGCGCCGTGATCTGTGTCCTCCTCGTGGCCTGCGCCAATGTCGCCAACCTGCAGCTCGCCCGCACCACCGTGCGAGCCCGCGAGATGTCGCTCCGCTCCGCCCTCGGAGCCGGTCGACTCCAACTGGTGCGCCAGCTCCTGACCGAGAGCCTCGTCCTCGCCGTCGTCGCCGGCGGACTCGGCGTGCTCATCGCCGTGTGGGGACTCGATGCCCTCATCGCGATGGCGCCCAGCAGCCTGCCGGGACTCGCAGAAATTCGCCTCGATCGCAGCGCCCTCGCGTTCAACGTCGCCCTCGCCTTCGCCTCCGGCATCGCGTTCGGCCTGCCCGCCGCACTCGTCGGCACCCGCGAGGAACTCACGACCTCGCTCAAACAGGGTGCCCGCGGCCTCAGTGAACACGGACTGAGCGGACGCCTACGCTCGATCCTTGTCGTGTTCGAAGTCGCCGTCGCGCTGACGCTCCTGACCAGCGCGGGTCTGCTCGGCCGCAGCCTGCTCAAGCTCGCCCGCACGGATCCTGGTTTTGACGCCGACCGCGTTGCCGTGATGCGGCTCAACCTCTCCCGCACCGGCTACGGACAACCAGACCAGCAGCGTGCGTTTGTTTCCCAAGTCGAGGCCCGGCTCCGCGCCCTTCCGGGCATCGAAGCCGTGGGCACAAGCCACGCCATTCCGCTGTTGAGCAATAATCTGGCCAGCTTCGCGATCGATGGACGCGCGCCCGTGGCGGTGTCGGACATGCCTGGAGCCACGTTCTACTCAGTCACGCCGGACTACTTCCGCGCCATGGGCATCCGACTCACATCCGGTCGGTTCTTCACCGAACTCGATCACCACGACGGCCCGCGCGTGGCCGTGATCAACGAGACCCTCGCTCGTCAGCACTTCCCTGGTGAGAATCCCATCGGTCGCCGAATCGAGATCCGCGGCCTCGCCCCAGGTTGGCGCGAGATCGTCGGCGTGGTGGCCGATGTTCGCCAGCAAGGCCCGACGGAACTCGCTACAAATCAGATTTACACGCCGTTCGCGCAGACCCCGGAGCTCTCGATCAACTTCCTGCTGCGCACCACCGGTCCGATCGATCCCGTGCTGGGCGCGCTGCGACCGCTGGTCTACTCGATCGATTCCAACCAGCCGGTTGGCTTCGTCCGCCCGCTCGCCGATGCCCTCGGTGACACGATTGCCCGCCAGCGTTTCGCTGCACAGCTGCTGGGCGTGTTCAGTCTCACCGCCGTCGTCATCGCCGCCGTGGGCATCTACGGCGTCATGGCCTACTCGGTCGTCCGCCGCACACGCGAGATCGGGATTCGAGTCGCGCTCGGCGCCCAGCCGGCCGACGTCGTCCGCATGATCGTGACTCAGGCCAGCCGCCTCGTGATCGCCGGCGTGATCATTGGCCTCGCCGCATCCTACGCCGGTGCGCGCGCAATCGAGGGTCTGCTCTACCAGACCAACGCCCACGATTTCATCACGTTTGTCTTCATCACCCCCTTCGTCGCACTGATCGCGATGATCGCCGCCCTCATCCCCGCCCGCAACGCCACCCGCGTGGATCCGATGGTGGCGCTGCGAAACGACTGAACCGCCGAAGCGCGTTATCCCTATCCCCATGCCCCGCTCACCCTTCCGCACCGTTTCCACGCTCCTCCTCGTTGCCATGTTCCTGCTCGGAGCGGCGCTGCTTTGCTCCTCGGGCCGCGCGGCCGAGCCTTCACCGGCCCCGGAGCCCAAAACCTTTGTCTATCTGCTGCGCCTGATCCCCCGCCTCCACGATGACAAGGCATGGACCGAGAAGGATGTGGCCATCGTGCAGCGTCATGCCTCGCGCCTGACCGCTGAAACCAAGGCCCGCCGCGTGATCCTCGCTGGGCGGACCACCGAGCCCGGTGACCGCACCTTTGGCCTCGTGATCTTCGAGGCCGACGACGAAGACACCGCCCGCGCCTACATGCAGGCCGACCCCGCCGTGGCCGAGGGCATCATGACCGCCACGGTTCACCCCTACCTGATCGCGTTCCAGCGGGAGCCGATCAGCGATAAGCCGTAAGCGCTAAGCATTAAGCTCAATCGCCTCGGCTCTGCTCAATTCCCGTTCAAAGCCACGCCTTCCTCTTCGCCTCACCCATCGCCCGCACTACGAGCTTCGAGCTTATTGCTTAAAGCTTACCGCTTACTCTCCCATGCACGATCTCAAGTACGCCTTTCGTTCTCTACTCAAGACCCGTGGCTTTACGACCGTGGCCATCCTAACCATGGCCGTCGCCATCGGTGCCTGCACCGCCCTCTTCAGCGTGCTGCAAGCCGTGGTGTTGAAGCCCCTGCCGTATCCCGAGCCAGACTCACTCGTCAACATCTGGGGCGTCAACCGCGAGCGCAACCTTGAGGCCCCGGTCATCTCGTGGAGCAAGTACGAGGCGTTCCGGGAGCGGACGGATGTCTTCGCCGAGATCAGCATGTCCGCCGGCAATGGCTTTACCTTCACGGAAGGCACAGGCGAGCCCGAGCAGGTCTTCGGCCTCCACGCGTCGGCCAACTTCCTGCCGGTGCTTGGCCTGAATCCGGTCCGCGGCCGCAGCTTCACCGCCGAAGAGGACAAAGAAGGCGGCCCGCCGGTAGCGATGATCAGCCAGCAACTCTGGCAGAATCGATTCTCATCCGATCCTGGCATAATCGGTCGCACGGTGCAGGTCGACGGCGTCGCTCGGGAGATCGTTGGTGTCCTCCCTTCCCCGCTGCCGGTGCCCTTCAATCAGGTACAGATCCTTGTCCCCCGTCCACTCGAACTGCCCTACCTCAATCCGCAGAACCGCAACAACGCGATCACCCACCAAGCCCTCGCCCGCCTCGCGCCAGGCGTCACGCTCGAGCAGGCCAACCTCCGCATCCGTGAAATGCACCAGCAGTTCAAGGACGCGAATCCCGGCCATATCGACGCGAACAACCTCAGCGAGGTCCGTACCCTCGCCCAGCAGGTGCTCGGCAACCTCGACCGCACATTCTGGACGCTGGCCGGCGCGGTGGCCGCCGTGCTCCTCATTGCCTGCGCCAACATCGCCAATCTCTTTCTCGCCCGGGTCAGCGCCCGTCAAAAGGAGATCGCCGTCCGCATGTCGCTCGGCGCCAATCGCGGCGAGGTCATCCGTCAGTTCGTCGTCGAGAGTCTCGTCTTCACCAGCATCGCCGGAGTGATCGGCGTGAACCTCGCCGCTTGGAGCCTGCAAGGCATCCAGCTCCTCGCCGGCCCGCAGCTGCCACGAGCCGACACGATTGCCATTGACCCGGTCGTACTCGCCGTGGCCGTGGGCACTGCGCTGATCTCCGGCTTGCTCATCGGCATTTATCCCGCTCTACAAGCATCGCGCACCGATGTGCAGCTCGTCCTCAAGGATACGGGACGCGGCGCGGGCGGTGGCACCGCCGCCAAGGCCTTCCGCCATATTCTTGTCGTCGCCCAGGTGGCAATGTCACTCACACTCCTGATCTGCGCCGGCCTGCTCGTCCTCAGCTTCTACAAGCTGCAGCGCACCGATCTTGGCTTTGAGCCCCAGGGCCGTGCCTTCGGCCTCGTGAATTTACCGACGGCCCGCTACAGCAAGCCGGAGTTGAGTCGCGAGTTCTACCGCCAATTGCAGGAGCGACTCAATCAAGCGCCGGAACTTGCCGCCGGTGGTGTCATTTTCGGTCTACCGCTCTACGGCTCCAACGCGATTTCACCCTACGCGGTGCAAGGTCGCCCCGTACCGCCCGTGCAAGAGCGCCCACTCGCCAACATCCGCCAGGTCACGCCCGGTTACTTCGGCGCGATGGGGATCCGTCTCCGCGAGGGTCGTTTTTTTGCCGACCAAGACCGCTTCGGCGGCGAAAGCGTGGCCATCGTCAACGAAACCCTCGCTAAGAAGCTTTTCCCGAATGAGTCGCCCCTCGACAAGAATATCCTCATCGGGCCCAACGGAGACATTCCGATTCGCATCGTGGGCGTGATCCGTGACGTGAAGTCCGCCGGCCTCGCCGCGCCCCCACCCGACGAGATCTACTACCCGCGCGACCAGCGCGGCGGCGCCTTCATGCAGGTCGTAGGCCAGGCTCGGCCCGGGCTCGACGCCGCGGCCGTCATTCCCGTGCTGCGTCGCATCCTGACCGAGATCGATCCCACCGTCGCCCTGGCCGCACCGCAGACAATCCAGAATCAAGTCGACCAATCGATCGGCGTGCAGCGCGTGACGATGGCCCTGCTCATTGGCTTTGCCGCGATTGCGGCACTCCTCGCCGCCGTCGGCATCTATTCAGTCATGGCCTACGCCGTGACCCAACGCACCGGCGAGATCGGCGTGCGCATGGCGCTCGGCGCTAGCACAGGCGACATCCTCACCCTCATGCTGCGCACCGGCGCCGTGCAGGTCGGCACCGGCCTGTTGGTCGGGCTTGGTGGCGCTCTCGCCTCCAGCCGCCTCCTCCAGCAAGTCCTCTTCGAGGTCGAGGCCTTCGACCTCCGCGTCTTCAGCATCGTGGCCGCCGCGTTCACCGTCGTCGCCGCCCTTGCCTGTCTGATCCCCGCGCGGCGAGCGACCAAGGTTGATCCGATGGTGGCACTGCGGGCGGAATAATGAATCGCGGGCGCGCTGCCTTGCACGTCTGGCATTCACCCGTAGGATGCCCGACGTGACCGCTCTCCGTCAGCCTTCACCCCGCCCGCTCGGACTTCGCACCTCGCTCATTGCCTGCGGAAGGCTTCTTGCGGCATGGGTAGTCAGCACAGCGCTGGGCATTGCGGCGGAACCGATCACGGCCGTCAGTCTGTTCAATGCTCGCAGCTATCCCGAGGCACAGACGGCTTTTGAGGCACGGCTCTCTGCGAACCCCGCGGATGCGGAAGCGCACCACTATCTCGGGCGCCTGGCACTCACGCGCCAAAGTCCCGAAGAGGCGATGCCTCATCTTGAGCAGGCCGCCTTGCGCGCTCCGGCAAATGCCGAATACCAGTTTTACTACGGATCAGGCGCCATGCAGGCCGCAGCCAAACTGGGCGTCTCCTTCAAGGCGCTCGGGCTGGCCAAGAAGGGACGCATCGCCATGGAGAAGGCGGTCGAGATCGAGCCGGCCAACGTGCTCTACCGTCAGGCATTGATCGAATTCTATTCGCAGGCCCCGGCAATCGCGGGCGGCGGCATGGCCAAGGCCTACGCACAAACCAACATCCTGCGTGCGCACGACGCACGCGCCGCGACGTTGGGGCTGGCCGGCCTCAAGGCTCGTGAAAAAAAATATGCTGAAGCCATCGCGCTCGCGGAGGAGATGATCAAGGCCGCGCCAGATGATTATCAGGCACTCTACCTCGTCGGTCGTCTTTCGGCCGAAAGCGGTGTCTCCCTCGACCGTGGCATCGCCGCACTAAGGAACTGCCTGAATCTCACGCCTCCTCCGCGCACGGTGAGTCACGCGGCCGTCAACTACCGCCTTGGGCAGGCCTTGCTCAAACAAGGCGACCCTGCCGCCGCCCGCGCCGCCTACGAAGCCGCGCTGAAGATCGACCCCACGTACGCCGCCGCCAAGACCGCGCTCGACGCCATGAGGTGAAATCCCAAGGGGCCTTTGCCGCCCTGTGTTCGCATTTGCGCCCCAACCGTTTGCGCGTTTGATTGGCGGCTCTTCGCATGTCATCCCCGCCGCCCATCGTCACTTTCCAGCGCGCTTCCAAGCGCTATGGCGATGGCCTGCTCATCATTGATGACCTGACGCTGACCGCCCAACCCGGCGACTTCATCAGCCTGATCGGACCCAGCGGCTGCGGAAAATCCACGCTGCTCAAACTCATTAGCGGACTCAGCACGCTTTCCAGCGGTTCACTGCACATCAACGGGCTCGCGCCCGAACAGGCCGCCCGCGAACTCGCCTACGTTTTCCAGGAGCCGACCCTGCTGCCCTGGCTGACCGTCGGAAAGAACGTCGAACTCCTGATGCGCCTCGACGGCTCGACCCCGTCCGAACGCGCGGCGATTCGCGACCGGGTCCTGTCCCTGGTCCGACTCGACGGACTCGCCGATCGCTACCCCCGCCAGCTCTCGGGTGGCCAGAAGATGCGCGTCTCCATCGCGCGCGCCCTATCCCGCTCGCCACGCATTCTTCTGCTCGACGAGCCGTTCGGCGCGCTCGACGAAATGACCCGCGATCACCTCAACGAGGAACTCCTTGCGATCCGCGAGCAGGAGGCATGGACCGCCTTCTTCGTCACGCACTCCGTGGCGGAGGCGGTGTTCCTTTCCAATCGCATTGTGATCATGGCCGCCGGTCCCGGTCGAATTCACGAGGAGATCAGGGTCGATTTTCCGTATCCCCGGACAGCCGAAACCCGCCAGTCTCCCGCCTATCAACAGCTCGTCGCCCGTGTCTCCCGGGTACTGCGCTCTGTGGAGGAGGTGTGCGTATGAAGCCGAGCCCGTGGCGCCGCCTGCTACCCGTTCTCACCGGGATCGTCTTTTTGGCGATCTGGTATGCGGTGCACTTCAGCCTCTCAACCGAGGAGCGCTACCTCCTGCCGCGGCCGGATGCGATTCTGCAGGCGTTTCGTGACGAGAGCGCCGTCCTCGGCAGCGCCACCGTCAACACCGCGCTGGGCGCACTGAGCGGATTCGTTGCCGCGATCGTGATCAGCGGCGCGTGTGCCCTGCTGCTGTCGCTGTCGCCCCTGATCCGCGCCAGCCTGTACCCGTTTCTGATGATGCTGCAGATGACACCAATCATCGTGCTCGCGCCGATCCTCATCCTCTGGAGCGGGCCCGGCTTTCTCAGCGTCACCATCATCACGTTTCTGATCTGTTTCTTTCCGCTCGTCGTCAACACGACGCAAGGCCTCATCTCGACCGACCGGAATCTCGTCGACCTCTTCACCATGGCACGCGCGAGCCGGCGGCAGGAGATCCTCTTGCTGCGCCTGCCGTCGGCGCTGCCGTATTTCTTCACCGGCCTGCGCATCGCCGCCACCCTCGCGCCCATCGGGGCCATCGTGGGCGACCTCTACGCGGGCAATTCGGCCGGCGGTCGCGGCGGACTTGGCTTCCAGACCATCATCTACAGCTCGCAATTCAAGATGCCCGCGCTGTTCGCCACCGCCTTTGCCGGCTGCGCCCTCGGATTTATTTTCGTGGGTGCGGTCGTTGCGCTTCAATGGCGCCTGCTGCACCGTTGGCACGACTCGTATCACCGCACCGACACATGAAATCCTCTTTCCTGTTCCTCGCCCTCGCTCTCTCCTTGCTCGCCGCCGGTTGCGCCAAAAAGGACGCGGCCGCGCCGACCACGACGGCTCCGTTCAAGATCACGGTCCAGCTCGACTGGGTCCCGGAGCCTGAGCACGGCGGCTTCTTCCAGGCGCAGGCCCGCGGCTTCTTCAAGGAGGCCGGACTCGAGGTCGAGCTGATCCCGGGCGGACCGAACGCGTTCGTGATGCAGAAGCTCGCGACCGGGCAGGCCCAGATCGGACAGGCCGACAGCACGAACACCATCCTCGCCGTCGCCCAAGGCCTGCCCGTCACCCAAATCGGCGCCGTTTTCCAGAACGATCCGTCCGTGCTGATGCTCCACGCGGAAAATCCCATCACGCGCTTTGAGGACCTGAATGGCAAGACGCTCATGGCGCGTCCGGAATGGGCCTTCCTGCCCTACCTCAAGAAGAAGTACGGCATCGATTTCCAACTGATCCCGTTCAACTTCTCGGTCGCCAATTTCATCGCGAACAAGGACTTCATCCAACAGGGCTACTACATCGCTGAGCCCTACTTCATCACCAAGGGCGGCGCCAAGGCGCCAAAGTACCTCTATGCCTGGGACGCCGGTTTCGACGCCTACGCGGTGCTCGTGACCAACAAGACCTGGGCAGCGCAGCACCCGGAGCAGGTGCGTGCCTTCCTCAAAGCCTACATCCGCGGCTGGCAGGAGTACCTTGAGAGCGATCCCGCTCCCGCGCATGCGCTGATGAAGCAGATGAACGCGAATAACACCGACGAATTCATGCTGTTTTCCCGTCAGATGATCATCGACGAGAAACTTGTCATCGGACGCCAGAACGGCAGTGCCGCCCAGATCGGGCGCATCAGCCGCGATCGCTTCCAGACCCAGATCAACCAACTCGAGGAGCTCGAGATCCTCGCCAAGGGCAAGGTGACCGTCGATCAGGTGATGACGACGGAGTACCTGCCGTGATCTCGGTTTCACCCAGGGAAACCAATCCAACGGAATTTTAACCACGGATGGACACAGATGCACACGGATACAATCCGCAGACCTCAGCGGTCTTTCATCCGGAAGAATCGGATCTGTGTGTATCTGTGTCCATCCGTGGTTAACCGATTTTTGGTTTCCTGATTAGGTTCTTCGTTTTCTCTGTTTCCTGATGCCTGAGATTCGTGAATGCGTCGTCCTCCACGGGCCCGACCTTGAGCCGCGGCGCTGCCAGCGGTTTGCCTGGGTGGGCGACACGATCACGGCGATTGAACTCGGCGAGGCCTGTTCGCAGCTTGAAGCCGGAGCGCTCGTGGTCATGCCCGGCCTGATCAACGGCCATACGCACGTCGCCGACAGCGCGCTGCCCGATGGCGCCACCGGCCTGACCCTCGAGGAAGCCTTCTTCCGCCCTGCCGGCTACAAGTACCGCGAACTCGCCAAGCTCTCGGAAGCCGATCACCTCCCGCACATCGAGGCCCATCTCCGCTACATGGCGCGCACCGGAACGGTCTGCCATGTCGATTTCCGCGAACAGGGCGCGTATGGCGCCGAACTGCTGCGCAAGGCCTCCACCGCCACCGGCGTTCGCTCCGTTATCCTGAGCCAGTTCAACACACCACCGTTCGCCCCGGCGGAACTCGCGGCCAACGTGGCCGCGCTCCCGGCCTCAGCGCGGGACGAACTCGCGGCCATCCTTGGGGTGGCCGACGGGTTTTCCGAGAGCACGATGAACGATCTCACGGACTCCGCCTGGCAGGAGATCCGCACCACCACCACGGCCGCCCGCCGGCTCCGCGCCATCCACTGCCTGGAGAACGCCGGCTATCGCGAACTCTCCCTCGCCCGCACGGGACGTGGCGACCTGATCCGCGCACTCGAGCTCTACGCCCCCCATCTTGTCGTGCACATGACCGCCGCCAACGCCGACGAGATCGCCCTGCTCGCGCAGCACGGGACGACCGCCGTCGTCAACCCGCGAGCCAACGCCGTACTCGGTCTGTCCCTCCCGCCGGTTAGCGCGCTGCTGCGGGCCGGAGCCAATCTTCTCCTCGGTACCGACAACGGCATGCTCAACAGCCCGAACCTGCTGGCCGAACTCGATTTCACCTGGAAGCTCGCCCGCTCCCAGGCGGCCGACGCCACGTCGCCGGCGCCGGCCGCCATCCTGCGCATGACCACCCGCAACGCCCACGCCGTGCTCGGAGACGAATTCCCCGGCTCGCTTGAGAGCGGCTTGCCCGCCACGTTTGCTGTTCTCGATTTTACCGCTTCCCATCTGCGCTCCACCCGCCACGTGCTGGCGTCGATCGTCAGCCGCGTCACTCCGGCCGACGTTCTCGCCACGTACCGTCACGGCGAGTCGCTTTGGAGCGCTCCAGGATTCGCGGTTTGATCCATCCGTATTTATCCGTGTCCATCCGTGGTTAAACTGATTGGGTTCTGATTCATGGCCTCTGCCTCCGCCCGCGACCGTTTTCTCGACCTGCTGCGCACCTCCGTGCGCGACGGCACTTTCGTCAAGCTGACGCTCGGCAAGCATCGCGGCGCCGACACCACGCTGCGCAATCTTTTCGTGCGCCCGGTCACGCTCAAGGCCGGACCGCATCTGACCTTCGTCTGGCGCCACCTCACGCGTGACATCACGAAGAACCACCCGCCCGCGGAAGCGCTCGCCGTGATCGAACCGCTGATCGGCGGAGATTTTCTCGACGCTCATCTCTTCACCCCGCTGCAAACCGCGCAACTCGAGTGCACCGCGGAGGGCGAGGCCCGCCTCTCGCTCAAGACCGCCGCCGAGGCGCCCGCCCCGGCCGGGGGTCACGACCGCACCAAGGTCCGCCCGCTGCCTGCCACCGCGGACTGGCTGCGTGCCCTCGGCGTGACCAACGATCAGGGCCGCCCGCGCGAAGGGATGGCCGCGAAGTACCGGCAGATTCAAAAATTCGTCGAACTCCTCGGCTCGCTCGCCGCGGAGGCCGGTTACGATGACGGTCGCGAGCTGAAGATCGCCGATATGGGCGCCGGCAAGGGCTACCTCACGTTTGCCACGGCCGCGTTCTTCGGCGCCCGCGCGCAGGTCACCGGAATCGAGGCCCGCGCCGATCTGGTCGATCTCTGCAATCGCGCCGCCACCGACAGCGGTCTCAATCGGCTCGCCTTCAAGACGGGGCATATCAACGCGACCCCGACTGGCCCGCTGGATATGCTCATTGCCCTCCATGCCTGCGACACCGCAACCGACGACGCGCTTTTTCAAGGCATCTCCGCCGGCGCCTCGCTCCTGGTCGTCTCGCCATGTTGCCAGAAAGAGCTGCGCCCCCAGCTCACCGCCCCCACGGTGCTCGCCGACGCGCTGCGCCACGGCATTTTTCAGGAACGCCAGGCCGAGTTCGTGACGGATGCGCTGCGCGCCCAGCTGCTCGAATGGGCCGGTTACCGCACCAAGGTATTCGAATTCGTTTCCACCGAGCACACCGCAAAGAACCTGCTCATCGCCGCGATCAAGGACCACCCCGCGGGCGACGAGCGCCGCGCCCGCCGCCTGCGCGAGTTCGCCGCCTTCTATGGCATTCGCACCCAGAAACTCGCCGCCCACCTCGGCTGTCCGCTGATCTGAACGCCATCTGCCATGACGTGGGACGAAATTGATTGGAAAGCACTGGACCGGCTGCGCGATGGATTCTTGTCGGGCACGGCGGCCGACGGCCCCTACTGGCGGTCGCTGTCGGATCTCGCCAGCTACGATTTCACCTACGGCGAACGCATCGGCTGGAAATGGGACGCCGTGCTGCGCGAGCTCACGCTGCGCGGCTGGACGCCACCGCGCGGACTCCTGGTGGACTGGGGCTGCGGCAGCGGCATTGCCGGACGACGGGCGCTCCGCACGTGGGGCGCGACCGCGTTCACGGGCCTGCGCGTCTGGGATCACTCTCCCCATGCCCGCGAGTTCGCGACGTCCGCGGCGCGCACGGCGTATCCGGAACTCAAGGTCGCAACCTACGCCGACGACGAGCCCATCGGACTGCTCGTCCTCAGCCACATCATCAACGAGCTCAATGTCGACGCGAAGTCCGCGCTCGAGCGCGTGATCGAGCGGGCCGCCGCGGTCATCTGGATCGAGCCGGGCACGTCAGCGGTGAGCCGCGATCTCGTCGCGTGGCGCGAGCGCCTGCGCGCGACGCACCGGCTGATCGCACCGTGCACCCATGCCGCCCCGTGCGGACTCATCGTCAATGGCGACGACCGCGATTGGTGTCATCACTTCGCGCCGGCCCCGAGCGGCATCTACGCTGATTCGCAATGGGTGCGATTTGGACAGCGCGCCGGCATCGATCTGCGCAGCCTTCCCTACGCGTACCTCGTGTTCGCCAAGCCTGACCAGCTTGCGACCGACGCGCCCCTGCCCGAGGGGGCCGCGCGCATTCTGGGCCGACCGGAACATTTCAAGCCCTACGCCCGCGTCTTCAGTTGCGACGCCAGCGGCGTGGAGGAACTCACGATCCCACGGCGCACGTGCGGCACGCTCTACAAGCAGCTGGAGCGGACCAAAGGGCCTCTGCTCTATCAGTGGCGCCGCAACGGCGGCACCGTCAGTGAGGGCACGCCCTTGGTCGATCCAGACCAAATGTAGCCACATCAGACCGGTTTCACATCGTCCCGCTTTTGGGAATTCACGGTGCCACTTTCGATGCTGGCGCGGAACATTTGTGGATCCGCCGTTTTCTCTATCGTTTGCCAAGCAGGCAGTTGCAAAGATCCATCGATTTGGCACATGCCATGCGTTAGCGATGCCCAAGCGCCGCTCGATTTTGTCGTAACGTTGACCGGTTTACTCGGTTTACCTGCAACAATTGGACTTTGCGGCGTGTGTTGCCGTTGTACCCACGGATTCCCATGAACGCTCTCCTCTTCGCCATTCTTCTCGCCACTCAACCTGCGACCAAGCCCGCCGCCGCAGCCACCGCCGTGGAGTGTGCGTCACCGGTCCCCACGGAGGAGACGACGGCACTCAAGCCGTCTACGCCGCCCGCGGCGCCCTCGCCCGGCGGCAAGGCGAAGACGAAGCGTCCCCTCAACGAACGCCGCGCCCGGGTCTGGCTGGTGTAACGTCGCCACCCAACCCGCATCCGCCGCTTTCATGATTCGCCTCAAGGACGTCAGTCGCATCTATCCGCTCAAGGGCGGCCCATTCTACGCCCTGCGGGGCATCAACCTCGAGATTGCCCGCGGCGATTTCGTTTCGATCATGGGCCCGTCGGGTTCGGGCAAATCGACGCTGCTGCATGTCCTCGGCCTGCACGACGCCGCCTGGACCGGCGAGTACTGGTTTGGCGACGAGGCCGTGCACAAGCTCGACAAGGCCCGACGCTTCGAGCTGCAGAAACGCACGCTGGGTTTCGTTTTCCAGAGTTACCATCTGCTGGACGAACTCACCGTCTACGAAAACCTCGAGATCCCGCTCTCCTATCGCAACGTCCCCAAGAAGGATCGCGAGAGCATGGTCTGCGACATGCTCGATCGCTTTCACATCGTTGGGAAAAAGGATCTTTATCCCGCGCAGCTTTCCGGTGGACAGCAGCAGCTCGTCGGCATCGCCCGCGCGCTCATTGCCCGGCCTGAACTGATCCTGGCCGACGAACCGACCGGGAATCTCCACTCGGATCAGGGCCGCGAGATCATGGAAATCTTCCGCACGCTCAACCGCGAGCAGGGCGCGACCATCGTGCAGGTCACGCACTCCAACGAGAACGCCGCCTACGGCACGCGCATCGTGCGCCTCGCCGACGGCGTGATGGTGAAGTAGCGCCGCAGGCGCTACAGCGATAAGCTCTAAGCTTTAGGCTTTAAGCTCGGAAGGCTGCGCAACCAACCCATGGGCCGCAAAGAGGCGCAGAAGGCGCAAAAAACCGAAGCAGCCAGACGTAGCTTGGTATTTTTGCGCCTTCTGCGCCTTCTTGCGGCCAATGGATCGAAGCTTTCCGCTTAAAGCTTATCGCTTACCGCTTTTCCTCCCCCATCCCATTTCCGGGATTGCCTCGTCCCGGCCCCGGCTTCCCTCGCTGACCACCGCTCGTGTGCCATATTTTTAAGTCGCTGATCTCCAATTATTAAAAACTAACCAAGTTCGCTGGCACGCCCACTGCAATACAGCGGGCAACTCCTACGCTCCATGCTGCATTTTCGGCGCTCCGTCCTCACCGTTGTTCTTGCCTTCGCCACCGCGGCTTCGCCCGTTCTGGCTCAGACTGCCGGGACCCCGCTCACCTTGGATGAAGCGATTCAGCGCGCACTGGCGCGCAACTTCGACATCCGCGTCGGGGCGCTCGGACTCGACATCGCCAAGGGCAATCTCCTCGCCGAGTGGGGTCGCTACGATCCCGTGCTCAGCGCGAGCTTCACGCACGACGAGGACGGCAGCCCGCAATCCGCCGATCCGTTCAGCGGCGCGCGTCCTCCGTCGTCGATCGTCGAGAGCGACGTCGTCGACTTCAGCCTGCAGGGCTCGTCGCCCATCGGCTTTTCGTACCGCCTGCGCGCCAACCGGCAGAACCGCCGCGGCACCTTCAATTCTTTTGCCGACAATTATTTCACGTTTGCCGGCGTCGAGCTGACCCAGCCGCTCCTGCGCGGATTCGGGATCGCGGCCAATCACGGCAACATTCTCATCGCCCGCACCGACCGGCGCCTCTCCGAGTGGGACTATCGTCAGGCCGTGATGGATACGATCACGCAGGTGATCTTCACCTACCACGATCTCTACTTTGCCCAGCGCAATCTGGAGACCTCGCGGCGCTCCCGTGACCTCGCCGCCGGCCTGCTGGCCGAGAACGAGATTCGCGCCCGCGTGGGCGGCCTGTCCGAGTCGGACGTCACCGAGGCCCGCGCCCGCGTCGCCAGCCGCGAGGAAGCCATCCTCGTCGCTGAGCGCACCGTGCGCGAGCAGGAGAATTTCCTCAAGCAGCTCATCACCAGCGACCGCACGCCGAGCCTGCTCAGCGATGTCCTGACGATTGCGCCGCCCACGCCCCTGCCCGCGCTCACACCGCAACCGGCGCTCGATTTCCGTCCCGCGCTTGATCGCCGGCCAGACTACCAGCAGGCCCTGCTTCTGGTCGAACGTGCGCGCGTCAGCCGCAACGTCCGGCGCAACCAGCTTCTTCCCCGCGTCGATCTCGTCGCCAGCTATGGCTACAACGGACTCGATGCCGATGCCGGCGAGAGCCGCCGGCAGGTCGAGGACCGCGAAAGCCGCTCCTACAGTGCCGGTGCAGTCGTGAGCCTGCCCCTGACCCTGACAGCCGAGCGCGGACGCTACCGCGCCGCCAAGTACACCCTGGAGCGAGCGGAAACCGAACTTGAGCAGGTCGAGCAGAACGTGGTCGTCCGCCTCGGCAACGCCGCGGGTCAGGTCGAGACCACGCGCAAGCGCATCGAGGCCACACGTATCGCCCGCGAGCTGGCCCAGCAGAATCTCGATGGCGAACTGAAGAAGCTGCGCGCCGGCACCGGTTCGACCTTCCTTGTGCTGAACCAGCAGGAACTCCTTTCGACCGCGGAAACCCGCGAAGCCCGTGCCCTCGCCGATCACCAACGCGCGCTGGCCGAGTACGACCGCCAGCTCGGCGCCACGCTGGAGAGCCACCGCGTGACGCTCGCGCCATAAGCTGCTTCCGTTTTAGCCGGCCTCGTTGAGGCCGGTGCTGAGGTGGAGCGCGTTGCCCTCAAGGCGCGAGTTTGCGATTCGCGGCCAGCGATTCGATCCAACGGCTTGAGGCAAGGCGCTCCACCTTGAACGGACCGGCCTCAACGAGGCCAGCCACAGCCGAAACTCACGGCCCAGACTTGGCCGCATCCTCCCTCGACTCCGCCGTAGACCGGGCGCAGTCTGGTCGCTCTTGACCACCCGCAAACGCAAGCAACTCCTGCCCGTCGCGCTCTTCCTTCGGCGTGTCACCCTCACGCTGACCGTTGCGGCGGTCATTCTGGGATTCGCGCTCGCGATCGGGGTAGTCGGTTACCACGCGATTGCCGACCTGCCGTGGATCGATGCCGTCCTGAATGCGACGATGATCCTGACCGGGATGGGTCCCGTGGCGGTGATGCAGACGCCCGCCGCCAAGCTCTTCGCCTCCGCCTACGCCCTGTTCAGCGGCGTGGTCTTTCTCTCATCAATCGCGGTCGTGCTCTCACCGGTCTTTCACCGTATCCTGCACAAATTTCATATCGATGACTCGGAGTACGATGAAAATACTGATCGATAGTTCCGGCGCCGTGAAGCCAACCAAATCTTGATGGCTAGGCGCCGAGAAACCAGATCGACCAGCGGAGCCGCGCGCGCCGGCAGCGGCAGCATGGGCGGCGGCGCCTGGCTGGCGCTGGTCCTGCTCCTCGTCGCGCCCGGCATCGCACTCGAACGCCGGATAGACACGCTGGACGACCTCTGGGTCCCCCTCGGTGTGCTGGCGGCCATGTCTCTCTTCACCTACTTCGCCTACCGCAGCGACAAGCGCAGCGCCGAGCAAGGAACCTGGCGGGTGCCTGAAGTGACCCTTCACGCCATGGAACTCCTCGGCGGCTGGCCGGGAGCCTTCGTCGCCCAACGCCGGTTGCGGCACAAGACCATCAAGGTCTCCTACCAAGCCATCTTCTGGTTGATCGTACTACTCCACCAGTTCCTCGCCGTCGACTCGCTGCAAGGCTGGAGCTGGACGAAGCAGGCCATCGCCTTCGTACGCGCCCAGCTTAGCTGAGTCGGCCTTGAAGTTTCCCTAGGGGACTGAGTCCACCTCCACCGCCTAAAGCCATACTCGCGGTTGAGCTTTAACCGGAAGCCGCAAAGGCAATTTCATTGCCATTGCAGATATTCCGCCTGCAATAGTCCCCAGCATGCAACGCCTTGCATCATGCGCATCAATCCAAGTGCCAGAGATCGGAAAGCCAACTCTCCCGCTAAAGCTCAACTGAGTTGAGGCTAATAACACTGATCGGCGGAAGATGAAGACATCGCATTCAAATCCAGGCATGCTCCGCTTCCTTTCATTGGTTTATCCAGTCCTCGGAATATTGCTGGCCATGCATACATACGAGTGTTTGCGCCTCGCCAGGATCTCTATCGGTCGTTCGGGCTATCGTCATGTGGTAGAAAGAAGCGACAATCCCGGTGCGTATTGGCTTTCGATTTCGGTCCTTGGCGTAGTCACCGCCGGTGCTTTCTTTGGGTCCTACCATGTGGCCAAGAGTGCGTGGCCAAAAAAGCCGATCCAGCAGTCACAGCCAACTCGGGGCAAAGCCCCTCGTGGTTGACCTCGAACGATCGGCAAAGATGAAACCCACATCTCTCGCTGCTTTTTGCTTTGCTGGCGCCGCGCTACTTTTCTGGCGCGTTGGTAGCGCAGTAGTCGCGGAGATCGGTTCACATCAGAGACGTTTCGAGGAGCCGTCCGTGGTGGCATTCACATTCGGTATGTTTGCGCTATGCGCGCTTATCCCGAGCGCGATGATTTGGACTGTATTTCGCTTTCGAGCGCAGCCGGAACAGAGCGGTGCTGCGCGCCTCGCAATCGCCGCTTCGGTTGGATTCTCTTTCGTGACGCCCGCGCTGCTTAACCTTTTTGGTGTTGGTTCAGGAACGGCACCGGTTTTCGTTCCCTGGGTGGTCTTGGCATTCCTGAGTTATCGCTATCTTTTTCATCCAGCTGCCCTGAGGGCGCTTAATCCGCACAAAAACTCCGTCCTCGCTCAGCTCGTGGGCCGATCTAAATCGTAGAGCAGATCGCGATGATTATCAGCGGCATCCTCATGTACTTTGGTGCCTTGCTCGTTCCGGCGCTTTACTTTGTTGCGACCGGCTGGAACGGCCCGGCAAAGAAAAAGATGCTTTGGGGTATCGGTCTTCAGTTTCTCTGGATGCTGATGGTCTGGGGCTTTGTCTGGTATTCCTGGAAGAAGGGATCCCGCGATTACTTCTATGGCTGGGCGCTGATCATTCCCGGAAATCTGGCTGCATTCATCTGGTATCTGGGATGCATACTCTCGTCGCGAAAAAGGAATCATTTCAGATTCTAGCTGCGACCGTGAATCGACTCATTGCAGCCCTAATCGCTCTCACGAGCCACCTCTCATTGCACGCCGCCGACAACGCGGCGATCACAGCTGTGAGGGCCGCCGATGACGCGCGTGTGGCAGCCATGATCGCAGCGGATCCCGTGCAGCTCGATGCCGTGCTTTCCGGCGACCTGCACTACGCCCATTCCGACAAGTTAATCGAAACCAAGGCGGAGCATATTGCCAGTATCACTAGCCGGAAATTGATCTACCGGAAAATCGACTACCCGGTACGCGACTTCAGTATCGTCGCTCCCGGTGTCGCGTTGAGCAAGGGCCGTGCCCTCGTGGAAGTAGGAAGCGAGCGCATGATGTTTCGCGTGGATCTTCACTTCCTTGCCGTGTGGCGTCTGGAAGTCCAGCGCTGGAGGCTCGTTGCCTGGCAATCGAGCCGCATTGCAGAGATCGTACCCCTCGGTCCGCCTGCAAGCCCCTAAAGTGTTTCACGCGAAGGCGCGAAGGCGCGAAGAAATCCATAGATACGGGCTGATCCGCTTCGCGACTTCGCGCCTTCGCGTGAGACTGGCTGCGTTAGGAATTCTGCGGAGAGATGGATTGATAGATCATGGCTGCAACTGTACTCCCTCGGATCGGCAGCGGGCTCGACGTACGGGCCGACGGGAGCCAAACACGAAGCACGCTAGGTCTTTTCCTCCGTCTCCATGAGCCTCCCCTTCCCGCCCATCCCCGGATTCGCCGAGCCCAGCGTCGCTACCGTGCGCGAGGCACAGGCCCGCCTTCGCGGGCACCTGCATCGCACGCCCGTCCATCACTCACGGGAATTCGATGCCCTCGCCGGAGCGCAGGTTTTCCTTAAGTGCGAAAACTTTCAACGGAGCGGTTCCTTCAAGGCCCGCGGGGCGTTCAACACCGTGCTCAGTCTCGATGACGTCACCGCAGCTCGCGGCGTGGCGGCGCATTCGTCGGGCAATCACGGCGCGGCACTCGCCCTCGCCGCACGCGAGCGGGGCATCAAGGCCACCATCGTGGTGCCGACGACCTGCGCTCGTGCCAAACTCGACGCGATCACACGTTATGGCGGCAAACTGGTCTTTACCGAGCCCACCATCCAGGCCCGCGAGGCGGCGGTTAACCAACTGGTGGCCCGGTCCGGGGCCGTGATGGTTCCTCCGTATGACCACCCCGCGGTCATTTCCGGTCAGGCCACCGCCGCGCTGGAGCTACTCGAGGATCAGCCTGATCTCGATCTGATTCTCACCCCCATCAGCGGCGGCGGGCTGCTCGGCGGCACGCTCCTCGCAGTCGAGGCTAGCGGGCGGGCGGCAAAGGTCTACGGCGTCGAGCCGGCGGGGGCCGATGATGCCGCGCGTTCCCTCGCCAGTGGTCGTCTGGAGGGTAACACCACGACCGTCACGATTGCCGACGGCCTGCGCGGTGCGCTGAGCGCCCGCACGTTTGACCTCATCCGTCCACGCGTGGCGGGCATCGTCACCGTCACAGAGCCCGAGATCATCGCCGCCATGCGCCTCGTCTGGGAGATTTTCAAACTCATCATCGAACCCTCCTGCGCCGTCCCGGTTGCCGCGCTGCTGAATGGCCGGGTGCCCGATATCGCCGGCCGCAAGGTCGGGATTATCATCACGGGCGGCAATGTAGATTTGGGCGAACTACCGTGGCGGTAGTTCGCCCAGCTTTAAGCTTCAGAAGCTGAGTTCGATCCTTTGCCGCAAAGAGGCGCAGAAGGCGCAAAAAACAGAACGGCTCCACCAGCGCCCGGTATTTTTTGCGCCTTCTGCGCATTCTTGCGGCCAATGCCTCAGTTCCGCACTCCGAGCTTAAGGCTTAAGGCTTATCGCTTACCGCTGCGTAACGCCGCGCTACGCTCACGAAGCGCCGGGCGGCTTCGGCCAGGTCTTTCTCGCCCAAGACGCCGAAGCTCAGGCGCGCGTAGTTGCGCGGTGGATTGTCGCCAAAGCAGAGGTCGCCGGGGACGTACAGAACACCGGCCTCGATGCACGCGCGACAGAAGCCGGACGTCATCCCGGTATCGATCCCCGCCGGGCCCGCGAGCCAGAGGTAGATGCCCCCGGTCGGCACGGCCCAGTTCCAACCCAGTTCACGCAGGCCCTCGGCAACCAGTGCATCGTTGAGGGCGCGCATCTTGCGCTCGTAGGCCGGGCGGATCACCGCGAGCTGCGCGTCGAGGCCGCCGTTCGCCAGCACCTGCTCGCAGATGGCCTGATTGAAATTCGCCGAACCAAAATCGTGATGCCCCTTCACGTGCAGCAGCCGCGCGAGCCAATCTGCGTCCGTGCAGGTGCCGTAGCCGATCTTGAGTCCCGTGGCGAAGGGCTTGGTCAGCGTCGACAGATAAAGCCGCGGAAAGCGCCGCCAGGCCGGCAACGTCAGCACGCTCGCGGCCGCATGCGGCTGCGCGAAGTGCAGTTCGCGGTAGGCCGCATCCTCGACCACCGGCACGATCAGCCCGGCCTTGGCGAGGGACGTCGCGATCGCGGTCTTCTCGCTTTCATCGAGACTGCGCGCGGACGGATTGGAGAAATAGCTGACGAAGTACACCGCCTTGATGCGGCTGCCCTCGCCTCGCGAGATCAGCGCCGAAAGCAGGGTATCCAGAGCCACCCCATCAATCCGGCCGCCAAAGTCGACCGGCAGCGACAGGGCGCGCACGCCAAGACCGGCCAGCATCTCCAGGTAAACAAAGTAGCTCGGCCGGTCGACCAGCACGATGTCACCCGGCTCACAGAGCACCTGCATGGCCAGATACAGCGCCTGCTGGGAACCGTTGGTGATGAAGAAGCCATCGTTGACCGTCTTCGGGTCGAGTCCGGCTTCCAGCCCACAGAGCCGCGCGGCCAGCAGGCGGCGCAGGCCCGGGCGTCCACGATTGGTGCCGTATTGAAGGTACTCCGGATCGCCCGGCGACTGCGCCAGCGCTGCGACCGCCGACTGCACGGCGGCCACCGGCAGCGTGACGTTGTCGGTGAAACCGGCCGCCAAGGATAGCAGCGCCGGATTCTCCAGGGCGAGCGTCATCAGCCGTGCGATGGTGGGCGGCTGGGCGCGAAGACCGAGGCGGGAGAACGCGGGGGCAGAAATCGGCATGACGTAATGGTTCACTACAAGCGGATCCAACGGGCGGATAAAGCACCAAACCATGGGCTAGGTCGCACACCCGCAACCCAGGGCGACCGGCACAAAAAAGGCGCGGGAGCGAAAGCTCACCGCGCCTGGCAAAGGAGAAAACCTGATCAGGCCGGAGCCGGAGCGGTCGTGCCGCCGAGCGACTCGGGCTCGGACTTTTCCGCCGACTTCTTGTCGCCCGACTTGTCCGGAAGCTTGGGCAGCGAAGCCTCACGATGGACCGGCGAACGGATTTCGCCGTGCTCGATGATCTCCATCACGTGCTTGCCGTCGATCGTCTCGTACTCGAGCAGGGCCTCGGCGATCTTGTCGAGGGCGCTGCGCTTCTCGACGATGATGCTCTCGGCGCGCTTGTACTCCTGATCGATGAGTTTTTGGATCTCGGAATCGATGCGACGGGCCGTCTCCTGGCTGTAGTGCTCGCTGCGCGAGATCTCGCGGCCGAGGAACACGGTGTCGTGATTGTCACCGTACGCGATCGGGCCGAGCGGGCTCATGCCCCAGTCGCAGACCATGTTGCGGGCGAGCTTGGTCGCCTGCTGGATATCACCCGAGGCGCCACTCGTGACGTCACCCAGGACCTGCTCCTCGGCGATGCGACCGCCGAACAGCGTGGCGAGGCGCGCCAGCATGCGGCGCTTGGCGTAATTGTAGGTGTCCTTGGTCGGGATGTACATCGTGCTGCCGAGCGAGCGGCCGCGCGGGATGATCGTGACCTTGTGAACCGGGAAGACACCGTCATCGACGACCGCGCCAACGAGGGCGTGACCGGCCTCGTGGTAGGCGACGATCTTCTTGTCTTCGTCGTCCATGATGCGGCGGCGCTCACGGCCGAACTGCACCTTTTCCCGGGCGTCCTCAATGTCGTGAAGGTCGATCTTCTTCTTGTTGCGACGGGCCGCGAGCAGCGCGGATTCGTTCAACAGGTTGGCGAGCTCGGCACCGGAAAGGCCGGGCGTGCCGCGGGCAACCACGCCGAGATCAACGTCCTCAGAGAGGGAGATCTTGCGGGCATGGACGCGGAGAATCTGTTCGCGACCGGCAAGGTCAGGCAGGTCGACGTAGATTTGGCGGTCGAAACGACCCGGGCGCAGGAGCGCACTGTCGAGCACGTCAGGGCGATTCGTCGCGGCGATGATGATGACACCCTCCTGGGTATCGAAGCCGTCCATCTCAACGAGGAGCGAGTTGAGCGTCTGTTCACGCTCATCGTTGCCGCCGCCGAGACCGGCGCCACGCTGGCGGCCGACCGCGTCGATTTCGTCGATGAAGATCAGGCACGGCGCGCTCTTGCGGCCCTGCTCGAACATGTCACGGACGCGGCTCGCGCCGACACCGACAAACATTTCAACGAAGTCGGAGCCGGAGATGCTGAAGAAGGGCACATCGGCCTCGCCGGCCACGGCCTTGGCGAGGAGCGTCTTGCCCGTACCCGGAGGACCGACCATCAGGATGCCCTTCGGGATCCGGCCACCCATCTTCTGGAACTTCTTGGGATCGCGCAGGAACTCGACCACCTCGGAAACTTCTTCCTTGGCCTCGTCGCAGCCCGCGACGTCGGCGAAGGTGATCTTGTCGCGATCGCGCTGGAGCAGCTTGGCGCGGCTCTTGCCGAAATTGAGGGCGCCCCGGCCGGCTTGGCGCAGCTGGCGGACGAAGAGGAAGTAAAGCAGGCCGATGATCAGGACGAACGGGATGATCTGGACCAGAATCTGGGACATCATCGTGGTCGCAGGGACCTCGGTGAACTTCTGGGACTTCTGGAGCTTCTCGAGATTGGTGTCGGTCAGACGCCCGGCCGCACGGAAATCTTTGGTCTTGCCCTGGTCGTTGGCGAGTTCGGCCGTCGTGGCGGAACCCTTGATGATGACCCAGTTGGGGCCACCCGACGCATCCGGCTGGATGACGCCCTCCGCAATCGAGCCCTTTTCCGCCAGCTCGACGACCTGATCAATCTTCAGGTTGGCAGGAGCAGCGACCTTGCCCGGATTGAGGTAAAAGAGCGCGAGCACCGCACCCACGATCGCCAGCCAGATAAAAAGGACCTTCGGCTGAAAACGGTCGGGCGGGAGGCTCTTGATGGGGCGGCGCTTCTTTTCGTTTTTGGAGTCAGACATTTACGAATTGGACTAGGGGAAAACGGTGGAGGTTCCCTCGGGATAAGTCAATTGAACCACCGCATAATTACGATCTTAGGCGAGTCCTGTAGTGCGAGGCCTTTTCGAAGGTCACCCGCCCGCGCGCGATCACGGCGAACCCGTTGTTGCCGAGACTGAAGCGAGACCGCTCACCGCGTCTGATCATCCCTAGCAGCGCATCGAATCCCTGACGCGAAAGATCCGTCTCCGGGCATTGCTCGTTGAGCCACCGGCGCAAGGCCCTTCGGACCAGCCCCACCGGGCGATTCACCAGCTTCGCAAGGTCAAGCGAACCATCATCACCAAACGGGGCAATCTCCTCCACCCAGGCATCCAAGGCCGCGTCATCCTCATCGATCAGCGACCGCGACAAGCCCGCGCCCGCCAGCGCATCGCGCCCGGCTGCCTCCACCCAGCGTGGAATGACCTCAGCCCGCACCCGGTTGCGGAAGTAATCAGCTCCGACGTTGGTCGCATCCTCGCGCCACGGCACGCGAACCGCGGTCAGCGCCGCGGCCAGTTCGTCCTTGCGCAAGGTCAGCAAGGGCCGGAGGTGAACCCGCGCATCGGGCATCGCCTGAACCGGGCGCGGCGCCGCCAGCCCGCCCAACCCGCTGCCGCGGGCCAGACGCATGAGCATCGACTCGGCCACATCGTCCAGCTGGTGTCCCAGCCAGAGCCCACGGCAGCGCATCGCCCGCAGTTCGGCCTGAAAAAATCCGTGGCGGGCTTTGCGCGCGTCCGCCTCGCTGGGCTTCTTCAACACCGCTTTCCATTGCCCAATTCGGATCGGAATCTGCAGGGCTGCACACACGCGGCGGCAGAACGCTTCATCGGCCTGAGACGCCCGGCCCCGGAGCCGGTGATTGAAATGCAGCGCCACCAGACGGGCACGCCGCTCGGGCCAGTGCGCCCACAGCAGCAACAGGAGCGCCAGCGAGTCCGCCCCGCCCGAAAACGCCACCGCCCACGCTCCGCGCAAACGCTCGCCCGCCGCCCAGGCCGAAGCCTGCAGACGCTCACGCGGGATCTGCGCGGCCAGCGCCAGCGCCGCGGCCGGCCAGTCAGGGGATCGGAGCGGCTTCATATCAACGATGACCTCGTGCGCGACGAACGCCGTCAAAGGTGGAGCGCGTTGCCCTCAACGCGCTGGCTCGGAGCGGCTACGCCGCAACGCGTTGAGGGCAACGCGTTCCACCTGCGGACCGACCTCGCAGGATGGAAGTCCGGCACCATGTCAGGCAAAGCTCAGGTATTCGCGGCCGAAGTACGGCACCAGCACCGCGGGCAGCTTCACGCGGCCGTCGGGCTGAAGATTGTTTTCGAGGAGCGCCGCGAGCACGCGGGGCACCGCGAGACCGGAACCGTTGATCGTGTGCACCAGCTCGGGCTTGCCGCCGTCCTTGGGCCGGAAGCGGATCTGCGCACGGCGGGCCTGGAAGGTCTCGAAGTTCGAGCAGCTCGACACCTCGAGCCAGCGCTTCTGGCCGGCGGCCCAAACCTCGAGGTCATACTTTTTCGCCTGGGCAAAGCCCATGTCGCCACCGCACATCAGCAGCACGCGGTAAGGCAGGCCGAGTTTTTGCAGCAGGTTCTCCGCATCGACGCGAAGCTGGTCCAACTCGTCGTAGCTGGTCGACGGGTGCACCCACTTGAGCAGCTCGACCTTGTCGAACTGGTGCAGGCGATTCAGTCCGCGCACATCCTTGCCATAGCTGCCCGCCTCGCGGCGGAAGCACGGGGTGTAGCCGGTGCGCTTCACCGGCAGCGCGGCCTCATCGATGATCTCGTCGCGGAAGAAGTTGGTCAGCGGCGTCTCGGCCGTCGGCACCGCGTAGAGACTGTCCTCAACCGTTTGATACATCTGCCCTTCCTTGTCCGGCAACTGTCCGACCGCGGTCGCGCTGGCGGCGTTGACGAAGATCGGCGGGTTGACCTCGACGTAGCCCGCCTTGCCGGCCTCATCGAGGAAGAACTGGAGCAGCGCGCGCACGATGCGGGCACCATCACCGACATAGAACGGGAAGCCCGCGCCGGTGACCTTGGAGCCGCGGGCGAAATCGAAGAGCCGCTCGAAACCCGGGATCTCCCAGTGCGCCTTCGCCTCCGCCGAGAGCGAGTCGATTGAACCGTGCGTGGCGTAGACAACATTGTCATCCGGCGTGCGACCGTCGGGGACCGACGCGTGGGGCAGATTGGGCAGCGTGAGCAGCGCCGCGTGCCACTTGGCCTCAGTCTCCTTGAGTGCGGCCTCGCGCTCCTTGACCTGAGCCGACACGCCTTTCATCTCGGCGACCTTGGCCAGGAACTCCGGCGAGCCCTTGGGCAGCGCGGCCATGGCGGTGTTGGCCGCCTTTTGCTGGGAGCGCAGCGCCTCGACCTCCTGGATCTGGGCGCGCCAGGCCACATCCAGCGCCAGCACGGCGTCGAGGTCGGCATCAAGGTGCTTCTTGGCAATCGCCGCACGGACGAGATCAGGCGATTCGCGAAGGAGTTTGGGATCGAGCATGACGGACGAGCAAAACCGCTCCTCCGCCCCGATTCACGCAAATTCTGACCAGACCGACCGGACGTTAAAGGCCGCCTACAAGTGGTCCTTGATCAGATATCGTTCTCGTTCTTCGTTATCTTTCTCGTTCTCTCGGTCAGGATTCGAGCCAGAGAACGAGAAAGATAACGAGAATGAGAACGAATCGAACGGGATCCCTGACTCAGGAACTCGTTACCGTCCGTCGGACCGGCGATCCCAGTCGCTGAAAACGGGCGTAGACTTCCTTGGCCGGCAGCAGACGCAAATCACCGACGGGGGCCTGGATCACGTGATTCGTCGGCGCCAGCAGCGGGTAAGGACCGTGACGGCGCGGATCGGTCGGACCAAAGATTCCCAGCACCGGCACCCCGAGGGCCGCCGCGAGATGGAGCGGGCCGCTATCGTTGGCAATCACCCACGACGCATGGCTGACCAAGGCGGGCAACGATACGACGCTGGTGTTGCCGGTCAGATTCAGGAACTGCCCGGGCGGAAACGCGTCCTTGTCCGGCACATAATGCGAGCCGGCCCAGACCACGCGGCGGGTGCGATCCTCGCGGAGGATCAGGTCGGTGAGCTGCTTGAACCCCGGCCAGCAGCGCTCGGGCCGGCGGCTGTCCGGGAAAATCACGATCGGCCGGCCGCGGGCGGGACCGAGGACGAAATCGAGGTTCAGCCCCGCAATTTCGCGGAACTGGAGCTGACCGCGGAGCTCGGGCTTGGCGCCGAGCAGCGGAAGAAACTCCAGCAGGATCTCGATCGGATGACTGCGCCGGCCACCAGACGGCAGCGGCACCTGCTCATCATAGAACAGCCCGGCGCGCTCGCGCGCATCGCTGCGCCCGATCTTGCGGCCGGCATCGGCTCGCCAAGCCATCAGGCCGGTGCGGAGCAGACCCTGAAAATCGAACAACAGATCAAAGTGCGTGCGCCGCAGCTCACGGGTGAGCCGCAGAAACCCGAGCACCCCGCCCTCGCGGTAAAAGACGGACGTATGATCAACCGCCGGACAGGCCCGCACGATCGGGGCGAACAAATCACGCACCACCACGGTGATTTCGAGATCCTTGACCTGCTCCTTCAACGACGTCGCCACCTGCAGACTATGGACAATGTCCGCCAGGTTCGATGAGTTGAGGATGAGGAGCCGGGTCATGGGAGGCGTGCAGATTCTGCTTTGCAGCGTCGGAGGGTCACGTTTGATGGGAGTTCACCGCACAAAATCAATTGCATATCTGACAAGAGCAACGCGTGGGGCCTTTTTTCATTCAATTTTTCGGCCGGATCGTGGCCATGACGCCCGAGTGGCTGCTGCGCGGCGTGTGCGTGGTGCTCGGTGAATTCATCCTGACCCTCATCCCCCGCCGCCGCCGGGTGCTTTTTTCCAACCTCGACCACGCCTTCCCGGAGCGGTCCCGCGAGTGGCAGGTCGGCATCGCCCGCGCCAGTTGCCGTCGCCTGGTCGAGACCGGGCTCCTCTCCCTCGCGTCGCCCTACCTGTCCGAGGCCCGCATCCGGACCATCGCGCGGCTCACGCCCGAAGGCGTCGCCATCATGGAAGGCTGGCAGCGCGAGCCCAAGGCGACGCTCGTGCTCGCTCCTCACCTGGCCTACTGGGAAAGCCTGACGTGGATCGGTCTCTTCGCACCGCTGCCTGAGTTCGGCACAATCTTCCGGCCCCTGCGAAACCCGGAAATGGACGCCTACGTGCGCCGCACCCGCGAGCGCTTCGGCATGAAGCTCCTCTCGCGCAAGGACGGGTTTCAGGACGCGCTCAAGATTCTCCGTCGGCGTGGGGTGGTCGGCGTGCTCTTCGACCAGAACTCCGGCGAGACCGGCGCGCTCTCCACCCTCTTCGGCCGGATCGCCTCGACCACCGAGCTGCCTGGGCTAATGGCCGCCAAGTACCAAGCCGACGTGATCGCCATTTTCGCCCGTCGCCGCGCCTTCTGGCGGATCGACATCAACCTCGAGTCCGTCCCGCACGACGCCACCGTCGCCGGCGTCACGCTCACGCTCAATCGCTGGCTCGAGACCAAGCTGACGGAGGACGACAACCTCTGCGCCTCATGGCTGTGGTCCCATGCGCGCTGGCGAACCCAGACGATCCCGTGCCGCCGCCTGCGGCTTGAGGCGAAGCGCAATCTTCTGGCCGAGGACCTCGCGGCCCGCGGTCTAACTACGCTGCCCCGCAAGGACCGAATCTTCGTGCGCCTGCCCAACTGGCTCGGCGACGTCGTGATGGCCCTGCCGCTCCTCCGCGCCATCCGCCTGTCCCGCCCCGACGCGGAGCTGACGCTCATCGGCAAAGCCGCCTTTGCCCCGCTCATGACGACCTGGCAGGCCGGCGATCGCTACGAGGCGCTGCCGGCCCGCGGCTTCGGCTACTTTCTTCATTTCTGGCGCCTGCGCCGCCGTCATCCCGACGCCTACCTCCTCTTCACCAACTCCACGCGCGGCGACCTCGAGGCTTGGCTCACCCGCTGCCAGCAGCGTTTCGGCATTCTCCGTCCCGGCAAGCGCCGCCCGCTGCTGACCGACACCTATGACGTGCCGGCCGGGTTCGACGAGGCACAGCACCACCAACTCGAGCTCTGGGAAAATTACCTGAAGCATTTTGGCCTGATCCAGCCGCCTGACCTCCAGCCAGCCCCGAGACCCGCGCCCTCCCCTGACCGCACGACGGGACCCCTGATCGGACTCATCTGCGGCTCGGAAAACACTCCGGCCAAACGCTGGCCCGTCGACCGCTGGCGCGAGTTGATCGGGCTGCTGCCCACGGCACGCTTCGTCCTGCTGGGTACGGCCGGCGACCGGGTGATCACCGACGCCATCGCGGCCGGAATCGACCCCGCACGCGTGGAGAACCTGGCCGGTCGGACCGATCTCAACGCCTACGTCGACCGCCTTCGCGCCTGTCATTTGCTGGTGACCAACGACACGGGCGGCATGCACCTCGCCAATGCGCTGGGGGTCCCCGTGGTCGTGCTTTTCGGCCCCACCAATCCCGTGCGCACGGGTCCCGTATTCGCCGCCCCCCGACATCTGCTGCAGCCCCCCGGCTGCCCGCCCACCGGAGGCGGCGATCTGGCCGCCCTGACTGCCGAAACGGTGGCCGCCGTGGTCAAGTCCGAGGTGCCAGCCAGCGTTTAGCGTTGCCGCAGCGACCGGTTCCCGTTCTCCCTTTCTCTGTTTTTTCACCGTGGCTCTCCTGACCGTCCAAGATCTCCGCACCTATTTCTACACCCGCAATGGAGTGTACCGCGCCGTCGACGGAGTCAGCTTCAGCCTCGAGCGCGGGGAGACGCTGGGCATCGTCGGCGAGTCCGGCTCCGGCAAATCGGTCACCTGCTACTCGATGATGGGGCTGATCCCCCAGCCTCCCGGCCGAATCGAGAGCGGCACGGCGATGTTCGATGGCGTTGACCTGCTGCGCTGCTCCAACGAGCAGGCCCGCTCGATCCGCGGCAAGCGCATCAGCATGATCTTCCAGGACCCGATGACCTCGCTCAATCCGTACCTGCGGGTGAGCGAACAGTTGATCGAGCCGCTCCTGATCCACGAAAAGATTTCCAAGGACGAGGCGCTCAAGCGTGGACTCGCGATGCTGGAAGCCGTCGGCATCAACGATGCCGCCCGGCGCATCCACTACTATCCGCACGAGTTCTCCGGCGGCATGCGCCAGCGCGTGATGATTGCGATGGCGCTCATCACCAAGCCCGAGCTGCTGATCGCGGACGAGCCGACGACCGCCCTCGACGTCACGGTCCAGGCCCAGATCCTCGAGCTGATCAAACGGCTTCAGAAAGAGCTGGGCATGGCGGTCATCTTCATCACCCACGATCTCGGCGTCGTTTCGGGCCTCTGCAATCGCGTGCTCGTCATGTATGCCGGCCGCGTCGTCGAAAGCGCCGATACCCGCACCCTTTTCTACCATCCCCGCCACCCGTACACGCGTGCCCTGCAGCGCTCCATCCCCGGGCTGCAGGCCAAGGGCAGCGAACTGTTCACCATTCCCGGCCTGCCTCCGGACGTCTCCAAGCCGATCGCCGGCTGTGCCTTTGCCCCGCGCTGCGAGCACGCAAAGGAAAGCTGCCGCGCGCAGGATCCGGCCCTCGTGGAACTCGCACCCGGCCACCGCCAGGCGTGCCTGCGCGTCCAAGCCGGCGAACTCACCTGATCATGGACGACGCCATCCTCCAGCTTAACGACGTGCGCACGCACTTCCCGATCCAGCAGGGCTTCCTGTTCCGTCGGCAGGTGGGCACGGTCAAGGCCGTTGACGGGGTGAGCCTCGCGCTCAAGCGCGGCGAGGTCCTCGGACTTGTCGGCGAGTCCGGCTGCGGCAAGTCCACCCTCGCCCGCACGATCATGCAGCTCGTGCCCACGACCGGCGGCACCGTCGTGCTCGAGGGACGCAACCTCACGGAATGTTCCGTCAACGAGATGACCGTCGTGCGCCGCGATCTGCAGATGGTCTTTCAGGATCCCTACGCGTCGCTCAATCCACGCATGACGGTCTTCGCCACGCTGGCAGAGCCGCTGCTGGTGCACGGCGTGTGCAAGGGCGACGAGGTCGTTGCTCGCGTGACCGAGCTGATGAAGACCGTCGGCCTCGCGCCCCGCTTCATGCAGAAGTACCCGCATGAATTTTCCGGCGGCCAGCGCCAGCGCATCGCCATCGCCCGCGCCCTCGCCCTGCGGCCCAAGGTCATCATTGCCGACGAGCCCGTGTCCGCGCTCGATGTCTCGATCCAGGCGCAGATCCTCAATCTGCTGTCACAGCTGGTGAAGAAGATGGGCCTGAGCCTCGTCTTCATCGCGCACGATCTGTCCGTGGTGAAACACATCTCCGACCGCGTGGCGGTGATGTACCTCGGCAAGATCGTCGAGCTCGGGCCGGCCGTGGACGTGATCGATCACCCCCAACACCCGTACACGCGGGCACTGGTCAGCGCGATCCCGACCGCCAACCCGGATGCGGAACGCTCGCGTCAGCGCATCGTGCTCCCGGGAGATCCGCCGTCACCGATCAATCCGCCGGTGGGCTGCACCTTTCATCCCCGCTGCCCGCACGCGCAGGAAAAGTGCAAGGTCGCCTTCCCACCGCTCACCGCGAGCGGCTCACGCGAGGTCGCGTGCGTGCGCCTCGGGGAGATCTGAGTGCGGTCGAAGGCCGCACTCTCAGCGGTAGGCGATAAGCTTCAAGCGGTAAGCTTCGGACACGGAACCGGACATTGGCCGCAAAAAGGCGCAGAAGGCGCAAAGAAAACCGTTCGCCGCGGATCGTTTTTTGCGCCTTCTGCGCCTTTTTGCGGCCAAATTCTGCAGCCTAAAGCTTACCGCTTAGAGCTTATCGCTAAGGCGCGCTCCGCGCGCCGGGCAGCCCGATCTGCCGCAGGGCTTCATAGCACGCGATCCCCGCGGCGGTGCTCAGGTTGAGGGAGCGCAGGTCCGGATTGGCATGCGGGATCGTGAGGCGGTGTTCCGCACCGATCTCGTTGTGCAGCCACTCGGGCGCACCGTGGCCCTCGTTGCCAAAGAGCAGACCATCATCATCGGCGTAACGCACGTCCCAGAAACTCTGCTCGGTCTTGGTCGTGAAAAGCCACAGGCGCTTCGGTCCGAGCGGACTGGCGCGAAACGCCGCCCAGTCGGCGTGCTCATGCACATCGAGCGAGCGCCAGTAGTCCATACCTGCGCGACGCAGGTGCCGGTCCGTGATCTCGAATCCAAGCGGATGAATCAGATGCAGGCGCGAGCGCGTGAGCGCGCACATCCGACCGACATTGCCGGTGTTCTGCGGGATCTCGGGATTGAAGAGCACAAGGTGCAGCACCCCAGCAGCCTTGAGACTTCCCAAAAAAGCGGCGAGCCAACTGTTTCCAGCTTTACCGCCAATAGGTTACAGCGCAGGATCGGACTGTTCAGTATGAGCGCAGCGCCCGGCAAAACCCTGGTGATCGTTGACGACGAGAAGTCCTACACGGACTTGCTGGGTCAACTGCTGGCCGACTGCCTCGCCTGCCCGATTCAGACCTTCAACCGGCCGCTCACGGCGCTTGAAGCCCTGCCGTCCCTGAAGGTCGGCCTGATCGTGACCGACTACTGCATGCCCCAGATCAACGGCATCGAGTTCATCCGCCGTGTGCAAACGGCCGCGCCGGAGATTCCGGTCATCATCATCACGGGGCACCGCATGGAGCTGGAGATGACAGACTACTCGGATGTCACATCGCTCAAGGCCATCCTCGCCAAGCCACTGAGCTGGCGCGTCCTCGCCGACGAGATCGTCAAGCACTGGCCGGAGGCGCAGGTGGAAGTCCCTGCGCAGGGCCGGACCGATTGAACGAAGCAAGAGGCTATAGGCGGTAAGCGGTAAGCTTTAAGCTTCGGAATTTGACCGCAAAAAGGCGCAGAAGGCGCAAAAAACGATCCGCGGCGAACGGTTTTCTTTGCGCCTTCTGCGCCTCTTTGCGGCCAATGGCTTCGTTCCGAACTCCGAGCTTAAAGCCTATAGCTTAAAGCTTACCGCTTACCTTCCTTATTCCACCGTCAACCCGTCGTTGTCCGCGTGCAGGGTGCGCGCTTCGGAGCGCAGGCCGGCTTGCGCAAAGGCCTGCGTCATCGCCGCCGCAACCGCAGGCGCCTCGGCATTGCCCGCTACGCACAGGACGCTGGAGCCGCTGCCGCTGAGCCAGCCAGTGTAGGCGCCGGCCGCGATGCCCGCATCGATCGCCGCGCGTCCGCCTGGAATCTTCGGCAGGCGGTAGGGCTCGTGCATGAAATCGCCGACCGCATGGCGCAGCTTGCCGAAATCGCCGGTGGCAAACGCCGCCGTCAGGTAGGTCGCGCTGTTGATGCTGCGCACCGCGTCGAAGTACGGCAGCGTTGCCGGCAGCACGCCCCGCGACTGCTTGGTCAGGACCTCAACCGCCGGTGACACCACCACGAAGGCGATGTTGGCCGGCACCGTGATGCGGACCGTGTCGAGGTAGGCCCCGGTCGCCGGATCGCACCGGGCCACGCAAAAGCCGCCCAGCACGCCGGCCGCCGCGTTGTCCGGATGCCCCTCAAGGGCGGTCACGATCGAGGTCAGGTCATGACGCGAAAGCGGCGAGCCGTGCAGCGCATTGAGTGCGGCCACCACGCCCGCGAGCACGGTGACGCTCGAGCCGAGTCCGCGGGCCGGCGGGACGTCACCTGAAATCGAATACACAAAGCCCCGCGCCGGCGTCGCGCTGGCGGCATGAAAGCGGGCGGCCGCCGCCTCGACCATGTCCTGCGCTGCGCGGTCCGAGGTGTTGCGACCCGCGATCGCCGGGCCGGACGATGGCTCAAGCGTGACCCGGTTGTAGACCGTGAGGGCGAGACCGAGGGTATCGAACCCGGCACCGCAATTGGAGGTACTGCCCGGAACCCGGACGGTGATCGAGGGGCCGGTGGACATTAACGGCGTTGCTTGAGAGCTCGGTCGACTTCGCGCATGACGACCTTCTTCTTGAGGTCGTCGCGCTTGTCGTAAAGTTTTTTGCCGGAGGCGATCGCGATCTCGGCCTTCACCAGGGCGCCCTTGAAGTACAGCCGCAGCGGCACGAGGGCAAGACCTGCGACCTCCAGCGCTTGGATGATCTTTCGGATCTGGTGCTTGTGGAGGAGGAGCTTCCGGGTCCGGCGCGACTCATGATTGTAGATCGAGCCGAACGCATACTCGTCGATGTGCGCATTCATGAGCCAGAGCTCGCCCTTGTGCACCTTGCCAAAGGCATCGTTGATGTTGGCGCGTCCGGCGCGGATCGATTTCACCTCGGTCCCGCGGAGCGCCAAGCCCGCCTCGAACTTTTCCACCACGGAAAAGTCACGCAGCGCCTTGGCGTTGCGGATCTCGGTGATGCGGGGGGCACCGTCGGACTTTTTGGCGGCAGCCATCGTCGGGAGTCGGATTCAATAAAAAGGGCGGCGCCGCCAACGCGGAGCCGCCCGTCGGAAAAGGAGGTTGCGGCAGGCGTCAGGCCGTCGCGGTCTCGAAGCTGATCTTCCCCTCGATGATCTCGCGCAGGGCGACGTCCTCGGGGGACAGCTTCTCGAGCGACTCAACGAGCGGGCGGCTGCCACGCTTGAGCTGCTTCACGCGGCGGGAAACCACGTTGATAAGGATGTTCGGATCGGGAACGGTCCGGAGCGCTTCTTTGATGTAATCGTCTCGCATGAAAGGAAGGAGCCTACTGGTAAACCGTTTAGGCCAAAGCGCACCGCCCTCTCCGTCAAGGGCAATCTTGCCAAGGTGACCGCTCCGGCCTAGGACCGCGGTGCGCCGGCCCATGACCCCAAGGCGGCTTGCCCTAGCGGGCGGATTGCGTCTGCTTGAACCATGCTCATCGGATGGACCACGGTCGAAACCGCCCTCCAGGCCGAGGAACTCGCCGCCGGTCTGGTTGCGGCGCGCCTTGCAGCCTGCGTGCAAATCGAAGGCCCGGTCATTTCCCACTATCGGTGGGAAGGCCGCCCCCAGCGTGCGACCGAATTCCGTCTCACCGTCAAGTTCCTGCCCGACCGTCAGTTGGAACTCGAAGCCTGGCTTTATACCCGCCATCCCTACCAGACACCGGAATGGGTCGTCGTCCAAGCGGAGTATGTTGCGGAAAAATACTTGTCATGGGCCCGGGCGAACTCTACTTCAGTTACCCTTTAACCCGTCCATCCACCTTTTTTAAAGCCATGTCCCAGCACAAGAGCCTCCAAGGCAGCAGCGGTATCGTCATCAAGCGCAACGTCTTGAAGCGCTTCGAGCGCGTTGAGATTCTCAAGCGCCGCGGTCAGTGGAAGGAAGGCGAGCGCGTGCAGGGTCTGCGCAAGACCAAGCCCGACGTCTGATCCGGACACCTTCGGATTACTTTTTTGGCAGGCAGTTTCCAACTGCCTGCCTTTTTTATTTTCAAACCCCGCATCGTCCGCTCTCTTTCGCGCACCTTTCCATGATCGATCTCGTCAAGAAGCTCATCGATTTCATTCTCCACATCGACCAGCACCTGGCGGAGATCATCGCCCAGTACGGCACGGGCACCTACGCGGTGCTGTTCCTGATCATCTTCGTTGAGACCGGACTGGTCGTCATGCCCTTCCTGCCGGGCGACTCGCTCCTCTTCGCCGCCGGCGCCTTCAGCGCCAAACCCGAGACTGGGCTGAACGTCCACCTCATGGCGGTGCTGCTGTTTATCGCGGCCGTGATTGGCGACACCCTCAACTACTTCATCGGCGCCAAAGTCGGCCCGGCGGTGTTCAAGCGCGAGGACTCCATTTTCCTGCGCCGGAAGCACCTCGATCGCGCCCATGCCTTCTTCGAGAAGTACGGCGGCCGCGCGATCATCCTCGCGCGTTTCGTGCCGATCGTGCGCACGTTCATCCCGTTCATCGCCGGAGTCGGTCACATGAACTACCGCCGCTTCCTCGCCTACAATGTCATCGGCGGCTTCATCTGGATCTACTTCTTCACCTACGCCGGCTGGGCGTTCGGCAACCAGCCGTTCATCCAGAAGAACTTCAAACTGGTGATCCTCGCGATCATCATCCTGTCGGTGCTGCCCATGGTGTTCGAGGCCTGGCGCGGATGGAAAGAGCACCGCGCCGCGCAGGCGCGGAATGCCCAATGAGCAATGGTCAATGACCAATGGCCGGTATGCCCAGCATAGGCCATCCCGCTTGATTCGATTCACGTAGTTTCGTTCGTCACCCGGATTTTATTAATCGGGTTTGGATTCATTGGTCATTGAGCATTGGTCATTGGCCATTCGGGCCGCGGCGGCCCGGGATTTCCACTCGACACCACGCGACTGGATTCCAACATCCCCTTCTCTTTCGCAGTCGTAGCACAATGGATAGTGCACTGGTCTCCGAAGCCGGTGATCTGGGTTCGATTCCCAGCGACTGCACCACCCCGTTCGCCCGGGCTGCGCGCCTTGCCCCTGGTTAGCCTGGGCGCCCGCTCTGCCTGAGAACACGACCACGCCCATGATTCGTCGTCTGCTGCTGTTGATTGGACTCACCTCGTCGTTCGCCCCGCTCGGCGCCCTTAGCCTTTCCGCCGCAGAGGCGACCCGGCCCAACATCATCTTCGTGCTCGCCGATGACCTCGGCTACGGCGACCTCGGGAGCTACGGCCAACAGATGATCGCCACGCCGCAGCTCGATCGCCTCGCCAACGAAGGCCTACGGTTCACGCAATTCTATGCCGGCAGCACCGTCTGCGCACCGTCACGCAGCGTGCTCATGACGGGCAAGCACATGGGCCACACCACGGTCCGCGGCAACGCCGGCAACCGCGGACTGGAGGCGCAGACCCTTGCGGCGTCGGATGTGACGGTCGCCACGATCCTCAAGCAGGCCGGCTACGCCACCGGACTCGTGGGCAAATGGGGCCTCGGCGAAATCGACAGCACGGGCGCTCCCTGGCGCCACGGCTTCGACTATTTCTACGGCTTCCTCAACCAGACCCACGCCCACAACCACTACCCCGATCATCTCTGGCGCTACGACTCACGTTCGCCGCTGAGCGATAATCGCGTGCCGCTCAGGAATGATCTCGTCCCGGTCGGCACCGTGCCTGGCGTCGGTTATGCGACCAAGCCGGTGGAGTACGCCAACGATCTGTTTTTCACCGAGGCCGAGGCCTTTGTGGAACGCAACAAGGGCGGCCCGTTCTTTCTCTTTCTCTCGCTGACCCTGCCCCACGCCAACAACGAGCGCTCGCGCGCCTTGGGCGACGGTCAGGAAGTGCCGAGCTACGGCACTTACGCCGACACGCCCTGGCCGGACGCGACCAAGGGCCAGGCCGCGATGATCACGCGGATGGACACCGGCGTCGGCCGGCTGATGGCGCGGCTCCGCGCGCTCGGCCTCGACGACAACACCGTGGTCATTTTCTCCAGCGACAACGGCCCCCATCGCGAAGGTGGCCCGAACTACACCCCTGAGTTCTTCAAGGCCAGCGGACCGCTCCGCGGCATCAAACGCGACCTCACCGAAGGCGGTATCCGCGTGCCCTTCATCGTCCGCTGGCCCGGACGGACCATGCCGGGAACGGTCAGCCCGCACGTCGGCTACTTCGGCGATCTGCTGGCCACCTTCGCTGAACTCGCCGCCGCCCCGGTCAACGTGCCCCACGACGGCATCAGTCTGGTTCCGGTCCTCCAGGGCAAGGCCGACCAGCAAGCCCGCCACGATCACCTCTACTGGGAATTCTACGAGAACACCTTCAAGCAGGCCGTCGTGCTCGAGGGACGCTGGAAGGGAATTCGCAGCCTGCGCGACGATGCGACCATGGAGATTTACGACTTGAGCGAGGATCTGGGTGAAACCCGGAATCTGGCGCCAACCCAGCCGGAACGAGTGCACCAGCTCGCAAAGCTGATGGACGACGCCCACGTGCCCAACCGGTACTGGTCATTCTCCCCGGCGGCGACTCCGGCTCCGACGCCGTCGCGCTGACGCCTTCAGGCTTGCACGGGGGCGGCCGAACACGGTTTATACTTATTAATCCCCATCGCAACCTCAGCCCGTTACCCCATGTCATCCCTCAATCGTCGCGATTTCCTTAAAACCGTCGGTGCCGCCAGTCTGGCCGCCTCCTTTCCCGCCCTGCGCGGTCAGAGTGCGCCCGCTTCAGCGCAGAAAAATCCAGTCATCCTCTTCAGCAAGCACGCCAACTGGCTCACCGCGGAGGAACTCGGGCCCTACCTCCGCGACCTCGGCTTCGATGGTGTTGAACTCGCGGTCCGTCCCGGCGGCCATGTGCTCCCGGCCGAGGCCGCGCGCCGTCTGCCGGCCGCGGTCAAGGCCATCACCAGCGCCGGCCTCTCCGTGCCGAACATGGTTTCCGGCATCACCGATGCCGACGACCTGACCGAAACCGTCCTGCGCGCTGCTGCCGACAGCGGCATCAAGCACTACCGCCTCGCCTACTACGACTTTGATCCGGCGCTGGGGGTGATCAAGTCCCTCGACAAGATCCGCGCCCGGGTCGAGAAGCTCGCCAAGCTCAACGAGAAGATTGGCATTCACGGCGCCTGGCAGAACCACGATGGCGTCCGCCCCGGCGCCTCGATCTGGGAAATCTGGTACGCAATCAAGGATCTCGATCCGCGCTGGATGGGCGTGCAGTTCGATCCGCGCCACGCCACGGTCGAGGGCGGCCATTCGTGGGTCAATGACTTCGACGTCGTGAAGCCCTGGGTCCGCTGCTCCGTGGCCAAGGATTTCGTCTGGGAGAAGAACGCCCGCGGAACCTGGACGGCCAAGCACGTCCCACTCGGCGAGGGCATGGTCGACTTCGACCTCTTCTACAAACGCTACCTTGCCGCCGGCCTGTCCGGCCCCGTCTCGATGCACGTCGAGTTCCCGATGTTCACCCGCGACGAGAAGTCGATGAGCAAGGCCGAACTCAGCGCGGAGGGTGCCGTCATCCTCAAGCGCGAACTCACGCGCCTGCGCGGCCTGCTGGCCAAGGCCGGCGTCCCGGCCTGAGCCGTTGAGCACGCTTCGCTAACGCAACAAAGGCCGGCTCGCATGAGCCGGCCTTTGTTTTTTGAGAGCTTAAAGCTTAAGGCTGATCACCTAAAGCTGAACGCACACCGCGCGCTCAGATGTGAATCGCCTCACCCGTCACCGCCGCCGCCGCTTCCATCACGGCTTCGCTGAGGGTGGGATGCGCGTGGATCGTCTTGTGGATCTCCTCAACCGTGGCCTCGAGTTCGATCGCGAGTCCGTACTCGGCGATAAGCTCGGTCGCTTCGGCGCCGATGATGTGCGCACCGTAGATCTCGCCGGTCTTCGCATCGGAGATGACCTTAACGAAACCGTCGGACTCGGCCGAAGCCACGGCCTTGCCCGAGGCCACGAACGGGAACTTGCCGACCTTGTAATTGAGCTTCTTCTCGCGCGCCGCCTGCTCGGTCAGACCCGTGCTTGCGATCTGCGGCTGGCAGTAGGTGCAGCCCGGGAACTTCGTGACGCGGTGCGGCTTGCCATGGCCAAAGATGCCATTGACCGCGCTGACGGCCTCGAAGGTCGCCACGTGGGCGAGCCAGGGCGGCCCGATGATGTCACCGGCCGCGTAGAGGCCCTTGACGCTCGTCTGGTAGTCGTCGCCAACCTTGACGTAGCCGCGATCGAGCTCGGGCTTCACGTTGGGCGCGAGTGCGCCCTCGAGATTGGGGGTCACGCCGATGGCGGAGAGCACAACCTCGGCCTCAACCTCCTGCTTGGCCTCGCCGGTGATGAGGTCGACTTTGACGCTGTTCTTGCCGACGCGGAAATTCTCGCACTTGGTGTCCGTGAGGACGGTGATGCCCTGCTTCTCGAAGGAGCGGTGCAGCAGCTTGGACACTTCCTCGTCCTCGACCGGCAGCACATTGGGCAGCATTTCCACCAGCGTGACCTTGGAGCCGAACGCGTTGTAGAAATACGCGAACTCAACGCCGATCGCGCCCGCGCCAACGATGACCACCGACTTGGGCAGCGTCGTGTTGGCCAGCGCCTCGCGGGAGGTCATCACGCGCACACCGTCATACTCGAGGCCCGGGATGCGGCGCATCTTGCAGCCGGTCGCGAGGAGAATGGCCTTGGCCTTGAAGAACTTCCCTTTGTGCTCGCCGTCGGTGATGGAAACCATCCCGGGCGCGCTGACCTGGGCCTTGCCGACGAAGTACTCGACCTTGTTCTTCTTGAAGAGGAACTCGATGCCCTTGGCCATCTGGCCGGCCACGCCGCGCGAGCGATCCATGACCTTGGCGAAGTCAAACGTGACGTCCTTGGCGCTGATACCGAAGGTCTCGGCCTTCTTGATCTTCTGGTAGAGCTCCGCGCTCTTGAGCAGAGCCTTGGTCGGAATGCAGCCCCAGTTGAGGCAGGTTCCACCGGCGCGTTCGAGCTCGATGCAGGCCACCTTCTTGCCCAGCTGGCCGGCGCGAATCGCGCCCGCGTAGCCGGCAGGTCCGCCGCCAATGACAATCAGGTCGTAATCTGTGGAGTCAGCCATGTGATAAAAATGAGCGCCAAGGTCACCCGCCAAGGGTGTCCGGTCAAATTGAAAACAGGTTTGCACCCCGGCGTGGCCCCGGAGGTGGAAACGGGCCCACTGGCATGCGCCATCAGATGTCGATCACATCGCCGCCACGGACCGGCTCACGCCGAGGCGCGCCTGGCCGGGGGCCACGCGGGGGGCCGCCCCGAAACAAGCCAGAGAGCAGCAGATTGGTCACGCTGACGATGAGGGATCCGCCCAACGCAGCCCAGAAGCTCGATACGTAAAAACCTTCGACGAGCCGGCTCACCAACAGGAAAAGGAAGGCATTGATCAGGAGCATCCCCAGCCCCAACGTGACCAGAATGAATGGCAGCGTGAACAGCACGAGCAGCGGCTTCAGCACGGCGTTAAACAGGCTGAGCAGGACAACCACGACCAGCAGCGTGCCGGCGTCGTCACAGCGAATCCCGGGCACGATGCGCGTCGCGATCGTCACCCCGAGGGCGAGAATCGTCCAGCGCACGATAAGTTGGACCAACGGATGACGCATGTGAGGCCCTCACTCTCCGACGAGTCGCGCACCGGGCAATGAAAATCCTCGTTGTCCAGGACCACCTCCGCAGTGGCGGCACCGAGCGCCAGTCGATCCTCCTCGCCCGAGCGTTCCGCGACGCCGGTCATCACGCCCGCCTGCTGACCTTTCGTCCCGGCGGCGCGCTCGAGTCATCACTCGGCGATGTGCCGCGCATCTGCCTGCAACCGTTCGACACCACGCTCGACTGGTTCGCGCCTGAACTCGGCCGCGCCGTCGCCCGCTTCGCGCCGGACGTCGTGCTCTGCATGGGCCGCATGGCCAACTGCTATGCCGGTCGCATCCAACGCCAGAACCCGGACGCCATCGTGATCGCCACCATGCGTACGGGCAAACCCCTGCCCTGGTTGTTCCGCCGATCCCTGCAGGACGTCGCGCACGTGGTCGCCAACAGCGCGGACGCCAAGGCCACGCTGGTTCGCGACCACGGCGTATCCGCTGACCGGATCTCCGTGATCTACAACGGGCTGGTTTTCCCGGAGGCGACCGCGCTTTCCGCTGAGGAGCGCCAGGCGCTCCGCACCCGGCATGGCGCGGGCCGCACGACCTGCGTGCTGCTGTCCGTCGCCATGTTCCGCCCGGAAAAAGGTCAGGCCGATCTGCTCGCCACCGTCGCACGTCTGCGCAAGGACCTCGACTGGCAGCTCTGGCTGGCCGGAGACGGACCCGCGTTGGAAACCTGCCGCCAACTCGCCGCCACGCTCGGTTTGAACGACCGCGTGCGTTTCCTCGGCTGGCATGCCACACCCGCCCCGCTCTATGCCGCCGCGGATGTCGCGGTCCATGCCTCGTCCAGCGAGGCCCTTTCCAATTTCCTTATCGAAGCCCAGGCGCATGGCCTTCCCGCCGTCGCCTACGAAGCACAAGGCATCGGCGAATGCTTTCTGCCCAACGACACCGGATACGTTATCGCCCGCGGCGACACGGCCGCCTTCGTGGACGCGGTGAGCCGCCTCGCCGCCCGCTCGCCCGAGGAGCGATTCGCACAGTCCGAACGCGCCCGAAAATTTGCGCGAGAGCGGTTTGACCCGGCGCAACAGAACCGTTCGTATGTCAGTTTGTTTTCGCGTCTTACCAACCGCCCCACCCCATGACGAACAAGCAGCGCCTCGACCTGATCGAAAAATACATCCGGGAGCACAAGTACGCCGACCTGCATACGCTGGCGGCTCGCTTCAAGACGTCGCTGTCCACCGTTCGCCGCGCCCTCGACAGCCTGGAGGAAAAGGGCGTCCTCCGCCGCCATCACGGCGGCGCCTCCCTCGTCGAGACCGACGAGTTCGAGAAGGAGTTCGATTTCATCTTTCGCGACCAGCGCAACGCCGAGGACAAGTTCGCCATCGCCCGCCTGATCGCCGACCAGATCCAGCCCGGCATGACCGTCATTCTCGACGGCGGCACCTCGACCTATGCCGTCGCCCGCCTGCTCGTCAGCAAGCGCCTCCAGGTCATCACCAATTCGCTTCCCATCGCCGCTCTTTACACCGAAATCGGCTCCCTTGAGACGATTGTTACCGGCGGCAGCATCTACAACCGGCTGGGCGTCCTCGTCGGCCCGTTGTGCGAGCAGTCCCTCGAACAGGTCCATGCCGATCTCGCCGTCCTCGGCGGCGCCGGCATCACCGAGTCGGGCGTCTGGAATCACAACGCGCTCATCGTCGCCGCCCAGCGCCGGATGATTGCCGCGGCCGAGCGCACCCTCTTCGCGCTCGACCACTCCAAGTTCGGTCGCAAGGCCATCGGACTCACGACCGGTTTCAGCCCACGCCACACGATTGTGACTGACCGCGTGCCCCCGACGGCCGTGGCGCAGGCCATTCGCACCGCTGGCGCCGGGCTCACGCTCGTGCCGACGCCGCAGAAGTAGGCTCTGCGGTTGAAGTTTGGCCGGAGCTCGTCTTCGTCTGGGCGGTGTCGCGCTCGTCCCCTGCTCTCTCCCGTCCGGCCTGCATCCGCCTCCGTGGCGTTCGCCAGAACAACCTCAAGGGGTTCGATCTGGATCTTCCGCTCGGACGCTACATTGCGGTCACTGGACTGAGCGGCGCGGGCAAGTCCTCGCTCGTCTTCGACACGCTTCACGCCGAGGGCCAGCGCCGCTACGTCGAGACGTTCAGCGCCTACACGCGCCAGTTTCTCGACCTCCTCGACAAGCCGCGCGTCGACTCGATCGAGAACATCCGTCCCTCGATCGCGATCGAGCAGACCAACACGGTCAAGACGTCCCGCTCCACGGTCGGCACGATGACGGAGCTGACCGACTTTTTCAAAGTCTGGTTCAGTCACGCCGCCACCTGCTTTGATCCCGCCACGGGCGAGCCGGTCGAGGACGATCATCCACAAAGCATTTGGCGCAAGGTCCGTGCCGCCCAAAACGGCCGCGCGGTGGTCGTCGCCTTTCGTGTCATCCGCCCGGACAACCTCACCTGGGCCGAGATCCTGAACGGGTTGAAGACACAGTCGTACGTTCGCGTCCTGATCCCCGCCGCCGATTCATCGAAGGCGCCCGCCGTGCACCGCGTGGACGACCTGCTCGCCAATCCGGCGCCGCTCGCCAATGCCGCCCATCTCTTTGTCGCCCAGGATCGCATCATGGTCGACGACACCCAGCAGAGCCGCGCGCTCGAGGCCCTCGAGGCGGCGCTGCACTTCGGTCGCGGCGAGGTTCATCTCTTCTCCGGCGAGACGTTCGTCGAGCTGGGTCATTACTCGAAGGGGCTGCACTCGCCCAAGACCGGGCGCACCTTCCGACCCGCCACGCCCGCCCTCTTTTCGTTCAACTCGCCACTCGGGGCCTGTCCGCAGTGCCGCGGGTTTGGCCGCATCATCGAGATCGACTACCGCCTCGCGATTCCCGACCAGTCCAAGTCGATCGACGACGGCGCGCTGAAATGTTGGGAAGGCGAGGGCTACAGCGCCTCCAAGGCCGACCTGATGGTCTTCGCGCGCAAGCGGAAGATCCCGACCAACATCCCGTTCGCCTCGCTCACGCCCGAGCAGCAGGCCTTCGTCATCGACGGCGAACCCGGTTACGGTGAGGAGAACGGCAAGACGTGGCCGCAGTATTGGTACGGTGTGAAGGGTTTCTTCCGCTGGCTGGAGAAGACCACGTACAAGATGCATGTGCGAGTCTTCCTGTCCCGCTACCGCGCCTACAACCCCTGCCCGACCTGCGGAGGGACCCGCCTTCAGCCCGAGGCGCTCTGCTGGAAATGGGAAGGGCACACGCTGCCCGAGCTCTACCAGCTGCCGGTCTCCAACCTGCTTGCCCGCATCAGCGGCGCGCGCCCGGCCAACGGTGATCGCCAGGCCGAACTCGCCCACGAATCGATGCTCACCCGCCTGCGCTACCTTGAGCAGGTCGGTCTCGGTTACCTCACGCTCGATCGTCCGTCGAAGACGCTCTCCGGTGGCGAAGTTCAGCGCGTCAATCTGACGTCCTGCCTCGGCACCTCACTGGTCGACACGCTCTTCGTCCTCGATGAACCCAGCGTCGGCCTGCACCCACGCGACATCGAACGCCTCATCGCCATCATCCGTTCACTCACCTCGGCCGGCAACACCGTGGTCGTGGTCGAGCACGATGAGGCCATGATCCGAGCCGCCGACCATGTGATCGAAGTCGGGCCGGAACCCGGCAAACGCGGCGGTCACATTGTGTTCGAAGGCCCGGTCGACCAGCTGTTGCGCCACCCGCGCAGCATCACGGGCGCCTATTTCTCCGGACGGCAAACGATCGATCCGCCCAAGCGCCGGCGTGACGTGACCGCGACGACCCCGCGGCTCGTGTTCAAGTCTGCCTCGAAGCACAATCTGCAAGACGTCACGCTCGCGCTGCCCTTGGAGCGCCTGGTGTGTCTCAGCGGCGTGTCCGGCTCGGGAAAATCCACGCTGCTCGATCATGTCATCCACCAAGGCCTCCTCGGTCGCCGCCACCTTCTGACCGAGGATCCGGCCGCGATCGCGGCGATCGAAGGCGACCGTGAGTTCTCGGAAATCCTGCTCGTCGACCAGTCACCGCTTTCTCGCACCCCACGCTCCAATCCGGCGCTTTACTGCGAGGCATGGGATTTCATCCGCGAACTCTACGCCCGCGAACCCGCCGCGCAGGCCGCGGGGTTTGGCTCGTCGAGTTTTTCGTTCAACAGTGGCGACGGCCGCTGTGACCACTGTCAGGGTCTGGGCTACGAGCGCGTCGAGATGCAGTTCCTCTCTGACGTCTTCGTTCCCTGTCCGGTCTGCGAAGGCCGGCGTTTCAAGCCCGAGGTGCTGGCCATCGTCTGGAACGGCCTCTCGGTGGCCGATCTCCTCGCCACCAGCATCACGGATGCCCTGGCACTGTTCGCCGATCACCTCGCGATCCGCACGCGCCTCGCCCCGCTTGAGGCCGTCGGACTCGGCTACCTCACGCTCGGCCAGCCCCTCAACACCCTGAGCGGTGGCGAGTCGCAGCGACTCAAGCTCGTGCGCTACCTCGCCGGCTTCACCGGCGAAAGCTCAAAGCTTAAAACCGAAACCCCCAATCCCGGAGGAGCCCTGCTTCTCCTCGACGAGCCCACGACCGGACTGCATCGCCATGACGTGAAGCGGCTGCTGGTCGTCCTCCAGGCCCTTGTGGATCGCGGGCACAGCGTGATCGTGATCGAGCACAATCTCGACGTGCTCGCCGCCGCTGACTGGATCATCGAGGTCGGACCCGAGGCCGGTGCGGCCGGTGGAAAAATCGTGGCCGAAGGCACCCCGGAACAGGCGGCCAAGGCGCGCACCGCCACCGCGCCGTTCCTGAAAGAGGCCCTGAATCGGATGGCCTTCGACCCGGCGGACTCCGTTGCAGCCGAGGATCTCCCGGCCTCTTCGTCGCCCGGCCTGGTCGTGCTCGGTGCGCGGGAAAACAACCTCAAAAATCTTTCGATCACGCTGCCACATCACGAACTCGCCGTCGTCACTGGCGTCTCGGGATCGGGCAAGTCGACGCTCGCGTTCGACATCGTTTTTGCCGAGGGCCAGCGCCGCTTCATGGAATCGATGTCGCCTTATGCGCGACAATTCGTGGAACAGCTGCCGCGTCCGGCCGTGGATCGCATCACGGGCATTCCGCCCACGGTCGCGATCGAACAGCGTGTGACCCGCGGTTCGCGCAAGTCCACCGTCGCGACCATCACCGAGGTCGCGCAGTACCTGCGCCTCCTCTACGCCCGCCTCGGCGTCCAGCACCATCCCGACACCGACCGCCCCGTCACTCCGCTCTCGCCGGGCGCCCTGCGCAAGCTGCTGGCCAAGGTCATGGCCACGTCGCCCAAGGCGCGGAAGGCAAAGCATCTCTACCTCTGCGCCCCCCTCATTCGCGGACGCAAGGGTCACCACCAGCCCATCGCGACGTGGATCGAAAATCAGGGTTATGCCCTGATGCGCGCGGACGGCCGGCTCATCGCGGTCGATGCGTTCCAGAAGCTCGACCGCTACAAGGAGCACGACATCGAGGTCGTCGTCGCGGACCTTAAGCAGACGTCAGAGGTCAGAGGTCAGAAGTCAGCCGCGGAAAAGACCAAAACCTCCGCACGCAAGGACGCGACCTCTGATCGCCGCCCCCTGACTTCGGCTGAAGCGCTCGACCGGGCGCTTCAGCTCGGCAAGGGCGCCTGCTTCCTTGTCACGCCGCAAGGCGATGTCCTCTCCTGGTTCTCCACCACCCGCACCGACATCGAGACCGGCGAATCCTTTCCCGAGCTTGATCCGAAGCATTTTTCCCACAACTCGCCGCGCGGCTGGTGTCCGTCCTGCCGCGGTCATGGCCGGATCTTCCCGTGGATGCTCATTCCGGATGACGAGGAAGAGGACGGCGACGAGACCGAAGCACGGCTGCGCCTGCTCGGGCTCGACTCCGCCTCCGACGTCGCCGACGAAGGCCAACCCTGCCCGGACTGCCAAGGCCAGCGTCTCAACCGCATCGCCCGTTCGGTGAAGCTCCATTTCCGCACCAAGCAGGCGCCCCTCTCGCTGCCCGCGCTGCTCGCGCTCACGCCAGCGGATTTGTTGGCGCGACTGAAGGAACTCGAACTCGACGAGCGCGGCCGCCTCATCACGCAAGACATTGTGCCGCAGATTGAGGAGCGCCTGAAGTTCCTCGATCACGTCGGTCTCGGCTACCTCTCCCTCGACCGGCCGACCGAAACGCTTTCCGGTGGCGAGGCCCAGCGCATCCGATTGGCGGCCCAGCTCGGCACCAATCTCGCCGGTGTGCTCTACGTGCTCGACGAACCGAGCATCGGCCTGCACGCGCGCGACAACGACCGCCTGATCGACACGCTCGTTTCGCTGCGCGACAAGGGCAACTCGGTCCTCGTGGTCGAGCATGACGACGAACTGATGGAGCGCGCGGATCGCATCATCGACCTCGGGCCGGCCGCCGGCATCCACGGTGGCGAGCTTCTCGCCAACGGCACCCCGGCAGAGATCAAGCGGAGCGACCGCTCACTGACCGGACTCTTCCTCCAGCGCGGGATCACGCACCCGATCCGCGGCGCCTACCGCGAGATCGCCACGGCCAAATCCGGCAAGGGCGCCAAATCCGCCGCACCCGCCGGCTGGCTGGAACTCACGGGCGTTTCCTTCCGCAATCTCGGCGGCTTTGACCTGCGGCTGCCTCCCGCGCGCCTGATCATGGTCGCCGGGCCCAGCGGCGCCGGAAAATCCACGCTCTTCCGCGACGTGCTCCATCCCGCGGTCAGCTACGCGATCAAGCAGCGCAAGGAGCGCCTGACCGGAAAGGAATTCCTCAAGGGCAGCGGTTTTGCCGCGACCCCGGCCGGCGTGGCGCCCTTTGCCGAGTTGCGCGGCGCTGCGGGTTTCCGCTCGGTGATCGAAGTCGATCAGGCTCCGATCGGCAAAACGCCGCGCTCCACACCCGCGACCTACCTCGGCATCTTTGACCTGATTCGCCAGTTTTTCGCGTCGCTCCCGGAAGCCAAGATGCGCGGCTTCGCGGCCGGACGCTTCTCCTTCAATACGGCGGGCGGCCGCTGCCCGACCTGCGAAGGCGCAGGCCGCATCCGGCTGGAGATGGCCTTCATGCCGGACACCTACCTGCCCTGCGATGACTGTCGCGGACGCCGCTACGGTCCGGAACTCGACGACATCACCTGGAAGGGCAAGAGCATCGGCGAGGTCCTGCAGCTGACGTTCGAGGAGGCTGCCATGTTCTTCGACTTCCATTCCCAGCTCTCACAGGTCTGTGCGCTCATGGTCGACTGCGGTCTGGGCTACCTGACCTTGGGCCAAAGCTCGCCCACGCTCTCGGGCGGTGAAGCCCAGCGGTTGAAACTCGTGACCGAGCTCACCCACGGACTGGCCAGCTACAAGGAGCGCTCCCGCGGCGAGAAGCCGCGCAATCTGTACCTGCTCGAGGAGCCCACGATCGGCCTGCATCTGAGCGACTGCGAAAAATTGATCCATGTCCTCCACTCCTTGGTCGAACAGGGTCACACGGTCGTCGTGATCGAGCATCACCTCGATCTCCTCGCCGAGGCGGACTACGTGATCGAGCTCGGGCCGGGCGGCGGGCCGGATGGCGGACAGCTGCTCTACCAGGGACCGCTCGCGGGATTGCTCACCACCAAGGGCAGCCCAACCGCACCTTACCTTAAGACCAAGCTTGCGCCGAAGACGAAGCCCAAGGGCTCGTTGTCGCGTTCCCTGTAGCCGGGCTCACTGAGCCCGGAGTTAGGGTTCTTTTCGCGTGTTCAACAGACTGGCCTCAGCGAGGCCAGCTCCACCCAACCAAACGTCGCGGGCTTACTCGCCCTTGACGGACTGGTTGTGCTGCTTGACCGCGTCCTGGACGACCTTGATCAGCTCGCCCATCGACACGGGCTTGAGCAGGTAGCGGAACAGAGCTGCCTCATTCACGCTGCGCAGCAGCATCTCGGGCTTCATATAACCCGTGACGAGGATGCGTTGCATGTGCGGATACTCTTCCCGGGCGCGGACGAGAAAGCTCATGCCATTGCCGCCGGGCATCAAATGGTCGGAAAGCACGACCTTGAACGAACGCTTGCGCAGCAGAAATTCAGCCTCGCGGGCCGACGTCGCCGTCGTGCAATCGAACAGTCCGGAAAGGGCGCCGACAAAGACATCCAACAGGGGCTGCTCGTCGTCCACGATGAGGATGGGATCCTTGGCCGAAAGAGCGGCAACGGCGGTCGGCGTTTTGGATTCCACGGGTTTCATGAATGGTCCAAATTCTGTTGGGCGCGAGTGGGTTGGCAAATCGAAAGCGGGGTGAATTTTACGCAGCTTCGTGTTTTTGTTTTGCGTCGTCCCGCCGCACGGCCTTCCGTCGCCCTGCCTCTCGGAATGGATACCAGTACCCTACATGGAGCCCTGCGTGACGGCACGCTTGAAGCCGACGTCCTCGTTGGCGTGGGCATCGACCAGTTGACCGAACGCAATGCGGCCGGCAACACCCCGTTGCACACCGCAGCCAAGTACGGACGACTGCATCTCCTGCCCCCGGCCGCTCTCAGCGTCGAGAGCCTGCTGATCAAGAATGACTCGGGCTACACGCCCCTGCACCATGCGGCGCTGGGCGGGCATCTCGACCAGATTCCGCCGGCCCTGCTCAACGCCGACACGCTCACGGCCCGCAGCAACTCCGGCTACACCGTGTTTCACGTCGCCGCGGCCAACGGTCATCTCGACCAGCTTCCGGCCAGCTTGTTGACCGACGACGTCGTCCACACGCGCACGGATCTGGGCAACACGCTGCTGCACGAAGCGGCGGAGAACGGCACGCTCGACCGCTTTCCCGCCGCGTTCCTCACGCACACCCAATTGACGATGCCCAATGCGAGCGGCGAGTCCGTGCTCCACGTCGCTGCTTTGAACGGGCACCTCGACCAGCTGGCGAAGGAACTTTTGACCGAGGCGAATCTGCTGCTGAAGACCAACGCGGGCGACACCGTGCTGCACGCCGCCGCGATCGCGGGACATCTCCAGCAGGTTCCCGCCGAGATCCTGACCCACAAAAACCTCGTTCAGTCCAGCAAGTCCGGCTACACCCCGATTCACGCTGCGGCCGAAACCGGCCAGCTCGGCAAGATCCCGCCCGCCGTTCTCACCGCCGACCTGCTCCTCACGCGCAACGATCACGGCGACACGCCGCTGCACGCGGCGGCCTACGAGGGGCATCTGGACCAGATTCCCCGCAAGATTTTGACCGACGACCTCCTGCAGGTGCGCAACTACGACGGCGTCACGCCGCTGCGCACCGCCGTTCGCCGCGGGTTTATCGAGCAACTGCCCGCGCACCTTCAACCGAAGCCCGAGGGCCCGATCAAGCGCGTGCTCAACCGGCTCGGACTCTCGCGCCCCCCGTTCTAGGACGGGACGGACGAACCGCAGCTCCACCGGATTTGAGCGAATTCGCTCAGATTCGCTCTTGAATTGGGCTTTCCTCGCGCACGCCTCCTGCTTCACTCGACGCTGGTATCCATCCCCTTCTCACACGCATGAACACCACCATCACCGCCATCACCGCCCGCGAGATCATTGATTCGCGCGGTAATCCGACCGTCGAGGTCGACGTCCGTCTCGCCGACGGCACCCTCGGCCGCGCCGCCGTGCCTTCCGGCGCCTCCACGGGCGAGCACGAAGCGCTCGAGCTCCGCGACGGCACCCTTTCGGCCAAGTCGCTGCCCAAGGGCATCGATGGCAAGAAGCGCTACCTCGGCAAGGGCGTCCTCGCCGCGGTCGGCAATGTGAAGGGGATCATCGCCCCCGCCCTCATCGGCGCCGATGCGACCGACCAGGTCGGCATCGACCAGGCCATGCTCAAACTCGACGGGACCAAGACCAAGTCGAAGCTCGGCGCCAACGCCATCCTCGGCGTCTCGCTCGCCACTGCGCATGCCGCCGCCGGCTCGCTCGGCCAGCCTCTCTACAAGTACCTCGGCGGCCCGAACGCCAAGGTGCTGCCCGTCCCGATGATGAACATCATGAACGGCGGCGCGCATTCCGATGCCCCGATCGACTTCCAGGAGTTCATGATCCGCCCGGTGAACTTCAATTCGTTCGCCGAGGCTCTCCGCGCCGGCGCCGAGGTGTTCCACGCCCTGAAGAAGGTGCTCAAGGCCAAGGGCCTCTCCACCGCGGTCGGCGACGAGGGCGGCTTCGCCCCCAACCTCGCCTCGACGACCGACGCCCTCGACGCCATCGCCGAGGCCGTCAAGGCCGCCGGCTACAAGCTCGGCAAGGACATCATGCTCGCGCTCGATGTCGCCTCCTCCGAGTTCTACGACAAGAAGACCGGCAAGTACGTCTTCAAGAAGTCCTCCGGTCAGCAGTTCAGCGGCGACGAGTTCGTTTCCTTCTACAAGGATCTCTGCGCCAAGTACCCGATCGACTCGATCGAGGATGGCTGCGCCGAGGGCGACTGGACGACCTGGAAGAAGCTCACCGACGCCCTGGGCGACAAGGTCCAGCTCGTGGGCGACGATCTCTTTGTCACCAACGTCGAGTTCCTCAAGAAGGGCATCGAGACCGGCACCGCCAACTCGATCCTCGTCAAGGTGAACCAGATCGGCTCCCTGACCGAGACCCTCGACGCCATCGAGCTCGCGAAGAACAACCGCTACACCACGGTCATCTCGCACCGCTCCGGCGAAACCGAGGACGTCACGATCGCCGACATCGCCGTCGCGACCAACGCCGGCCAGATCAAGACCGGCTCCGCCAGCCGTTCCGACCGCGTCGCGAAGTACAACCAGCTCCTTCGCATCGAGGAAGAGCTCGGTTCGACCGCGATCTACGCCGGCCGCCTGTAAGGCGCCGCATCACGCGTTTCTCTCAAGGCCGTCCCGCTCAGGCGGGGCGGCCTTTTTCTTGGGGTCGGTGTAGCCGGCCTCGCTGAGGCCGCTCGGACAAAGGCAAACAGACCGGGCTCAGCGAGCCCGGCTACAACGCTCACTCCACCCGCAGGATGTAGCCGCGGAGGTACTCGCTCTCCGGCATCGTCACGAGGACTGGGTGATCGGGTGGCTGGTGGCAGAACTCAACCACCTGCACCTTGCGCTTCGCATCCGCTGCGGCCTGCGCGAGCACTCCGCGCAGCTCCGCATCCTGCATGTGATGCGAGCACGTGTACGTCGCCAGAATGCCACCGGGCGCGAGCCGCTGCATCGCGCGAAGGTTGATGTCCTTGTAGCCGCGGAGCGCGCCCTCCAGCGCGCTCTTCGATTTCGCGAAGGGCGGCGGATCGAGCACGATCACGTCCCACTTGGGCTCGTCCGGACGGGCCGGATCGTTGAGCCAATCAAACACATTCGCCACGGTAAACGAGGCCTTCACGCCGTTGCGCTCCGCATTGCGCCGCGCTTGGCCGATCGCGTCCTCCGCGCTGTCGAGTCCGAGCACCTCCGCCGCGCCGGCGCGGGCTGCGTGCAGGGCGAAAGAACCCTGATTGCAAAATGCATCCAGCACGCGCTTGCCGGCCGCATACTTGGCGACCACACGGTGCTGCTCGCGCTGGTCGAGGTAAAATCCGGTCTTCTGGCCGCTCTGCAGATCCAGCCAGTAATCAAAGCCGTCGATCTTCTCCCAGCGTGGCGCCCAAGCCTGACCGGAACGCGTGCTCACGCCCAGCGACAGGCCCTCCAGACGTCGAATCGTGGCGTCGTTGCGCAGGATGATCTCGGCCGGCGCGATCAACTCGGTGAGCAGGCTGACCAGCAACGCCGTGCGCTGCTCCATCGCCAGCGTCTGCACCTGCAGCACCAGCGTGTCGCCAAACTGATCCACCACCACGCCCGGGAGGTCGTCCGACTCCGACCAGACCAGCCGGCGATGACGGTCGCCCGCCGGACGCTTCGCGATCGCCCGCTGGAGCGCGCCGCGCAGAAAGGCCTCGTCGAGCGCAACGCGGTCGCGATTGATCCGGCGCCAGATGATCTGCGAGCGGCTGTTGTAGATTCCAGTGCCGAGCGGCCGGCCAGAGCGATCCCGGCACTCCACCACCCCGCCATCGTTCTCGGCCGGCAACAGGGCCTCGACCTCGTTGGCGAAGACCCAAGGGTGCCCGGCGAGGACCCGGGCCTTGGCGTTGGCTTTGAGCTTGAGCATGGGAACAGACGACATGCCCCCATCATCGCGCCCCGCCGCCCGTGGAGAAGCCTAAAACCACCCTTCTCCGCCAAAGCCCCGCTCTGCCATCAAGTAACCTATGTGATTACTTGATGGCCGTTGGCGGGTGACAAATTAATCTTCCCCTCCCTGCCCGCGCGCTGTTGCCTCGGAGGTTACGCTATGTCGCCCGCCCAGGAAATCGCCCGCCGCCGCACCTTCGCGATCATCTCGCATCCCGATGCGGGCAAAACCACGCTCACGGAGAAGTTCCTTCTCTACGGCAACGCCATCCACCTCGCCGGCACCGTCACGGCCCGCAAGAGCCAGCGCGCGACGACCTCCGACTGGATGGAGCTGGAGAAGCAGCGCGGCATCTCAATCAGCTCGACCGTGCTGCAGTTCGACTACCAGGGCTTTGCCGTCAACCTGCTCGACACCCCCGGTCACAAGGACTTCTCCGAGGACACCTACCGCGTGCTGACCGCGGTCGACGCCGCGCTCATGGTTATCGACGCCGCCAAGGGCATCGAGCCCCAGACCCGCAAGCTCTTCGAGGTCTGCAAACGCCGCGGCGTGCCCGTGTTCACGTTCATGAACAAGTGCGACCGCCCGACGCTCAATCCCATCGACCTGCTCGATGAGTTGGAGCGCGTGCTCGGTCTCGCGCCCTGCGCCGTCACCTGGCCGCTCGGCAATGGTCCCGGCTTCCGTGGCGTGTACGACCGCCGTTCCGCCGAGGTGCATCTGTTCGAGCGCACGCCGCACGGCGCCTACCGCGCGCCGGTCAACGTGACCGGACTGAAGGACCCAATCGTGCGCGACAAGCTCGACGACTACACCTTCGACCAGGTATCCGAGCAGATCGAGATCCTCGACGGCGCCAGTGCTCCCTTCAATCTGGCCGATGTCCAGGCAGGCAAGCAGACCCCGGTGTTCTTCGGCTCGGCCGTTAATAACTTCGGCGTTCAGCTCCTCCTCGAGGGCTTCCTGCGCAACTCGATTCCGCCGACGACCCGCCGGTCGGTCAGCATGAGCGTGCCGGGCGCCCCCGCGCCGACTGCCGCGCGCGAGATCCCGGTCACCCACGAGAAATTCTCCGCCTTCGTCTTCAAGATCCAGGCCAACATGGATCCGAAGCACCGCGACCGTATCGCCTTTGTGCGCGTCTGCTCCGGCAAATTCACGCGTGACATGAACGTCGTCCACCAGCGCACCGGCCGGACCGTGCGGCTGTCGTCGTCGCACCGGCTCTTCGGTCAGGAACGCGAGACCGTAGACGAGGCCTGGCCGGGTGACGTCATCGGCCTGGTCGGACACGATGCGTTCGGGATCGGCGACACGCTGACGGAAGACCGCACGATCGCGTATGACGAGATCCCGCGCTTCCCGTCCGAGGTTTTCACCTACATCTCTAATCCCAATTCCGGCGACTCCAAGAAATACCGCGCCGGTCTGGAGCAGTTGCTGCAGGAAGGCGTCGTGCAATCCTTCCAGCCGCGCAACGCGCCGCCCGGCGCCACGCTCCTCGCCGCGGTCGGCGTGCTCCAGTTCGAAGTTGTGCAGTATCGCCTCAAGTCGGAGTACAACGCGGAATCGCGTCTCGATGCGACGCCCTGGACCCTGCTACGCTGGCTCGAGCCCCACCCATCGCTCAAGGACACCAGCACCCTGATCGTGGCGAGCGGCGTCACCTTCGGCGTCGACAAGTTCGACCAGCCAATCGTGCTTTTCCCCAACGATTGGACGATGCGGTACTTCATCGAAAAGAATCCCGAATTGAAGCTGCACGAGCTGCCGATCGAGCAGACCCGCTGAGGCGTTTACCTCATTCACGGGCGAGCTGCGCGCGATTGCCAGCCGGGCAGCCCTCTGCATCGTGATCGAGATGTCATCGGGTAAACCGCCTTGCCAGACCGTCATGCGCCTTGTGGCGGCAGCGTTCCTGGCGGTCTTCCTGGGTCTGGCCGCAACGGCGCAAACCACGGTCCCTGGCCGTGCCGCGCCTTCGCCGGTTCACACCCCTTTCGTCACCGAGCAGTTCCCAGACGATCCGCCGGGCTATCGCGAGCAGGTCAAGACCATCGCCGCACGCTACACCGAAATCTACTACGCGGCCGACCTGCGGGCCGCCCTTGAGGAAGCCAAGGCCGGCCTCCAACTCGCCGTCGAGCACTCGCGTCTGCGCGACGAAGCCCAATTCCTCAAGGCCTGCGGCTACGTGTCGTGGCTGCTCGGCGACAGCGCCGGTGCCACCGCCTACGAACAGCGCCTGCTGGCCTTGGCCGAGCGTTTTGATGATGACACGCTGCGCTCGATCGCCCATCGCGTGCTCGGCTCGGTTTACCGCCTGACCGGTGACCGTGCACTCCAGCGCCGCTACACCGAGGAGGCACTCCGTTTTGCTGAGCGCGCCGGTGACCGCGGACTCGCCGACGGAGCCCTCAACAACCTCGGCGTGCTCGCCATGGAGGAAGGCAATTTCGCCGAGGCCCGCCGCATTCACGAGCAGGTCCTCGCCCACCGCGAGGCGACCGGCAACAAGTGGGACGGCGCAGGCTCCCTGACGAACCTCGCCGACGTCGCCTTCGCGGAGAACGACCTGCCCCGCGCCCTAGAGCTACACCAGCGGGCCTACGCGATGCGCCGCGAGGTTCGCGACACCCGCGGGCAGATGCGTTCGCTTCGCCAGGTGGCGTCCGTCCTCCGCCGGCTTGGGCGCATGGACGAGGCCCTCGCCCATCTGCAGGAGGCACTCGGCCGTACCGAGGAGATCACCGGCCATGAGCTTCTCGCCGACCTTTGGCGCGAAATTGCCCTCACGCGGGAGGCCCGCGGTGAGTTGGCGGAGGCTCTCGCCGCCGAACGGCGCGCCAACACCGAGCGTGAAGCCCTCGCGGGCGAGCGCACCCGGGCCCGCGTCGCTGAGTTGGAGACCCGTTTCGAGCTCGCGAAAAAGCAACAGACGATCGAAGCCCTCGACAAGGAGAGCCGGCTACAGGGCGCGGAACTGGAGCTGCGCGAAAGCCAGCTTGCCCGCGCGCGCTTCCGCAACATCGCGCTGCTCGCCCTGGCTGGCGTGGGCGCGCTCGCCCTCGGATTGGTGATCAGCCGCCAGCGACTGAAGCTCGCGGCCGAACGCCGGTCGCGCGACGCCGCCGAGCAGGCCGACAAGCTGAAGACCCGCCTGCTGGGCATCGCTTCGCACGACCTGCGCAATCCGCTCGGCAACATCCACTACCTTGCCGGCGAACTTCGCCAGGAGCGCGCCGGGCAGACCGCGCCCGACGACCGGCTCGACATCATCGAAGGCGAAAGCCAGCGCCTGCTGGTGCTCGTGCAGGACCTCGTCGACACCGCAGCCCTGGAGATCGGGCGATTGGAGCTCCGCAAGGCTCCCTTCGATCTGACGGCCACCGCCCGCTCGGTCATGGGCGAATTCGCCTGGCAGGCCCAGGGCAAGCGTCAGCGACTGGTGTTTGCCGAACCGGCGCCTGGCACCGGCAACGTCGTGGCCGACGAACGGCGACTTCACCAGGTCATCTCCAACCTGCTGGGCAACGCGATCAAGTACACCCCGCCCGGCAAGACGATCACCCTCGCGCTTGAGCGAATGCCAGGCCACGTGAACCTGCGGATTCGCGACGAGGGCCCGGGCCTGAGCCCGGAGGACATCGATCGCCTTTTCACCCCATTTACCCGGCTTTCCGCGCAGCCCACCGCCGGGGAGTCGTCGCATGGCCTTGGCCTGTCCATCGCCTACGAGATTATCCGGCTCCACGGTGGACGCATCACGGTCGAGTCGACGCCCGGGCTGGGCGCCACCTTCGTGGTCGAGCTTCCGCTCTGATCCGCTTCTTTCGGCTCGCCGGTCCGGGAAAAAAGTCCTGTCGTTCGCGCATGCCGCTCGCGTCCTCCGTGACCCGTTTGCTTGTTCTCTTTCTCACCTGTGGTGGGATCCTTTGCGCTGCCGCCGACTACAAGGGCGCCATCGTGATCGACGCCGACACCGGTCGGACGATCATCGAGGACAACGCCGATGTCGTCTCGCCGCCGGCCAGCGTCACGAAGCTGATGACGTTCCTCATCGTGCACGACCGTTTGGCGGCCGGTACCCTGACGCTGCAGACCCCGGTCCACGTCAACGCCGAGGCCTCGACCACCGGCGGATCCCAGGTCTATCTGGCAGAAAAGGAAGTCTTCCCGGTCGAGGACATGCTCTACGCCTTAATGATCAGCTCGGCCAATGACGCCGCAGCCGCGCTGGCCATCCATGTCGCCGGATCCCGCGCCGCCTTCGTCGAGCTCATGAATGCCAAGGCCCGCGAACTCGGGATGACCCATACGACGTTCCGCAGTCCGCACGGCCTGCCTCCCGCCAACCGCAAGATTGCCGACGGCGATCTCACTTCGCCCCGGGATCTCGCGACCCTCAGCCGCCACCTCATCACGCAAACCGACGTGATCAAGTACACCGAGGTCAAGGTCCGCATGTTCCGCCCAGGTCCAAAGCAGATCGAGATGCGCAATCACAACAACCTCCTGGGCAAAGTCGCCGGAGTCGACGGCCTCAAGACCGGCTTCACCCGGGGCGCCGGCTTCTGCCTCGCCGCCACCGCCCAGCGCAACGGCCGCCGCATCATCGTGGTCACGATGGGTTCGGCCGAGAGCAAGGTGCGCGATCTCGCCGTCGCCGATCTGATCGAAAAGGGTTTCGCCGCCCTCCCCGCCATGCCGGTGCTTTCCATTCCCGGCGCCAGCCCAGCGCCGGCTGCAGCGGCTCAGGCCGGCACGACCAAGGGCGTCGCGCCCACGCGGCCCGCCACCTCGCCCGCGCCCGCCCCTGCCTCCGGCGCGTCGCCGGTGATCACCCCGGCTCCGGCCGCTCCAGCCGACGAACCGCCTCCGGTGCGCTTCGTTCTGCCGGGCAAAAAGGGCTGAGCAGGCTCGCCCTTTGGCCCGGGACGCTTAGTTTCCCGCCATGCGCATGCTGCGAGTTTTGCTGATCGTCATCGGCGCCGCGCTGGCGGTGCTTCCGCTGCAAGGCCAGACCACTCCGGTCGTCGTGACCGCCAATCCCCTGCTGGACGATCTCGTCCGCTCGCTGGCGGGCGAAGCCGTCACCACCCATTGCCTGCTGCCAGCCGGGGTGCGCTACCGTGACTACGAACCCAGCTCGGATGATGCCCGCGCCCTGAGCAACGCAGCCCTGCTCGTCGTCAACGGAATCGAACTCGAGCCGTCGCTCGAGGCACTCTCGTCCGAGGCCGGATTCTCCGGTCAAGTCGTTGTCGCCGGCGAAGGATTCCCCCTACTCAACACCGAGGGCGAACTGCAGGATCCTGAGACGGAGCCCGGCACGGACCAAGGCGTACCCGATCCTTATGCCTGGCATGATCCCCGCAACGTGCGCACGTACGTGCAGACGATCGCACTCGCCCTGCGCGATCTGGTGCCGGCTCAGGCGGCTGAGATCGACGCCCGCCTGAAAGTCTATCTGCAGCAACTCGACGCCGCCCACGCCTACGCCGAGGAGCAGCTGGCGCCCCTAACGGGACCGAGACGCGTGCTGGCCACGTCGCTGGATTTTCTCGGTTACTTCGCCCACGCCTACCAGTTTCAGCTTGTTGCCGTGCCCGGTCCCGGCGCGGGGTTGCAGCCCGCCACGCCCGCAGCCCAATTGCTGGCCGACGGCTACAAGCAGCTCGGATCCCCGGCGGTTTTTGTCCCGGCGGACGCCGGTTCGCGCACGCTGCGCTTCATCGCCGCGGAATCGGATGTCGCCATCGTGGCGTCGCTTTCCGAAGGACCCGGGATCGGCGAGACCTACCTGCGGACCTTCCGCAATAACGTCGACGCCATCGCCAAAGCGCTCCGGCCCGTCGATCCGCAAGACCCGCTGCAACCCGAGCCGCTCAATCCCATCATGCATGAATCGCCGCCCAGCACGGAGCCGGCGGAACGCGAGTAGGCCGCGAGGGCCCTCTCTGGATGGCTCAGTGCTCGTGGCGGAGCACGAGCACGATCACGCCAAGAATGAGGAAGAGCGTGCCGAGCAGGCCGGATTCCCAACGTTCGAAGCGCTTGAGTTCAAACTTGCCGAAGCCCACGAGCGTGAGCCAGGTGAACAGTGTCATCCCGGTGAGCGTCGCCACCGCCAGGATACCGCTGAGCAGGAAGAACCCGGGCCAGCCAAACTGCACACCCGAGAGGTAGATGGGCAGGAAGCCCTCGCACGGCGACAGGGTCAGCATGAGGAAAAGCCCGCCAATTGCCGCCCGGTCGCCGGAAACGAGTTCGCTCTCCTCGAGTTCGTGCTCCCAGTGGCTGCTGCTTTCCTTCCCGCAATGGGCCGTCGCATGATGGTGGCTGCCGGCCACCACGTGATGTCGAATGCCGGCGCCGCGAAACTGTTGCCAGAGGTAGTACGCGCCGATCAGGAGCAGGATCACGCCGGCAATCTGCGAAAAGGTGTGACCGATCTCTTCGTCGACCGTGAACCCAAACCACGCAATCGCCAGACCCAGCAGGCTCGTGAGCGCAACGTGCCCCAGACCGGCAAACCAGGCCACGGCGAGGGTCTTGCCCCGGCTCCAGCCCCGGGCCCGCGAGACCAGCACGAAGGGCAGCCAGTGAGTCGGGATCGCCGCATGGAAGAAGGCCACGGTGAACCCGGTGGCGGCGATGGTCGTGAGGATGGGATCGGTCATGCGGTTGGCGAACGACCACTCTAGCAAACGTGGCAAGCCCCCCGCCCGGCGGATCGCGAAATGATGTTTCCACCGGCGATATCTGTGTTCACGTTAGCCCCTCCATGGCACCCGACCTTCACGCCGTCAAAGCCTACCTCCTCGGATTGCAAGATAGCATCTGCAGCGCACTCGAGGCGGAGGACGGCGGCGCGGCTTTCCGCGAGGATGCGTGGACGCGGGCCGAAGGCGGCGGCGGCCGGACCCGGATCCTGACCGACGGTCAGGTTTTCGAGAAAGGCGGGGTCGCCTTTTCGCATGTGCATGGCACGCGGCTCCCACCCTCCGCCACGGCGCACCGCCCGGAGCTGGCGGGCAAGCCCTGGCAGGCGCTGGGCGTCTCGCTGGTGATTCATCCCCGCAATCCCTACGTCCCCACCAGCCACGCCAATGTCCGCTTCTTCATCGCGGACCCGGAGGGCGCGGCGCCGATCTGGTGGTTCGGCGGCGGGTTTGATCTCACCCCTTACTACGGCTTCGAGGAGGACGCCGTGCACTGGCATCGCACGGCGCGCGGCGCCGTCACCCCGTTCGGCGACGCCCTGTACCCGCGCTTCAAGCAAACCTGCGACGAGTACTTTTTCCTCAAGCATCGCGGTGAACCGCGCGGCGTGGGCGGACTCTTCTTTGACGATTTCTCCGAACTCGGCTTCGCGCAGAGTTTCGCGCTGATGCGCAGCGTCGGCGATCACTTCATTCCCGCCTACCGGCCCATCGTGGCCCGTCGGAAGGCTCAGGCCTACGGCGAGCGGGAACGTGAGTTTCAGCTCTACCGCCGCGGCCGTTACGTGGAGTTCAATCTCGTCTGGGACCGCGGCACGCACTTCGGCCTGCAGAGCGGCGGCCGCACCGAGTCGATCCTGATGAGCCTGCCACCGCTCGTCACCTTCAAGTACGACTGGCATCCCGAACCCGGCAGCCCGGAGGCGCGGCTGTACGATGTCTTTCTCAAGCCCAGGGATTGGGCCGGGCAGTGATCGCCGGAGGCGATCCAACGCTCAACGTTCAACTTTTAACGCTTAACACTCAAGTTCGACCCAGCGAGCAGCCCGCGCTCAGTCATTGAACGTTAAGCGTTGAACGTTGAGCGTTGAACGTTGAAGTCGTGGCAGAGCCATGACTTCCCGCGAACGCTTCCTCTCCGCCTGCGCCTGCCAGCCGCTTGACCGCCCCCCGATCTGGGTGATGCGTCAGGCCGGCCGCTATCTGCCGGAGTACCGCGAGCTGAAGGCGAAATCGTCTTTCCTCGAGATGGTCCGCACGCCGGAGCTTGCCATGGAGGTCACGCTGCAGCCGCTGCGCCGCTTCGCGCTCGATGCCGCGATCCTTTTTTCGGACATCCTCGTGATTCCCGAGGCCCTCGGCCAGGGCTACGCGTTTCGCGACACCGGCGGCATCGCCATGGCCTACCGGATCGACTCGCGCGCCCAGGTTGACGCCCTCGCGCCGGCCTCGGCCGTGCCCGAGCGCCTGCGCTATGTGGGCGACACGCTCGGCCTGCTCAAGCGCGAGCTCGCCGGCTCCAAGGCCCTGCTCGGTTTTGGCGGCTCCCCATGGACCCTCGCCACCTACATGGTCGAGGGTGGCAGCTCGGATGATTTTGAGCGCATCAAGCTGCTGTTCTACACCGACCGCGCGATGTTTGACGCCCTGCTCGGCAAACTGACCGATGCGCTGATCGTGTATTTCCAGATGCAGATCGCGGCCGGCGCCGATGCGATCCAGATCTTCGACTCGTGGGGCGGCATCATCGCCGGACCCGACTACGAGGCCGCGTCTCTCCAGTGGATCCGCCGGATCGTCGCCGCGTTGCCTGCGGATTTCCCCATCATTCTCTACGCCAAGGGCACGGCGCCGCACCTGACCGATCAGGCGTTCACCGGCGTCCGTGCGATCAGCGTCGATTGGACGAATGATCTCGCGGTCGTCCGACGCACGCTGCCCGCCAACGTCGCCGTACAGGGCAATCTTGATCCCGTGCTAATGCAGACCACACCGGAGATCGTTCGTCGTGAGGCCGGGCGCCTGCTCGAATCCATGCGCGGCACGAACGGCCACATCTTCAACCTCGGCCACGGCATCACGCCCGCGGCGAAGATCGAGTGCATGGAAGCTCTGGTCGGCACCGTCACCCAGTGGCAATAGTGGCCACGGATACGCGCAGTCACGGCCAAGAAATGCGGAGCCCGCCGGCCCTGGATGCGCTAACCTGTCACCCGTCGTGACACCCTCCTCCACCTCGCCGTCCACTCTGCCCGTCGCCGTGATCGGCGGGGGCATCACCGGACTCACCGCGGCCTATCACCTCGTGCGGGCTGGACGCACGGTGCGCCTGTTCGAGGCCTCCGATCGCCTCGGCGGGGTCATCCGCAGCGAGCGGGACGGCGACTGGCTGATCGAAGCCGGCCCCAATTCGCTGCAGGAGAACTCCTCCGCCCTTTCCCAGCTGATCGCCGATCTCGGCCTGGAACCGGAAAAGTGCGCCGCGCTGCCCAGCGCGCGCAACCGCTACATTTTGCGACGCGGCCAGCCGTGTGCCGCACCGCTTTCGCCCCCGGGCCTGCTGACATCCCCGCTGTTTTCCTTCGGCGCCAAGCTCCGCGTTTTGACGGAAATTTTCTCCCGGCCGCGCTTTCGCAAGCAGGACATCAGCCTCGCCGAATTCGGACGGGCGCATTTCGGCCGGGAGTTCGTCGACTACGCACTCAATCCGTTCGTTTCGGGCGTGTATGCTGGGAACGTCGAGAAACTTTCCGCGCGCCATGCGTTTCCCAGTCTGTGGGAGAGCGAGCGCACCCACGGCTCGATCATCCGCGCCCAGATCGCCGGCGCCCGCGCCAAGCGGGCCCGCGGTGAGAAAACCGGCGCGCCGCCCATCGTCTCTTTTCGCGAAGGCTTGGTCACGTTGCCACGCGCGCTAGGCGCCCGCCTGCCTGCCGGCGCCGTCGAGTTGGGCGCACGTGTTGAGGGCTTGATTCCCGGCCCAAGCTGGCGAGTCATCTGGAGTCGCGAGGGCGCGACGCACACCGAGGAATTTGCGTCCGTCGTGCTCGCCCTGCCCTCCGCCGCGCTCGCGCGCATTCCGGTCGGCACACTCGGCGAACGTCCGCTCGCCGGTTTGGACGGCATCGAGTACCCGCCGGTGTCCTCCCTTTTCCTCGGTTACCGGCGCGAGCAGGTCGCGCATCCGCTCGACGGATTCGGACTTCTGGTACCCGCCAACGAACGCCGCTCGGTGCTCGGCGTGCTCTTTTCGTCCAGCCTGTTCGCCGGCCGCGCGCCCGCCGGTCATGTGGCCCTCACCGTCATGGCAGGCGGTGCCAACCGGCCCGATCTCGGCCGACTGCCCTTGGCCGAATTGCTGCCCAAGGTCCGCTCCGAGCTCGCCGAGATCCTCGGCGTGAGCGGAGAACCGGTCTTCATTCGCCATAACGCCTGGGCGCGGGCCATTCCGCAGTACAACCTCGGCTTCGAACGCCACCTGGAGGCGATGGAACGCTGCGAGCGCGCCCACCCCGGTCTCTACATCGGTGGGCAGGCCCGCGACGGCATCGCCCTCACCGCCTGCATTGCCGCCGGCCGGAAGCTGGCCGAGCGCGCAGGAGCCGTTTGATGCCGTTTGGATCGTTCTCGCTCTCCTAATCTTTCTCGTTCTTGGGGTCGATATCCGGCCGGCAGCTGGCCCTGATCCGGAGCGCAAGAACGAATCCGCGAACGGGCCCGATTTCAGGGGTGAAAACGAGTGGCGGGAAACCGTTCGCGACCCTTGACTCCCCCCCGTCCCGGCCTAGCCTCTGCGCCTTTTCTTTGGCATGGCGCAAGACCTTAAAGACACGCTGCAGCTTCCTAAAACGGACTTCCCGATGCGGGCCAATCTCACCGGCCGCGAGCCGGGGCGCTTGGCCCACTGGGACAAGCTTGGGCTCTACGCGGCCATCCAGCGCAAGCGCGCCGGCCGCCCGGCCTTTGTGCTGCACGACGGACCGCCGTTCACGAACGGCGATGTCCACATCGGCACCGCGCTGAACAAGACGCTCAAGGACCTCGTCAATCGCTACAAGTCGATGCGCGGCTTCCGCACGCCGTACGTCCCCGGCTGGGACTGTCACGGCCTGCCGATCGAGCAGAAGGTCATGCGCCAGCTGCAGTCCGAAGGGAAGCAGGTCTCGACCGCCGAGATGCGCACCCTGTGCGACACCTTCGCCGAAGGCTGGATCGCCAAGCAGACGACCCAGTTCAAGCGCCTCGGCGTGCTCGCCGACTGGTCCAGCGAATACAAGACCAAGGCCCCGGCCTACGAGGCCGACATCATCCGCACCTTTGCCTCCTTCGTGGAGAAGAACCTCGTGTACCGCTCGAAGAAGCCGGTGTACTGGTCCATCCCGTTCGAGACCGCGCTCGCTGAGGCTGAGATCGAGTACAAGGAGCATGTCTCCACCGCGATCTGGGTGAAGTTCGCCGTCCCCGCCGCCGAGGCCGCGAAGTTCAATCTCCCGGCGGACAAGCCGCTCTTCGTCGTCATCTGGACGACCACACCCTGGACGATCCCGGCCAATCTCGCGATCGCCGTGCATCCGGAAGTTGACTACGTCGTCGCTGATCTCGGCGCCGAGCGCATCATCGTCGCCGAAGCGCTGCTCTCGCCCGTGCTCGCTGCCGCCAAGATCGAGGCCGCGCCGGCCATCGCCGCCAAGGTCAAGGGCGCCGCGCTTGAAAAGCTCGCGCCCCGCCACCCCTTCATCGACCGGCCCTCGCCCGTCGTCCTCGCTGACTACGTCACGACCGACAGCGGCACCGGCGCCGTGCACACCGCCCCGGGCCATGGCGCGGAGGATTATCTTACCGGCCTCAAGTACGGCCTCGCGATCTATTGCCCGGTCGGCGACGACGGCAAGTACCTCGATGACGGCCAAGTCCCGGCCGACCTCGTCGGCATCACCACGCTCGAGACCGTCGAGGACCTCGCGGCCAAGAAGCCCTCGCCTGCGAATCTCGCGGTGCTGAAGAAGCTCGCCGGCGCCGGTGCGCTCCTCGCCAAGGCGAAGTACACGCACAGCTACCCGCACTGCTGGCGCTCCAAGACGCCGATCATCTTCCGCGCGGTCGACCAGTGGTTTGTCGGACTCGACCGTACCGCCGGCTCCGGCCCGTCGCCCCGCGCGACCGCTCTCGCATCCATCGGCGGCGTGCAGTGGGTTCCCGGCTGGGGCGAGGCCCGCATCCGCGGCGCCGTCGAGGCCCGCCCCGACTGGTGCATCAGCCGCCAGCGCTCCTGGGGCGTGCCCATCATCGCGTTCTACGGTCCCGACAAGCAGGCCTTCATCGATGCCGGCGTCGTGCGCGCCGTGGCCGACAAGATTGCCACCAAGGGCACCAACTTCTGGTACGACGCGACGCCTAGCGAGATCCTTTCCGGCGTCAGCCTCCCGGCCGGCTGGCCGGCGGCGACCGAGCTGACCTGTGGTCGCGATACGCTCGACGTCTGGATCGACTCCGGCTCGTCGCACGCGGCGGTCCTGCGCAAGCAACAGGGCGGCACCCAGTGGCCGGCCGATCTCTACCTTGAAGGCAGCGACCAGCATCGCGGCTGGTTCCAGTCTTCCCTCTGGACGAGCGTGATCGCCTTCGGTGGCGCGCCCTACATGGCGGTGCTCACGCACGGCTTCATCGTCGGCGAGGACGGCAAGAAGATCTCCAAGTCAGGCCAGTACGAGAAACCGCCGACCTCCGACAACTACATCGCGCAGTACGGCGCGGACGTCATCCGCCTCTGGATCGCGTCACAGGATTTTTCGCAGGACATCACCATCTCGGAAAAGATCCTGAACAATGCGGCCGAGGCCTACCGGCTTTTCCGCAATACGTTCCGCTATCAGCTGTCCGTGCTGTGTGATTTCGATCCCGCCAAGGACACGGTGCCCTACGCGCAGCTGGACACGCTCGACCGCTGGGCTCTGCACCAAACGGCCAAGCTGCTCGACGAGTGCACCAAGGCGAACGACGCGTACGAGTTCCACCGCGCATTCCAGCTCTGCAACCAGTTCTGCGCGACCACCCTCTCGGCCGTCTACCACGACATCCTCAAGGACCGCCTTTATACGCTCGGAACGGCGAACCCGCTGCGCCGCTCCTCGCAGACCGCGATCCACGCCATCTTCACCACGCTGGTGAAGGTGCTGGCGCCCGTGCTCACCTTCACGGCCGACGAGGCCTGGTCGTATGCGACGGCAAAGACGGAGTACGCCGATGACTCGATTCACCTGCAGGACTGGCCAGTTGCGCCGGCTGAGTGGACGAACGCCGACCTCGAGGCTGATGTCGCCGCTCTGCTCAAGGTCCGCACCCAAGTGAACGAGGCCATCGAGCCGGCCCGCCAGGCGGGCAAGATCGGCAAGTCGCTCGACGCCGCGGTCACAATCGCCGGCCCTGCGGACGATGCCACGGTCTCTGTGCTCACGAAGCACCGCGATTTTCTTCCGGAGCTTTTCATCGTTTCGCATGTAACTCTGGCCACGGCGCCCGCATTTGCCGTGACGGTTGCTCATTGCCAGGAGCTGGGCTACGTTCGTTGCCCACGCTGCTGGCGCTGGGTTCCGGCGCTCCAGACCACGGCGCACGGTGAGGTCTGTCCGCGCTGCGCGGAGGCCCTCCCCTGATCTGATCTTTTTCTCAGTTATCCCATTACCTCCATGGCCAAGAAAAAACACCCCGCCCCGGCCTCGAAAAAGTCCGCCCCGACCAAGAAGCCGCCGGCGAAGAACAAGTCAGTTCCGTCCCCTTCCAAATCCGTGAAACCCGTTCCGAAGAAACCGTCCAAACCCGCACCTGCGCCTGCCGCGGCAAAGCCCGCCCCTGCCAAGGCGGAGAAGCCTGCCCCCGTGGGCAAGGCTGCCCCTGCGGCAGCCAAGCAAGCTCCCGCCGGCAAGCCGGCCAAGGCCGCTCCCGCTGAGGCCAAGGGCAATGCGCGTGAGCTCCTGCGCAGCCGCATTCTGGGCAAGGCCAAGACGTCCAAGCCGATTGCCTTCAGTCTCGATGAAGTCCGCGAGATCGCCAAGACCGTCACCGACAAGGGCGACAAGACCGATGCGATCAAGCCGGCCAAGAGCAAGACCGCCGCCAAGGTCGATCTTTCCATCAAGCACGCGAAGCCGCACCACGTGAAGGCCGCGTCGCTCGCCGATGTTCTCGGCTTCAACCCGCGCAAGGCCCGCCCGGTCGACCCGGACGCCGATTCGATCCCGGAAAAATTCCGCCGCTACTACAAGCTCCTGATCGACCTGCGCAATCACGTCACGGGTCAGCTCGACCAGCACACCGAGGAAACGCTCAAGCGTTCGTCCAAGGACGACAGCGGTGATCTTTCGAGCTACGGCCAGCACATGGCTGACGCCGGCACCGACACCTTTGACCGCGACTTCGCCCTCAGTCTCGTTTCCAACGAGCAGGAGGCCCTGTCCGAGATCGAGGCCGCCATCCAGCGCATCAAGGCCGGCACCTACGGCATCTGCGAAATCACGCAGAAGCCCATCGCCAAGGAGCGCTTGCTGGCCGTCCCCTTCACCCGCTACTCGGCCGAGGCCCAGAAGGAACTTGAGCGCAACCGTCACCGTTCGCGCACGCAGGCCGGCCTGTTCGGCGAGCTCGGCGAAGACGGCCCGAAGGCCGGCGACGACGGCGACGACGAGTGAGTCGATTGCGGATTGGCGATTGCGGATTTCGGATTAATGGGAGCGCCTAATCAGCCTGAATCAGGTCGCAGCCACGCGCCGGCGGCGGACCGTCCGGTTCATTCGGCAATCAGGACTCCGCAATCCGCCATGGAGCGCATGGCACGCTACCGCCTGCTCTGGGTGCTCGCGCTGGTCGTCTTCATCCTCGATCAGGTCACCAAAATCTGGATCAACGCGAAGCTCCCGCTGGGCACCTACGGCCCGCCGGGAGCGATTGTGATCATCGAGGATTTCTTCAACCTCGTCCATGTCGGCAACACCGGCGCGGCGTGGAGCATGTTCGCCGGCAAGAGCACCTTCCTCGCCCTGCTCGCCTTCGTCACGCTGGGCGCGATCTACATCTGGCGCCGCGAACTCGGGCTCCAGCTCAAGGTCGTCCAGCTCAGCTTCGGACTCCTGTGCGGCGGCATCGTCGGCAATCTGGTCGACCGCATGCTCCACGGCCACGTGATCGACTTCCTCGACTTCCACTTCGGCGACTACATCTACCCCACGTTCAACATCGCCGACAGCGGCATCTGCGTGGGCGTAGCGATCTATCTCATCCACAGTCTCCGCCAGCCGGCTGAGACTGTGAAATCCTAAATCCCAAGCGGCTAAATCCTAAACCGATCCGACGCAGTACGCGGGTCGCGAGGCTCGAATGACAGTGTGGATTGTGATGCCCGTACAATGAGCCCAAACCATAGAATCCACGTGAAGTGGTGACCGGGTTTCCAGTTAGGATTTAGCCGCTTGGAATTTAGGATTTATGTCGAGTGAGCCCGCTCACTCGACATTCGCGATCTGCTCGCGGATCCGCTCCAGCTCATTCTTGAGCTCGATAACATGGCGGGAAATCTCGAGATCGTTGGCCTTGCTACCGATGGTGTGAACCTCGCGGCCGATTTCCTGCAGGATGAACTCGCCCTTGCGGCCAATCTCGGCGCCGCTCTTGAGCAGAGCCTCGAACTGACTCAGATGGCTGCGCAGACGCGTGAGCTCCTCGGTCACGTCACAGCGGTCCGCAAACAGGGCGATCTCCTTGAGCACACGCTCATCGGCGATGTCGAGCTCCAGCCCCGCATCGCGCAGACGCTTGTGCAACTGGTCGCGATACGTCGCAGGCACCTGCGGCGCGCGTTCAGCGATGGCGTGAACGTGGCGGCCGAGCGTGGCCAGGCGGGTCAGGAAATCCACCAAGAGAGCCTCCCCTTCCTTCGCGCGCATGGCGGCAAATGAACGCAACGCCTCGCCCAGCAGTTCCGCCACGCGGGGCGCGGCTTCCTCGGCACCCGGCAGCTCCGTAGCTACACGCTGAGCGTTCAGAATCTGGAGCAGCAGCTCCGGCGTCGGCTTGAAGGCCACACCCTGTTTCTCAGCAAATGCGGCCAGACGGTCCACGGTCTCCGCTGCGGCGATCTCGTCCCAGACGACGGAGTCCGCGCCCTTGGCACCGGTGAGCTCAACGTCGACGTGCACCTTGCCGCGAACCGCGACCTTGCGCACCTGCTCACCCACCGCCGGCTCCAGCGACTCCCACGCGCCGGGCGCCTTGACCGTGAGATCGAGGGTCTTTCGGTTAACCGAGCTTACCTGGATCGTCAGCGTGAACGTACCCAGTGGTCCGGACGCACGGCCGTAGCCGGTCATGGAGTTCATAGTATGAAGCGTTCCCGAAGGACCGAGTGATTCGCTTAGCGCAGGGTGACTCCGAGCATCTTGGCGACTTGGTTCACATCCTTGTCGCCGCGACCGCTGAGGTTGATGAGCAGGATCTCGTCTTTGCGCATCTCCTTCGCGCGCTTCAGGCCGTGAACGAGGGCATGCGTGGATTCGAGTGCGGGGATGATGCCCTCGAGGCGTGACACGAGCTGGAAGGTTTCGAGCACCTCGTCGTCGCACGCATAGGCGTAGCCGATGCGGCCCTGGTCGCGGTAGTAGGCGTGCTCGGGTCCGATCGCCGCGTAATCGAGACCGGCGCTGACGGAGTGCGTCAACTCGATCTGGCCGTCTGGATTCTGGAGGATGTACGTCTTGCTGCCCTGCAGCACGCCAAGCTTGCCGCCCTCGAAGCGGGCCGCGTGCTCACCGCGTTTGATGCCGCGCCCGCCGGCCTCGACACCGACCAGGCGGACGGACTTGTCGTCGAGAAAATCATAGAACACGCCGATCGCGTTGGAGCCGCCGCCGACGCAGGCGACGATCTCGTCCGGAAGGCGGCCTTCGCGCGACTGGAGCTGCGCCTTGGCCTCCTGGCCGATCACGCGATGAAAATCACGGACCATCATCGGATAGGGATGCGCCCCCAGCGCTGAACCCAGGATATAATGGGTGCCGCGAACATTCGTGACCCAGTCGCGCATCGCCTCGTTGACCGCGTCCTTCAGCGTCTTCTGGCCGGCCTCGACGCCCCGGACCTCCGCGCCCATCAAGCGCATGCGGAAGACATTCAGCGCCTGGCGCTCCATGTCGACTGCGCCCATGTAGACGACGCACTCGAGCCCGAACTTGGCACACACCGCGGCCGTCGCCACGCCGTGTTGGCCCGCGCCGGTCTCAGCGATAATACGCTTCTTGCCCATGCGCTTGGCGAGCAGGGCCTGACCGATCGCGTTGTTGATCTTGTGCGCGCCCGTGTGGAGAAGGTCCTCGCGCTTGAGGTAGATCTTAGCACCGCCGCAGTGCGCGGTCAGACGCTCGGCAAAATAAAGCTCGGTCGGACGACCGGCGAACTCCTTCAGGTGGTGTTTGAGCTCGGCCTGAAAGCCGGGATCGTTCCGTGCAACTTCATACGCCGCGGTCAACTCGGACAACGCGGTCATCAGCGTCTCCGGTACATAGACGCCGCCATAGACGCCAAAATGCCCACCTGCATCGGGCAGGGATTGACGGAGAGAGGTGGAGGAGGCGGAAGCAGCAGCGGCCATGGTTGGTCACAGTGAACCCCGGAGCCGACCGGAGGCAAATGGGATTTAGCACCGCGACAGACACAGATTGATCCCGGGAGCGTGGGCCGCTGGCCCGCTGAATTACGGATTCGAACAAACCAGCGGGCCAGCAGCCCGCGCTCCCAGGACAAACCGAAGAGGCTAGCCCTTCTTGACCTGCTCCTTGAGGAACGTGAGCACGTCCTGAAATTTCGCCTGATTGGACGCATTGGCGGCCACCAGATTTTCGTGGGCCTGCAGGACAAGGCGGGCCTGCTCGAGTTCGCTCGCCGCACCGTTGCACGCAAGCGTCGCCGCGGCGGAGCCGGAAACCGACACAGCCGCCCCGTCGTCAATCGTGAGCAGGCGGTGCAGACCGAGGTTCTGCACGAGTTCGAGGTTACGCTCGTTGAGCCGGCAAACGACCAGCGACCCCGGCGGCGAGAGCTTGCGCAGCTGGATGGCCGCGCCGGCGAGCACACCGAGGAACGTGCTGTCCATGGTCGTACACTCCTTGAAATCCATCGCGAAGCGCGTGCGCCCAGCCTGCAGGCGCTCCTTCACGAAATCGTGGAGACAAGAGCTGTTCTGGAAGGAGGCACGCCCCACCACACGGATTCCGACCGGGTCGGAATCCGCATCGACGAAGAAGCCCGGTTTTACGGCATCAGCCATGCGCGAGAGGGGAAATGACCGGACGGCACCGGGGTATGAGAGCCGTCCGGTCCGATCTAATTGAATCAGCTGCGAGCAATGATCTGGCGCAGCACGTAGGGCAGGATCCCACCGTGCTGGTAGTAATCGATCTCGATCGGCGTATCGATGCGGCAGCGCACCGGCACGTTTTCGACGGAGCCGTCCTTGCGCGTGATCTTGAGCGTAAGGTCCTGCTGCGGCTTGATCGCCGGGCTGAGGCCGATCACGTCGTAGGTCTCGGAGCCGTCGAGCTTGAGCGTCTGCGCCGTCGTGCCTTCCTTGAACTGCAGGGGCAGCACGCCCATGCCGACAAGGTTGGAGCGGTGGATGCGCTCGAAGCTCTGAGCGACGACCACCTTCACACCGAGCAGGTTGGTGCCCTTGGCCGCCCAGTCACGGGACGAGCCCGTGCCGTACTCCTGGCCGGCGAGGACGATCAGCGGCGTGCCCGCGGCGATGTGCTTCACCGCAGCGTCGTAGATCGAGACCTTCTCACCGGTCGGCTGGTAGATCGTGTTACCGCCCTCCTCGCCGCCGAGCATCAGGTTCTTGATGCGAACGTTGGCGAAGGTGCCGCGGGTCATGATGCGGTCATTGCCGCGACGGGAGCCGTAGGAGTTGAAGTCCTCGAACGTGACGCCGTTCTCGAGCAGGAAGCGACCAGCGGGCGAGGTCTTCTTGATCGCGCCGGCGGGCGAAATGTGGTCGGTCGTGACCGAGTCACCAAAGATGCCGAGGGCGCGGGCGCCGCTGATGGCGCTGATCGTACCGGGCGTGAGCGAGAAGTTCGTGAAGAACGGCGGCTCCTGAATGTAGGTCGACGCGGCGTCGAACGAGTAGACGTTGCCGGTGGTGGACGGGATCTCGTTCCACTTCGGGTTCTGCTCGGCGAAGTTGCTGTAGAGCTTGCGGAAGACCTCGGGCTTGAGCGCGGCCTGCATCTGGTCGCGGACCTCCTGCAGCGTAGGCCAGATGTCCTTGAGCATGACCGGTGCGCCGGCCTTGTCGGTGCCGATCGGATCGCGCGTCATGTCGATGTCGACGCGGCCCGCGAGGGCGAAGGCGACGACGAGCGGCGGCGACATCAGGAAGTTGCTCTTGATGTTCTGGTGAACACGGGCCTCGAAGTTGCGGTTGCCGGAAAGGACGGACGCGGCAACGAGATCGTTCTTCACCACGGCCTCCTCGATCGGCGCGGCCAACGGGCCGGAGTTGCCGATGCAGGTCGTGCAGCCGTAGCCGACGGTCTGGAAGCCGAGCTGGTCGAGGTACGGGGAAAGGCCGGTCTTCTCGAGGTAGTCGGTGACCACGCGGGAACCGGGAGCGAGCGACGACTTGACCAGCGGATTGACCTTGAGGCCCTTCTCCACGGCCTTCTTGGCGAGGAGGCCGGCCGCGAGCATGACGCTCGGGTTCGAGGTGTTGGTGCAGCTTGTGATCGCGGCGATCAGGACGGAGCCGTGGCCGACCTTGGTGCCGCCAACCTGGGCGGAGACGGTCGAGAACTCCTCGGCCTTCTTGCCAAAGCCATTTTCGGTGACCGGCTTCGAGAACGCCGTGGTGAACTCCTGCTTCATCTTCGGCAGCTCGATGCGGTCCTGCGGGCGCTTCGGGCCGGCGACGCTCGGGACGACCGTGCCGAGATCCAGTTCGAGGTCGGTCGAGTAATCGATCGAACCCTTGGCCGGGATGCCCCAGAGGTTCTGCGCCTTGTAGTAGGCCTCGTAGAGCGCGACATGCTTGTCGTCGCGGCCGGTGGCGCGGAGATAATTGGAGCACTCGGCGTCGATCGGGAAGAAACCCATCGTCGCGCCGTACTCGGGCGCCATGTTGGCGATCGTGGCGCGGTCGACGACCGGCAGCGCGGCGGCGCCGGGACCGTAGAACTCGACGAACTTGCCGACGACCTTGGCCTTGCGGAGGAGCTGGGTGAGCGTGAGCGCGAGATCGGTCGCGGTGACGCCCTCGCGGAGCGAGCCCGTGAGGTGAACGCCAACCACGTCAGGCGTGAGGAAGTAAACCGGCTGGCCGAGCATGCCGGCCTCGGCCTCGATGCCGCCGACGCCCCAGCCCACGATGCCGAGGCCGTTGATCATCGTCGTGTGCGAGTCGGTGCCAACGAGGGTGTCCGGATAGTAGACGCCGTTCGTGTCGGAGAGCACGCCCTTGGCGAGGTACTCCAGGTTGACCTGGTGGACGATGCCGATGCCCGGGGGCACGACCTTGAACGTATCGAAAGCCTGCATACCCCACTTGAGGAACTGGTAGCGCTCGCGGTTGCGCGAGAACTCGAGCTCGAGATTCTTCGCGAGCGAGTCGGCCGAGCCGGCGAAGTCGACTTGGACGGAGTGGTCGACCACGAGGTCAACCGGCACGAGCGGCTCGATGATCTTCGGATTCTTGCCGATGCGGGCGACGGCCGAGCGCATGGCGGCGAGGTCGACCAGCAGCGGCACGCCGGTGAAGTCCTGCAGCACAATGCGGGCAACGACGAAGGGAATCTCCTCCGTGCGGGCCGCCTTGGCGTTCCACGAGGCGAGATCGCGGATGGCCTGCTCCGACACACGCTTGCCGTCGGCATTGCGCAGCAGCGACTCCAGCACCAGGCGGATCGAGACCGGCAGGCGGTCGATCTTGAAGCCGGCCTGGGCGAGCGCAGGCAGCGAGTAGAACTTGTGCGTCGCGCCGTTGGCGCTGAAGGACGCAAGCGTATTGAACGGATTGGGGAGGCTCATCGGGTACAGTTCGGACGGATCGTGGTTGGCAGGCGGGTCACTTCGCCAGCGCGGCCTTGACGGCTTCGAAATTGGGCAGGTCCTTCGGCGTGGCGGTCTGCTCGGCGTACTTCACGACGCCATCCTTGCCGATGACGAACGCCGCGCGGGCGGACGTGTCGCCGATGCCGGCCAGCATCGGGAAGAGCACGCCGTAAGCCTTGGTGACCTCCTTGTTCAGGTCGCTCGCGAGCTTGACCGTGATCTTGTTCGACGCGGCCCAGGCTTCCTGGGTGAAGGGGCTGTCAACGCTCACGGCGATGACATCGGCGCCAAGTGAGGCGTAGCCATCGAGGCCGGAGCTGAGATCGCACATCTCCTGCGTGCACACGCCCGTGTAAGCCAGAGGGAAGAAGAGCAGAACGGTCTGCTTCTTGCCAAAATTGTCGCTCAATTTGATATCCTTGAGGCCATCGGCCGCCTTGGACTTGAGGGTGAAATCAGGGGCCTTGGAGCCAACTGCGATAGGCATGGTCGGAGGGATGAGGTTTGGTAACGAGGTCGTACCTGCAGGGACGCAGGCCACGAGAAGGGAAAGATTGGGTCCGGCATCCCCGGCGGGCAAACCGTTTTTCCGGGTAGAAGGCCTTATTCTTTTTCCCGTTTCGCCGCCATTAGCGTTTCTGGTTTCGGGATTTGCACCATACAGCCCGGAGGTCGCCGGACGACGGCCAAGCCGCGCGAAAACACCCTTGCACCTCCCCCGCCCCACCCGGTTAGCCTGATACTCTTCGTTATGAACCTGATCGATGACCTCCAATGGCGCGGCCTGCTGGCCGACTGCACCGACCTTGAGGCGCTCACCAAGCGCGTAGCCGAGGGACCGGTGACGCTGTATTGCGGTTTCGATCCGACCGGCGACTCCCTCCATGTTGGCCACCTCATGGGCCAACTGACCCTGCGCCGCTTCCAACTCGCGGGCCACCATGTCATCGCCCTCGCAGGCGGCGCCACCGGCATGATCGGCGATCCCTCCGGCCGCTCGGCCGAGCGCAACCTGCTCACTCGCGAACAACTCAATCACAACATTGCCTCGATCAAGGGCCAGCTCTCGCGCCTGCTCGACTTCACCGCTGCCGCCAACCCGGCCCGGCTGGTCGACAACGCGGAATGGACCGCGCCGATCAGCTACCTCGATTTCCTCCGCGACGTCGGAAAATTCTTCACCCTCAACCTCATGCTGGCGAAGGACTCGGTGAAGTCGCGCATGGAGGGTGACGGCGGCATCAGCTACACGGAGTTCAGCTACCAGCTCCTGCAGGCCTACGACTTCTACCACCTGCGCAACACCTTCAACTGCGAGCTCCAGATCGGCGGCTCCGACCAGTGGGGCAACATCACCGCCGGCACGGATTTCATCCGCAAGAAGCTCGGCGTGCCCGCCTGGGGCTGGACTTTCCCGCTCATCACCAAGAGCGACGGCACGAAGTTCGGCAAGACGGCCAGTGGCGCAGTGTGGCTCGACGCCACCAAGACCAGCCCCTACCGCCTGTACCAGTTTTTCGTCAACACCGAGGACGCCAAGGTCGCCGAGTACCTGCGCAAATTCACCTTCCTCAGCCGCGCCGAAATCGAGGCGCTCGAGGCCTCGCACGCGACCAACCCCGGCGCCCGCGAGGCGCACAAGGCGCTCGCCCGCGAGGTCACCCGTCTGGTCCACGGCGAGGCCGCGCTCGAAGGCGCACTCAAGGCGAGTGCCATTCTCTTCGGGGCGGAAATCGGCGACACCTCCGAGGCCGTCTTTCGCGACGTGGTCGGCGAAATCCCGACGAAGGACATCACCGCAGCCCAACTGGCCGCGCCGGGCACCGCACTCACCGAGCTGCTCGTCCACGCCGGTCTCGCAGCCTCCAAGGGCCAAGCCCGCAAGGACATCGAGGGCGGTGGCGTCTACATCAACAACGTCAAAGCCGCGGCCGATGCCCCGAACCGGACGCTGACGTCAGCGGATCTGCTCTTCGGCAAGTACATCCTGCTGCGCAAGGGCAAGCGCACCTACGCCGTGCTCGCCCTCGCGGCCTGAGTTGAGTTCCGGCCGACGACGTCTCCATGCCCCCTCCCTCGTTCAAGACGGCCGACCTCATGGACGCGCATCCGGCCTGTCGCAGCTGCGCGGCCCAATTTCGCTCGTTCGGTGGACGAGCCGCGTTTGCCGGACCGATCCGCACCGTGCGCTGCCTTGATGACAACGCCCTCATCCGGCGTACTCTGGAACAGCCGTCCAAAGGCGACGTTCTCGTCGTCGACGGAGGCGGCTCGCTCAAGCGGGCGCTGGTCGGCGACAACCTCGCCGGCATCGCGGCGCACAACGGCTGGGCCGGCATCGTCGTGAACGGCGCGATCCGCGACGTCGAGGCGATCAAGCCGATCGACCTCGGCCTCTTTGCCCTCGGCACCAATCCGCATCGCAGCGATCGCACGGGAGCAGGTCAGGTTGACGTGCCGGTGAGCTTTGGCGGCGTCGAGTTCACGCCCGGCGCCTGGCTTTATGCCGACGCCGACGGCGTCATCGTATCGGCCACCGCGCTGCCGGTCTGAAGTCGTCCGGGGAACGCAAGTCCCCCGGCAACAAGATCAAGCCGGCTCCGGGATTGGCCGCAAAAAGGCGCAGAAGGCGCAAAGGATCCTCAATCCCTTCGATCGCTGTTCCCCCGTTTTTTGCGCCTTCTGCGCCTCTTTGCGGCCAATGCCTGTTCCGCCGTTTGCCTACCGGGAGCCGAAATCTACCTCGCCACTCGCCGATACGGAAATTCCACCCGCCGCGTTTGCCCGTTGCGCGTGCCTTCGATCGCCGCGAGCAGCCGGCCGTCAGGCTGGAGCACGTAGCTGATCCGTTGCGGGAAATCGTGGTCCGGGTTCTCAAAGACAACCTCGGTCGCGGAGGCGCGTACCAGCTTGAACACGGCCTCCGACTGCCCGGACGGCTTCGCGACATAAAAAATCTGACCGGCCTCGTCGGCACGGAGCACGATGAACTCATACTCAAGCGTGCGTTCACCCGCGGTTGTCCGGCTCACGCCAAGCATCGTTCCACCTGCCGGTGGCAGCCAGTGCTCCGTGACGGTTCGGCCATTGCGCTCCAATGACCAGGTGCCGGCAAGCCAGCCCAGTTCATCCACGGGTGCCGCCGCGGCGCGCACAGCGAACGCCAGTCCAAGTACCAGCAGCGTAATCCCGCCGCATCGAAGCCGGAACCTCACAGGTGCGCTCATGGGATGGATAAACCAAAGCCTCACGCGGCGGTCACGCTCAATGCAGGCGCTCAACCGGTTCGATGTCGGAAACGCAGAAACAAAAAGGGCCGCACCGTGAGGTGCGGCCCTTGCCGGTAAAGTCTCGGCAGCGCGGAACCCTCAGTCCTCGCGGCGGCCCGACAGCAGCATGAGGATGTGCAGGAGCGAGCCGAGCGAGGCGACGAACGCCGCCACATAGGTCAGGGCCGCGGCATCGAGCGTCTCGTTCACGCCCGACATCTCGTCGCGATCGACGATGCCGAGGTTGACGAGCTGCGCCTTGGCGCGACGGCTGGCGTCGAACTCGACCGGGAGCGTGACGAACTGGAAGACGCAGATGACGCCGAGCGCGATCGCACCAAGCATCAGCAGCTTGCCGCCGATGGCGGAGCTGATGAGGAAGATGCCGGCGATCATGACGAAGTTCGCCACGCTGGCGGCGATCTGGGTCGCCGGGGCCATCGTCTGGCGGACATTCATCATCGCATAGCCAACCTTGTGCTGAATCGCATGGCCCGCCTCGTGGGCGGCCACACCGAGGGCGGCCAAGCTGGTGCCGCGGTAGTTATGCTGCGACAGGGCCAGACGACGGTTGATCGGATCGTAGTGGTCGGTGAGTTCGCCCGGGACCTCGACGATCTCGACGTTGGTGATGCCGGCCGAACTCATGACCGCCTCGGCGGCCTCGCGACCGGTGATGCGGCCGCGCGAAGGAATCTGCACGTTCTTCGCGTAGGCGCTGCGAATTTTCATCTGCGCGTACAGACCGAAGAGCATCGGAACAATGATAAGAGCAATCCAGATGAGCATGGTGGTTGTGTTGGTTAAAGTGGGTTAATGTTGGATGATGGATCCCGGTTTCGCAACTGGGTGCCGTCAAACGACCCCGCATTGAAATGCGTCTGGGAGCGTGAGTTGCAAGGGAAACTGGCCGGACTAAAAAGCGACCCACGAATTATAACCGCCGCCCCGTTCGCCGGTTTTAGGCCGCAACCTCGCGAAGGCCAGCTCCACCCCCTTCTTCAAAACGGAAAGCCGACCGAAAAGTGCAGCGTGCCGGAAGGATCCCCTTCCCGCGGTGACACGTTGCGCCCGTATTCCAACCGGATCGGCCCGACGAGGGATTGGTAACGGACCCCCAGCCCGATCGAGTACAACTCCTCGTCGAACGGGTACTCGGCCAGACGCGAGGCGGTGCCCAAGGCGTCGGCGAACAAAACCGCCGTCCAATTGCCCACCACGGTCTGCTCCACCTCCAGATTGGCCAGGACGTAGCTCTTGGCACCGATAAACCGGCCATCCGCCGCACGCGGCGAGGCTGAGCCGGAGGGGTAACCGCGAATGGACGCATCGCCGCCCGGAAAGAAACGCTTGTTGACCGGGGGATCGATCGATCCGCCCGCTCCAAAGGTCGTGAGCACGCCATGAGTCACGCCGGCATGGATCCACCGTCCCCGTCCCCACGGCTGGTGCACGGCGAGGCCCAGTTCCAGCCGCTGGTAGTCAACCTCGCCGCCGAACGAGCGGCTTGCGGCTTCAACCTGGGTGAACCACCGGTAGCCCGTACGCGGCCGCAGCGGATTGTCGCGCGTATCCCGGGTGAGCCCCACGTCAACGCTCGCCACCGTCACCTGCTCGTCATCGCTCGCGCGGGTGGTGAGTTCGTTTTCCTTGCTGCGCAAGGACTGATAGGTGAAGCCCGCCAACGCATCCGCACGGATCCACGGCAGCGGACGGCGAAGCGTGACGCCTCCGCCGTATTCCTGACGCAGGAAGGAGCGCTCATCGCGCTGCAGGCCGAACACGTTCACGCTCGCGTCGAGGGTTTCCCCAAAGAGTTCCGGCATCGTGTAGGTGTAGTCGCCACGGCTGCTCTTGAAGGACTGGACCAGCAACAGCCGGCTCTGATGCGCCCGACCAAAGAGATTCGTCTGCCTGAGCTCCACGCCGGCCCGCAGGCGCTCGTAGCTGCCATACCCGGCGAGGAGACTCGCCTCCCACGGCGCGGTTTCAGCCAGCGCGAACACCGGGTCACGCACGTCGCCCGAGCCGGGTTCATAACGCAGGTCCACGGCGTCGAAGATCCCCAGCTGTCCCAGCCGGTAACGCGTGCGCTCAAGGGCCAGCGGGTTGAGCGGTTCGCCCGGCTGCACCGTCACGCGGCGGCGCAGCACGCTCTCGCGCGTGCGCTCCGCGCCCGTGAAGCGAACCTGTCCCACCGTCACGCGCGGACCCGCGGTGATCCTCGCCGTGACCGCCACCGGGCGCTCGCCTGCCTCGGCCACGACCGAGCGATTGATCTCCATGCGAACCTGCACGTCGGGATAGCCCGCGCTGAAATGACGCCGGCGAATCTCCTCCAGCACGTCCTGCTGCCACAGGTAGGTCCAGGGCCTGGCCTCGTCGGGTACCAGGTCCTCCAGTTTGACCTCGGTGGCGGCATCGCCAGCGAACATGAGCGAAGCCACCCGCCAGCGAGGTCCTTCGCTCACCTCGATCGCGAGATCCACCGCCCCGGTCGCATCGTCGATCACCAGACTCTTCACCGTGGCGTTCGCCTCGGCGTGCCCGCGCTGCTGAAGTTCATCTCGCAGGCTGTCGAGCGCCCGCTGCAGGCGACCCGGCGCATAAAGGTGAACGGAGCCTCCCGGCAACAGGCCGGTCGACGGACGGAAGAGTTCCACGGCATCATCCTCCGCGATCGTTTCTAGACCGATGAACTCAACGGCGGAAACCCGATAACGCACGCCGCGCGTCACCTCGAAACGTACCTCCCTCGCCTCCAGCGGCCGCGGCAGCAGCGTCGCCAAGGTTTCATCGAAGCGGTGGCTTTCAGCCGTTCCGTCGGTTCGCACCAACTTAACCTCGATCTGCGGGCTGAGGTAACCGTCGTTCTCGAGCGTCGACATCATCAGGAAGACCGCATCCTCAATCGCATTCGCATCCAGCGTCGCGCCCCTCTCCGCTCCAAGCAGGCGCTCGAGTGCCCGTTGCATTTCGCGACTCCCCCACCAGCCAAGTCCGGAGACGTCCAAACCGGCGCGCTCACGATCCTCGGACGCGGCAGCGCCGAAGGTCTCCGCCGCGGAAACCAAGATGAGGAGGCCAAGCCCAAGAAGGTTAAGGAGCCGTCGCATCGTTCGCCTCCTTACGCGCGAGAATCCGCCATTTTACACCCGCATTAAAATCGTCGAACTCATCGTATTCGCCCACCAACGACCAGCGGTCATCCAGCTTGTACTCAAATCCATAGGTCTCGCGTCCCTGGCGCGATACTCGCTCGCCCGTCGTCAGGCTGAGGCGGTCCGCGTTCGACGTATCGCCCCCGATGCGGCCCAGCAGGCCCTGGCCAAGATAGGTCCCGAAGCGGACTGCGCGCTGACTTCCGCTGTAGCGGATTTCATCGCCCGGCACCTCGCCGGCCATGACGAGCAGCAGCACCTGCTCCGAATCAAGCGGCGGGCTCGAGGTGAAGCTCAAGTCCGGCGCCGAGACCGTTCCGCCCAGATTCATCCGCAAATCGTACCCGAAACGCCGCGCCGCGCCGGTCACCGCGAGGCGCGGCTCGTACGGGTCCGCCTCGGTCAAGCGCACCGTGCCCTGCTGCACCGCGAACGTGGCAAAGGGCAACCGCACCTGTCCGTCATTGATCGTCGCCTCGCCCACGGCCCGCGGTTCGCCCAAGGTTCCGCCCAGCCGGAATCGCGCCGAGGCCGTGCCATTGAAGACGGGCGTCCGCAGACGCAGGAAACGCTCGCCGTGCACCTCCACGTCGAGCAGCCACGTCGACAAGGGAGCCGCCTCCACCGCGAAGTACGGCGGCCGGCGCGATGCAACTCCGGCTCCGCCTCCACGCGGAATCAACGAGCGCACATCCGCAAGAAAGAGGCTGTCACGCAACCGGGTCGTTCCGCTGATGCGCGTACGTCCGTCCGTGAGCGTCGCCAGCTTGAGATCCAGGTCACCACGCACCAAAAGCCCCGTCTGGCGGACAAAGGGAAGATTTTCGCCACGGAGCGCGAGATCCAGACGGGGTTCACCGCCCGAGCGCAGCGCCACCGTCCCGCTGAGCACGACCGGCTGGCCGCCGGCCTTGGCCTGCACCGAGCGCAGATCGATCCGTCGGCCCTCGAAGCGGATGTCGGCGCCGATTTCCTGCAGAACCCCGAGCGGCCCCAACGGACGTGAGGCCGCATCCTGGAGCCGCACAAAGCCGGACAGCAGGCCACCCGGCTTGACCGAGACATCCGCCTGCAGACGGCCCACCGGCGCAAGATAACCGGGAACGTAGCGGGCCAAGGCTGCCATCTCGGCGTCTGGAATCTCGATCCGAAGATCCGCGCCCTTTTCCAGAAAGGCGCGAGGATCCTGCCGGGCTTCGGACCAGCGCGTCGGCACCAGCGGCAGCCGGCCCCGGGCCCGCACTGCCTGTCCCGCCACGCGGACTGTGAATTCATCGAGCACCACCCCATCGCCATCACCGGTCAGCTTCAATGCGAGGGCCGTGATCTCGGGCAATGGGCGCGACGACCGGATGGCGTCCAGTGTCACCGTCTCCGCCTGGAGGTTCAGCTCACCCTGCGGACGACTCCAAGTTCCGCCCAGGTTGGCCGCGACCTGCGGCGCACGGAGCGTCACGCCGGTCAACTCCGCCAGCTTCTCCCAGAACGCCGGGTTCGGCTCGCTGCTCACCGTCAGCGCCAGGGGGCCGTCACCGTCGATCTGGATTCGCGGCGTTCCGAGTGGCTGGATCACCATCGGCATGCGCCCGCTTGCCCGGATCACCGCCGCGCCGGCTTCCGCGGCCTGCAGGTTGCGAATGACCACACCCTCCGCGTCGCCCGTCGCGGCCACATCAACCGTAGCCGTACGGGTTTCACTCAGGTTGATCTCCAGCGAAGCATCGGTGGAAAACGTCAGCGGCCCCTCGCTCCAGCCGCCCATAAAGCGCAGGGTGCCCAGCTTCCACGCCGGTCCGGAAAGCTCGACCCAGGGCTCGAGCCAGCGTGAATCGAAAGCGGCGATTTCCAGCGTCAGCCGGTCTTCCTCCGCCCGGACCCAATGCGCTTTCACGTCGGTCCCGCTCCCCTGCAGATGAAGCGCATCGACAGAGAGCTTCGGGCTCCATTGCACGCGAGTGGGTGCCGCCAGGGTCAGGGTTCGTCCGTCCTGATCCGAAAGCTTCATCGCGCTCAGACTGAGCCCATCTCCGCTCAGCGAGCCGGCGATGGCCAACGTCGCTCCCTGCGTCTGTGCGCTGACCTCGACCGTTTCCCACACCAGCCCGCGACCACGCCAGCTGCCCTGCAGGGCCACCGGCTTCAGCGGCGGCCGCGAGAGCTCGGTCAGTGAAACCTGACCCGAGTGAACGATCTCCGGCCAGACCCCGGAAGCCGTTGCCTCCACCGCGATCGTCGAAAGCCTCAGCTCCGGCGGCAGCCAGCGCGCCAGCGCGGCCCGATCGAGCGTCCCCGTGACGACGGCGTCCAGCAGGCTCCGCGTTTGAAAATCCCATGCCCCGCGCACGGTGAGACGCCCGCCTCCCACCGATACCACCTCGGTTGCCGCCAGGCGCAGCTGCGGCCATTCGAGGCCAACCTGACCCGAGGCCGAGGCAATTTCCCAGTCGCCATAACCCATCGCTCCGAGCGTGAACGTCGCATCGATGCGCGGAAAAGCGCCAGGCACCGGTCGGACCTCGGCTTCCCCGCGGACGGTTCCGCGCCAGCCCGCCCACGGCAGCTCGGCCAGATTCGCGTCGAAGGTCAGTCGTGATTGCATTCCGGATACGCCCGCGCCGGGATCAAAGCTCACCGGCGCGCTCAAATGTGCCGTCATCCCCGGGATGCGCACGTCGAGCATCGAGAGCGTGAAGGCATCCGTCGTGCCTCCTCCGCGCAGCGCAACCGCCAGGGGCGGCGCCGCCTGCCCCGGTTCCGGCTCGCCGTTCGCCGCCAAGTCCAGGTCCAGACGCGTGTCACGCCACGTGATGCGACCGCTTCCGACGACCCGTTGATAGCGCCCATCCAGATTCAGCCGCGCGCCCGCGATGTTCCAATCGGTGGCCGTGGCCGTCGCTTCCACGGGTAGCCAGCCTGTCGGCGCAAAGGTCGCCTCGGCACGCGCAACCTGATCCCAAAACGTGAGGTCACCGGTGATGGCGTCGGCGCGGCTGCGAACGATGGCCTGCCAGTCCGCATCGGCAGCGGCGAGGGCTAGAGTAAATGTGTCCTCTGCCGCGAACCACCGCAGTTCGACCTTGGCCTCGATCGCCTCGTAGCCCAACGACGAAACCGTGAGGACACCGTTCCGCCACTCCGCACCCGCAAGGCGCAGCCCGCCTCCCGGCCAGCGCACCTCGCCCTGACCCGCGCGGGCGAGCGGCAGCCAGCGCGCCAAGCCCTCGGCCACCTGCACCAGACGCGCGCGCAACGGCGTCCAGCCGGACGGACTCGCCGTCGTGCGCGCGAGCGGCTCGGCCACCACGGTCCAGGCGCCCGCGACGACCTCCGAGGCGTCGTCAGTCTCGCCGTGATCCCACAGCCACCGCAGCGGAGTCGGTGCCTCCAGGCGGTCGATCGTCACCTTGACTCCCGGTCGGCTGAGTTCGACGTCCGTCAGCGCAAACCGCGCGTAGCCGAGTCGCTCGTAACGCGCAAAGGTAGCCCCCTGCGACGCCCCGACCTGACGCAAGGCACTCTCCAGCCACCACGGGAGCGCCGCCAGCACGACCATCGTGCCAGCCAGCAGCCCGCCGAGAATGAAGAGAAGACGTCGCATGGAAACCAATCCGTTGCACCAACCTGAATCCAACGCACGCACAACCAGCAATGCGCACGGCCGGACGGACACCACCGCGACGTCCGTCCTGCTATGACCGCAGCTCAGGCCGCCGGTGCCAAGCCATTGCGTTCCAGCAAGGCCGCCAGATCAGGATCGCGTCCCATGAAGGCCCGGAACAAATCGGCTGGATCAGCGGAGTTGCCGCGGCTGAGGATGTGCGCGACGAAGTCCGCCCCTGTCTTGGGATTGAAGATGCCCTCGCGGCGGAAACGGGTGAACGCATCCGCATCGAGCACCTCCGCCCACTTGTAGGAGTAATAGCCCGCCGCGTAGCCCACAGGATCGCCGAAGATATGATTGAACCGGCGCAGGATCGTCCGGGCCGGCGGCTCCGTCGGAATCATGCAATCGGCCACGGCGGCCCGGGCCTTCGCCTCGACGTCGCCCGCAATGAACTCGTTGGTCCGCAGGTGCAGGAGCAGGTCCATCTTGGCGAACTGGATCTGCCGCATCGTCGCACAGGCAGACCGGAAATTTTTCGCCGCGATCATCTTGGCAAAAATCTCCTCCGGGATGGTTGCTCCGGTTTCATGGTGACGCGCAAACAGGTCGAGACTCTCGCGCTCCCAGCACCAGTTTTCCATGATCTGCGACGGAAGCTCGACGAAGTCCCACGCGACATTCACGCCGTTGAGGGACTTGATCTCGACCGTGCCCATCAGGTGGTGCAGCAGGTGTCCGAACTCGTGAAAAACCGTTTCCACCTCGCGGTGCGTCAACAACGCCGGACGACCGCCCACGGGCGGAGTCATGTTGCCGCAAATGTAGCCGAGGTGCGGACGCCAGCCCCCGCCCGGCAGCGGGCCGCCGGTCTCGAGATACCCCATCCAGGCCCCGCCCCGCTTCGACTCGCGCGGATGCCAGTCGGCATAGAAGGAACCGACCTGACGGCCATCGGCCGCCTGCACATCATAGAATTTCACCTCGGGATGCCAGGTCTCGACCGCGCCGGCCGGGCGCTCGGCAATGCGCAAACCGAACACGCGTGATGCGAGTTCGAACAATCCGGCGATGACCCGGTCCATCGGGAAATAGGGCCGCAGCACCTCCTCATCGAAGGCATAGCGCTCGCGACGCAGGCGTTCGGACCAATAGATGACCTCCCATGCCTTGAGCGGACCCGCCGTCGTGTTGCCGGTCGACCGCGCCTTGAACGCCTCGAGTTCACGGCACTCGCGCGCGAACGCCTCCTGACAACGCACCTGCATATCCTCGATGAACGCCAGCGCCCGTTCGCCGGTCTTGGCCATGCGGCGCTCAAGCACGAGCGCGGCGAAATGCGGTTTTCCCAGCAAGGCCGCCTTCTCGGCCCGCAGGGTCAGAATCCGCGCCACCAAGGCCGAGTTGTCGTGCGGCGCCTGCGCGCCCACCGCCGCGGAGGCCGCCCAGACTTCCCGGCGCAGATCCTCGTCCTCGCCATAGGTCATGACGGGCTCGATCGACGGCTGATGCAGCGTAAACCGCCACAGCGGGCGGTCCGGAGCGCCCAAGCCCTTCGCCTCGGCCGAGCGGCGGGCCGCGGCCTGAGCATGATGCGGCAGACCGGCGAGCTTGCGCTCGTCGTCGATCACCATCTGCCAGGCATTGGTCGCATCGAGCACGTTCTCGGAGTACTTCTGCGTGACCTCCGCGAGTTCGCCCTGCAGGGCCTCGAGACGCGCCCGCGCGTCGTCGGGCAGGTCGGCTCCCGCCTGCTTGAAGTCGGCCACGGTTTCGTCGAGGAAGCGGCGGTGGATGCCCGTAAGCTTGGTGGCCTCCGCGGAAGCGGCCACGACCTTGAGCTGACGCCAGAGGCCGGCATGAAGCGGAATGCGCGCATAAAACGCCGTGACCTTCGGCAGCATCGCATTGTGCGCCTCGCGCAACGCGGGCGAATCCGCGACCGACTGCAGGTGCGTCACCCGACCCCACGCGCGGTTGAGTTCCTCCGTCGCGGATTCCAGCGCGAGGAAGGTGTTCTCATACGTGAGCGCAGCGGGCGGCTGCGCAACGATCGCATCCACCGCCGCCTGAGCCCGCGTCAGCGCCGCCTCAATGGCTGGACCGATGTCAGCCGGCAGATGCCGGGACCAGCGGACCTCGAATGACGAATCAAGAAAGGGATTGGGCGTGGACATCGTCCGGAAAGCAGGCCGGACCGAGCCAAACGTCAACCCGCAAGCGGTTGTTCTGCTGGGAGCGCGAGCCGCCGTGGTTGTAGGGGCGAGGCTTGACCACGCCCGGCTGGGAGGGCGCGCACGAGGCGCGCCCCTACGGACAATCCACAATCAGCGGGCCAGTGGCCCGCGCTCCCAGCAGAGATCAGCGCCTACCAGCGGTAAGCCGCCCCGAACGAGACCTGGCGACCGGCCGCAGGCACCGCGGGCACTTCCTGGAAATCATCGTCCCACAGGTTGTCGACCTGCACCGATAGGCGCAGGCCGCGCGCGAACGGCACGTCCCAATGGACGCTGAGCGCCGTGAGCAGGGCATCGTCACCGCCGGTGAGGCGCAGTGGGTTTTCCTCCTGCAGGCGGGCCTCGTTGTCGACGCGCAGCTCCCAGCCGGCGCCGAGCGGCGCGATCACCGCCGCGGTGAGCCGGTGCTCGGGGAAATTCAGTGCGTAGAAACTGGCATCGACGCCGGCGAGACCGTAGTCGGCATCCTTGTGCAGCCACGCGTAGCCGAGCACGAGCTCCGTCCGGCCGAAGCTCCGGCGTGCCACCGTCTCGATCCCGGTCGAGTCGATGTCGACCGCGTTGGCCGAGCGCGCAGTCACGCCGCGGCGAAAGGTCCAGTCGACCAGTTGGTCGTCGCGCCGGTGGAAGACCGCGGCGCTGCCTTCCCATCCGGCAAAAGCAAAGCGCGCGCCCGCCTCAAGATTGCGGCTGGTGGAGCGGCCCAGGTTGGGATTGCCGCGAAAAAGGCCTGCGCCCGGCGCCGCATTGAGCGCCGTGTAGCCGGGAACTTGCGTCGTCTGCGCATAGCCCACGTGCAGCCGGCGAAGCGGCGATCCGGCGCGCTCCCGCGCGATTTCCAGCACAGGCGAGACCTTCGCGTCGTCGCGATTCGTGTCATCCACCGTCACGCCCGTGGCCACGCTCCAGGCCGCGTCACCCGTCACGCGGCGCCACTCCGGGAACACACCGGCCGAGAGATGGGTGCGGCTGCGAAAGGAACCGAAGGTGAGCGAGGTCGACTTGATCTCATCGGTCACCACGCCGGCGCGGTAGTCCACCGACCAAGCTCCGGAGGAGGCCCAGCGTCCGTCGAGTCCGGCGCCGTACACCCACGTGGTGTGCTCGAACGGCAGGACGGGCCCGACCGGGGCAAAGCGGTTGAACCGGTAGTCATCGTAGTTTTCCCGATGATACGCTGATACCTGCAGGTAGCCGCCGTCCGCGCCCTGCGGCCGGCGGTGGTTGAAGGCGAGCAGCGTCGTCTCGAGGTCCTCGCTCTCGGGCGAGTTAAACGGCGTGTAGAGGTTCACCCAGCCGAAGAACTTCCCCTGCCGGCCGGCCACCCAATCCGTCTGCGCCCCGTCCTTGGAAAACTGCAGGCGGGCGGTCGCGCGCGAGAACTGGTGATCCCCGTTGGCGATCGCGCCTGCGGACTCCGAGTAGCCGGCCGACACATCGACGCCAAGCTGCCCGCCGAAAGCATTTCCGACCTGGCCCGCCTGGAGCGAGGCACGGAAGAGGCGGTGCTCTCCCGCTCCGACCTCGAGTTCGCCGCCCGCGCGCACCGGCGCCCAGGTGTAAGCCACGGTTCCGGCGGTGGCATTCCAGCCCGCTCGGGCATGCCCGGCGCCCGTGATCACGATCGGAGCGGTCAGCATGGCCGGAGCGAGCGGGATCTCGGCTGAGTAGTGGCCGGTCTGCGGGTCGTACAGGGACAGCCCCCCCACCTTGAAACCCGTGTTCTCAAACGTACCACCCCGGATTGCGATGTCCGCCTGGCCCTCGGCGAGGTTGCGCTCCTGCACATCAACCCCGGGCTCGAAGCGCAGGAGGGTCACCGGCATGGTGAAGGTCCCGGTCGCCTGCTGATTGGCAACCCGGTCCGACAGGACGGCGATCGGCGCAAGCTGGACCGCCGGCGATGACGACTGGGCCCGCGCTGGAAGAACCAGTGTGGAAACTAGAGCAACGAGGAATGGAAGACGGCGGGCGGAGGCTGACATGCCTGCAAGGCAGACCGATTTCAGCCGGAAGCCAAGCAATTGTTAATCACGCCTGATTTTTAATTAACAATCGTCACTTTCGACCAATAAAAAAGCCCCGCAGCGCGGGGCTTTGCTTCCGGGAAAGTGATCGCCGGCTTATTCGTCGCCGTCGTTGCCGATGGCCTCAACCGGACAGCCCTCGAGGGCCTCCATGCAGAGAGCGACGTCCTCTTCGGTCGTCGGCTGCTTGTGGACAAAGGAGTAGCCACCTTCGTCGTGACGGGTGAAGAACGCGGGCGCCGTCTCACGGCAGAGATCGCAGTCGATGCACTGCTGATCGACGAAAAACTTACCGGCTGCGTTCTGATCCCACTTGTCTGCTTTATTGGCCATAGCTGGCAGCGAACAAAGAGTAATTGCCGGCCCTGTCAAGCGACCCGCTGATACCCACCGCAAACATTCATAATACCCCTACCCCGTCGCGCTAATCCCGACGCGGATTGCCCGCGAAAACAGGCCTCGCCCGCCCCGGCCGCGCACGCGGCCGGGGTCGAGTGAATCCATTTGGTGACAGAACCGCGTCGTTTCACCGGTTTTTTCGTCAAATTCAGGGACGCGACTTGAGTTTGAACCGCCCCGACCGTAGCTTTCTAGAAGCAATGCTCTCCGATCGGTCTTACATGCGCGACAGCTACGCACGGCAAACGACTTCCGTGCTGACTTGGCTGATCTGCCTGACCGTCGCCGGCTTTATTTTACAAAACGTCTTCTGGCGCTGGTTCGGCGCCCGGGCCGGGGCGGGCTTTGACCGGGTTTTCGAGCTGTCTATACCGGCCATCCAGTCCGGCCAGATTTGGACCCTGCTGACCTACAGCCTGCTTCACAGCACGGGCAATTTCCTGCACATCATCGGCAACGTGCTGGGCATGTTCTTTTTGGGCCGCGAGTTGCTTCCCCTGCTCGGCTCGCGCCGATTCCTCAGTCTTTGGGGATTTGCGGTGCTCGGGGGCGGTTTGCTCTGGGTCGCCACGAACTGGAGCCATGGTGGATCGGTCATTGGCGCCTCTGCGGGCGTCGCAGCGCTTCTGGTCTTTTTCGCCTGCCTGCAGCCGAACCAGCCGATGACGTTCCTGCTGTTCTTCATTCTGCCGGTCACGCTCAAACCCAAGTGGATCGCCGTCGGCTTGCTCGCGATCGATCTCTTCGGATTCGTCTTCTACGAGGTGCTCGGCTCGCCTTCGCCGATGGGCTTCGCCCACTCCGCGCATCTCGGCGGCATGGCCGCGGGCTGGCTCTTTTTCCGCTTTGTCCACCAGCGCGACTGGCAGAATCCCGACAGCGTCGAAACGACCAGCGGCATCGAACTGCCCAAGTGGTTTCGTCGCGCGCAGAAGACGCCCGAAGTCGCCACCCCTGCCTTCAAGGTCAACCTCACCAACCGCGAGGATTTGAAGGCCGAGGTCGACCGCATTCTCGACAAGATCAACAGCGAAGGCTTCGGCGCCTTGACGGGCGACGAAAAGCGCCTGCTCGACGACGCACGCGACGCCCTGAGCCGACGCTGATTTCACCTCTTTCTGGTCTACCCCGCCCGCCCCTTTCGACGCCCGCCACCTCGGCGTCTCGCAGTTCAGTGAAACCTTTCCCCTCCCCCGGTATCTCATCTGCTATGAATCTCCGCCCCCGCCGCCTGCTGGTCATCGTCAGCCTGTTCGCCGCGATTCTGCTCGCCCCGCTTCAGGCTCAGAAGGACCGGACGCTCGTCACGCCGCCCAACCTGACGAACGAGATCAAGCTGCTCGTCCGCCTGCTCGAGGAGGCCCACTACAACAAGGAGGCCGTCCAGCCTGACAGCTACCGCGAGGTCATTCCCAACTACATGAACGACCTGGACGGTCTCCGCCTCTTCTTCCTCGAGAGCGACCGCCAGGCATTCGAGAAGCGTTTCAACGAGGGCCTCTACTGGAACATTTCCTCCGTCGGCAAGATCGACTCGGCCTACGAAATTTTCACGACCTACGAATCCCGGGTGCAGGCCCGCATCACGTGGATCTTCGACCGCCTAAAGGGCGACTTCGATCTCACCACCCAGGAGACCTTCGGCATCAATCGCAGCGAGAAGGACCCGAAGATCTGGCCCGCCGACGCCGCCGCGGCCGACGACCTCTGGCAGCGTCGCATCAAGTTCGAGCTCATCCAGGAGATGCTCAACAAGAAGAGCCTCGAGGACGCCAAGGTCACCGTGCACAAGCGCTATGAGCGCATGCTGAAGAGCCTCGCCGAAATCGAGACGGAGGAGCTGGCCGAGATGTTCCTCGCCAACGTCGCCAAGCTCTACGACCCGCACTCCACGTATTTTTCCGCGGATACCTTCGACGACTTCAGCATCCAGATGCGTCTCCAGCTCGTCGGCATCGGCGCGCTGCTCGGCCTTGAGGAGGACCTGTGTGTAATCAAGGAGATCATCACCGGCGGCCCCGCCGACCTCGACAAGCGGCTCAAGCCGAACGACAAGATCATCGCCGTCACGCAGATGACGGGGGAGCCCGAGAAGGACGAACCCGTCGAGATCATCGGCATGAAGCTGCGTAAGATTGTCGACCTGATCCGCGGCCAAAAGGGCACCCAGGTCAAACTGCTCGTGCAGCCCGCCGAGGCGGCCGACGGCTCGGTCCGCACCGAGGTCATTCTCACCCGCAATGTCGTCAATCTCGACTCGGCCCGCGCCAAGGGCGCGATCTTCGAGGTGCCCGATCGCGACGGCAACCTCAAGCCGCTCGGTGTGATCTCCCTGCCCACCTTCTACGGTCCGGATGGCGGCTCCGACGGACGCGAGCAGAACAGCGCGACCAAGGACGTCGCCAAGCTGATTGAGCAGATGAAGGAAGCGGGCGTCGACGGCATTGTCCTCGACCTGCGCAACAACGGCGGTGGTCTCCTGAGCGAGGCGATCGAACTCACCGGCCTGTTCATTCCCAAGGGCCCGGTCGTCCAGGTCCGCAACTACTATGGCGACGTCAAGGTCGACAACGACACGGATCCCGAGGTCGCCTACGCCGGCCCGCTTGCGGTTCTGGTTTCGCGCTTCAGCGCCTCGGCCTCCGAGATCGTCGCTGGCGCACTGCAGAACTACGGCCGCGCGGTCGTGGTCGGCGACAGCTCCACCCACGGCAAGGGCACGGTCCAGACCATCGTCGAGATGCGCAGCCTGAATCCCGCGCTCGCTCGCGGTGGCCTGAAGTCCGGCGCGACCAAGCTGACGATTCAGAAGTTCTATCTGCCCAACGGTTCGTCCACCCAGCTCAACGGCGTGGTGCCCGACATCGTCCTCCCCTCAATCGAGGACCTGCTCCCGATCGGCGAGAAGGACCTGCCGCATGCGCTCGTGTGGGATGAGATCCCGACCAGCTTCTTCGACGGCAAGGCCCTCGACTCCCGCGTACTCACGCCCCTACGCGAGGCCAGCCTCGCCCGTCAGGCCGAGCTCGAGGAATTCGCCTACCTGCGCAAGAGCATCGACTGGTTCAAGTCCCGCCAGCAGATGAAGGAAATCTCCCTCAACTTCGACGAGCGCCTGCGCCAGAAGGAATCCGACAGCGTCTTCCGCAAGGAGATGAAGGCCGAGCGAGACCGCCTCACGTCGACCAACTTCACCTTCCGCGAATTCCATCTCGGCAATCCGCCCGCGCCCAAGCCGAAGCCCACGCCGGTCGAGGGCGAGGAAGATGAGCTGAGCACCGACGAGGCGGACGGCTATGCGGGCCTCGACATCCATCTGCGTGAGACCCTGCGCGTCCTCAGCGATGCTCTCGCGCTCAGCCGCAGCCCGCAGTTCGCCTCCGAGCCCGCGCCCCTGACCGCCATGGTGCAGAAGAAGGGCTGAAAAGCCTGGCTTCCGCCCAACAAGGCCGGGGTCGTCGATCCCGGCTTTTTCATGGCCACCGCGCGATCCCGCTTAGGCGGGACGGCGCAGCCACAGGTAACGGTCGCGGCCGGTCAGATCCTTGATCGACTCGACTGTCGCCCACCCTGCCTCCGCGGCAATCGCCTGCAGGGCGGCGTGCTGGGCAATGCCCGTCTCAAGGGCCAGCGCACCACCTGCGTTGAGCCAGGCTGGAGCGGCCGCGAGAATCACGCGAAGATCAGACAGTCCCTCATCGCGCGCCGTCAGCGCAGAATGAGGCTCAAAATCGCGCACCTCCGGCGCCGTCTCCGCAGTTTCATCCGCCGTCAGGTACGGCGGATTGGAAACGATCAGATCGAACTTCTGCTTCGCAGAAAGCGCCTGGAACCAATCGGACTGAAGCAGCGTCACCCGTGAGGCCAGCCCGGTCGCGAGGGCATTTTCCGCAGCCAGTGCGAGCGCCTCCGCGCTGGAGTCCACCGCGGTCACGGCGGCTTCTGGATAACGCGCCGCCAGGGCAAGCGCCAAGGCCCCCGTTCCTGTCCCCAAATCGAGGATACTGGCCGGCGGCGTTGCCAGGCGCGCCACGATCAGTTCGACGAGGTACTCGGTCTCGGGCCGCGGAATGAGGGCACGTCGGTCGACCTTGAGTTTCAGCCCGTCAAACTCCGTCTCCCCGATGATGTACTGCAGCGGCTCCCGCTGGCTCCGCCGTCGGACCAGGGGGCGTATTTTCTCCAGCTCCGGTTCGGTCAGGACCCGCTCAAACTGAAGGTACAGCTGCATCCGCTTGAGCCCGAGCGCATGCCCGACGAGATGTTCCGCATTGAGCCGCGCGCCTTCCACGCCCTTGCCGCCGAGAAAATCGGCGGATTTTTGAATGACGTCGAGCAGGGTGATCATGAAGAAGGAAAAACGGCTATCAGAAATCGCGCAGAGACGCAGAGGCACAGAGATTATTCGACGGAAAGTTGGTTAACCAAGCGCACGATTCCGTCCTTAATGAGTGATGCGTTAAAATTGATCAGAAGACCAACTGGCTTACCCGATACCTTGAGGTAGGTGAGCAGTTGCTTGCGATGAATGGCCGTGAGCGCATCGACTGACTTAAGCTCGACGATCAAGGTGTCTTCGACGACGAGATCGGCCCGAAAAGCCAGATCTATAGCAATCCCGTCGTAGGAAAGAGAAACCGGCACTTGGCGATCCACGCGCAGCCCTCGCTTGGTCAGTTCATGGATCATCAACGTCTCATAGACCGACTCCAACAAGCCGGGTCCCAATCGAGAGTGAATGTGATAAGCGGCATCCACCACCTGCCCAGAAACATGCTCCGATTTCATCGCTGTTTTCTCTGCGCCTCTGCGTCTCTGCGCGATTTCTGGAGATTGTTCATCATCGCTCAATCCTCATCTGACGCGGCTCGGCGCAGGACGAAGGGCTGGCCGGTCAGGGCCGCGAGCTTTTCCTCGAAGTCCGCCTTCTGCAAGGCGGAGATGATGGGATCGATGTTGCCTTCCATGATCTGCGGCAGGCTGTAGAGCGTGAGGCCGATGCGATGGTCGGTCATCCGGTTCTGCGGAAAGTTATACGTGCGGATGCGCTCACTGCGGTCGCCCGTGCCGATCTGGCTGCGGCGCTGCGCGGCGTACTTGGCCTTTTCCTCCTCCTCCTTCTTCTGCAGCAGGCGTGAGCGCAGCACGGCCATGGCGCTCGCCTTGTTCTTCTGCTGCGAACGGCCATCGGCGCAAAACACGATCATGCCGGTCGGCTTGTGGATGATGCGTACCGCGGAATCGGTGGTGTTCACGCCCTGCCCGCCCGGACCGCTCGCGCGCTGCACCGTGATTTCGAGGTCCTGCGGATCAATGTGCAGGTCGACCTCCTCTGCCTCCGGCAGCACCGCCACCGTCACCGTTGAGGTGTGAATCCGGCCATTGGCCTCGGTCAGCGGCACGCGCTGCACGCGGTGCACGCCGCTCTCGAACTTGAGCTGCCGGTAGACGTCCTGCCCGCTGATCAGCATGCTGACTTCGCGAAAGCCGCCGCGCTCGCTCAGGCTGCTGCCCATCAGTTCCGTCTTCCAGCCCTGCGCATCCGCGTAGCGCGTGTAGGAGCGGCAGAGTTCGGCGGCAAACAACGCGGCCTCCTCGCCGCCGGTCCCGGCGCGGATCTCAAGCACCGTGTTGCGGGAGTCACTGGCCTCAGGCGGAATCATCGCCGCCAGCACCGCGATCCGCAGCGCCTCGCGTTGGGCCCGGAGGTCCGGCAGTTCGGCCGCGGCCAGTTCCTTCAGGTCGGGATCACCATTCGGATCCTTCAAAAGCGCCTCCGCTTCGGCGATCTCGCGGCCGGCCTTTTCATGGGCGGCGTGGTCGGCCACCGTGCGGGTCAGCTTCTGCTGCTCGCGCGTGATCTCCGCGGCGCGCCGGGCGTTCGCGTAAAAGGAAGGCTCCGCCATCTGCGAACTGAGCTCGTCGAGCCGTCGCTGGAAGGCGAAAATATCGGGAAGGTGATCCATGATCTGGGAAAGCGGGGAAAGGAAGGTTCCCGGTCAGACAGCGCGCGGCGGACGATTTGCGCATTGCGGAAGCCGCCTGCGGCGGCTTGTGTCAACCGACGTACGACCGGGGGCGATGACGCCTATCGGTGTTGATCCGCAATGGCCACGACGCTTTTCACTCAGAACACCATCGCCTGCATCTGGGACTTCGACAAGACCTTAATCCCGGACTACATGCAGGCTCCGCTCTTCCGTCGCTACGGCGTGAACGAGCCCCAGTTCTGGAAGGAGACGAACAGCCTCGCCGAGCACTACAAGCGGCGCGGCTATCACATCTCGGGCGAGATCGCCTACCTGAATCACATCCTGACCCACGTGCTCGGCGGCCAGATGACCAAGCTCAACAACCGGGTGTTGCGCGAATGCGGCAAGGAAATCGTCTTCTATCCAGGTCTGCCCGATTTCCTCAACCAGTGCCGCACGTACGCCCAGGACAAGCCTGAGTACCGCAAGCACGAGATTCAGCTCGAGCACTACATCGTGTCCACCGGCCTCGCCGAAATGATCCGCGGCAGCGCGGTCGCTTCCCAGGTCGACGGCATCTGGGGCTGCGAGTTTGTCGAGAACCCCCTGCAACCCGGTTTCCTTGACCAGAAGGAACTCGAAATCTCAGCCGAAGCGGAGATTGCCCAGATCGGCATGGTCATCGACAACACGACCAAGACCCGCGCCATTTTCGAGATCAACAAGGGCACGAACCGCAACCCCGCGATCGACGTCAACGCAAACATCAAGCCGGAGGACCGCCGGATCCCGCTGATGAACATGATCTACATCGCGGATGGCCCCAGCGACATTCCCAGTTTCTCGGTCGTCAAGAATGGCGGCGGCAAGGCCTACGCCGTCTACAATCCGGATTCGACCGCAGAGTTCGAACAGAACGATCGCCTCCGTCAGGTCGGACGGATCGATCACTACGGACCGGCGGACTACCGCGAATCCAGCCCTACCGCCAAATGGCTGCGCCTGCAGATCCACAAGATCTGCGATCGCATCGTGGCGGATCGCGAGGTCGCCCTCGCCCAACGGGTCTCCCGTCCACCCCGCCATCTCAACGATGGCCCCAAGGAGACAACGACCAAGGCCGGCCCGACCCAAGCAACCTTCCTCGAAGACGGGAAGGCCTAAGGCTAAACCCGAAGATCGGCGGAAACGCACCGACCTCGGCGCGGTTAATGCAAAATTAAGTCCTTAGCGCGCCACCATCTGGCGAGCCTTCAAATCGTTGACGAGGTTGACCACCCGGCTGGCATAGCCCCGGGAAACGGACGGAACCCGACGCTCGACCACCGCGGAAAGGCCGGCGTTCCAAGCGAGGGCGATGTTAAACGGGGAAGCCTCGATCCCATTCCGCTCCAGACCCCGCTTGATCCATTCATAATGGGCGACGGCCACCTTATCGGACTCGGCCCGGTTGGTCGCGAGGTGAAAGGGCTGCTTGGTGTGCATCTGCCAGGTCGAACGCCGGAACTGATACGCCCCCAGCTCGCCAAAACGGCCAGGTGCCACCGACTCAGTCGGGTTCTCAATCCAGTGGATGGCCTGCAAGGTCTCCCAACGGTCCGAGGCGCTGGCCACGGAGACAAGGAGACTGAGGACGAGGAACAAACGTGATGCCTTCATAGTGTGAACCACCTAGTCCAGTTCCTGAGACCACCGTGGCAAGGGCGGCATTTACGTATTTTTCCAATCGGTTTGCGCCGTTCTGACACTGAAATCAGGAACCCGTCAGGGTGTTTCAACCGGAGTTTGACCCCGACTTTGAAGTTCGGTTCGCGACGAATTCAGATCGATCGTCGGCCGAATCCAGGATAAAAAACGGCACTAATTCCTAATCCTCAAACAGATGGAATACTGGTGCGATTAACGCAATCCAGCAACAGTCGGGAGAAACGCGCCGATCAGCGCATCGCCAAGGCCGCTGGGTCCTCGACCGTCCGCTTGACCGCGTCCAGACCAGCCCGCGAGACGAGGACGAAGACATGGTCGTCATCGACCCACGAGACACTGGCGAATTCTCCGCGCTCGCGGAACATGGGTTCGATCTCGCACTCGCGGCAGCTGAAGTCCGCCCGGCGGGCGATGTAGAGATGGTAGAAAGAATCCCGGCGGAAACAAATCTCAAAAACCTCTTTACCAGCTACTTGCACCGATCGGCAACCGATCTCACGCAGCTTGTCGAGGTCGATGGGGAGATTATTGCCCAACCGCTTGGCGGGATCGCGCAGCAGGACGCCGAGTTCGCCATACTTGTCCAAAGGCTGGCCGCGGGGATGGGGACCGCTCATCTCCGCCAGACTATGCTGGACCAACTCATCGAGGTAAGCGTCGGAGCCCGACAACCGGCTGACGGCGACCGTCCCGAAGATGAGGGCAAAGCAGGCGGCGAGACCCACGCCGACCAACGTCCGCCATTGCGGCTGGCTGCGGCGGCTGGCCCGCCCGCCGGCCAGAATGGCCACGCGCAGGCTGGCAGGAGGTACAACCATCTTGCACTTGGAAACCACCTGAGCATCAAAGGCCCGCTCGCGTTCGAGCCAGGCTTTGAGGGCCGGATCGCGCTCGGCCTGAGCCAGCGCCTCGACAAAGGCCGGATCCGCCGCGTCCTGGCCACCGGGACGGCATGCTTGGAGAATGAATTTGGCCTGCTCGGTGGTCATGACGCCGCCCCCTTGCGCAAACCGGGGAACGGCACGACCTGCGCGCTGTGACTTGCCCGGCGGGCCATTGCCGCCCGCAACTGCGACTTGCCGCGGGAGAGGCGCGACATGACGGTGCCGATCGGCACCTCCAACGCGTCGGCGATTTCCTGGTAAGAAAGATCCTCGAGATAAAACAGCGTCAGCGGGGCCCGGAAGACTTCGTCGACCTCCTGCAGCATCTCCATCACCTGCACGCCGTCGAGCCGGCGAACCTGATCGACGCACTCGGCGGCGGTATCCTGCTCTTCCGGCGGCAAATCCTCGATCGCTGTAATCCGTCCATCGCGTCGGCGGCCACGTAGAAACTCGCGATAAAGCGTGGTGAACAGCCAGGTCTTGGCCTTCGCGGTGTCTCTCAACGCGTGCCCCTTGGTCGCCCAGATATAGAACGTCTGCTGGACCAGATCGCAGGCATCGGCCTCGCGACGGGCCAGGCTAAGCGCAAACCGATAGAGCGCCTCATAATGGGCGTCGACCAGTTGGGTAAAGACAGCGCTGTTCATGTCTTGGTGAGACATATGGGTGACCGCATTTATTCCAAGATTTTCGCCTCGCGTCCAGCCTGACAGGCAGGAGTTTTCGGAGGCGTGATCCGACTCCATCTTCCCCCCAATCTGGCCGCCGCTGCCCCGCGCGATGCGATCGGTTTGAAGGTGGAACTGGATCTCTCGGTCCCACCGCCCGCGGCCCTTCTGCCCGCCTTGGCCCTGCTGCAACGCTTTGGCGCCAAACCGGCGCCGGTGCTGTTCCTCCAGCTGAGCCGGGCACAATTGCGCGAGCTTGTGACCGCCCTGCGCGGGCAGTCCGTTTTCTACCGCGTCGAGGCCCCGGAGAAACCGCTGCTCTGGGTTGGTCCCATTTTGCGCGGAGTCAGCGAGCACCTTGGACCAGCGCCCACCGAGGCGCCGGCTCCGCGCCCCGCCGCGGCGCCACGGTCCAGCCCGCCCGCTGCGGTACGCCCCCGGCCAGCGCCGGTCGCGATCACTCCGCTGACGGTCGACGGCAGCGAGCACTTTCTTGCGCTGACCCTGCCCTCCCGCGAATCCGCCTTGTACAGCGCGGCGCTCGACCTCGTGAAGACACACGGCTTCGCGCTCGAGCCATCCAACCGTAAATGGTGGCTGCGCGACCGGCACAAGGTCCTCAATTTTCTCGCGGCCCACCGCGCCACGCTCGAGGACGAGTTTCACGCCGAGTTCACCGCCAACTTCGAGAAAAACACCGCGCGGCTTCATCAGGCCGAGGTCTCGGTCGAAGCGTCGCCCGTCGATGACGGTTTTGCGGTCACGGTCGGACTGCGCGCCGGCAAGGCCGACGGCACCGCGTTGGCGGCAGCCGTCGCGGCCAATCGCGGCTACGTCGAGGATCGCGGCGAGGTCTACCTGATCGATCCGACTCAACTGGCGCGCCTCACCGCCGCGCAGCGCGCGCTTGCGGGCGAACCCGGCGCCGCCGCCTCCGGCCGCCGCACCCATCGTATCCCGACCGCGCGCCTGACCGAGGTGCAGGACGTGCTGGCCGAACTCGCCCCGCATTTTCAGCCGCCCGAAACCTGGAGATCCCGCGGCGAGGCGTTGCGCAACATCTCCACGCTGCCGCCCGCGCCGATCCCGGCCGCACTCGACGCCCTCCTGCGACCGTACCAGCGGCTGGGCGTCGCCTGGCTCTGGCACCTGCATCGCAACGGCCTCGGCGGCGTGCTCGCCGACGAAATGGGGCTCGGCAAGACCCTGCAGGCGCTCGCCGTGCTCGCTGCCCTGCCCTCGGCCAAGCACACGCCGGCGGCCGTCAGCCTCGTCGTCTGCCCGGCGTCACTCGTCGAGAACTGGCGGCGCGAAGCCGCCCGCTTCGCGCCTTCGCTGCGCGTGTTTGCCCACCACGGCGCGAGCCGGATCGAAACGGAGGAGTCCTTTCGCGCGTATGACCTCGTCATCACGTCGTACGCTACCCTCGCCCGCGACCAGGAGCTTTTTTCGGTCATCGACTTCGCCTGCATCGTCGCCGACGAGGCGCAACACATCAAGAATCGCAAGAGCCAGAACGCGCAGGCCCTGCGCACGCTGCATGCTCACGGCCGTTTCGTCCTGACCGGCACGCCATTGGAAAACTCGCTCGATGATCTGCGCTCCCTCTTCGAGTTCCTCATGCCGGGACTGGTCACACGTCTGCCCTCGGGCCTGAAGAGCGACGAACGCGAGTGGTACGACGAACGTCTGCGCGCCCAGGCCGCGCCCTACCTGCTCCGTCGCACCAAGCAGGCCGTGGCCAAGGAACTCCCGCCCAAGATCGAACAAATCATCTGGTGCGAACCCACGTCCGCCCAGGCCGCGCTCTACAAGCGCCAGCAGGAGAATGCGGAGCGCGCACTCCTCGACCTCGCCGCCGACGGCGCCAACGAGGGCGCCCTGCGTTTCGCGACCCTGACCCAACTCCTGCGCCTGCGGCAAATCTGCTGCGATCCGCGCCTCGTCGATCCAGGCGCCAATGCCGCCGACTCGACCAAGCTCGAGGCGTTTCGCGAGATTCTCGACGAGGCCCTCGACGAGGGCCACCGCCTCCTCGTGTTTTCACAGTTCACCTCCCAGCTCGCGCTGATTCGGGAGGAGTTGAAGGAACGCGGACTCGATTCCTGCTACCTCGACGGATCCATGACGCCCAAGGCGCGCCAGGCCGAGGTTGATCGCTTCCAGGCCAGCGATGCCGTGCCGGTCTTCCTCCTCTCGCTGAAAGCCGGTGGCGCCGGCCTCAATCTCACGGGGGCCGACACGGTGGTCCATCTCGACCCCTGGTGGAATCCCGCCGCCGAGGCCCAGGCCACCGACCGCGCGCATCGCATCGGACAGACCCGGACCGTCACCAGCTATAAATTGATCTGCAGCGGAACGGTGGAGGAGAAGGTGCTCGCGCTGCAGGATTCAAAGCGCGCCCTGCTGGCCGGAGTACTGGAAGCGAGCGATGCGGCCTCGGCCAAGCTGAGTCTGGGCGACCTGCGCGATCTGCTCCACGTCTGAGTGCAGCGCTCCTCATCAGTGCCAATTGTTGACCAAAGGATGGCCGCGCCATCCGAAGCTCTCACGGAGCGAAGGATGGTGGCCAGACTCGGAATCGAACCGAGGACACGCAGATTTTCAGTCTGCTGCTCTACCAACTGAGCTATCTGGCCCCTGAAGAAAGGTCAGAGCAAAGGATGCCTGCGGACGGCGTCAACGGGAATTTAGGCTTAATATTGCCAGTGCGAAAGCAGCCTGCTCACCTGCGACCATGGCTTCCACGCTTCTCGCCCGGCTCCGCACCCTCGGTCCCGGGCTTCTTCTGGCGGCGGCCGGCATTGGTGCAGGCGACGTGGTGGTCGCTTCCGTCACCGGCATCAAGTTTGGCTACACCCTCTTGTGGGCGATCGTTTTCACCGCCGCGCTCAAGTTTGTCGTGACCGAGGGCCTGGCCCGCTGGCAGGTCGCCACCGGGGAGACCGTGGTTTACGGCTGGGTCACCCGCCTGCCGCGCGTGGTCACGATCTACTTCGGGTTCTATCTTCTGCTCTGGACCTTTTTCGTCGGCAGCTCCCTCAGCAGCGCCTGCGGGATCGCCGGCGCCAGTCTGTTTCCCGGGATCTCGGTTCCGGTGTGGGGGGCGATCCATGCGATCCTCGCCGCCACCATCGTTGCGCTGAATCGCTTCAAGTCGTTCCAAAAAATCATGAAGGCGCTGATCGCTTTCATGGCCCTGTCGGTCTTTGCGTGCGCCCTGCTGCTCACGCCGCCTCCGGCCGAGGTCATCGCCGGCCTGCTGATTCCCCGCGTGCCGACCGCCGGCGGCGGACCCGCGGTGCTGGCGCTGCTCGGCGGAATTGGCGGCAGCCTCACGGTGATCTGCTACGCCTACTGGCTGCGCGAAGCCGGCGGGGCCGGCTCGGATCGCTTGAAGGCGGTGCGCGGCGACGTTGGTCTGGCCTACGCCTTCACCGGGGCATTCGCGATCGCGCTCTGCATCATTGCCGCAGGCGTGCAGGCCAACGCCGTCTCCGGCGCACGCATCGCGATCGAGATTGCCGCCCGCCTTGAGACGGTGGCGGGCCCCGCCGGTCGCTGGATCTTCCTGGGTGGATTTTGGTGCACCGTGTTCACGGCCATGCTTGGTGTCTGGCAGGGCGTTCCGTCGGTCTACGTCGACCTCGTGTCTTCCTGGCGCCGCAATCGCCCCGTTTCTCCTGGCCGCGATCGCAAGATCTACCTCGGGGCCCTCGTCTACCTCGCCCTCGCACCACTGATTCTCCTCTGGTTCCGCCAGCCGGTCGCCATCGTGGTGACCTTCGCCATCGTGGGTGCGTTCTTCATGCCGTTTCTCGCGGCCACCTTGCTCTACATGAACAACCGGCGCGACTGGATGGGTGACCTCGCCAACCGCTGGCTGGGGAATGTTGCGCTGGTGGTCTGTTTGCTTGTCTTCGGAGCGGTCTGTGTGCGCGAGATTGCCGGCGCCGTTTCGGGCTGACATCCCTGCCCGAAATTCGGCGGCAGACGCCGACGCAGGTTTGCTAGGATGAGGCCATGAGTCTACGTCCTTTGATCATGCCCGCCCTCCCCTCCAAGCCTGCCATGTTGCGCGCCTTCTATGCGCGCGACGCCGCGGCCGAGGGACGTTTCCTCGTGGGGGTCAAAACCACCGGGATTTTTTGCCGCCCGACCTGCAAAGCACGGAAACCCAAACCGGAGAACGTCGAATTCTTCGCCGACCCTTCCTCCGCGCTGCATGGCGGTTTCCGTCCGTGCAAGCTGTGCCGACCGATGGACGCGGTGCTGCCGCCGCCGGAGCTCGTGACCAAGCTGCGCGCCGCGATTGAGCGCGACCCGACCGGACGCCTGACCGACAAGGAACTCACGGCGATGGGCATCGAGCCCTCCACCGCCCGCCGCCAGTTCCAGCGTTACCACGGCATGACCTTTCACGCCTACGCGCGCGCCCGGCGCATGGGGCTGGCGCTGCGCGAGGTGCAGCAGGCCGGCGTGACCTCAGCCCAATTTGCCCAAGGCTTCGAGTCAGCCAGCGGATTCCGCGACGCCTTTGCCCGCATTTTCGGCCGTCCGCCGCGCGACGCCGCCGCCAGTCGGGTGCTGTACGCGGAACGCATTCCGACTCCGCTCGGGCTCATGCTCGCGCTGGCCGGCGACGAAGGCATCGTGGTGCTGGACTTCGTCGACCGCCGCGGACTCGAGCGGAAACTGATCGAGTTGCGGCGGCGGCTCGACTGCGCCGTGGTCCCGGGAAACCACCCGCATCTCGACGCCGCGGCCCATCAGCTCGGCGAGTACTTCGCCGGCACGCGAACCCGCTTCGATCTCCCGCTCGCGCCCGTTGGTTCGCCCTTCGAACAAGCCGCCTGGCGTCACCTGCAAACCATCGCTCCGGGTGAAACCCAGAGCTACGCACAGATGGCTGGAGCGCTCGGCCGTCCCGGAGCCGCCCGCGCCGCGGGTCGCGCCAACGGCATGAACTTCATCGCAATCGTGATTCCCTGCCATCGCGTGATCGGCGCCGACGGCACGCTCACGGGCTACGGCGGCGGGCTCGGACGCAAACAATGGCTGCTCGACCACGAGCGCTCGCTGGTCACAGCCGGACCACAATCTTCCCAAACTGCTCCCCGCGCTCCATCAGGGCGAACGCCTCGCTGACACGGTCGAGCGGGAAGACGTCACTGATCACCGGCTTGATCCGGTGCAGGCCGACAAACGCCGTCATCGCCGTCCAGTCAGCCGGGCTGCCCATCGTCGTGCCGAGCAGCGAGAGCTGACGCCAGAAGATCTTTCTCAGCGGAAGCGACGGCGCATTTCCGCGGGTCGCGCCAAAGAACGCGATCCGGCCGCCCGGCGCCGCGACATCAAGCAGGGCGTCGAATCCATCTCCACCCGCGCTGTCGATGACGACGTCGAACGGACCGGCCTTGAGCGCTTCGGTCTTCCACTCGGGTTGCCGATAGTTGAATCCGCCACGCGAACCCAGCGCGGCGGCGCGCTGCAGCTTCTCATTCGAACTCGAGGTCACGTACGGCTCGGCTCCGACTGCGGTGGCAAACTGCAGGGCGAACAAGGCGACGCCACCACCAATCCCCGTGATCAGCACGCGTTCGCCCGCCTTCAGCTGTGCGCGAGCGAAGAGGGCGCGGTAGCCGGTGAGCCCCGCGAGCGGCAGCGCGGCCGCCTCCTCCCACGACAAGTGAGCCGGCTTCGGCGCAAGCTGAACCGCAGGAATGACGATGCGCTCCGCCAGCGTCCCGGCCCGCGGCAGACCCAGGATCGAAAACGCGGAACCTTGGGCCGACTCATGCTCGCCCCAACCGAGCGAAGGATTGATCACCACCTCCGCACCCACCAGCGCCGCCTCCACGCCTGCGCCGACCGACTCGACCACGCCCGCGCCGTCGGATCCGGGCGTGCAGGGAAACTGGAGGCCGGCGTACTGACCCAGTTTGATCCAAAGATCCCGATGATTGAGTGCCGCCGCCCGCAAGCGGACCACGACTTCACCCGGACCCGGCGCCGGATCAGGAAGTTCAACGACACTCAGGTGATTGATCGCGGACAGCTGGACGGAGCGCATGATTAAATCGTACCGCGCAGCCGTGATCTGGCAAGCGAACCGCCCTTCCGGCTTGTGCGCACCCGGCCGCACCCTGTTACCTGATTCCGTGTTGATCGCCCTGCACAAACCCTACGGCGTGCTCTCGCAGTTCACGCCCGAGCCCGGTTCGCGCTGGCGCACGCTCGCAGACTTCGGCCTGCCGGCCCGCATCTATCCCCTGGGGCGGCTCGATGCCGATTCCGAGGGGCTGTTGCTGCTGAGTGACGAAGCCGGCCTCAACACGCGACTGCTCGATCCCAAGCACGCTCATCGCCGCGAGTATTGGGTGCAGGTCGAAGGCATTCCCGACGAATCCGACTTCCGCGCGCTCGCTACCGGCGTGGTGATCGAAGGGCGGCGCACCCTGCCTTGTCGTGCGTGGGCGCTTGCGTCCCCGCCCGCGCTGCCTCCACGAGATCCGCCAATCCGCGTGCGCAAGAGCGTGCCGGACACTTGGATCGCGCTCGAACTCGTCGAGGGCCGCAATCGTCAGGTCCGGCGCATGACCGCGGCCGTCGGCCATCCCACCCTGCGGCTGGTCCGGGGCCGGATCGGCGGCTTCGCGCTCGGTGATCTCGCGCCCGGCCGCTGGCGTGAGCTGTCGCCCGAGGAGCGCAAGGCGATCTTTGAAGTGTAGCCGGGGTCGCCGCCCCCCGGAGTTTGCGGTTTCACTTGCGCGCCGCCGGACCGGGCCAGCGTGCCCGGCTACACAGCGCTCAGCGCCACTCGTGCCGCGGATAGCGACGCGACAACTCGGCCTTCACCTTCGGATACATGTCACGCCAGAAGGCCCCCAGATCATCGGTGACTTGGATCGGGCGCTGGTTCGGGGCGAGAATCTCGAACTTCACGGCCACGCGGCCGTGACCGAGCGTGAACTTTCCGTCGACCCCGTAGAGTTCCTGGATGCGCGCGCTCATGATAGGCGGCCCTTCCTTGCGATAGGTCAGCCGCGCCTTGCGCCCATTGCCCATGACCAGCCGTTCCGGCAGGTACTCATCAAGTACGGCAAGTTGCTCGGGACGCAGCCACTCGCGCAATGCGGGCATGACGGGCTTGTCCTTGAGCTCGCGCGCACCGTAGCTGCCGTAGCAGATCTGTTCGATCAGGGTGGCACGATCCGCGTCCGTGATCGGCGTCACCTCAAGCTCGGGGAACCACTCCGCGAGCCGGTTTACGCGGACGATCCACTGATCGACGGACTCATTCCACTCAGTCAGCACGATCCGGCCGGCCATGACTTCAGCCGCGAGCAGGGCGGCGGCCGCACTGGCCGGCGGCTCGTCCGCGGTGGGCTTCGCCTCAAGCACGAGATCGCGGAACCGACGTTCGCGGCGCGCGATCACCCGGCGTACGCTCTCATCGTAGACCACGCCGACCGCATCGCGGTAGTCGGCAGGAAACAGCTCCTTCAGCCAAGGTTCCTCGATCGCGGTCGCCAGAGACAGCAGCACATTGACCTCACCGCCCCGGCCCTCGATCTCACTGACCTCCGCGGCGACCAGCAACGGTGCCTTCTGCACCGCGCTCTCGCGCGCCAGCATGCCGCGACGCTGATGCACGAGTTCGCAGCGCAGCGTGCCGCCATCAAGTCGCTTCGCGAGATGATCCGAGAATCCGGCCAGCACGCATTTCCGAATCGCGATGCCGTCGGCGTCACCGTCGGTCAAATCGAGGCCCTCCTTGTCCGCGATCTCAAGGAACTGACGGAAGAGCGGCCCCACCTGCCGCGCGCCCTGGGCATGAATGCCCAGCCGACGACAGGCATCGAGGTTGTAGTTTGCCTGCTCGGCGTGCTGCCACGCGCGCATCGCGAGGAAGAAATCACTTTCGTGTTCCTCACCCAGTGCATCGTCGCGCGCATCCTCGACCTCGCGCGGCACGCCCCGGAGCAGGAAGCTGCGTCCCTGCGTGAGCGCGGCCATGAGCGCGACCGGACGAACACAGCGACGCGCATCCGCCTCGAGCAGCATGCGCGCGTAGCGCGGGTGCACAGGAAAGCGCAGCATGCGCCGGCCGACCTCCGTGATGCGGCCGTCCGCGTCCAGCGCGCCGAGATCCGCGAGCAGCGATTCGGCCCGCGCCAGCGCCTTCGGCTCGGGTTTCTCGAGCCAAGGAAAGGCCGCGACGTCATCAATGCCGCTCGCTTTGAGCGTCAGGACGACTTCCGAGAGATCAAGCCGGCGGATCTCCGGCAGCTCCTGCAGCGGACGCTGGGCGTGTTCGCGCTCGGTCCAGAGCCGCACGCACACGCCGGGCGCGGTGCGGCCGGCCCGACCGGCACGCTGGTCGGCCGAGGCCACGGAGATCTTCTCGATCAGCAGTGTGTTGATACCACGGTTGGGGTCAAAGCGCGCGACGCGGGCCAGACCGGCATCGATCACGATCGTGACGCCGTCGATGGTGAGCGACGTCTCGGCCACGTTGGTCGAAACGATGATCTTGCGCGTGTCGTAGCACGCCACTGCGCGGTCCTGCGCCTCCGGCGGCAGCTCTCCGTGCAGGGGCATTACGACAAAACTCCGCAGCTCACGCTCGGCCTGCAACGCCTGCACCGTGCGTCCGATCTCGTACGCCCCCGGCATGAACACAAGGATGTCGCCCGCCGTGGTCGCGGCGACGCGCGCGCACTCCCGGGCCGCGACCTCCCAGACCGGCTCGCGCTCGAAATCCACGGTGCGCGGAAGGTATTCGATCCTGACGGGAAAGCTGCGTCCCTGCGAAACCAGGACCTCGCAGGGCGCGAGGTAGTCGCGCAGCGTGCCGGCATCGAGCGTGGCCGACATTACGGCGATTTTCAGATCCGGCCGCGTGCTTTGCTGGATCTGCAGGGCGCGCGCCAGCGAGATGTCGCCGTAGAGATGACGCTCGTGAAACTCGTCGAAGATAATCGCCGCGACGCCGCGCAGCGTCGGATCAAAGGACATCTGGCGCAGGAGAATGCCCTCGGTCACGAAGCGTACGCGCGTCGCCTTGGACACCCGCGCCTCGAGTCGTATCTGGTAACCCACGACATCGCCGAGTGGCACGCCGACCTCCTCGGCGACCCGCCGGGCCAGCATGCGCGCCGCGAGCCGCCGCGGTTGCAGCACGACGACCTCGCCGCCGTCGAGCAGACCGTGACGCAGCATCATCTGCGGAAGCTGGGTCGACTTGCCCGAGCCGGTGGGCGCCTGGACCACGACACGCCCCGTGCCCTGGAGCGCGCCGATGAGGGCGGACTCGAGCTCGTAGATGGGAAGATCGCGCGGCGACGCCATGGTGTATCCGAAAGATGGAGCGTCGCGAGCGGCACGACTGACGCAAGCCCGTCGTTCCATCGCCAGACATTCGCGCCGCAGAGAGCCTGAGCCCGCCAAAACAGGTCGTTCAAGTTATTCACCAGTTATTCACCATACTATTGCCAGTGAATAAGTTGTGCGGAACAAAACCGTGACTTTCATCACCTCTTTTCCCATGTTCTCACTCGTTCCTTGATAGAACAGCCAAGCGCACGGCGGCCTGAAAAACCTGTCGGAAGCGAAGGCTGGGATAATCCCGGGCAACCGGGGAAAGGATGGTCGAAGCTGGTTCGGCCCTCCCCTTCTGCGTGCGAGCAATCGCCGGGACAGGCATCTATCACCAGTTCCTCTGGCCGGGGTCGTGCCCGGTCCAGTTGTTCACGATCAGGAGCTGAGCGGCGAGCCGCGAAAGAGAAACCGCGGAGCGAGCCGAGTCAGGTTCGGGAGTAGTTTCGACTCCCGCACTGATACTGTGACCCAGAGGGTCATGGCTGCTACAGTAGCACCAGCACGCGTTCGGGTCTCCCGGCGGGTCCACCCCGCCAAAAGGCTCTTCCGGCAAGGAAGAGCGCGCAAAGGAGATCGGGACGCGGGGAGCGAGCGAGTCTGGCAAAGCTCGTAAACGTTCCTGTTTGGGGCGGGGCGAAAAACCGCGTCACCCCATTGCAAAGCAAAAGCAGCCTGAGAGTTAAGAGGTCAGACCCGTCACACGGGGCCAACGCCCGGCCAAAAGCCGGGGCCGTCCCTGTGGTAACGGTGCCGACGCGAAGCGTTTTGCAAGCGTGTCAGCACCCTGTCCGGCGAGCCGTTCTCGGCAGAGAGCGACCGAACCGGGCAAAGAGGCCTCACTCGATAAACCCCGACCGGTAACGGTCAGGGCGGTCCCGCCATGAGACCGAAAGCCGCGCATGCCGTGCGGAGTGGCGTCGGGGAGTCTGCGGCCCGCGAAAGCGAGAGCGCCCAACGCAGTCACCTGGGAAAGAGAGCGTGGCGTACTCCAACCCCCTATTTGGCCCGTGGAACTTCGGTTCCACGGGCCTTTTTGGTTTCTGGTCCCGACCTGCACCTGCCGGCTTGTTCTGCACGCGGACGGAGTTCAGGATCCCTTTCGCCCCCACCCCTTCACCATGCCCCACCTGCTTTCCCTGACCGCGCGCGTCTTCGTCGTCGGATTCACCCTGTTGACCGCAAGCCGCTTGGCCGCCGCCACGGCCGGCGAACCCCTGCCGCTCTGGCCGGAGGGTGCGCCCGGCGCTCTCGGCACGTCGGCCAACGATATTCCCAAACTGACGGCCTACCTCCCGGACCCGGCCAAGCGGACCGGTGCATCGATGTTGATTCTCCCCGGCGGCGGTTACGGAGCCCTCGCCGGCCACGAAGGTGCCGGCTATGCCGAGTGGCTGACCGAGCAGGGCATCACCTGCTATGTGCTGCAGTATCGCCTCGGCAGCCATGGCTACCGCCATCCCCGTATGCTCGAAGACGCGGCCCGCGGACTCCGCATGGTCCGTGCCTTCGCCAAACGCGACGGTCTCGATCCGGCCAAGGTCGGCGTGATGGGCTCCTCGGCCGGCGGACACCTCGCGTCGACGCTCCTCACCCGCTTTGACGCCGGCCAGGCTGACGCGACCGATCCGATCGAACGCGAAAGCTCCCGCCCCGACCTAGGTGTCCTGTGTTACCCGGTCATCACCATGGGGCCGCTCGGCCACAACGGATCCCGCAACAATCTCCTCGGCAAGGACGCCCCGGCCGAGCTCGTCACGGCCCTGTCCAATGAACTTCAGGTCACAGCCCAAACGCCGCCGACCTTCATCTGGCATACAGTAGCCGACGCGACGGTCCCGGTGGAGAACGCCTTGCTGTTTGCCTCAGCCTTGCGCAAGGCCGGCGTCCCCTTCGATCTCCATATCTACGAAAAAGGCCCCCACGGCCTGGGTTTTGGACGGCCGGGTCGGGAAGCGCCACCGTGGGCGGTCGACTTTCGCTTCTGGCTGCAGACCCGTGGGTTCCTACCCTAAGGGGCATCCGCAATCAGTAAAATTCATCGTCGGGCCGGGTGACAATCCGGCTTCGGAATCGGAGGGCCCGACCTTCGGCCTTGCCATCAACGGGGGCGGTCCGCACGTTCTACCTTTTTCCGAAGTACTACCGCGCCCGCGCTATGAATCAGAACATCCGTAATATCGCCATCATTGCTCACGTCGACCACGGCAAGACCACGCTCGTCGACAAGCTGCTCAAGGAAGGTGGCGTTTACCGCGCCAATCAGCAGGTCGAGGAGCGTGCCATGGACTCCATGGATCTCGAAAAGGAGAAGGGCATCACGATCAAGGCCAAGAACACCTCCGTTCACTGGCAGGGCAAGATCGTCAACATTCTCGACACGCCCGGCCACGCCGACTTCGGCGGTGAAGTCGAGCGCGCCCTCCGCATGGTTGACGGCGTGCTCCTCGTCATCGACGCCTATGACGGCCCGCAGGCCCAGACCCGTTTCGTGCTCCGCAAGGCGCTGACGCACGGACTCAAGGTGGTCATCGTCATCAACAAGATCGACCGCGACAACGCCGAGCCCGCCAAGATGTACGACAAGGTCCTCGAGCTCCTGATGGAACTCAATGCGACCGACGAGCAGTTCGACGCCCCCGTCGTGTACGGATCCGGTCGCGACGGCTACATGATGTACAAGCTCGGCGACGAGAAGAAGGACATGACGCCCCTCTTCCAGACGATCATCGACCACATCCCACCGCCGTTCGCCAAGCCGGCTGATCCGTTCCACATGCTCGTCTCCAACATCGATTGGAGCGACTACGTCGGTCGTATCGCGGTCGGCAAAATCCTCGGCGGAACCGCCAAGGTCGGCGATGCGGTCTTCGTCATCCGTCACTCCGATCACAAGCGCGTCCGCGCCAAGATCACGAAGATCTTCGAGTTCACCGGCCTGGGCCAGCGCGAGGTCGAAACCGCCGTCGCCGGCAACATCGTCGGTCTCTCGGGCTTCGAGGACGTCGACATCGGTGACACCCTCACGGCCGACGAGGCCGGCCACGCCCTGCCCTTCACCCAGATCGACCCGCCAACCCTCGAGATGCAGTTCTGCGTCAACGACGGCCCACTCGTCGGTCAGGAGGGCAAGCTCGTCACCTCGCGCCAGATCCGCGAGCGCCTGATGCGCGAGCTGAAGACCAACGTTTCCATCAACATCGAGGACTCCGACAAAGCCGGCGTGTTCAACGTCAAGGCCCGCGGCGCCATGCAGGTCGCCGTGCTCGTCGAGACGATGCGCCGCGAGGGCTATGAGCTCCTCGTCTCCCGCCCGACCGTGATCGAGAAGACCGGACCGAACGGCGAGCGCCTCGAGCCCTACGAGACCGTCTGGATCGAGGTTCCGGACGAGTGCGTCGGCTCCATCATGCAGAATCTGGCCGGCCGCAAGGGCCAGCTGACGAACATGGAGAAGCTCCCCCACTCGACCATGATCGAGGCGACGATCACGACCCGCGGCCTGATCGGCCTTGAGATCGACGTCGTCAACGCGACCTCCGGTCGCGGCGTCACCTCCCACCTCTTCAAGGAATACGGCCCCTACGCGGGCGAAGTGCTCACCCGCATCACCGGCACGCTCATCGCGACCGAGGCGGGCGAGACGACCACCTACGCCCTCCTCATGGTGCAGGAGCGCGGCAAGCTCTTCGTCGGTCCCGGCGAGCAGGTCTACGAAGGCATGATCGTCGGCGAAAATCCCCGCAACGAGGACATCGCCTGCAATGCCGTCCGTGAGAAGAAGCTGACCAACTTCCGCTCCCAGGGCGAAGGCGTCGCCGCCGGTCTCACGCCTGCGACCAAGCTCTCCCTCGAGCGTTCGATCGAGTATATCGCCGCTGACGAGCTCCTCGAGGTCACGCCCAAGAGCCTGCGTCTGCGCAAGCGCATCCTCGACAACGGCGCCCGTCAGAAGGCCGCCAAGGCCAGCAAGGTTTAAGCCGGACAGGAATCGCTCCGATTCTTTCCAAGGCCGCACCGCGAGGTGCGGCCTTTTTTGTGTCGCGGCGCCGTCGCTGGGAGCGCGGACCGCTGGTCCGCTCCGCTCGGTGCCAGTTAAGTTTGGACAAGGCGCGCAGCTTGACCACGAAGCCTCCGTGGGCGCGCACCCAACGTCCGATCCGCGATCAAGTCATCAAGCGGGCCAGCGGTCCTCCCAAGGCAGGCAGCCCGCGCTCCCCTGTGCAAACAATCCCCTGCGATCCACGCACAAAAAAGGCGGCCCGCATCGCTGCGGGCCGCCTTGGGAAATCGGCTTACTTCGCCATGACCGGCTCGGTCGGGCGGCCGTGGGGATGACCGTGCTCGTCCGGGGAATCAATCTCGCGATCAATCTCGGCGGCCCGCTTGAGGCCATGGGCACTCGAATGTCCGGTCACCTTGACCACAAGCTTGTCGACCAGGATGTAGAAGATCGGAACCACGAAAAGCGTGAGGCAGGTGGAGATGGCCAGGCCACCCACAACGACGATGCCCATCGGATTGCGGGTCTCCGAACCCGGGCCGCTCGCAAACGCGATCGGCACCGCACCGAGGATCGTCGCGATCGAGGTCATGATGATCGGACGGAAACGCACCGTGGTCGACTCCATCGCGGCATCAAAGGCATTACGGCCTTCGATCTGGAGCTGGTTGGCAAACTCAACGATCAGAATGCCGTTCTTCGCCACGAGACCGATCAACATGATCAGACCGAAACGGGAAAAGATGTTGTCCGTCATCGCCGGCCCCCAGAAGCGGGTGCAGTAAAGGACCATGATGCCGCCGGCGAGCGCGATGGCGACGCCAGTGAAGATCGTGATCGGATGGACCCATGACTCGAACTGGGCCGCCAGAATTAGGAAGGTGAAGAGCAGCGCGAGACCGAACAGGATGTAGGTGTCGCTTCCGCTCTCGGCGAATTCGCGCGCCTCACCGTCCCAGGCGAAAGCAACGCCGGGCGGGAGCAACGGCCGGGCAATGCCCTCCATGTAGGTCACCGCGTCACCGATGGTCGACCCCGTGGCGATCTGGCCGAACACGGTGACGGAACGCATGCGGTTGAAGTGCGGGAAATTCTCCGGGACGGTCGACTCGTCATAGGTCACGAGATTACTCAGCTGGATCAGCTGGCCGGTCTGCGACTTGACGTAGATGCGGGAGAGATCGTTGGGCGTGCCACGGTCGATGTCCTCGACCTGGACAAGCACATCGTACTGCTGATTGCCGCGCTGGAAGGTCGTCGTACGGCTGCCACCGAGCATGGTCTCAAGGGCGGTGCCGATGTCCGCGATCGGAACGCGCAGGTCAGCCGCGCGGTCACGATCGATGCGCACGTTCAACTGGGGCTTGGTCGGGGACGGATTGACACGAGGATTGCTGATCATCGTGCCCTGCCGGGTCGCCGCGACGATTTCCTGGCCGACGCGCTGCAGCTCATCGAAATTGCTACCGAGCAGCACCATTTGGATGCCACCGCCACCACCGCCACGGCCACCGCCACCACCGCCACCGCCGAAAGGACGAACGGGGGTGGCATTGGCCTGGCCGCCGGTGATCTGCTGGGCAAATTTCGATCGGATCTCGGTGATCACTTCCTGCGTGGTCCGCGTACGCTCCTCCCACGATTTCAAGGCCACGCTGATGCTGGCAAAGGTGCCGAAGCCGCTGTTGTGGAACGTGCGCTCAACCTCCGGGATTTCCCGGATCATCCGGTCCATCTGGGAGGAATAGACGCGGATATACTCCGGCGTGGCACCAATCGGGCCGCTAAAGCTGACATTGAAAACACCGCGGTCTTCCAAGGGTGTGATCTCACGCTGGAGCTTCGAATAGAGGAAGAAGCCCGTGACCGTGAAGGCCAGGGTCGCGCCGAGCACCAGCCACTTGATCCGGAGCGACGTGCGCAGCATGCGCTCAAACACATTGTTGAGCCCGAGGAAGAACGGCTCGGTCTTCTCGTAGAACCAGCCATGCTTGGCGTGACCGTTGACGATCTTCACCTTGAGCAGGCGCGAGCACAGCATCGGCGTGAGCGTCAGCGCGACAAAGCCGGAAATGGCCACCGAGACCGCCAGCGTGATGCCAAACTCATAGAACAGACGTCCAGTCTGCCCCTTCTGGAAGGCCACCGGCAGGAACACCGCGACCAGCGTGAAGGTCGTCGCGATGATGGCAAATGCCACCTGACGCGCGCCGTGAATGGCCGCCGGAATCGGCTGCTCACCCTCTTCAATACGCCGGTAGATATTCTCCAGCATGACGATGGCGTCGTCAACGACCAGACCGACGGCGAGCACGAGGGCCAACAGGGTCAGGACGTTGATCGAGAAGCCCATCACATTCATCACCGCGAAGGTGCCGATGATGGAAACCGGAATCGCGATCAGGGGAATGACGGTTGCGCGCCAGTCGCGCAGGAACAGGAAGATCATCAGCACGACCAGGCCGAGCGCTTCCCACAAGGTCTTGTACACCTCGTTGACGGAGCGGGCGACGAACACGCTCGTGTCGTTCGCGATGTTGATCTGCACGCCCTCCGGCAAGTCCGCCTGGATGGAGGGCAGCATCGCCTTCACGCTGTTGGCCACATCGAGCAGGTTCGACTGGGCCTGACGAACGACGGAAACACCGACCGTCGGCCGTCCGTTGTACTCAGTTTCGCGACGGTAATCCTCGCGACCCAGCTCAACCCGGCCCACGTCGGAAAATTTGACCTGGTAGTTGCCGCGGGTGGCGAGCACCAGGTTTTCATAGGCCAGCGGATCGGACATCGCACCCTGAAGGCGCACCGGGAATTCACGTGCGAGCGACTCAATGCGACCGCTGGGGAGATCGACATTCTGCTGACGCAGCGCATTGCGGACATCGGTCACCGTGAGATTGTAGGCGGCGAGCTTGTCGCTGTTCACCCAGAGACGCATCGCATAGCGCTGACCCTGCAGTTCGACTGCACCGACACCGGGCACGGTCTGGATGCGCTGAATCGCGATGCGATCGACCATTTCGGTCAGCTCAAGGCGGTTGTAGCGATCCGAGTTGAAGGACAGCGAGAGGATCGGGTCGGAATCGGCATCGGTCTTGGAGACTTGCACGTTTTCGACCTCCTGCGGGAGACGGCCGACGGCGCGGGAAACGCGGTCGCGAACATCGTTCGCCGCCTCGTCAATGTCGCGGCTCAGGAGAAACTCGATCGAGATGCGGGAGTTGCCCTCGGAGGAAAACGAGCGGATGAGCTTGATCCCATCGATCGTCGCGACCTCCTTTTCGAGCATCTCCGTCACCTTCGCCTCAACGACCTCCGCCGACGCACCACGATACCCGGCGCCGACCGAAATGATGGGGGAATCGGTGCTCGGGTACTCACGGACCGGCAAATCCGAAAACGCGATGCCGCCCACCAGAATGATGATGAGCGAGACGACCAGGCAGATGACCGGACGCTTGATGGAGAGATCGGAGAGGATCATGGCAGGGCCTTACTTTTGCTGGAATGCAGCGTTAAGCGGACGCGGGATCAATTTGATGCCCGGGAAAAGGGCGATGCCGCCCACGCCGGAACCGACGATCGAAACGCTCTCGTCCAACGGTGTACTGACCGGCAAAACCTCGACGGCGCCACGGGTCCTCAACCCAAGTTTCACCGGCACAAACTCGGCCACCTTGTCCCCACCCTGATCGCGCACCGCGATGATCTGCGCGCCATTGGTCGTGGAGAGGATCGCCCCCTCCGGAACCGTCAGCGCGCCCTTGCGCACCTCAAGCGTGATTTCAATGTTAGCAAACATGCCCGGGCGCAGCCGCGGCGACGGGTTGTTCAGCATGCCCTTGACCTCACTCGAGCGGGTTTCGCGCTCGATGACCGAGCTGACGAAGTAAACTTCGCCCGTGATGGGCTCGGCGGTCTGGATGTCTCGGGAAAGCAGACGGAAGGGCGTGCCGGCTTTCACCTTCTCAATGTAGCGTTCGGGCACCTGGAAGGTGATCTTCATGCGGCTCAGATCATTCAGCGTGGTCAGCGTCGTGCTGGTCGTCACGTAGTCCCCCGGGGAGAGCGACCGCGATCCGACAACACCATCGAACGGCGCCTTCACCTCGGTCTTGGCCAGGCGGAGCTTGAGCAGGGAAAGTTCGGCGGTGGATGCGGCGAACTCGGAGCGGGCGCGGTCCATCTCGGACTGCGAAATCGTACGGGACTCGCTGAGGTTCTCACTGCGCTCGACATTGGCCTTGGCCAGGTTGAAACGGGCTTCGACCTGAGCGTATTGCGCACGCAGTTCGGAGTCATCGATCTTCATCAGGAGATCGCCCTGCTTCACCTGCTGACCCTCTTCGAAATAGATCGCACGAACCAAGCCCGCGCTCTCGGGACGAATGATCGCGTACTCATTCGGGGCTAGCGAGCCGACCACCGTCACGGTTTCGGCCAGATCACGCCGCTGGAGGGTGATCACCTCTACCGGCTGGGCCTGACCACCGCGCCCCCCACCGCCACCTGCGCCCGCCCCCGGACCACCGCGCGCACCGGCTGCGCCGGCCGGCGCACCTGCCGGCGGAGCTCCTTTCGTCTGGCCGTCGGCCTTCCCCTGCGGCGCACCCGCTGGCGCGCCTTGGGCAAATAGACTGACAGAGGCGCAAGCCGCTGTAATAAAGAAAGTTGGGAGCAGTTTTTTAACGTCCATCGGGATAAATTCAAAAGGAGAGACGGCGGGGCATTGCCAGCCGTTACGTCCGAGATGCAAGTTTGGACGAAAATTCCCCGCTAATCGCGGAGAATCAACGTCCAATGCTTACGAACCGGTTACATCCGACCAAGATCGGCAACCGGTCGGCGCCAAAGCCCAGCAATCGAGGGGCGGCTACTTCGCCATCACCGGCTCGCCGTGACCGGAAACGCGTCCCTGGTCAGACTCCCGCTCGATTTCTTCGGCCCGCTTCAGGCCGTGGGCGCTGTTGCGACCCGTTAGCTTCAAGCAAAGCCGATCCATGAGAACGTAGAGAATAGGGATCACGAAGAGGGTCAGGACGGTCGAAATCGACAGCCCACCCACGACCACCAGGCCAAGCGGATTACGGATCTCGGCGCCGGCCCCCGTACCGAAGGCAATCGGAACCGCGCCCAGGATGGTCGAAATCGAGGTCATGATGATGGGACGGAAGCGCAGGACGGCTGCGTCATAAGCCGCGGTAGCGGCATCCAAGCCCTTCTCCACCTGAAGCTGATTGGCGAATTCGACGATCAAGATGCCGTTCTTCGCCACGAGGCCGATCAACATGACCAGACCGAAGCGCGAGAAGAGATTGTCCGTCATCGCCGGACCCCAGAAACGGGTGCAGTAGAGCACGAGCACGCCACCGGCCAGCGCCAGGACCACGCCGGAGAAGATGGTCAGCGGATGGATCCAGGATTCAAACTGCGCCGCGAGGATCAGGAAGGTGAAGAGCAGGGCCAGGCCGAAGATGGCGTAGGTATCGGCCGAACCCTCGACGAACTGACGCGCCTCGCCGTCCCACGCGATCGCGTAGCCGGCCGGGAGCATCGAACGCACATTCTCCTGCAGGAATCCGACCGCCTCGCCGATCGTGACGCCTTCGGTCAACTGGGCCGAAACCGTGATCGAGCGCAGCCGGTTGAAATGCGGATAGTTTTCCGGGACCGCGTTCTCCGACCAGGTCACCAGATTGCTCAGCTGCACAAGGTCGCCCCCCGCCGAACGCACGTAAAGGCGGGCCAGATCGTTCGGCGTCACCCGTCGCGCATCCTCCACCTGCAGCACAACGTAATACTGCTGGTTGCCGCGCTGGAATTCCGTCACACGACGGCTGCCGAGCATGGTTTCGAGCGTGGCCGCGACATCAGAAATGGTGATCCCCAAGTCGGCCGCCTTCGCGCGGTCGATCCGCACGTCAAGCTGCGGCTTAGTCGGCTGCGGGCTGATGCGGGGCTGCGTGAACATGCCGCTCTCGCGCATCATGGTCAGGATCTCGCCGCCGGTCACCTGAAGCTGGTTGAAATCGCTGCCCTGCACCACGAGTTGCATGGCGTTGCCGCCGCGCGCACCGCCGCTCGAGCCGAATGGACGGGTCGCCGCGATGCTGATGGTGGCCCCGGTGATCTGCTTTTGGAATTTGCCGCGCAACTCGGCGATGACCTGCGCCGTGGTCCGCTCGCGATCTTCCCACAAGCGGAGCGTGCCCGTCGTGTAGGCGCGGCCACCCTCGCCCGTGCGGTTGAAGTTACGATCGAGCTCCGGCACGCCCATGATGATCTGGTCCATCTGTACCGAGTACGTCTTGAGGTACTCGAACGTCGACCCGACCGGGGGCGTGAGATTCGCCGTGAAGACACCGCGGTCCTCGGTCGGCACGATTTCGCTCGGGATCTGCTTGTAGAGGTAGAAGCTGCCCACGGCGAAAAGCAGCGAACCGAAGAGCACAACGTACTGATAGCGGATCGCGCGCTTCAACGTCCCCTCGAACAGATTGTTCATCCAGACGAAGAAGGGCTCGGTCTTGTTGTAGAACCAGCTGTGTCTGAGTTTACCATCGGCGCCGGCCCCCTTGAGCATGCGGGAGCACAGCATCGGGGTGAGCGTGAGTGCAACGAACGCCGACACGAGCACCGCGACCGCCAGCGTCACACCGAACTCATAGAACAACCGTCCCGTCTGGCCGGACTGGAACGCCACCGGCAGGAACACGGCCGCGAGGGTCAGCGTGGTCGCGATAACGGCAAACGCCACTTGGCGCGCCCCGAAGAGCGATGCCTGCAGCGGCGGCTCGCCCTCCTCGATTCGGCGATAAATGTTCTCCAACATCACGATCGCGTCGTCGACGACCAGACCGATCGCCAGCACGCAGGCCAGCAGGGTCAGGATGTTGATCGAGAAACCCAACGCCGCGATGATGGCGACCGAACCAATCAGGGAAACCGGGATGGCCAGCAGCGGAATGAAGGTCGCGCGCCAGTTGCGCAGGAAAAGGAAAATCATCAGCACGACCAGAACCGCCGCCTCGTAGAGCGTCTGGTAAACCTTGTCGACGGAGCGGGCGACGTACTCGGAATCATCCTTGCTCAGCTCGATCAGGATGCCCTCCGGCATCTCCGCCTGGAAGATCGGGATCAGCGCCTTCACGCCATTCGCCATCTCCAACATGTTGGTCTGCGCCGCGCGCATGATCTGCAGACCAACGGTCGGACGTCCGCGGAAATAGGTCTCGGCGCGGTAGTCTTCCTGCCCGAGCTCGACGCGACCGATATCACTGAACTTCACCTGATAGGTGCCGCGGGTCGCCAGGACGAGGTTTTCGAACTCGGGCACCTCGTTGAGCTGGCCGATCAGGCGGATGGGGAACTCCCGGGTCAGGGATTCAATCCGGCCGCTCGGAACCTCGACGTTCTGCCGCCGCAGGGCGTTCTCGACATCGCTGATCGTCAGGCCGTAGGCCGCGAGACGATCGCTGTCGACCCACAGGCGCATGGCGTAGCGCGGGCCGTCGACCTTGATCGAGCCAACGCCCGGGACCGTCTGGACTCGCTGCACAACGATGCGCTCGATGATCTCGACGATCTCAAGGCGGGTGTGGCGGTCGGAGTTGAAGGAGAAGGTAAGGATGGGCGTCGTGTCGGGATCCGTCTTCGCCACGCGCGGGGTGTCGACCACCGACGGCAGGCGCACGCGATTGACGCGGTCACGCACGTCGTTGGCGGCCTCGTCGATATCGCGGTCGAGGTCGAATTCGATCGTGATGCTGGAGGACTGCTCGGAGGAGGATGAGCGGATCAGCTTGATGCCCTCGATCGCCGCGACCTCCTTCTCGAGCGGCTCGGTGATCTTCGTTTCAACGACTTCGGCCGAAGCGCCCGGGTAGCTGGTTGAGACCGACACCGTCGGTGAATCCACCTCCGGATACTCGCGCAACGGCAGCGACTTGAAGCTCAGGACGCCCAGAATGACGATGATGAAGGACGCCACGATGCAGATGACCGGGCGGCGAATCGAGAGGTCGGACAGGATCATGACGATCGGGGGTTGGGCGAAAACGGAAACTCAGGTGCCGTCACCATCGAGCTGAAACTCCTTGCGCAGCGGCTTGGCTTCGAGCTTGGCCCCTTGGAAGAGAACCAGCGCGCCGACGCCCGAGGCCACGACCGGCTGGCCCTCGCTGAGGGTGCCTTCCTTGACCGGGGTGATCTCGACCAGGCCCTTGCTGCGCAGACCGAGCTGCACGGGCACAAAATCGGCCACGCTGCCGCCGTCCTTCTGCCGGACCGCAACCACCTGGGTGCCGGACGTCGCCGTAAAGATCGAGCCCTCAGGCAGCGTGAGCGCGCCCTTGCGCACATCCAACACCAGCTCGATGTTGGCGAACATGCCCGGCTTGAGGTCGGGCGGAGGATTGGCGAGGTAGCCCTTCACTTCGCTCGAGCGGGTCGTGCGCTCGATGATCGAGCTCACAAAATAAACTTCGCCCGCAACCTCGGCATCGGTGTCGAGCGCGCGGGACTTCACGACAAAGGTGGTGCCCGTATGAACCTTGCGGAGGAAGCGCTCCGGGACTTGGAAGTCGATCTTCAGCCGGCTGAGGTCATCTATCGTGGTGATGTTGGTCTGGCTGTTGACATAGTCACCGGGAGAAATCGTGCGGGAGCCGATCACACCGTCGAACGGCGCCTTGACCTCGGTCTTTTCCAGGCGGCTGCGCTGCAGCGTGTGCTGCGCAAGAGCGGTGTTGTACTCGGATTGGGTGCGGTCGTGATCGGCCTGCGTGATGTTGCGGGCCTTCACCAGGGCTTCGCTGCGCTGCAGGCTGAGTTCAGCGAGCTTGAGCGACGCTTCGGCCTGCATCGTCTGGGCGCGCAGCTCGGTGTCGTCGATCTTGAGCAGCACCTGGCCTTTTTTGACCTGCTGACCTTCCTCGAAGAAAATGTCGCGAACAAGACCCGTGACCTCGGCGCGGACCTGCGCGGATTCGCTGGGCGCGATCGAGCCGACGAGACTCAGCGTCTCGACCAGGTCGCGCCGCTGAATCGGGACGACCTCAACTGCCTGAACCTGCGCCGCGGCGGCGGCACGGCGGGCCGCCGTTCCTTTGTCGGAACACGCAGCGAGAAAGAGAAGGGAGGCGGAACCCAAAGCGAAAGCCTTGAGCCCGGTGAGGGTGGAATTCCGATGCATCGAGAGGGGGTTGCGGGCAGACGAACCTGACAGGGGTGCCAGCAAGCTATACGCCAACTCGGCGGATAGCATCTCTGATTTACGCCCCGGCTCAAGCATAAGCCCGGAGCAGACCAATCGATTGAAATTCTACTTCAGCGGACCTCGTCCGCCCCCGCCCGTGCCCTCAGGCGATCGCGGCGGTGTAACCCGCTGCGTCCAGCAGAGTCGCAAGGTCGGCGGCCGAGGCCGGCTTGACCTTGAGCATCCAGCCGTCGCCATAAGGCGCCTGATTCACCGTTTCCGGCGTCCGATCGAGCAGCGCATTGACCTCGAGAACCGTGAACGTCACCGGCGCGTAAAGATCGGAGGCCGCCTTGACCGACTCAACCACCCCAAAGACCGCGCCCGCCGTCAGCGTCGCCCCCACCTTCGGCAGCTGCACGAAGGTGATGTCACCCAGACTATTCTGGGCATAGTCGGTGATGCCGACCGTCGCCGTGCCATCGGCAGCGGCTCGGATCCATTCGTGGGACTTCGCGTAGCGGAGATCGGTGGGAACGCTGCTCATGGTAGGGATTTCAAACTTTCTTTAGCTGGATGAACGGAGGCTTTACGAGCTGCAAATTGAGCTGCGTCCCGCGGATGTCGACCGCGAGCGCACCGGCCGCGGCCTCGCGCGTGACCAAGGCAGAACCGATGGCCTCGTTCAGCACCGGCGACAGCGTGCCCGAAAGCACCCGCCCCACCACGGCGCCGCCCGCCCCCAGCACCGGCGCATCCGCGCGCACGATCCGGCGGTCGCCCGTACGGAAATAAACCACGGTCTGCGCCGCCCCACCCTGCTTCTCGGCCAGCAAGGCTCCGCGGCCCACGAAATCGGCCCCTTTCTCCAGCTTCACCGTCCAGCCGAGACCGGCCGTGAGCGGTGAAATCGTCGCACTGATCTCGTGACCATAGAGCGGATACCCGGCCTCCAAACGCAGACTGTCGCGCGCCCCGAGTCCCGCGAGTTCGAGTCCGGCCGGCGCACCGGCCGCGAGCACCGCCTCGGCCAGCGCCGGCGCGTCGCCCGCGGGGTGGTAGAGCTCAAAGCCATCCTCCCCCGTGTAGCCGGTCCGGCTGATCAGGCACTGGATGCCCGCGACCGTGCCCTCAACAAAGTGATAGTACTTCACCGCACCCAGCTTGGCCCCGGTCAGTGTCTGCACGATCTCGGCCGCCTTGGGTCCTTGGATCGCCAGCAGCGCGTAGTCATCGCTGCGGTTCCGGATCGTGACCGCAAAACCCCTCGCCTGCTCCGTGATCCAAGCCACATCCTTGTCGATGTTACCTGCGTTGATGCAGAGGAAATAATCCTCCGGCCCGCGCATATAAATCAGAAGATCGTCCACCACGCCGCCGTCCGGCTGGCACATCGGCGAGTAGAGCACACGCCCCGGAAAGAGCTTCGCGACATCGTTTGTCACGAGGTGATTGAGGAACTTGCCGGCCTCGGGTCCCGTCACGTCAACTTCGCCCATGTGGCTCACGTCGAACAGGCCCGCCGCGCGCCGCACCGCCTTGTGCTCCTCAAGAATGCTCCGGTACTGCACCGGCATCTCCCAGCCGGCAAAGTCAACCAAGCGGCCGCCATGCGCGGCGTGAAAGGCATACAAGGGCGTTCGCTTCAGCGAGGACATGCCCGCACTACGCCCGGCCGCGCGGGCCGCGGCAAGTGGCTTTTTATTTCACCGCACTCATCCCGGCCGATTTAGGTTCGTAAACGGGAATCATCCCGTACACTCCGCCGTCATGGAATGGCTTGTCATCGCGATCATCCTGACGCTCGGGATCTCTTTTGTCTGTTCACTGATGGAGTCGCTCATCCTCAGCACCACCGTGGCGGAGGTCGAGGCCCTCAAGCGTGACCGCCCGCGGCGGGGCGAGAAGCTCGAGCGTCTGAAGACAGACATCCAGGAGACCATCTCCACCATCCTGACCCTCAACACCATCGCCAATACCCTTGGTTCGGTGATCATTGGCGGTCTGGCCACCAAGCTCTACGGCGAGGCGATCCTGGGGGTGATCTCCTCCGTCCTGACGATGACCATCCTCGTTTTCTCCGAGGTCCTGCCCAAAACGATTGGCGTCACCTACCGCCGCCAGCTCCAGCCCTACGTCGTCTACCCGCTCGCCGCGATGTGCAGCGCCCTGCGGCCTGTGACCTACGTGTGCGGTCTGATCGTCCGGCTCGTCATCCGCACGCCCGAAGAGCGGACCGACTCAGACCAGGAAATCATCCTCCTCGCCGAACGCGGCGCCCAGCAGGGGACGCTTACCCGTAGTGAATCGAGCATCATCGCCAACGCCCTCTCGCTCGACGACATCCGCGTGAGCGAAATCATGACGCCCCGGACCGTCGTCACCGCCCTGCGCAAGAGCGCCACCGTCGGCGAGATCTTTCGCGATTTCCCCAATATCCCGTTCGCGCGCATGCCGGTCTACAACAAGTCGCTCGACGATGTCGTCGGCCTCGTCCGCCGACGTGACCTCCTCAAAGCCAAGGCCAATGACCAGGATCTCGATCTGGTTGAGAAGGTCATGCAGGAGGTCCACTTCATTCCCGAGACCGTGACGGTTGCGAACGCCTTGCAGGTCTTCCTCAAGACGCACCAGCAGATCCTGGTCGTTGTCGACGAATTCGGTGCCACCGCCGGCGTGGTCAGCATGGAGGATGTGATGGAACATCTGCTTGGCCGCGAGATCTTCGAGAAGGACGATATCGCGGTGGACATGCGCGAACTCGCCCGGGCCAAGCTCCAGAAGCAGGCCCGCCCGCGTCGTTCCGTCGAGACCACGCCCACACCCTTTCCCACGCCCAAATCGTGATGCCTCCGACCAGCAGCCACTGGGTTCATGACCTGAGCCCGTTCCTGATCCAGTTCACCGAAACCCTCGGAATCCGCTACTACGGCCTCGCCTACGTGCTGGGCTTTGTCGGCGCCGCCTGGCTACTCGCCCGCTACGCGCGCGCCGGGCGGTCCCATCTCCCGGCGGCGAAGATCGGCGACCTGATGTTCGCCCTCATCCTCGGCGTCTTCCTCGGCGGGCGCCTCGGCTACTTCATTCTCTACCAGCCGGAAACCGTCCTCGCCGATCCGCTCCAGCTTCTCCGCGTCTGGGAAGGCGGCATGGCCAGTCACGGTGGATTCATCGGCGTGATACTCGCCCTCGCCTGGTTTGGACGCGCGAACCAGCTGCCGTTTCTTCACCTCGGCGACCTCGTCGCTTCGGTCGCGCCGCTCGGCTTTCTCCTCGGCCGTCTCGCCAACTTCATCAACGGCGAACTCTGGGGCCGCGTCAGCGACGTGTCGTGGGCCGTCATTTTCCCGCTGAGCGCCGCTCCCGGCACGCCGGTCGAACTGATCCCGGCCCGGCACCCCTCACAGCTCTATCAGGCGGCGCTCGAGGGCGGCCTTCTCTTCGCCTATCTTCAAATCCGCCTCTGGCGCTCCGATCATCTGCGCCGGTTGCCCGGCCGCATCGCCGGCGAATTTCTCCTCGGGTACGCCCTCCTGCGCTCGATCGGGGAGCATTTTCGCGAACCCGACGCTGGGCTGCTTTTCGGCCTCAGCCGCGGCACGTTCTACTCGCTGTTCCTCATCATCGCCGGTGTGATCGTGATCGCTTGGTCCGGAAAAGCCACCCGGCCCGTTCAGGCTAGGGAATAGACCTCAAGACGGGAGACTCGTTTTTTCTCAAGTTTCGGCCCAACGTACCGACGTGCCCAGCATCGCGAAGCTCGCGCGGAGTTTGCTCCTTTTGGTCGCCTTGGCCTCCACCGTCCAGGCCGGCCGCGGCGACAGCGACTGGATCCGCGGTGTCTACACCAAGGGCTCGCCTGCACCGCACCAACTGCCTTCCGCCCTCACGCTGGGCGAGGCCCAGGCAGTCGCCGCCCGGACCGAAGGGGCGATGGTCATCACCGGCCGCGGCAACTCGATGGCGCCGCTTTATCCCGATGGCACCGTGCTCGTCGTTGCGCGTCGCGCCTACAGCGAACTCGCGCGCGGCATGACGGTGGTCTACCGCAACCGAGCCAATCGTTCGGTTGCCCATGTGCTGGTTGCCCGCGCCAACGACGGCTGGCGCGTGACCGGCCTCAATAATCGCACGCATGACGGCGAAGGCGTGGATGCCGCCAATCTCGTTGGTGTGGTTGTGGCCGCCTTTCAGCCAGTCGCGGGCGTCGTGGTCAGCCAGCGCTGACCGGACCGCGCTTCCGCGGATCAGCTGATCCGCCCGCCGGTCACCCGCACGTCGCGCTTCACCGCCAGCGTTGTCTCGATCGCGATCCGGATCGCCTCAACCAGCGTCTCCAGCGGCAGCGACGGCCGCTTTTCTCCGGGACCGCGCGCACAGGGAACGTGAACAAACCCTCCGCGCACCGTCCTGCCACCGGCGCTCCGGCCCTGCGCAAGGTCGTGCATCAGGCCGTAGAAGACATGATTGCAGACAAATGTGCCCGCCGTCTGTGACACCGCAGCCGGGATGCTTCGCGCCTGCAGCGCCGACACGATCGCCTTGATCGGAAGCGTGCTCCAATAAGCCGCCGGTCCGCCTCTCCGGATCGGCTGATCGACCGGCTGCGCACCCGCGTTGTCCGCGATCCGCGCATCATCGACATTCAACGCCACCCGCTCAGGCGTGACCTCGCAGCGCCCGGCCGCCAGCCCGAGACAGATCACGATTTCGGGCGCATGGCGCTTCACCAGGCGACGTAGTTCTTGTCGTGACGCGCCGAATACGCAGGGCAGCAGCCCCGCCACCACCCGGTGATGCCGTCCAACTGCCAGCCCGTGGAGCTGACGCGCGATCTCCTGCGAAGGATTGACCGTCTCGTCCCCAAAGGGCTCGAAGCCCGTCACGAGAATCGTTCGGCCCGCCTTCACCGTCCGCCTGCCTTTATCCGTGTTCATCGGTGTCCATCCGTGGTTAACTTCATGGTGATCGCTCCGGTCTAGAAGCGGTACACGCACAGGTACATCACCACGACATTGAACACCCAGATGAGCGCGGCAAACGGAACCTGCGCCCGAATCACCGCCCAGTCATCGGGAAGTTCCAGCAGCCGTACCGGCACCAGGTTGAAATTCGCCGCCATCGGCGTGACCAGCGTGCCGCAGTAGCCTGACAGCATGCCGAGTGCGCCCATCACCGCCGGGTTTCCGCCGTGGGCCTGCACGACAAAAGGCAGTCCGATGCCCAGCGTGATCACCGGAAACGCCGCGAAGGCGTTGCCGAGCAGAATCGTGAACAGCGCCATGCCCACGCAGTAGGCCACCACCGCCACCAAGGGATTCTGCACCGGAAGCGCCGCCGCCACCAGTTGCGCAATGACGTCGCCCACGCCCGCGCGTCCGAGAATGCCACCGAGTGCGGCCAGCATCTGCGGCAGGATGAGGGTCCAGCCGATGACCTGGAGCAGGCGGCCGCCCTCCTCCACCACGTGCACCGGCCTTTCGCGTGTCACCCGCATCGCCGCGATCAGTCCGATCACACACCCAAGCCCCAGCGCGACCTGCGGCAGCTGGCGCACATTGACGAGCGCACCCGTGTCCCACGCCACACGATCCAGCGTCAGGCTTCCCACCACGGCCACCAGCGGCACCAGCAGCACGGGCAGCAACAGGCGGTTGCGCAGGCGCTCCGCACCGGCTTCGCACTCAACCCGACTGCCTCCCCACGTCACGGGGGAACTCACCTGCCGCGTTGCCGCGAGCAGGGTCAGCACGAGCACGAGGTAGCCAACGACCGTTTCCGGCAGCCACTTGCCCGCGCCCATCGCCACCGCCAGCACAAACCAGAACGCCGCCGAGCCCCAACGCCGCGGATGCGCCCGATCGAGCGCGATCACGCCTGCGACCGCCGCAAGCACCCCGCCACACGCCACATAAAAGGCCTCGAGGGGAAGCAGGATCACGAGGCGTCCTCCTGGTCCGGTTTCCGGGCACGGCCCGCAGCAAGCCGCGCGTCCAGCCGCCGGTAGCGCCACCACCCCACCGCGATCACCCACAGCCCCGTGGGCAGACTCCAGGCCTTGATGTCGCCGAGCGACACCTCCACGCCGGCCGTGTCGAAAAACGCCTTCACCAGCAGCAACGCGCCGATCGCCACCACAATGTCGTCCGCGAAAAAGTTCCCCGCATTCTCGGCCGCCGCGGCATGCGCACGAATGTCCGCCCGGTCCCGCTCGCTCAGTGCGCCCTGCCGCGCTTCCGCCGCCCCCTCCGCCATCGGCGCGATCAGCGGACGCACCATCGACGCGTGATTGCCGATGTTCAGCCCCACCATGCTCGTCGCCGCCCGGATGACCTGATAGATCCACGCCACGCGTCCGGCCGTCGCCGCCCGCGCCTGCCGGATCAACGCGGCCACGCGTTCCTGCAATCCATGGCGCTCAAGAATTCCGACGACCGGAACCATCAGGATCACGGGCAGCGTCAGCCCGCGATTGTCGACAAAAAGCCGGCCCATCAGCGCCACGATCTCATGAAACGACATGCCTGCGAGCAACCCGCTCAGCATCGCCGCCGCGACGACGACCAGGAGCGTGTTGATCCGCAGCGCAAACCCGACCGCGACGAGGAGCAGGCCGAGCAACTTGATCATGCGCGGAAGGACCGTCGATCCACGCCGGCCACAGCCAGCGCTTCGTTGATCTTCCGCGCAAAGGCCACCGCGTGCACACCGTCCCCGTGCAGACACACCGTGTCCGCCTGCACGACGATGTCCGCCCCGTCCGTCGCCCGCACCCGGCCTGCCGTCACCATCCGCAGCACCTGCGCCACCGCGACGGCCTCATCCGTGATCACTGATCCAGCCCGGGTACGCGGCGTCAGCGATCCGTCGGGCTCATACGTACGATCGGCAAAGACTTCGCAGGCCACCGCCAGGCCCGCGGCTGTGCCGGCCCGAACCAGCTCGCTGCCGGCCGGACCAAAGAGCATCAAGGTCGCATCCGCCGCCCGCACCGCCCGGGCCACCGCCGACGCAAGCACCGCGTCACGCGCGGCCTGATTGTACAGCGCGCCATGCGGCTTCACATGGCGCACCCGCGTGCCCGCCGCCGTCGCGATCCGCTGCAAGGCCTGCGTCTGGTTGAGGACAAGTTGGTAAACCGCATCCGCCGGCAACGCCTGCTCCACCCGCCCAAAATTCGCGCGATCCGCATAGCCCGGATGCGCCCCGATCGCCACGCCGTGACGCCGCGCAAGCTCCACCGTCGCCTGCATCGTGGCCTCGTCACCCGCATGCGCGCCGCAAGCGATGTTGGCCGACGTCACCCACGGCATCAGCGCCGCATCGTGACCCGCGCCCTCCCCGAGGTCACAGTTGAGATCAACGCGCGCCATGCTCGCGCTCCTTTTGGCCGATGCCCAAGCGGAACCACGCCAGATCCCGGCCGGCTGCACCGAGAAGTCGCCGTGCCTCGTCGATGGTCACCTCGGCAAAACGCACGACACTGCCCGGCCTCGCCTGCGCCATCCGGCCGAGGTCGACCGTGATCACATTCGCGATCTTCGGATAGCCGCCGATGGTCTGGCGCTCCGCGAGCAACACGATCGGTTGCCCATCCGGCGGCACTTGCACCGAGCCTGTCGCAACCGCTTCCGACACCAGCTCACGAGCCGACAGCAACGTCAGCGCGGCCCCGTCGAGCCGTGCGCCCATCCGATCCGATTTCGGATTTACCCGATAAGGCGTTCCGAGGAATGTCTGCCACGCCGCGGGCGAAAACCACTCCGCCTGCGGCCCGCGGACCACGCGGACGGTGACATCCTCCGTCGGCACCGGCGCCAGGCTTGGCGCGGCAAACCATCCAGGCGAAACCTTTGCATGGGCTGCATCCGCGCGCGTGCCGATGCGATCGCCCGCTTTCAACGCCCGCCCTTCAAATCCGCCGAGTCCCGCCGCCAGCAGCGTGGACCGACTGCCCAGCATCGCGGGCACATCAACGCCGCCCGCCACCGCCACGTAGGCCCGACATCCGTGCTCAATCGTTTCGAGGGAAATTTCCTCACCGGCCTTCACCCGGAACGGCCGCGCCCAAGGCAGGCCCGCCACGCGCGCTCCCGTGATCGCGATCCACGCATCCTTGCGCACCGCCAGCAGCGGACCACGCAGGGTGCACTCGAGGCCCGCCTCCCCACCGAGGTTTCCCACCAGCAGATTAGCCACCTGCAGCGCCCGCGAATCAATCGCACCTCCGGGTGAAACGCCCACATCCTGAAAGCCTGTGCGCCCCAAATCCTGCACCGTCGTCAACACGCCGGGCCGCAGCACCGTAAAGGTCGGATCGTGGGTCTGCGCCGCCGGCATCGCCGGGGGCCGAACCGCCGCGGCCTGACGCGCATAATCCTCCTCGGTCACCACCGCAAACTTCACCCGATCCCCCGGACGCAGCAGCGAAGGACTGGCCACGGACGGATCGAACAGCACCCGCGGCGTGCGTCCGATGAGATTCCAACCGCCAGGTGTCGCGGACGGATACACTCCGGTCTGCGCACCTCCAATCGCCACGCTCCCGGCCGGGACTTTCGTGCGCGGCGTCGCGCGCCGCGGCACGCGCAGCGCCGGCGGCAGTCCGGCCAGATAGGGAAATCCCGGCGAAAAGCCGACCGCCCGCACTTCATACGAGCTTCGCGCATGCCGGCGAATGACCTCAGCCGGTGTCAGCCCGCAGGCCTTGGCCACCTCTTCGAGATCCGGCCCGTGATCGCCGCCGTAAACCACCGGCAGCACGACGTCCTTCGGTTTCAGCGCCGCACTCGATCCCCCCTTGGCCCAAACCCGCCCGATCCACGAGGCCACCGTCGCAGCCGGATCGCCGGCACCCGGGATCTCCACCGGGACATAGTGAACCGCCACCGTGGTGAAAGCCGGTACGATCGCTTCAACGCCCCGCAGCGGTGCCGCCAGCAAGCCGCCCGCCAGCCGCCGGACGGCGGCCGCGACCTTGTCGTCTGGTTGCCCGCCCAACTCCGCCAAAAGGGCCGCATCGCCAAGAGGAACCAATCGCATGCCATGGATTTAGGGAATCTGTGCCGCATCTCAAGCATCCCATGAGCTCCGAGGCCGCCCGAGGACCGTTCACGCGGTCCAGCGACCGTTCCCCGCAAACCCTTTGCCCTCTTTCCCTACGCACCGACGCTGGTCATCCCGAATCCATCACACTGCAACCACCCGGATAGATCGCCAGTTTGGGTTGCAGTTCGGACCCTCCGGCAATCATTCTGTCCAACCCATGTCCCGTCTGTCCCTGCTTCCTGCTTCCCTGTTGCTGCTTTCCGTGCTTCTGGCCGGCTGCCGCGACCAGAGCATCAAGACCTATCGCGTTCCGCGCGAGGCGGTGCCTGAGGCCCCGCTCGCCGGTTCCGCTCCGGCCACCACCACGCCTCCGGCCATGGGCGCAACACCCGATATGGCGTCAACGCCGGTCCCGACCGCGACCGGCGGCGATCTGGTGTGGAGCGCCCCCGCCGCTTGGCAGGCCCGCCCCGCCTCCGCCATGCGCAAGGGCACCTTCATCATCCCGGGCGACGGCGGCGCGACCGCCGAACTCGCGATCACCGCATTTCCCGGCGATGTCGGTGGCGATCTCGCCAACGTGAACCGCTGGCGCGGCCAGCTGCAGCTCAGCCCGATCAGCGCCGCGGAACTGCCCGCGGCCCTCGCCCGCTCCAAGGTCAACGGCCTCGATGTCGCCGTCACCGAGATGGTCGCGACCTCCGGCAACCCGCCCCAGCGCGTCCTCGGCGCGATCGTCCCCTTCAACGGTTCCACCTGGTTTTTCAAGATCACCGGTCCTGACGCCCTCGTCGCCGGTCAGCGCGAGACCTTCAACGCGTTCCTTCAAACCCTCCGGGCCCCCTGAGTCATGCGCGAGATCTGGATGCAATTCGTCAAATTCTTCGTGTCACTGCGGCTGACCGTGGTGCTGCTCGTCCTCTCGATCATCCTCGTGTTCGCGGCGACGCTCGACCAGGTCAACCTCGGCATCTGGGCCGTGCAGGAGAAGTATTTCCGCACGTTCTTTGTGCTTTGGGATATCGGGAACGTTCCGGTGCCGGTCTTTCCCGGTGGCTACTTCATCGGCGGACTCCTGCTGATCAACCTCGTCGCCTCCCACATCTACCGCTTCAAGCTCACCTGGAAGAAGTCGGGCATCTTCCTCACCCACTTCGGGCTGATCTTCCTCCTCGTCGGCGAGCTCCTCACCGGCCTCTGGCAGGAGGACTTCCAGATGCGCATCGCGGAGGGTGAAACCAAGAGCTACTCCGAGAGTTACCTCTTCAACGAGCTGGCCATCATCGAAGCCACCGATCCGCAGTGGGACGACGTGGTCGCGATTCCCGAAAAGCAGCTCGCGCGCGGCGACGAGATCCAGCACGCCAAGCTGCCGTTCCGCGTCGTCGTCCGCGCCTACTACCCGAACGCTGCACTGCAGATGATCGACCCGCAGGTCGTGCCCGTCCGCGCCGCCCCGCAGCTGGCCACGCAGGGCCTCGGATCCCAGATCTCGGTCACGCCGCTCGCGATGACCTACAAGCAGAACGAGCGCAACCTGCCCGCCGCCTACATCGAGCTGCTCGGGCCGCAGGGTTCCCTCGGTACGTGGATGGTCTCAAGCATGCTCACCACGCCCCAGTCGTTCGAGTACCTGGGCCGGACCTTCCGTCTCTCGATGCGCTTCGAGCGCGAGTACAAGCCCTACTCGCTCACGCTCCTCGACTTCAGCCATGACCGCTATCCCGGCACCGAGATTCCAAAGAATTTCTCCAGCCGCATCCAGCTGAAGACGCCCAACGGCGCGGAGGATCGCGAGGTCCTCATCTACATGAACAACCCGCTGCGGCATGACGGCATGACGTTCTACCAGGCCGCCTTCGAGGGCGAGACGACCACGATCCTCCAGGTAGTCCGCAACCCGAGCTGGCTGCTCCCGTACGTCTCCTGCCTGCTCATGACCCTCGGACTCACGGTCCAGTTCTGCATCCACCTGTTCGGTTTCATCGCCAAGCGCCGCAGCGCGCCCTCCGCCGCATGAAGAAGTTCATCCCTCTCATCGTCCTCGCCCTCGGCGCGCTTTACCTCGCCAGCACGCTTCGCCCGGCCAGCAACGACACCGGCTTCGACTTCGCCTCCTTCGGCCGGCTGCCCGTGCTGAAGAACGGCCGCATCAAGCCCATGGATACGGTGGCCCGCACCGCCCTGCTCATGACGCAGGGCCGGCAGCGCGTGGTCACGCCCGAAGGCCGCACGATCACACCGGTCGAGTGGCTGCTCGACACCCTCTTCCGCCCCGAGATCGCCGACACGTACAAGACCTTCGAGGTCGTCCATCCCGACCTGCTCTCGCTCCTCGGACTCACACCCGAGGTCGGCGACGGCAAGAAGCGCTTCTCGATTCAGCAGATCTCGCCCAAGCTCGCCGAGCTCCAGCGCCAGGCGGAACTCGCCGAGCCCGTCGACGCCTCCGTGCGCACGCCCTTCCAGAAGGCCGTCGTCGCCCTGATGCAGCACGTCGTCTACTACCAGCGGATCAAGTACAGCCTGGTCCCGCCCGATAGCACCAACTTCCTCACCGAGCTCACCCAGTTCCAGGCCGGGCTCCCGGCCGGAGTCGCCGCCGTCCGCGCCCAGCAGGCCGGCCAGACCTTCGATCAGGCCGCCGCGACCATGGTGCTCAACATGGCCCGCCGCTTCGACATGATGTCGAGCGCCGGCTCACTCCTCGCCGTCCCGCCCGACGTGGGCAATACCGACCCCACGGCCTGGCGGACGAGCGGCGAGGCGTTGCTCACCACGTTCCAGACCGGCACGATCAACCCGAACTCCCTCGCCTACGCCGGCCTCGCGCATGCCTGGCGCGGTCAGCAGACGGAACAGTTCAACACCATCCTCCGACTGTACACCGACCAGATGCGCTCGCGCTTTGCCGAGCCGCTGGTGAAGTCGGACGCCGAGGTCCGCTTCAACCAGGCCGCGCCGTTCGGTACGCCGAGCATGAGCCTCTACGTACTCGCCTTCCTGCTCGCCGTGTTCTCTTGGCTGCGCTGGCCGCAAACCCTGGCCAAGTCGGCCTTCTATCTCCTCGCGCTGGCCTGGGTCGCCACCACGGCCGGCATTGCGACCCGCATGTGGCTGGAGGGCCGGCCGCCCGTCACCAATCTCTACTCCTCCGCCCTCTTCGTTGGCTGGGGCTCCGTCGTGCTCTGTCTGGTGCTTGAGGCCATCTACAAGAACGGCGTCGGCAGTGTTTCGGGCGGGTTGATCGGCTTCTGCACGCTCCTCATCGCCCATCACCTCTCCCTCACCGGTGATACGCTGGAAATGATGCGCGCCGTGCTGGATTCCAACTTCTGGCTGGCGACCCATGTGGTCGTCGTGACCATCGGCTACTCGGCCACGTACCTCGCGGGCTTCCTCGCCCTGGTGTACGTTTTCCGCGGCGTCTTTACCCGGTCGCTCGACAAGGAGACGGCCGATGCCCTCACCCGCATGGTCTACGGCATCGTTTGCTTCGCCACCCTGTTCAGCCTCGTGGGCACCATCCTCGGCGGCATCTGGGCCGACCAGTCGTGGGGCCGCTTCTGGGGCTGGGATCCGAAGGAAAACGGCGCGCTCATCATCGTGATCTGGAACGCCGTCATCCTCCACGCCCGCTGGGGCGGCCTCGTCAAGCAGCGCGGCCTCATGAACCTCGCCATCGGCGGCAACATTGTCACGAGCTGGAGCTGGTTCGGCACCAACATGCTGGGCGTCGGCCTCCACAGCTACGGCTTCATGGACTCCGCGTTTTTCTGGCTCTCCGCCTTCGTCGTGAGCCAGCTCGCGATCATCGCGGTCGCCAGCCTCCCACTCGAAAAGTGGCGCAGCTTCGCGGATAACCGCCACGCCGCCACGCCCCAGCCCCTCCGCCCCGCCCCTTCCGCCGAACCGGCGAAGTAAGGACAGCCACGCCGCCGACGGTCGCGATCCTGTCAACTATTGGTTGACGCAACCTTCATGCCCTCGGGATTTCGTCCCTGCTTCACGAGGATCAGCCAAGTGACGACCTGCAATGCGCGCTCGGCGTCGGGCATGCGCGTGCGCGCGATGAAATAGGCGTGGATGGCCTGGCGATCGAGGCCAAGCAGACGCCCCAGGGCCGCCTGCGCGCCATGCACCTTCAGGTGCGGCTGAACCTCGTCCACAATCGCGTTCCACAAAGGCGTGTCACGCCCCGGTCGCAAAGTCCGGCCGGCGCGTGCGCGACGCTCGACCTTGAAGGCCTTCAGGCGCTTCTCCGCACCCTCCGCCGCCATCAGGACCAATTGCTCGATCAACCGAATTGCCGCCGTCGCTGGTACTGCCATGCGTCCTGTCAACCATTCGTTGACAGGATAGCCAAGCGCAAAGGCACCGGCTAGCGGGCGAGCAGTTCCTCGGCATGCGCGAGGGCGCTCTTGGCCGTACGGTCGCCGAGCATGCGGGCGAGTTCGCCGATACGGGCTTTGCGGTTCGCCTGGATGGGCGCAATCGTGACGACCGCGCGGTCCTTCGACTGATCCTTGGTCACCACAAGATGAGAGTCCCCGAGCGATGCGACCTGCGGCAGGTGGGTGACGCACAGGACCTGATGCCCCTTCGCGATCGCCGCCATCTGCTCGCCGACCACGCGACCGATCTCACCGCCAACATTGGCGTCGACCTCGTCGAACACCAGCACCGGCACGCCATCGAGTTCCGCGAGCACGGTCTTGAGCGCAAGCATCACGCGCGCGAGTTCGCCGCTCGAAGCGATCCGATTGAGCGGCAGTGGCGCCTCGCCGACGTTGGGCGAGAAGAGAAACTCGACGCCGCAGTCACCCGTCGGACCGAGGTCGGCCAGCGGCACGATGCGCACGCGGAAATCCGCCTTCTTGAACCCGAGTTGGGCGATGCTCTTCGCCGCCACCTTCGCGAGATCCTTCGCGGCCTTCTCACGCAGCGTGCGCAGGCTCGCGGCTTCCTTGCGCGCAACCTTGGCCGCATCGGCAATACGCGACTCGAGCTTGGCCAGCGTGCCCTCGATGTCTCCCTGCACCTCGAGCCGGCGCCGCATCTCATCCCGGGCCGCGCGGACCGCGGCCACGTCGCCGCCGTGACGACGACGGGCGTCGAGCCACGTGTTCATCGCGGTCTGCAACTGCTCGGCCTGCTCGGGATCGAAAGTGTATTGCCCGCCAAGCGCCTCAAACTCCGCGCCGAGGTCCGCCAGTTCGATGCTCGCCGCGGAAAGCCGGTCCGCCAGCGCCTTGCTCGCGGGATCCAGCGTCTCCAACTGGCTCGCCTCACGCACAAGCGCCGCGACGCGCGCGGTCACGCCCTCCTCGCCCGTCAGGCCACCGGCCAGACTCGAGGCGAGCTCGATCAACTCCTGCGCCTTGGTCATGCGCTGGAAGTCCCGCTCGAGCGTTTCCATCGCCTCGTCAGTGAGGTCGAGCGCATCAAGCCGTGCCAGCTGGTTCTCGAGGTAGGAGATCTGATCCGGGGCGAGCTTGGTTTCACCCGACACGCGATCACGCTCCGCCTGCAGCTCGCGCCAGGCGCGATAGACCGTCTGGTACGATGCTAGCGCTTCGCCACCGCGTCCGTAGAGATCTAGGAGTTCCAACTGGCAGCCTTCCTTCAGCAACCGGCGTGGCTCGCCCGGGCCGTGGAAATCGATCCAGTGCTCGCCGAGGCGCTGCAGCGCCGTGAGCGTGGCGAGGCTGCCATTGACCGTGATGCGCGGCGCCTTCTCGCGCGGGACGCTGCGCTTCAAAATCAGCAGGCCGTCCTCGCACGCCGGCAGCTCCAGCTCCGCGAGCACGGCGTCGATAACCTTCGGCTTCTCAAAATAAAGTGCGGCCTCCACCTCGCACGACGGTGCACCTTGGCGAATGACGGTCTTCTCCGCCCGCTCGCCGGCCAGGAGACTGAGCGCGCCGAGCAGGATGCTCTTGCCCGCGCCAGTCTCGCCCGTGACGACCGTGAATCCGGCCTCGAAGTCGAGGGCGACTTCCTCAAGCAGCGCCAGGTTACGGATGCGGAGCGATTGCAGCATGGGGCGATAAGGGCACGAAACGCCCGCGGCTTTCAAGCCGCTCGTGGCCAAACCTGCGATCAGGGAAGCATCCGGAGAGCTCACGCGAAGCCGCGAAGACACGAGGCGGTCCGCAGCCAGTCGGGCCAGCTCAAATCCTTCACACCTTCGCGGCTTCGAATCAACTCGCTGGGGTCTGAATCAGGGTCTGAACCGGCCTCAAAAAACCCACCGATTTTTGCTTGCAGGCCCAATCCCGAATCGTGCTTACTCCCCGACCCGATAGATTGGACCTTTAGCTCAGTTGGTTAGAGCGTTTCCTTGACATGGAAGAGGTCACTGGTTCGAGTCCAGTAAGGTCCACCATCACTTTAAGCCGTTAGCCCGCAAGGGTTAGCGGCTTTTTTGTAGGCTGGTATCTGGCGCTATTGCAGCCGGGGTCGCTGACCCCGGTCTGGTTCTCCCGCCCGGGCACTGGCGCCCATCCACCGGGCTCAGCGAGCCCGGCTACACCGAGCCTTCAAACTCCGAGCAACGACGCGGCCTGAGCGCGGTCGCGGGCGATCTGGGCGCGGAGTTCGTCGAGGCTCGCGAACTTCATTTCGGAGCGCAGGAAATGGCGCCACTCCACGGTGACCAAATCACCCTCGCCGACTGGGCAGTCGCCCAGCACATGGACCTCGAGCCGCGGCTCCGTGCTGTTTTCCACGGTCGGACGCAGGCCATAGTTGGCGACGCCGGGCAGCACCGCCGCCGTCTTGGCGCTGCGTACACCCACCGCATACACCCCCAACGCCGGCCGGAGGTCCGGCTGCCAGGGCACATTGAGCGTAGGAAAACCAATCGTCCGGCCCAGGCGCTTGCCCGGGGTCACCACGCCTTCCGCGTAATACGTGTAGCCGAGCAGCGCATTCGCCTCCTCCACCCGCCCCGCGGTCAACGCGGCACGGATGCGCGTGCTGCTGATCGGGGCCCCGAGCTGGTTGATCCGCGGCGCGCTCACCACGGCGATGCCGTGTTTTCGGCCCTCGGCCTGCAACAGCGTGATATCCCCGCGCCGGGCGCGACCAAAACGCCAGTTTTCGCCCACGTACAACGCGGCAAGGCTCGGTAGATGCCGGCGCAGGTGCGGCAAAAAATCCTCCGCCTCGATCGCCGCAAACTCCGGCGTGAACGGCTCCGACACCACGAACGTCGCGCCGGCCGCGAGCAGGTGCCGCGCCTTGAGCTGCGCCGTCTGAATCAGGCGAACCGGGTCCGCCGGGCGAAAGAGCCGGCTCGGATGCGGCCAAAAGGTCAGCACGCCCGCGAGTCCGCCATCGGCCGCCGCCGCGGAGCGCGCCGCGTCGATCACTGAGCGATGTCCGAGATGAACCCCGTCAAAGATGCCAACGGCGAGATGCAGCGGACGCGACGGGAGTCCCGCCGCTTGGGCAAGTCCGTGGATGTCCGCCGGCAGGTTCACAGCGCAATGCTTGGCACCGCCTGCAACGTCGGCACCAGGTGCTTGTCAATTTCGGGAAGCGGCATCGCCATGATCTGGTCCAGCGTCAGGGCCTTCTCCAGCGTGAGTGCGCCCGACGAGATGCGGCGCAGCGCCTTCAGGTGCGCCCCGCACCCAAGCCGCTGTCCGAGGTCATGCGCGAGCGTGCGCACGTAAGTTCCCTTGGTGCAGTGGACCGTGAAATCGAGCTCCGGCGACGCCCAGCGCGTGAGTTCGTAGCTCGATACGCGGATGAACCGTGGCTCGCGCTCGACCTCCTCGCCATCGCGCGCCCGCTTGTAGAGCGGCACGCCGTCGATCTTGATCGCCGAGAACATGGGCGGGAGCTGGTACTGGTCACCAATGAAGCTCTGCAGCGCCTTCCTGATGTCGGCCTCGGTCAGCGCCGGCACCGGGCGCGTCTCCAGCACCTCGCCCTCGGCGTCCTGGGTGTTGGTCACTTCGCCAAGCTTGATCGTGCCCGAGTAAACCTTGTCCACGCTCATCAGGTACTGGGAGATGCGCGTGGCCTTGCCCACAAGGATCACCAGCAGGCCGGTTGCCATCGGATCCAGCGTACCCGCATGGCCAATCCGCTTCATGCGCAGCTTGCCGCGCAGGCGCGCGACGACGTCGTGCGACGTGTGATCGGTGGGTTTGTCGACGAGGAGGACCCCTTCGAGTTCTTTGGCCGGAACGAGCATCAGGAAGATGAGGAGGAGGAAGCAGCACCTTGGCCGGTTTCGGCGGCCAGCAAGTCGAACTGTGCCGTCACGGCGGCAACCAGCAGCGGCCGGAACTGCGCCAGCGTCTGGCCCTTGGCATTCAGCCCGGCCGCGCAGGCGTGGCCGCCGCCCTTGAACACGGCGGCGATCCGATCCATGCGGAATCGCGGTTCCTTCGAGCGCAGGCTGGCCTTGATCGCGCCGGCCCGCTCCTCGATCAGCACACCAACATCGACCCCGTCGATCGAGCGCGCGTAGTCCACGAGACCCTCGGTATCCTCCTGCGTCGTGCCCGTCTCGGCAAAGATGCCCTCGGGCAGCACGCCGATGCAGAGACGTCCGCCACACTCGAGCTGCAGCGAGGCGAGGAAGCGTTGCACGAGCTGCAGGCGTCCCGCCGTCTCGCGCTCATAGAGCTCATAACCGACCACGACCGGACGCGCGCCGCGCGCCATCAGTTCAGCCGCGAGCAGGAAGGTGCGGCGCGTCGTCGAGTTGAACCGAAATTGTCCGGTATCGGTCACGATGCCCGTGTACAGCGCCTGCGCAGTCACGGCGTCGACCTCGAGGCCATGATCAAGCAGCAGGCCCGCGAGAATCTCGCACGTCGCCGCGGATGACGCGTCCACGATGTTCTGCCGCGCATAGCCAAGGTTGGAGACGTGGTGGTCGATGTTGACCAGCGGCGTGGGGAAAAGCGCCTTCAGCTTGTCGCCCGCCCGCTCCTGATCGGCACAGTCGACGTAAAGCGCGGCGTAGTCGCCGGGCGGCAGCGTGTCCGGCCGGAAAAACGGTTCATCCGTGACCAGAAACGCGAGACGGCGCGGGACCGGATCGGGATTGAGGCAGCGCACATCGTGGCCGCGGGCGCGCAGCGCGCGGGCGAGTGCGACCTGGGAGCCAATGCAATCGCCGTCGGGGCGGGCGTGACCGATCACGACCAGCTTGCGACCGGCCAGCGAGGCAAGCAGGGCCGAAAAACGCTCCGCCAGTTCGGGATAAACCATCTCCATGGCGTTACTCCGGGCGCGGCTTGGTCTTTTCGCGCTCGGAAATCTCGTCGAGAATCTGCAGCACGCGGTTGCTGCGCACGTGAGCCTTGTCGAGGACGTAAAACCACTCTGGCGTGTGCTTGAGGACGACGCGACGGCCGAGTTCGCTCCGGATCTCCGCCGCCTTGCTCCGCAGCCACTTCATGCGGGAGATCTGCACGTCCTCCTCGCCGATGATGGAAACGAAGATGCGTCCGGTCTTGAGATCGGGCGCAACCTCGACGCCCGACACCGTGATCGCGACCGATTCCTCCTGATACTTGGTGTGCAGGTACGAGCCCAGCTCGCGCTGGATCAGCTCGTTGATGCGGATGGTGCGATTGGACATGGCGAATGCGGATTGCGGAGTTCGGATTGCGGATCGCTCAGAGTGCCGGGTCGGCCATTCCGCAATCCGCAATCTTCAATCCGCAATCAGAGCGCAGCTCTGACCTTTTGGACCTCGAAGACCTCGATGACGTCGCCGGTTTCGTAGCCGTTGAAGTCGTCGAGCTTGATGCCGCACTCGAGGCCGGCGCGAACTTCGTTCGCATCGTCCTTGAAGCGCTTGAGGGTCTGAACCTTCCCCTCGTGGATCGTCTGCTTGCCGCGGCGCAGGCGCGCTGTGGCGTTGCGGGTGATCTTGCCCTCGGTGACGAGGCAGCCCGCGACGAAACCCTTGGCCAGCGGGAAGGTCGCACGGACCTCGGCGGCGCCGAGTTTGACTTCCTTGAGATCGGGATCGAGCAGGTCGGCCATCATCTCGCGGACCTTGTCGCCCAGCTCGTAGATGATGCTGTAAGTTTCGATGCGGACGCCGTGGTGCTTGGCCAGCGGGGTCACCCCGTTCTCGAGCTTGGTGTTGAAGCCGAGGATGACCGAACCCGCCGCGCTCGCCATGAGCACGTCGTTCTTGGTGACGAGGCCGACGTCAGTCGACACGATCTCGAGGGAGACCTTGGTGCTCTTGATGCCCTCGAGCACGCTGCGCACGGCCTCAGTCGAGCCGTAGACGTCCGACTTGACGATGACCTTGAGGACCTTGTGCTGCGTCGCCGCTATATCGGCAAAGAGCTGTTCGACGGAAACATTCTTGGGCTGCGCGGCCACGGTGTTGGCCTGCTTCTTGGTGCGCTGCTGCTCCTCTTCGGCGAGACCTTCGGCCTCGCGGGCGTTCTTGACGACCTTGAAGGTCGCGCCGCTGTCCGGCGGGCCGGACCAGCCGATGACACGCGCGGGCGTGGACGGCGGGGCCTCCTTGATGTTCTTGCCCTGATCGTCGTACATCGCACGGACCTTGCACCACTGCTCGCCGCACACGATCGCGTCGCCGATGCGGAGCGTGCCGCGCTGGACGATGACCGTCGCAAGCGGGCCGCGGCCCACCTCGACCTCGGACTCGATGATGACGCCACTGGCCTCCGCCTTCGGGTTGGCCTTGAGTTCAAGGACGTCCGACTGGAGGAGAATCATCTCGAGCAGCTCATTGATGCCGGTGCCCTTGATCGCGGACACGGGCACAGTGACGGTCTCACCACCCCAGTCTTCCGGAGCGATATTGCGCTGCTGCATCTGCGCCTTGACCTGGTCAATATTGGCGCCCTTGACGTCCATCTTGTTGACGGCGACGAGGAGCGTGACCTCGGCGTTCTGGGCGTGCTTCAGGGCCTCGTCCGTCTGCGGCATGAAGCCGTCGTCGGCCGCGACCACGAGGACCGCGACATCGGTGACATCGGCACCACGGGCGCGCATCTTCGAGAAGGCGGCGTGACCGGGGGTGTCGAGGAAGGTGATTTTGCGTCCGTTGAATTCGATCTGGTAGGCACCAATGTGCTGCGTGATGCCACCGGCCTCGCCAGCGGCGACGTCAGCCTTGCGGATCGCGTCGAGGAGGGAAGTCTTGCCGTGGTCAACGTGACCGAGGATGCACACGACCGGAGGACGCGGCTCGAGGAACTTGGACTCGTCCTCGACCGGCTTTTCCTTGTCGGCTTTCTGCTTCTCCTTCGCCGCCTGTACGGAGGCAGCGTCGCCCCGGTGCTTGACCTCGAGGAGGACGCCATGCTTCTCGGCGACCTTGACCGCGACGGTCTCGTCGATCGTCGCGTTCATGGACGAGAAGATGCCCATCTCCATCAGCTCGGAGATCAGCTTGAACGGCTTGAGGCCGAGGGCCACGGCGAAGTCGCGGACGATGACCGGCGGCTTCATCTGCACGACCTTCACATCGCCCTGCTGGATCACGACGATCGACGGAGCAGCCGACGGGGGCAGCACCGGGGTCGACGGAGCGGAGGCGATGGCCGGCGGCGGCTTGGGCGCCGAGGCGGTCATCTGGTGAGCCATCGAAGGAGCGGCAGGCGGTGGCGTCGGGGCCTTGGCGGCCACCGGTGGCGGCAGCGGCGCGGGCGCAGACAGCGGGCGCGAGACGGGCGGCGGCACGGCGGCCGGCGGGATGGAC
>DASWVY010000045.1:0-162714 GCA_036401075.1 Opitutaceae bacterium
ATCCAGCCCCTCTCGTACCATGGCACGTTCCATCAAAAAGGGTTTCTTCGTCGACTACCACCTGCTCGAGAAGATCGAGAAGGCGGCGAAGTCTGGCGCCAAGAAGCCGATTCAGACCTGGTCCCGCCGCTCGACGATCACGCCCGACTTTGTCGGGCACACGTTCAGCGTGCACAACGGCAAGGCCTTCATCGCCGTCTATGTCACCGAGAACATGGTCGGCCACAAGCTGGGCGAATTTGCCCCGACGCGCATCTTCAAGGCGCACGGCGGCATGACGCGCAAGGAAATCTAACGATGTTCGAGGGACGACGTATGATGTCGGGTGGACCGATTTTCCGCGCTGCCTTCCTCGGCCTACGGGCCGCGGGCGTGGCTGCGGTGCTCCATCTGACCGCAGCCTTCGTCCATGCAGCAGCGCCGTCCTCCGCGGTCGTCGCAATCGAGCCGACCCGCACCGCCGACCTCGTCCTCCTCAGCAGCGGCTTCAATGCCGGCCTGCGTCAAGGTATGGTGTGTCGCGTCGCCCGTGGCAGCTCCGAGATCGGCGAGATTCTCCTCGTCGACCTGCGTCCCTCCTGCAGTGCGGCACTGATCCTCGGTGTGGCACCCCGGCAAACGATCCGCCCCGGCGACATCGTCACCGTCAAAGTTCTAAAGTCTTAACTCATATCAAAACCAAAAGGGTAGGGCGCGACTCACCTCCGCTGCTATCGCCGACCTCACCGTCGGAATCGTCCCGAAACAACATGGAAGTCCAAGCCCTCACTCGCTACGCGCGCATGTCACCCAAGAAGGTGCGCGAAGTCGCCCGTACCATTCAAGGCCGCAAGGCTGCGGAGGCGGTCGATTATCTTGAACTCGTTCCGCGCAAGAGCGCGAAACTGATCGCGAAAACGCTGAAGAGCGCGATCGCGAACGCCGAGAACAACAACAACCTCTCGGCCGACACGCTCACCGTGAAGAGCGCGGTGATCGAAAACGGCCCGGTGCTGAAGCGCTTCAAGGCCGGTGCCCGCGGTTCCGCGATGCCGCGGCGCAAGAAGATGTCCCACATCCGTATCGTGCTCTCGGACGGCAACACCAACTCGTAATTCACTTCCATGGGCCAAAAAACCAATCCCGTAGGTTTCCGTCTCGCCGTCCGCCGCAACTGGCAGTCCCGCTGGTACGCCGGCAAGAAGGACTTCGCCAAGCTCCTCCTCGAGGATCAGATCATCCGCGAGAAGCTGATGGAGAAGCTCAAGCAGGCTTCCGTTCCCCGCATTTTCATCGAGCGCGCCAGCAACCGCGTTCGCGTCAAGATCTACACCGCCCGTCCGGGCATCGTCATCGGCCGCAAGGGCCAGGAGATTGAGAAGATCAAGGAGGAGCTCTCCAAGCTCACCGGCAAGGACATCCTTCTCGACATCCAGGAAGTCAAGAAGCCCGAGATCGAGGCCCAGCTGGTGGCCGAGAACGTCGCGCTCCAGCTCGAGCGCCGCATCGCTTTCCGTCGTGCCATGAAGAAGGCCGTTGAGATGGCCATGGCGCTCGGAGCCGAGGGTATCCGTATCCAGTGCTCCGGTCGTCTTGGTGGCGCGGACATCGCCCGCCGCGAGTGGCAGCGCAAGGGTCGCGTGCCCCTGCACACGCTCCGCGAGAACATTGACTACGGCTTCTTCGAGGCCCGCACGCTGTTCGGCAAGATTGGCGTCAAGGTCTGGATCTGCAAGAAGGAAGCCGACAACAACTGATCATTAAGCTCTAGGCTCTAGGCTTTAAGCAATAAGCTTAAACGCTCCGAGGCCTATCGCTTACCGCTTAAAGCTTAACGCTCTACTCTCATGGCTCTCGCTCCCGCCCGCACCAAATACCGCAAATCCCAGAAGGGCAGCCTCGCCGGCAATGCCAAGCGTGGCAACACGCTCGCCTTCGGCGAATTCGGCCTGCAGTCGCTCACCCGCGGCCCGATGACGGGCCGCCAGATCGAGGCCGCCCGTGTCACGATCTCGCGCCACCTCAAGCGCAAGGGCAAACTCTGGATCCGCGTTTTCCCGCACAAGCCCGTGACCAAGAAGCCGGCCGAGACCCGAATGGGTTCCGGCAAGGGCCCGGTCGAGTACTACGTGGCCCAGATCAAGCCCGGCGCCGTGCTCTTCGAGCTCGCCGGTGTTCCCGCCACCATCGCCAAGGAGGCTTTCCGCCTCGCTGATGCCAAGCTCCCGTTCAAGTGCCGTTTCATCGGCCGCGACGGTGGCATTGTCGCCTGATCCCAGCCCCCGACCCGCGCCGACTATGAAGACCAAGGAAATCCGCGAACTCGCCGCCACCGAGCTGGAGACCAATCTCCGCACCACCCGCGAGCAACTCGTCCAGCTCCGCCTGCGCAAGCAGACCGGCCAGGTCGAGAAGACCCACGAGCTGCGCACGCTCCGCAAGGACATCGCCCGCTTCGAGACCATCCTGCGCCAGAAGAAGACCGCCTAACTGATATTCTCGATTTTCGATTTCGGATTTTCGATTCGCCCGCGAATCGCCCGGACAATCGAAATTCGAAAATCAAAATCCGAAAATCATTCCGCCCGCCATGTCCACCGAGACTCGCAATACGCGCAAAACCCTTGTCGGCGTCGTCACCAACCGTTCTGGCGACAAGTCCATCAAGGTCACCATTCCCTTCAAGGTTCCGCATCCCCGCTACAAGAAGGTCATCAACCGCCAGACCGTTCTCCACGTCCACGACGAGAAGAACGAGACCAACCCGGGCGACAAGGTCGAGGTCATGGAGACCCGTCCGATCAGCCGCCTGAAGCGCTGGCGCGTGATCAACGTCGTTGAGCGTGCCATCGCCGCCGACGGCGCGGCCATCACCGAGACCGACGTCGCCGCCACGGTGCCGACGAAGACCACCAAGGCCTAATCCGCAACCGCAACCTCCCTGGAGGCTCGTCATGATCCAACTCCGTTCCATTCTCGAAGTCGCAGACAACACCGGCGCCCGCAAGGCCGCCATGATCTCCAAAAAAGGTCAGAACACCGACTCCGCCAGCATCGGTGATCTCATCACCGTCCACATCAAGGACAGCGCCACCGACGCCACGGTCAAGAAGGGCGAAGTCGCCAAGGCCGTCGTCGTTCGCACGAAGGCCGCGGTCCGCCGCGCCGACGGCAGCTACCTGCGTTTCGACAGCAACGCCATCGTGATCATCGGTCAGGATGGCAATCCCAAGGGCACCCGTATCTTCGGCCCCGTCGCCCGCGAACTGCGTGCGAAGAACTACATGAAGGTCATCTCGCTCGCTCCGGAGGTCCTCTAACATGGCTACCAAATTTCACGTCAAGCGCGGTGACGAAGTCGTCGTCCTCGCCGGTTCTCAGAAGGGCAAGTCGGGCAAGATCCTCGAGGTCTTGGCCGCCAAGTCCCGCGCCCGCGTCGAGGGGGTCGGCATGATCAAGCGCCACCTCAAGAAGTCGCAGGAGCACCCGAACGGCACCATCGCCGAGCGCGAGGGTTCGATCCACGTGTCGAATCTCCAGCTCAAGACCCGTTTTGACGCTTCCAAGAAGCGTGCCAAACCCGCCGCCAAGGCCTGATGACCGGGTAGGTGCGGCCTCAAGTCCGCGCTTGCCAAGGCCACCCGCCGCCTGCGTTACTGACCCTCTTTTCCCTTAACACACTCATCCATCGCCCCCGGGTCGGAAATCCGGTGGCTCCTTCCATGAGCAGCAGCCCATACACTCCCGTCCTCAAGAAGCTCTACAACGAGCAGGTCATTGCCGAGCTCATCAAGAGCCGCGGCTACAAGAACAAGCACCAGGTGCCGAAGATCACGAAAGTGACCCTCAACACCGGTATCGACGCTGAGGCGGACAAGAACCAGATCGCGGACATCGTTCGTGACCTCGGCGCGATCGCCGGCCAGAAGCCGGTCACCTCGAAGTCCAAGAAGGCGATCTCGAACTTCAAGCTGCGCCAGGGCCAGGTCGTCGGCGCGCACGTCACCCTCCGTGGCAACGCGATGTGGGAATTCCTTTACCGCCTCCTCGCCGTCGCCCTCCCGACCATCCGCGACTTCCGCGGCGTCTCGTCCAAGCTCGACGGCCAGGGCAATTACAACCTCGGCGTTGCCGACTTCACCATTTTCCCTGAGATCACGGTTGAGAACGTCAAGAAGACCATGGGTCTCGACATCACCATCGTGACCACGGCCAACACGGACGACGAGGGCCGCGAGCTGCTCAAGCTGCTCGGCATGCCTTTCCGCCGCACGGACCCCATCAAGATTCACGCCGCCTGATCGACCTCCTTTCGCCATGCCGAAGACCTCCGCCATCAATCGTAACGAGAAGCGCAAGAAGCTCTCCGCCAAGTTCGCCGCCAAGCGCGCCGAGCTGAAGGCCATCCTCATCAACCCGAACGCCACGGATGAGGATTTCTACGCCGCCCAGAAGAAGCTGCAGAAGCTGCCGCGCAACTCCTCGAAGGTCCGCGTGCGCAACCGTTGCTCGATGAGCGGCCGTCCGCGCGCCTTCATCGGCAAGTTCGGCGTCTCCCGTATCCAGTTCCGTGAGCTTGCCCTTGCCGGCAAGATCCCGGGCGTAACCAAGTCCTCTTGGTAATTTCATCCCGGCGGAAGTCAGGCGCCCCCGCGCCACGGATATGATCCGCCGGATTTCCAACGCAGAAACATCCACCCATGATTGATCCAGTCTCAGATTTTCTCACTCGCCTCCGCAATGCGAGCAAGGCGCGCCTCGATGAGGCCGTCATGCCGCATTCCCGTCTGAAGGAGAGCCTCGCCACGATCCTCAAGACCGAGGGCTATGTCGCCGGCGTCGAGTCCGGTAAGGACGAGCAGGGCCACAAGACCCTCATCGTCAAGATGAAGTATGTCGACGGCGCTCCTGCCATCACCGGCATCACCCGCGTTTCCACGCCGGGTCGCCGCCTGTACTTCGGCTACACCGAAATTCCCCGCGTTCTCAACGGTCTCGGCATCAGCGTCCTTTCGACTTCGAAGGGCCTGATGAAGGACCAGGACTGCCGCCGCCAGAAGGCCGGTGGCGAGCTCCTCTGCAACATTTGGTAAGGAGACCACCCACCATGAGCCGCATTGGCAAACAACCCGTTCCCATTCCCGATAAGGTCAAAGTCGACGTCAAGGGCCACACGGTCCTCGTCGAAGGCCCCAAGGGCAAGGTCTCCAAGACGTTCGCGCCGGTCGTGAATATCGCCGTGGCCGACAAGAAAGTCACCGTGTCCCCGTCCAAGGACACCAGCCGCTTCGCTCAAGCGATGTACGGCACCGTTCGCTCGGTCATCGCCGGCATGGTCAAGGGCGCTTCTGAGGGCTACGTCAAGGATCTCGAGATCCAGGGCGTCGGCTTCAAGGCCAACCTCAAGGGCAAGCAGATCGACCTCGCCCTCGGTTACTCACACCCGATCCTCTTCGACATCCCGGAGGGCATCAAGGTCACGATCACCGATCAGACCAAGCTGAAGATCGAAGGTGCCGACAAGCAGCTCGTGGGAGCCGTCACCGCCGACATCCGCGCCTTCTACCCGCCGGAGCCTTATAAGGGCAAGGGCGTGCGTATCGTGGGCGAGCGCGTCCGCCGCAAGGAAGGCAAGACCGTCGCCTAAGCCAGCACCGCAAACATTTCCAGGCACCCACCGCCATGAATACCATTCTCAAAGCCAATCTTCTCCAGAAGCGCAAGTGGCGCATCCGCAAGAAGGTCACCGGCACCGCCGCCCGTCCGCGCCTCAGCGTCAAGTTCTCGACCAAGCACATCTATGCCCAAGCCGTGAACGACGAGGCGGGTACGACCCTCGTTTTCCTCTCCAGCCTCGATGCCGACCTGCGCAAGCAGAAGCTCGCGGCCAACCTCGCCGGCGCCAAGGCGCTCGGCGCGGCATTCGCCGCCAAGGCGAAGGCCGCCGGTGTCAGCTCGGTCGTCTTCGACCGCAATGGCGCCCGTTACCACGGTAAAGTGAAGGTCTTCGCCGATTCCGCGCGCGAGGCCGGCCTCCAATTCTAAGACCATGAGCCAACCCAATTACTCTTCTTCCCGCCGCGACAACCGCCGTGACTCCGCTCCGGCCGACGCGCCCGAGATGGTGGAGAAGGTCGTTTTCATCAATCGCTGTGCCAAGGTCGTCAAGGGCGGCCGTCGCTTCAGCTTCTCCGCGCTCGCCGTGGTCGGTGACCGCAAGGGCAAGATCGGCGTCGGTCTGGGCAAGGCCAATGAAGTGCCGGATGCGATCAAGAAGAGCACCGAGCACGCCAAGAAGCGCATGGTCTCCGTGAAGCTCAAGGGCGACACGATTCCCCATGACGTCTTCGGCGAATACGATGGCGGCAAGGTTCTCCTCAAGCCCGCGTCGACCGGTACCGGTCTGATCGCCGGCGGCGGTGTCCGCGCGGTCCTCGAAGCCGCGGGCATCAAGAACGTCCTCACCAAGTCGATGGGTTCCAAGAACCATATCGCCGTCGTGCAGGCCACCATCGCTGCTCTCCGCAAGCTCCGGCTCGCCGAGGATATTGCGAACGTCCGCAAGACCGCCTGATCCGTCCTTCCCTTTAAATCCGAGTTCCATCCCGTGATTGCGGGGTGGGGCGCCCCCCTCCAAGGAATCCTATGAAACTTCACGAACTCAAGAACGTCGACGGTGCCGTGCACCGCAAGAAGCGCGTCGGCTGCGGCGAAGGCAGCGGCCATGGCAAGACCTCCGGTCGCGGCGGCAAGGGCCAGACGGCCCGCTCCGGTGGCAGCATCCGCCCCGGTTTCGAAGGCGGCCAGATGCCCCTTTACCGTAAGCTGCCTCATCGCGGCTTCAACCAGGCGGCCTTCCGCGTGGAGCCGGTCGTGGTGAATGTCGGCGACCTCGCGGTCCTCGACGCCTCGATTTCCGAGGTCAACGCCGAGGTCCTCGTCAAGGCCGGTCTCATCCGCAAGGACGAGACGCTGGTCAAGGTGCTGGGCGACGGCGAAATCACCCGCGCCCTCAAGGTTACCGCCAGCAAATTCTCGGAATCGGCCAAGGCCAAGATCGAGAAGGCCGGCGGCCAGGCCATCGTCGCCTGAGTCCCTTGTGGATTCGGAGTGCGGATTGCGGAATGATTTGATCCATTCCGCGATCCGCCCCGCCTGCACAATCCGCACTCCGTATTTTCCAATCCGCACCTCTTCATGCTCTCTGCTTTCACGAACTCGCTGAAGATCCCCGAGCTTCGCCAGCGCATCTTCTACACGCTGTCGCTGCTGTTCATCGCCCGCGTGGCGGCGATCATCCCGCTGCCCGGCCTCGACCCGAAGCCGCTGCAGCAGTTCTTCGCGGACCAGACCGCCGCCGGCGGCGGCGCGCTCGTGGGGCTCTACAACATGTTCACGGGCGGTGCGCTCGTGAAGGGCGCGATCGGTGCGCTGGGCCTCATGCCCTACATCAGCGCGTCCATCATCTTCCAGCTGATGACGGCCGTCGTGCCGTTCCTCAGCCGTCTCCAGCAGGAAGGCGACGTTGGCCGGCAGAAGCTGACGCAGTACACCCGCTATGCGACCGTCCTGATCTGCTTGATCCAGGGCACGCTCCTCATTCTCGCCCTGGAGAATCCGGCCCGTCTCTTCCCGGGCTACGACGTCAACCTCTACGGTGACATCGTGATCGTGAGCAAGACGTGGTTCCTCATCACCTCGGTCATCATCATGACCGCCGGTTGCTTGCTTCTCATGTGGCTCGGCGAGCAGATCACCCAGCGCGGCATTGGCAACGGTGTCTCCCTCCTGATCACGGTCGGCATTCTGGCCGACATCCCGGGCGCCGCCGCGGCGACCTACCAGCTCTTCTTCGCCCCGGTCGGCGTGCAGACCCTCGGTCTCCCGCAGGGCATCGTAATGGTCTCGCTCTTCATCCTCGTGACGATGGGCATCATCATGGTCGTTCAGGGCCAGCGAAAAATCCCGGTCCAGTACGCCAAACGCGTGGTGGGCAACAAGGTCATGGGCGGTCAGAGCTCGTTCCTCCCGCTCAAGGTCAACTACTCGGGCGTCATGCCCGTGATCTTCGCCAGCGCGATCCTTCTCTTCCCGCAGCAGATCTTCTCCCAGGTCGGTGCGGCGTTTGACCTCCGTTTCCTCGTCGATTTCGCGAACAACCTGCTCCGTGGCCACTGGGTCTACTATGTGAGCATGACCACGCTGATCCTCTTCTTCAGCTATTTCTGGGTCTCGGTCATGTTCAAGCCGATCCAGATTGCCGATGACCTCAAGAAGTACGGCGGCTACATCCCGGGCGTGCGCCCCGGCGAGCCGACCGCGCAGTTCCTTGATTTCATCATGACGCGCCTGACCCTCGCGGGTGCCATTTTCCTGACCATCATCGCGGTCATGCCCGACGTGCTGCTCTTCGAACTCAATGTTCCCCAGCGCATCGCGATCTTCTTCGGCGGTACGGGCATGCTGATCACGGTGGGCGTCATCCTCGACACGATGCGCCAGATCGAGACCTTCCTGCTCCAGCGCCACTACGACGGCTTCCTCAAGAAGGGACGCATCCGCGCCCGCAGCACCACCCAGCAGTCTGCGCTCGGTGAGGCCGCCAGCTCCGATGCCGTGCTGAAGCTCAGCGCATTCATGGGTGGCATGCTGGCCCTGGGCCTGGCCATCTGGCTGTGGCGCCAGTTTGGCGCGGCAAATTAGTCCTTTACTTCCGTGGTGGGGCCGGCCACGTTCTCAACCTTTTCCCTTCGCGGCAACCCTGCGAAGGCTAAACTCCTGATCCTCGGTAGCTCCAGCCCAGCGCTGGCCGATCGGTCCCGTTCTTTGAATATAGAGCACGTCTCTTCGACCCAACTGGTGCGGTCGGAGATTTCGCGTCAAACTCCACTCGGTCGCCAGGCCGAGCAGTCTCTCCAGCGTGGCTTGGCCGCGTCGGATGAGACCCTTCTCGCCGTACTCCGGCGGTGGTTTTGGACGCGTAAACCTGATGCGGGCTTCGTCCTAGCGGACTTCCCGGCTACGTTGCTCCAAGCCAAAGTGTTTGACGAATGGTTGGAAGCCCGCGGTGAGCAACTCACCGCCTGCCTCCTACCCGAACCGGCCACTGTGTCGGCGGATGTCGTCGATCACTATCGCACCCTCGGTCTCGACCTTGTCGCGGCCGACGCTTTCCTCACCTGATGGGCATTCCCCTTAAGAACAAAGAAGGCATCGCGCGGATGCGCGAAGCGTGCGCCATCGCCTCCACGGTGTTGTATCAGCTCAGAGAGCTGGTCCGGCCCGGGGTGACGACATATGACTTGGACCAGGCGGGCAGGGAGTTCATGGCGAAGCTCGGCGCGCGCAGCGCGTGTTACGGCTATCAGATCGGCTCGCGCCGGTTTCCCGCCCACACGTGCATCTCGGTTAACGAGGAGGTTGTCCACGGCATCGGCTCGCTCAAGCGGGTCCTGCACGATGGTGATCTCGTTTCCCTCGACGTGGTGGTCTGGGCCAACGGCTATATCGGCGACAATGCGCTGACGATGCCGGTGGGCCTGATCTCCCCGGAGAATGAGAAGCTGCTTCGCGTCACCGAGGAAGCCCTCCGCATCGGAGTCGCCCAAGCCCAGGTCGGCAATCGCATCGGCGACATTTCGCATGCGATCCAGACGCACGTCGAAGCCAACGGCTTCAGCGTCGTCCGCGATCTGGTCGGCCACGGGGTCGGCATCTCGATGCACGAGGAGCCGCAGATCCCGAACTTCGGCAAGCGCGGCAAAGGCGACGTGATCAAGCCCGGCATGACCCTCGCGATCGAGCCCATGGTGAATCGCGGCGGCCACCGGACGAAAACCCTTTCCGACGGCTGGACGGTCGTGACGACCGACGGTTCTCCCTCCGCCCACTTCGAGCACACGGTGCTCACCACGGAGCGCGGACCTGAGATCCTCACCATCCCTCGCTCCTCCTCGGTCCCGGTGCATGCGCTGACCGCGCTCCCGACCTGAATCCCTTTCCTGTCTTTTCTCTCTCACTCTCAACTGCCAACTCTCAACTCAAACCCACATGCCACGTCTCCTCGGTGTTGAAATTCCCGCGAAGAAGAAAGTCGCGTACTCCCTCCGTTATATCTACGGCATCGGCCCCGCCCGCGCCGACCAGATCCTGGTCGAAGCCGGCATCGATGCTGATATCCGTTCCCAGGACCTCACGGAAGAACAGCTCAACAAGATCCTCCAGGTGATCACCGAGCACAAGTGGGTCGTCGAGGGCGACCTCCGCCGCGAACTCGCCGGCAACCTGAAGCGTCTTCAGGCCATCAATTGCTACCGTGGCGTTCGCCACCGCAAGAGCCTGCCCGTCCGCGGTCAGCGCACGAGCACCAACGCCCGCACCCGCAAGGGCCCCCGCCGTACCGTGGGTGTCACCAAAGCCAAAGAATAAACCACTCCCGTCATGGCCGAAGAAAAGTCCTCTCCCAAGAAAGAAAAGGCCCCGAAGGCCGCTGCCACCGCCGAGAATCCGGCGAAGGCCGCTCCCGCTGCCGACAGCAAGCCTGCCAAGGCCCCCAAGGCTGATGGCGCTGCTCCCGCTCCCGCGCCCGAGAAGCCGGTTGAGCTCATCGGTGGTGTCGCCAAGCAGCCCACGGCTGAAGACCTCCTGAAGGAGGAGCTGGGTGTCATCAAGGTCCGCAAGGCCAAGGGTTCCAAGAACGTCGTTTCTGGTTACGCCAACATCCTCGCGTCCTTCAACAACACGATCGTTTCGATCACCGACCAGAAGGGTCAGGTCATCGCCTGGTCCAGCGCCGGCAAGTGCAACTTCCGCGGTTCCCGCAAGTCCACCGCCTACGCCGCGCAGGTTGTTGCCCAGGACGCCGCCCGCAATGCGATGTCCCACGGCCTCAAGGACGTGGTCATCCGCGTCTCCGGTCCCGGCCTCGGCCGCGACAGCGCGATCCGCGCTCTCCAGGCCATCGGCCTCGAGATCGTCTCGATCGTCGACGTCACGCCGATCCCGCACAACGGCTGCCGCCCCCGCAAGCGCCGTCGCGTCTAAGCGGACCCAGCTCCTCGCTCCCAACTTTTAATCTCCCTTTATCATGGCTCGTTATATCGGACCCACCACCCGCATCAGCCGGCGCTTCAACCAGCCGATCTTTGGTGCCACCAAGGCCTTCGAGAAACGTCAGTATCCCCCGGGCCAGCACGGCCCCAAGCTCCGCCGCAAGCTCTCCGAGTACGCGGTCGGCCTGAACGAGAAGCAGAAGCTTCGCTACACGTTCGGTCTGCTGGAGCGTCAGTTCCGCCGCATGTTCGAGATCGCCAAGCGTGAGCGCGGCGTCACCGGCGAACGCTTCCTCCAGCTCCTCGAGACCCGTCTCGACAGCGTGATCTACTCCCTTGGCTTCGCCAAGAGCCGCGCGGCCGCCCGCCAGATCGTCAACCACGGTCATGTCCGCGTGAACGGCCACAAGGTCGACATCGCGTCCTACAACGTGCAGGTTGGCGACGAGATTGAGATCAAGAACTCCCCGACGTCGCGCCAGATCGCGACCCGCAATCTTGAGGAAAACCGCGCCCGTAACGTCCCCGGATGGCTCGCGCTCAACGCCGAGCAGTTCAAGGCCGTCGTCAATCGTCTGCCGAACCGCGACGAGATGGAGCAGGGCATCAATGAGCAGCTGATCGTCGAGTTCTACTCGCGCTTCTAAGCGTTCGCTGTACTCAATCTCAACCACACTTCCAACTCAGAGCCCGCCATGCCCAAACGCCTCGGTAAGTTCGAACTCCCCAATAAGCTCACGAAGGTCGAGGAAGGCGCTACGCCGACCTATGGCAAGTTCATCGCCGAGCCCTTCGAGGCCGGTTACGGTCACACCATCGGCAACTCCCTCCGCCGCGTGCTCCTCAGCTCCATCGAGGGTGCCGCCATCTCCTCGATCAAGATCGAGGGCGTGAACCACGAGTTCCAGAGCATCGACGGCGTCGTCGAGGATGTCACCGACATCGTGCTCAACCTGAAGAAGATCCTGGTGGTTTCGACCAAGCGCGAGCCGGTCACCCTCGGGATCAAGGTCAGCAAGGCCGGTGCTGTCACCGCCGCCGACATCCAGGCCGACGCCAACATCACCATCGTCAATCCCGACCAGGTCATCTGCACGCTCGACAAGGCCCGCACGTTCGAGGCCGAGATCGAGATCAAGACCGGCCGTGGCTACTGCCCCGGTGAGCTGAACAAGAAGGAAGAGCAGGCCATCGGCGTCATCCCGATCGACTCCCTCTTCTCTCCCGTGAAGCTCGTCAAGTACGCGGTCGAGGCCACGCGCGTTGGCCAGATCACCGATTACGACAAGCTCATCCTCGAGATCTGGACCGACGGCCGCATCAACCCGGACGACGCCCTCAAGCAGTCCGCCTCGATCCTTAAGCACCACCTCGATGTCTTCGATCGCGTCAGCGACGAGGCCTACGAGTTCGAGAGCCAGCAGAGCGAGGTCAGCGAGGAGCAGAACAAGCTCCGCAAGCTCCTCAATATGTCGGTCAACGAGATCGAGCTGTCGGTCCGCGCCGCCAACTGCCTCAACAACGCCAACATCACCACGGTCGGCGAGCTGGCGATGAAGACCGAGCAGGAGATGCTCAAGTACCGCAACTTCGGCAAGAAGTCGCTGAACGAGATCAAGGAGAAGCTCGAAGCCCTCGGCCTGTCCCTCGGCATGAAGTTCGACGAGCGCCTCCTCGACACCAAGAAGGAACTCTAAGCAGTAGCGAGTGGTGAGTAGCGGGTAGCGAGCATTTCACTCGGTCCCGCTGCTCTCTCTACTCGCTACCCGCTACTCACCACCCGCTACTTTCCTTTCGGTCCTCGCGCCGTCCTGTCCGCCTAACGCTGCGGAAGGATTGCCGATCGGGGACCGTCCTTAAACCAAACCACCCATGCGTCACAATAAACACCACGCCTCCCTCGGCGTCAGCCGTGAGCACCGCGCCGCGATGCTCTCCAATCTTGCCGCCTCGCTCATCACGCACGGCCGCATCGAGACGACCTTGGCCAAGGCCAAGGCTCTCCGTCCCTTCGTCGAGAAGGTCGTGACCAAGGCCAAGAAGGCTGCGGCCAAGACCGACAAGAAGGACATTCTCCATCTCCGTCGCCTTGCCTCGCGCGACGTCCGCGATCCCGCGGCCATCGAGCTGCTGTTCGGCGAGAAGGTGAAGGAATTCGCCAATCGTCCGGGCGGCTACACCCGCATCTACAAGCTCGGCGCCCAGCGCCAGGGCGACGCGGCCGAAATGGCGCTGATCGAGTTCGTCAAGGCGGACGACCAGGGCTACAAGAAGGCCAAGAAGAAGGGCGCCGCCAAGGGCAAGAAGGCCGCCAAGAAGGACGCTGCTCCCGCCGCCGAGGCCGCTCCGGCCGAGGGCGAGAAGCAGGCCTAAGCCGCTTCGCTGCTTTCAATCACTTCAAGGCGTCCCGCTCCCGGCGGGACGCCTTTTTTGTGTCCACGCTGGTCGCTCGACGCCCGGGCTTGCCCGGCGGGAGTGACCCGCTTCACACTCCGCGCGTGTTCGACCTGGTGACCGGCATTGTCGTCTTCTGCTTCCTGCTCGCGGTGGGCTTCCTTGGGCTGTGGGCCTACTATGATCGCCGGGACCATGCGCGCTTCGCCGCGGGCCGCCGCCGGCTCACCTTTCACTGCATTCGGTGTGACCACCTGTATTCGTCACCCGGTCCGGCTGACACGGTGGCGTGCCCCAAGTGCGGCCACGTGAACGGGCGGCTGCGCTTCTGAACGCGACGTTCCGCGGGCGGCAGCGCGATTTTCCGTTCGGTTGGCGTGTTCTCCGGCTTGATTCCGTCCCGGCCGTCGTCTTTCTTCCCCTATGGCTCAGACGATCGCCGTCCTCGACTTCGGCTCCCAATACACGCAGGTCATCGCCCGCCGCATCCGCGAGTGTCAGGTCTACTCCAAGATCTATCACTACGCGACTCCTGCGGCCCAGCTTAAGGCGGACGGCGTCATCGGCATCATCCTTTCGGGTGGTCCGAGCAGCGTCTTCTCGAAGAAAGCGCCGATCCCGGATCGCGCCCTCTTCGATCTGGGCGTGCCCGTGCTCGGCATCTGCTACGGCATCCAGCTCATGGGGCATCTGCTCGGCGGCCAGGTCGCAAAGAGCGAGCACCGCGAGTACGGCCACGGCACACTCACGATTCAAAAGGCCGGCCGCCTCTTTGCGAAGCTGCCGAAAAAGCTGCGCGTCTGGAATTCGCACGGCGACCGCCTGATCAAGCTCCCGCCGGGCTTCACGCCGATCGGCACGACGGACAACTCCGAGTTCGCGGTGATCGAGAACCTGAAGAAGAATTTCTACGGCATTCAGTTTCACCCGGAGGTTTTTCACACCGAGCGCGGGGTGGATGTGATCCGGAATTTTCTCCTCGGTGTCTGCAAGGCGCGCCAGGACTGGACGACCAAGGACTACATCAAGAAGGCGATCGAGGACATCCGCGCGCAGGTTGGAAAGTCCAACGTCATCCTCGGTCTCTCGGGCGGCGTCGATTCCTCCGTGGCCGCAGCCCTGATTCATCAGGCGATCGGTCGTCAGCTGACCTGCGTTTTTGTCGACAACGGACTCCTCCGCAAGGGCGAGCGCGAGACCGTCGAGTCGCTTTACGCGCGCAACTTCAAGATCGACCTGCGCGTGGTCGATGCGTCGAAGCTTTTCCTGCGCCGGCTCAAGGGCGTGACGGATCCGGAGAAGAAGCGTAAGATCATCGGCGTGACCTTCGTCGAGGTCTTCGAGAAGTCGCTCAAGGACATCGGCCGCAAGGCCGACTTCCTCGCCCAGGGCACGCTTTATCCCGACGTCATCGAGAGCGTGGCGATTGGCAACAATCCCGCCGCGCTCATCAAGAGCCACCACAACGTCGGCGGCCTGCCCGAGCGCATGAAGCTCAAGCTGCTCGAGCCGCTGCGTGAACTCTTCAAGGACGAGGTCCGTGCGGTCGGCACGGCGCTCGGCCTGCCGAAGGAAGTCGTCTGGCGCCAGCCGTTCCCCGGCCCCGGCCTGGGTGTGCGCGTGCTCGGCGACATCTCGCCTGACAAGCTCGAGATTCTGCGCAATGCCGATGCCATCCTGCAGGAAGAGATGATGGCTTCGGGTCTCTACTGGAAGGTCTGGCAGTCGTTCTGCGTGTTCCTCCCGGTCAAGTCGGTCGGCGTCATCGGTGACGAGCGCAACTACGCCTACGTGATCGCGGTCCGCGTGGTGGAGAGTATCGATGCCATGACCGCGGACTGGTCGCGCGTGCCCTACGATCTGCTGCAGCGCATCTCCAACCGCATCACCAACGAGGTGCGCGGCGTTTCCCGGGTGGTGCTCGACATCAGTTCCAAGCCGCCGGCCACGATCGAGTGGGAATAAGAGGGCTCTTTTTTCCGGACCCCGTGTCCCATCGCTTTGACTGATCTTCTCTCATGAAAGCGTCCTTTCCCCTGCTCATCGCCGCCTTCCTCCTGAACGTCACCTTTGCGTGGGGCGATGTCGCGGCCACGTTGGCTTTGGCTCGTTCGGTGTACGGTCCGGAGGCGGTGCTCACGGCAGTTCGTTCGCTTCACTATGTGGGCACGGCCGAGACCATGGTCGCCACGCCGGAAGGCCCGAAGCCGTTCAAAGCCCAGTTGGAGATCATCTTCCAAGTTCCGTACCGCCAGCGCATGGTGGTCACGTTGCCTGACCGGGTTGAGGTCACCGCCTTGGACGACTACGAAGCTTGGCAGCGGGTATCCGATCCGTCTGATGCGACTCGCTGGCGGCTGACGCTCCTCGGGATCGACCAGATTAAGCGCCTCCGGGCCACGACCTGGGAGAACCTCGCCTTCCACCGGGGCTTGGAGCAAAAAGGCGGCCGGGTGGATGATCTTGGCGAGGTGACCATCGACGGTGTCCGTACCCACAAGATCGCGTTCCTGCATGACAACAGTATCATCTTTTTCCGCTATTTTGACCTCGCGACCGGCCGGCTGATTCTGACCGAGACCGATCAGGGAGAACGCATCCGCGAGGAAGGCGAATTGATCGCCTCAGGTATTCGTTTTTCACGTAAGGTCATCACCACCACTAAATTGCCAGATGGATCCGAACGCACGGTGACCGTCACTTTCGATCGGATCACGGTGAACGAGGATTTCCCGTCCAGCCAGTTTGTGATTCCGCCGGTCGGCCGGCAGTAGCCGCTTCCGGTACATTTCCGTCTCGCGCCCGGAGGGGCTAATGGGTAAGTCCTTTTCGAATACCGCTTACCGTGCGCCTCCTCTCGTTTGCTTCCAAATCCTTCGACTCCGAACTGGCTGATTTTTGCCGCGGCGCTGTCGTCACCCGTGAGATTTCCGACTCGGTAGCCGCCATCTTGGCCGACGTTCGGCACCGCGGTGATGAGGCCGTCTCCTACTACGCGGCCAAGTTCGACGGGGCCAAATTGCGCGCGCGTGATTTCCGCCTCAAGCCCTCCGATCTCGCGGCCGCGGCCAAGCGGATCGGTCCGGCTGAGCGCAAGGCCATGACTGCGGCGTATGAGAACATCCTCGCGTTCAACCAAAAGGGCCTACCGGAAGGTTGGACCGGGAAGAACAAGCACGGTGCGATGGTGGGCGAAGTCCATCACCCGATCCGGCGTGTGGGTCTGTATGTTCCGGGTGGCGAAGTGCCGTTGGTTTCAACGGTTTTGATGACGGCTACGCTGGCGAAGATCGCCGGCTGCCCCGAGATCGCGGTCTTCACACCCTCCAATCCCCAAGGTCGGGTATCGGACGGTCTGCTGGCGGCACTTGATCTCGTCGGCATTGAAGAGGTTTACCGCATTGGTGGAGTCCAAGCGGTCGGCGCGATGGCTTACGGCACCCTGACCGTTCCCGCCGTCGACAAGGTCTTTGGCCCCGGCAACGCGTACGTCTGTGAAGCCAAGCGCCAGGTTTTCGGCACGGTGGGGGTGGATTCGCTTCCCGGACCGAGCGAAGTCATGGTCATTGCGGACGAGTCCGCCCGGCCGGATTTCGCGGCCGCCGATCTGCTCGCCCAGGCCGAGCACGGCTCCGGACGCGAGAAGGTTTTCCTCGTCGCGACGTCGCTGGAGCTGATCCAGGCGATCCATGCGGAGATGCTGACCCAGATTAAGTTTCTTACGCGTTCGGAAAAGACGCAGCGCGTGCTGGCCGAGGGCTTCCTCGCGATCGAGGTGCGCAACCTCACCGAGGCGGCGCAGGTGGCCAACTACGTGGCGCCCGAGCACCTTGAACTCCTCGTGAAGGATAGCGCCGAGAAGACACTGGTTCGCACGATCACAACCGCGGGCGCCATCATGCTGGGCAATCTGACGCCGACGGCGCTAGGCGACTTCACTGCCGGTCCGAGCCACGTGCTGCCGACCGGCCGGGCCGGCCGTTTCTTCAGCGGACTGCGCGTTGCTGACTTCATGCGTCGTACCAGCCTGATCCGCTACGATCGCGGCAGCGTGCGCAAGGCCGAGCCAGTGGTCTCCGCCTTCGCCGCGATGGAGAAGCTCGATGCGCATGGCCGCTCGGTGAAGATCCGGGCGCTCTGAGGCAGCTACGCTGTCCCAGGAATTCAGGAGTGAGGAGTCAGCATTCAGAATAGAGCCCGAGCCGATGGCGCTTTCCGCCTCGCGACCCATTTCCGATTCCGGTGCTGACCTCTGACTCCTGAATCCTGACTTCTTTAATTTCCGATCCGATGTCCTCCGTTTCCTCTCTCGTTCTCCCGCATGTCGCGAAGCTGCACGCCTACACGCCAGGCCTGCAGCCGACGGAATCCGGCTGGGTGAAACTCAACACCAACGAGTGCCCGTATGCGCCCAGCCCGCGCGTGGCGGAGGCGATTCGTCGCGAGCTCGAAGGGGAAGGGGACGCCCTTCGTCTCTACCCGAATCCGAAGAGCAGTCCGCTCCGGCGCCAGATCGCCGCGATCCATGGTCTGCGCGAGGAGAATGTGATCGTGGGCAATGGTTCCGACGATGTGCTCAATCTGCTGGTGCGATGCTTTGGCGGGCCGGCCGCCGAGACAGGCATCACGTTTCCGAGCTACTCGCTTTACCCGGTGTTAGTGGCGATTCAGGACGGCGCGACCTCGGTGATCCCGTTCACGCGGGAGATGAAGCTGCCGGTTGACGCGATTGCGGCATCGGGCGCGCGGGCGTTTTTCCTGACTTCCCCAAATGCTCCGACGGGCGTGGCGTTCTCGAACGACGAGATCCGCGCCGTGCTCGCCCGCTTCAAGGGACTGCTCGTGGTCGACGAGGCCTATGCGCCCTTCGCGAAGGAGAACGCGGTGCCCTTGCTGGCGCAGCACCCGAACCTCGTGATCACGCGTACGCTGTCCAAGGCCCATGCCCTCGCCGGCATCCGCGTGGGCTATGCACTCGCGCATGCGGAGGTGATCGATCTGCTTGATCGCGTCCGCGACAGCTACAACGTCAACCGGCTCTCACAGGCTGCCGCCATGGCGGCGCTGGGCGATCCGGGCTACTACACCGCGATCATTGAGAAGGTGAAAGCGACCCGGGATTTTTACGTGAACGAGTGGGGCGCGAAGCTCGGCTGGTTCACGTACCCGTCGCAGGCCAATTTCATCTTCACCGAGCCGCGCAACGCAGCGGGCCAGACAGGCCCGGCCGTGGCGAAGGCGCTCTACGATTTCCTGCTCTCGCGGCGGATCCTGGTCCGGTACTTCCCGAGCCACGCCTTGACCGCTCCCTTCCTCCGCATCAGCGTCGGCAACGACGACGAGATGCTCGCCGTCAACGAAGCAATCGACGCATGGCTCAAGACCGCAAAGTAACCCTGACCCGCAAGACGGCCGAGACCGATATTGCCCTGACGCTGGCCGTGGACGGCCGCGGCAGTTCGAAAATCGACACGGGCGTGCCGTTTTTCGACCACATGCTGACGCTTTTTGCGAAGCACGGCCTTTTCGACCTCGATGTCCGCTGCAAGGGCGACGTCGAAGTGGATTATCACCACACGGTCGAGGACGTCGGTCTGGTGCTCGGCGATGCCTTCAAGCAGGCCCTCGGTGACAAGGTCGGTATCAAGCGCTACGGCTTTTTCCTCCTGCCGATGGATGAGTCGCTCGCCCGTGTCGTGGTCGACATCGGCGGCCGTCCGCACCTTGTCTATCAGGTCGAGGCCCCGACCCAGTTTGTGCGCGACTTCAACATCGTGCTCGTGAAGGAATTTTGCCGAGCGTTCAGCAACGCGTTGGGCGCGAACCTGCACGTCACGCTCGAGTACGGCGAGGAGCCGCACCACGTGGCCGAGGCGATCTTCAAGGGTCTCGCCCGGGCGATGGATGCCGCCACGCAGATCGAGCCGCGTGCGGCCGATCAGCTGCCGAGCACCAAGGGCAAGATCTGAAGATTGAGAGGTCAGATTTCAGAGATCAGAGGTCAGAATCGAACCGGTGGAATCGCTGTCCGGTCCTGATCTCTGACCTCCGACGTCTGATCGCTCTGCTTGGTTAGTTTTTCCCCAGCGTCTTTTCGAGGGCGCTGACGAAGAGCTGCATCTCCTCCTTGGTCCCGAGGCTGACGCGCACCCAGTCGGCGTACTTAGACTCGTCGCCCGGCTGGATGCCAAACGGGCGGGTCACCATGATGTTTTCGGCGAGCATCTTCTTCTGTACCTCGGCGGAGTTCATGCCTGACTTGAAGAGGATGAACGCACCCTGCGGGTCGGCGTAGGTCAGGCCCATGCGGTCGAGTTCCTTCTTCGTGTAGTTGCGAACCTCGGCGTAGCGCTTGCGGTTCAGCTCCATGTACTCCTGGTCCTTCATCGCTTCCTGCGCCGCGATGGCGGCAAGGAAGCTCGGGGCGAGACCGAGGTCGTACTTCTTGAGCTTGGCCAGCGTTTCCGGGTTGCCGATGCCGTAGCCGGCACGCAGTCCGGCCAGGGCGTAGGCCTTGGAGAAGGTCCGCGAGACGATCAGATTTTTGCGCAGCTTGACGAGCGGAGCCACCGTGTTGGGCAGCAGGCCGGTATCGGCGAGCTCGAGGTAAGCCTCGTCGACGAAGACGAGCACGTGCGGCGGGGCCATCATGATGAATTTCCGCAGCTCCGCCGGGTCGGCGAGGACCCCGGTCGGGTTGTTCGGATTGCAGATGTAGACGATCGCGGTGTTCTCATCGATCGCGGCGGCGAGGGCGGCGAAATCGTAGCCCATCTTTGCGTTGACCGGCGTGTACTTGATCGTGCCGCCCCATTTCGCGAACGAGCCGGTGAGCTGGGGATAACCCGGCGTGGTCGTGACGATGTTCAGCCCGGGCTTGCTAAAGGCGGCGGCGGTAAGCTCGAGAACCGGACCGGATCCGGCCGTCGGATAGATGAAGTCCGGCTGCACGCCTTCCTTGGCGGCGGCGATCTTCACCATCTCATCGACCTCATTGCGGTTGTAGTAATTGCCGCTCTCGATCGCCGCGATCATCGCCTCCTTAGCCTTCGGCGTGTAGCCGAAGGCGTTTTCATTGCTGCCGAGGCGGACCGGGCTGTCGGGATCGGTCGGTGCGGCCCGAAGGGAAGCGCCGAGGATGACGGTGAGGAGTGAAGCAACCCCGACGAAGCGGCGGGAGGAGGGGATCGAACAGTTCATGGTGATGGATTGACCGTTCAGAAGGGCAGGACCCGCACCAATCCTCGGACTAACCGCATGATCGCGGATGCAATTTATTCATGCGCTTGCAAGAGGCGGCCTGACGATTGGGGAAAACCTTCAGTAGGCACAAAAAAACGGCCGGTCGTCCAACGACCGGCCGTTGTGATAACAACACGGAAAAGGGATCAGGTCTTCCCGAGGATCTTGGCGAACTCGCCGAGGAAGACGTCCATCTCCTCCTTGGTGCCGATGCTCACGCGGGCCCAGTCGCCGTACGCGCCCTCGGGCACGCCGCTTTCGCGCGAGCCGCTGATGAAGATCTTGGCGTCGCGCAGTTTCTTCACGAGATCCGTGTTGGGCATGCCGGCGCGGAAGTAGATGAAGGCGCCCTGCGGGCTGGCGTACTTGATGCCGAGGCGGTCGAACTCCTTGCAGACGTAGTCGCGCACCTCTGCGTACTTCTTGCGATTGGCCTCGAGGTGGGCCTTGTCCTTGATCGCCTCCTGCGCGGCGATGGCTGCGAGGTAGCTTGGGCCGCCGGTGTAGAAGCGGCGGAGCTTGGCGAGGACGTCCGGGTGGGCCATGCCGTAACCGGCGCGCAGGCCGGCCATGCCGTGACCCTTCGAGAAGGTGCGCGTGACAATCATGTTCTTGCGCAGCTTGACGAGCGGACCGGCGGTGTTGGCGGCGAGACCCGAGTCGGCGAGCTCAAGATAGGCTTCGTCCACGAAGACCAGGATGTGCTGCGGGACGGAGAGAATGAACTTCCGCAGCTCCGCCGGATCGGCGAGGACGCCGGTCGGGTTGTTTGGATTGCAGATGTAGACGATGACCGTGTTCTCATCGATGGTGCGGCTGAGCGCGGCGAAGTCGTAGCCCATGCTTTCGCTGAGCGGGGCGAACTTGATGTCGCCGCCATGTTCGCTGAACGCGCGGGTGAGTTGGGTGTAGCCCATCGCGGTGGTGACGACGTTCTTACCCGGCGCGGCATACGCGAAGGCCGTGAGCATGAGGACAGGGCCGGAACCGGGCGTCGGGAGGATGTAGTCTTCCTTCACGCCTTCGTAGGCCGCGACGATGCTGACCATATCCCCGACTTCATTGTTGTTGTAATAGTTGCCCTCCTCAAGGGCGGCTTTCATCCGCTCAAGGGCCTTGGGCGTGTAACCAAAGGCATTCTCATTGCTGCTGAGCCGCGTGTTGGGCGTCGCTTCGGCCGCCTGGGCCTGGACGAGGGAAGCGGGAAAAACGGAGGCGAGCGCGAGCGAGGCCGCCAGCGCAAGGCTGCGGCGGGAGCGGGGGAACGAGGATGTTTTCATGCGTGGGTCCGGTGGTTCGGTAAGTGTCGGGTTGAGCGATGCATGAGGTGAATAGCACCCCACGTGCCCCGACCCCGGTTTGATCCACGCAAAGAGTTCATACCTGGATCGGCCGGATTGATTTTCGGGATGGCGCCAGGGGCTTCGATCGCTACGGTGCGGGCGATGTCTGCTCCTGTCATCGCCGTCATCGACAACGGAATCTGCAACCTGCGCAGTGTGACCAAGGCCCTCGAGGCCGTGGGCGCGGCCCCGCATGTCGTGCGCACGCCTGCCGAAGCGCAGGCGGTTGCTGCCGCCGGCCTCGTGCTTCCCGGCGTGGGCGCATTGCGCGACTGCGTGGCGTCGCTGCGTGCGACCGGGTTGGCCGAGACCGTTCGGGAATGGATCGCGGCAGACCGCCCCTTTCTTGGGGTCTGTCTCGGTATGCAGGCCCTGTTCGAGTATTCGGAGGAGGGTGGGGTGAAAGGACTGGGAATTTTCCCGGGACAGGTTATCCGGTTCCGCCGTCCGCCGGAGTTCAAGATTCCGCACATGGGCTGGAATACGGTTCGGTTTGTCCAGGCCGCCTCTCCGCTCCGGGATGGGCTCAAGACTGAGGGCGAGGCCTTTTACTTCGTGCACAGTTTTCACTGCGCCCCGGCCGATCCCTCGCTGGTGCTGGCGGAATGTGATTACGGCGGGGCCTTTACGGCGGCGATCGGCCGCGGCCACTGCTTCGCGACCCAGTTTCACCCCGAAAAGAGCCAGGCCAAGGGCCTCCAGATCTACCGGAATTTTGCGGCGGTCGCGGCGGCTGGCGTTCTTGCGGGCGCCTGACAGGATTCGTGAATCTAACCTGACGGCGGACGGTCGCTTATGGCTGCCAAGGTATTTGGCTCCCGCGTCACTTTTCTTTGCAAGCGGAGCGAAATTTGCTCTCTGTGACTGAATGCAGCCCTCCCCCGCCACCCTGAAGATCGCCGATAAAGACATCTCCCTTCCCATCATCATCGGAAGCGAAGGGGAAAAGGCGATCGACACCCGCAAACTCAGGGCCGACACGGGCTATATCTGCTACGATCAGGGTTACGGAAACACCGGCTCCTGCGAGAGCGCGATCACCTACCTTGACGGCGACAACGGCATTCTGCGCCATCGCGGCTACCCGATCGACCAGCTGGCCGCCCATAGCAATTTTGTCGAGACGGCCTACCTGATCATCTACGGCGAACTCCCGAATCCGCAGCAGCGCAAGGATTTCGGTCAGCGGATGCGCGAGAATGCGGCGATCGAGACCCAGATGCATCGTCTGTTTGAGGGCTTCCCGAAGGATGCCCCGCCGATGGCCATGCTCAGCTCGCTGGTCGCGGCGCTCCCGGCGTTCTATCCGCAGCTCGCCACGAATAATTTCGAGAAGGACCTCCAGAGCTTCGATCTGACGGCCGCGATGCTCATCTCCAAGGTGCGCACCATGGGCGCGATGATCTATCGCTACCAGAAGGGCCTGCCCTTCATTTTCCCGAAGGACATCCCGTTTGCGGACAACTTCCTGCACATGATGCTCTCGGAGCCCTATCAGGATTACGTGGGCATCCCCGAGGTTTCCAACGCCCTCAATCTTCTGCTCCTCCTCCATGCCGACCACGAGCAGAACTGCTCCACGTCGACGGTCCGCATGGTCGGCTCCTCGGCCGCCAATCTCTTCACCTCGGTGGCCGCGGGCATCAACGCCCTGTCCGGCCCGCTTCACGGCGGCGCCAATGCGGCGGTCATGCAGATGCTTCAGGCCATCCACGACGAAGGCGACGACGGCACCCGCTTCATCGCGGCCGCCCGCTCCGGCAGCAAGAGCAACCGCCTGATGGGCTTTGGCCACGCGGTGTACCGCAATTTCGACCCGCGCGCCAAGATCATCGGCAAGGCCTGCGAGGAAGTGCTCAACAAGCTGGGGATCAATGATCCTCTCCTCAAGATCGCCCAGAACCTCGAGCGTGCCGCGCTGCAGGACGAGTACTTCGTCTCCCGCAAGCTGTACCCGAACGTCGATTTCTACTCGGGCATCATCATGCGCGCGCTCGGGATCCCGACCAATCTCTTCACCGTCATGTTCGCGATCGGCCGCACGCCGGGCTGGATCGCCAACTGGCACGAGGTTGCGTCCAACCCCAAGGGCCGCATCTACCGCCCGCGTCAGATCTACGTCGGCCCCGTTGTGCGCGACTACGTGCCGATGGCCAAGCGCTGAGCCGTTTGTAGCCGGGGTCGCTGACCCCGGTCCGATAAGAACACCGATTTCCGGGGTCAACGACCCCGGCCACACTAGGCCCGCCCCACGGCGGGCTTATTTCTTTTCCGGAGCGGGGTGGAACATCTGCTCCAGCTCGAGTCCGGTCAGCTTCTTGAGTCCGCTGATCAGGTACCAGAGTGCTGCCATCGTCATGATCATGCTCGGGATCACGATCACCGGCCAGCTCAGCACCTGCATGCGCGCAATCTCGGCATTGAACTCGGGCGTGCCGGGCGTGCTCTTCAACAGATAGCGGGCGAGGCCGAAATTCAGGAAGGCACTGATCGTGAACGACGCCACCAGCCAGTAACTCGAGTTGGCCAGCAGACGATCGAACGCGCCGCGCGTGCCGCGCTCGGTCAGCGCCTGCTCCACCTTGGGCAGGTCGATGACCTGATCGTTCAGCAAAAATTCGCGCACAAGTGGACGCTTGCTCTTCATCGAGAAAAGCACGGCCAAGCCGATGATGGCGGGGATGGCCGCTTCCTTCACCGCGATCCAGAAGGCATCCATGTCCAGCAGCATAAGCCCGCCGGTGAGGAGGATGCTCGCAACGCCGATCACCGAAACAAAATTTGCCTGCCGCCGCTGCCGGTAATCCCAGATGCCGTAGCCGAGCGGAAAGATCAGCGCCACGATGGTGGCCACACGTGGGCCCAAGGCTTCCGGCTTGCTGAGGTAGGTCAGGGTCAGCGAGCCGAGAACGATGTTGAAGACGATACTGAGCAGCAGGTTTTCTCGCTTGGGCGTCGCTTGGGTCACGGAAGAGATGGTGGTCGTGCCGGGCATGTAGTCATGAAATGCGGTCACCCGGCGATTCATTTCTTGGATTCCCCGGTCGGGCTTTTATAGCTGCCTACCATCATGATCCTTCTCGGCGTCAACATCGACCACTGCGCCACCGTTCGCCAAGCCCGCTACCGTCAGGCTGAGGCCACCACCGGGGGATGCATCGAGCCCGATCCCGTCACCTTTGCCGTCCTCTCCGAACGCGCGGGCGCCGACGGCATCACCGTTCATCTGCGTGAGGACCGCCGGCACATCCAGGAACGGGACGTCTGGCGCCTGCGCGAGACGATCGGCACCCGCCTCAATCTGGAAATGGCCTGCACGCCGGCCATGATTGAGTTCGCGCTCAAGCTGAAGCCCGAATCGGTCTGCGTGGTTCCCGAAAGCCGCGAGGAGGTCACGACCGAGGGCGGCTTGGATGTGGTCGGTGCTCGCGACCGGGTGCGCGCCTGCGTCGAGGCGATGAATGCGGCCGGGATCATCACCAGCCTGTTCATTGATCCGGACGAGGCGCAGATCGAGCTCAGTGCCAAACTCGGGGCGCCTTGGATCGAGCTGCACACCGGGGCTTATGCCAATGCCTATCATCACGCTGGGCGGGCGGCGGAATTCAAGCGCCTGCGCGTGGGCGCGACGCTGGGTCATCAATGCGGCCTCGTGGTCAATGCCGGTCATGGCATCAACTACGTCAATATTGCCGAGGTGCGGACCCTGCCGCACCTGCACGAACTCAACATCGGCCACAGCATCGTGAGTCGCGCGCTCTTTACCGGCGTTGAAGAGGCGGTGCGGGAAATGAAGACCCGCATGAATGCCGTCTGAACAGAACGCTCGCGGATGCCCACTCGGTTGCCGGCCTGACACCTTTTTCCCTTTTCATGAATCTCGATCTACCGCCGGGCGGCATCCTTCTTGGCATGGGGTGTGACCTCGTGGAAATCGCGCGCATTCAACGGGTGTTGGAGCGGCAGGGAGAGCGTTTCCTCGCCCGGGTCTTCACGGAAGAGGAACGTACCTACTGCCTTGCGATGCCGCACCCACCGAAGCATCTGGCGGCCCGGTTTGCGGCCAAGGAAGCGGTTTCAAAGTGCTTCACCACGGGCATCGGGGCCGAACTCGGTTGGAAATCGATCTCGATCTATCACGGCACGCGGCATGAGCCGCTCGTCCGCCTGGACGAAAAAGGCGAGGCCCTGCTTCGGTCCGTGGGCGCCACCAGCATTCAGGTTTCCCTCTCGCATACCGACACGATGGCGATGGCGGTTGCGGCTTTGCTGCGGAAGCTCTAAAGTTTCCCCATGAGCGCCGCTGAACCGAAGGAAAAACTCTCCAAGACGCCTTCGTGGATCATGGTGGGTTTTCTTCTCGGGGTGATCGCGGTGCTGGGTTTTCAGCATGAAATGCGTCGCTCGTCCGCCGTCGCGGCGGCCGCCGCGGTCGTCGTCCCTCCCGCTCCGGCTCCGTCGCCCGTTGAAAACGTGACCGCGCTGACCGATCGTCCGAGCTTGGCGGTGATCGAGGCGGTCTTTGCCGAGTGGGGCAGTTTTGCCCGCTGGGCCGAGGACCGGACGGAAGTGGCGTTGTGGAATTCCACCACGGGCGGTTTCACGGATTTCTTTGAGATCGTTCGGACCACCGATGGATTGTACGTCCGATCGATCAGCCGGCTTACTCGTCCCCTAACGGAGGCGAATCCGCCGTCCGAGGCCCCGCTGCGTTTCACCGAACCGCCCGAAGAGCGCGAAGCCCGCCGGGCCGGTCGCTTGAGTCCGGAGATCGAGGCGGAGCGGATTGGTCCTTGGCGCGAGCAGCCAACGCCCACCAGTCCGCCGCGTCCCGCGTACCTGCCGCCGCCCGCGCCGGCGGCCGGCGAGCCCAAGGTTTGAGCGAAGGGAACTGCATGGATCGCTCGCTCCATCCCATTCTCAGCTGCGCCGAGGCCCGGCAGTTCGAGGCCACCTATCTGGGTGGCGACGAGACCCGCGAATGGCAGGCCATGAACGCCGCTGGCACCGGTCTCAGCCACGCCGTTGAGCGGGACCTCGCCGAGGTGGGGGGGCTGCCGGCGGAGGCGCGGGTGCTGGTCCTCGTCGGCAAGGGGCACAATGGCGGCGATGCCTTGCTCGCGGCTGCTGACCTTGCGCAGCGCCATCCGATGCTGACCGTCGACGTGTGGTTGGTTTACGGAGAAAAGGCGATGCGCCCGCTCGCGCTGCGCGCCCTACGCCGGCTCGCGGAGACCGCCCGAGAACGTGAGCGCCGGACGGATGCGAAGCGGGTCGGCCCGACCTACGACATCGTGATCGACGGTGTATTCGGTTTTCAATTTCGCGCCCCGCTCGATGCGCGGGCAGCGGCGGTGCTGACGAAGGCGAATGGGGTCGCGGCCCGATTGCGGGCGGCGGTCGACCTGCCCAGCGGCTTGGGCGAGCGTGACGCGTTTCGCGCCGACATCACCTATGCGACAGGGATCGTGAAGACACCACTGCTCGGACTGCCGAACGCAGGACGTCTGCGCTTTCTGGGCTTGGGGTTCCCGACCGCAGCCGCGTTTCCCCACGCGAGGGAGTGGGTCGCCGGATCCGCCATCCTCGCCCCCCTGAATCGCCTGCGTCCCGCTGCGTCCGACAAGCGCACGTATGGACATCTGTTCATCGTGGGAGGATCCGGTCGCTATCCGGGCGCCGTGCTGATGAGCGTGCTGGCCGCGCTGCAGAGCGGGGTGGGACTGGTGACGGCCTTCGTCCCGGCGTCACTTGCGCCGGCCTTTGCCGCCCGCGTGCCCGAGGCGATGTGGGTTGGCTGGCCGGAAACGCCGGACGGCGGGCTCGCGATCGAGGGGGCTCACCTGTTTCGGGAGAAAGCGGAGCGGATGACTGCGTTGCTCATCGGGCCGGGGCTGGGGCGTGAAGGTGAGACGCTTTCCCTGGCGCGCGACTTGATCCTGACCTCGCGCGTCCCGGTCGTGATCGATGCGGATGCGCTCCAGGCGGACACGGTGCGTGACCTCAAAGTGCCAGCTATCCTCACGCCGCATGCCGGCGAGTTTGCGCGGATCGCGGGTGGACAAGACGTGACGACCTTCAGCGCCGAGCGGCGGGTTGTGACGGTCCTTAAAGGCCCGGTGACGTGCGTCGCCGACGGCCGCACCGTGGTGCACAGTTTCTTTGGAGGTCCGGTGCTGGCGCGCGGTGGCAGTGGTGACCTGCTGGCTGGATTGGTGGGTGGTCTGCTGGCCCAGACTCCGGGCGACCCTCGGCTGGCCGCGATCCAAGGCGTGGTTTGGCACGGACAGGCGGCCGATCGTCTCGCGCAAACGCGCGGTGCGGTAGCAGTGCGGACGACCGACCTGTTGGAATACCTTGCCTTTACTATTCATTTGCAACAAGGCTTTACGCCATCGAGGTAGTCGGACAGCGTTCCGGATCCCTTTCTTGCAATCATGTCCTCCGAGATGACGGAGCGGCAGGCGTTTCTGGTGCTGAACGCTCTGCCCAATATCGGCCCGATCACGCTGAACCGGCTCCTTGTCGAGTTGGGCGGTGATCCACGGAACGTGCTTTCGGCCGGAGCTCATCGTATGCAGCAGGTGCAGGGGGTGGGGCCGGTCATCAGCGCCACGGTGACCGCATGGCGCGATCACTTTGATCTCGAGCGTGAGCAGCAGCGCATGGCCCAGGCCCGGACGACCTTTGTGGTCACGCCTGATCCGGAGTATCCGCGTCTGCTCCGTGAGATTCACGATCCGCCGATCGGTCTGTATCGGAAAGGCACCTACGACTTCAGCCAGCCGTGCATCGCGATCGTGGGCAGCCGGCGGACCACGCTGTATGGGCAGTCGGTTGCCAAAAAGCTCGGTGCCGAGCTCGCACGGGCGGGTTTCTGTGTGGTCAGCGGACTTGCCCGCGGGATCGATACGGCGGCGCACGAAGGCGCGCTCTCGGTTGGCGGGCGCACGGCGGCCGTCCTGGGTACGGGCGTGGACATCATTTATCCGCCCGAGAACCTCGCACTTTACCGGCAGATCGAGGAGCAGGGGGCCATCCTTTCGGAGTTCCCCTTCGGTCGCCGCGCGAACCGGCAGTCGTTCGCGATGCGCAATCGCATCGTCGCCGGCATGTGCGAGGCGGTCATCGTGGTGGAGACGGATGTCAGCGGTGGCTCCATGATCACCGCGCGCTTCGCCGGCGAGCAGGGGCGATTGATCTTTGCGGTGCCGGGGCGGATCGATCAGCCCACCAGCGCCGGCTGCCACCAGCTCATTCGTGACGGAGCGACGCTGCTGACGAGCGTCGACGATGTTCTGAACGAACTGAACTACCTTGATGGCCTGCGGCCGGCCCCGATCGTGGCCGGAGCCGGACTTTCGGCGGAATCATCGGCCGCGTTGTCCGATGATGAGGCGACCGTGCTCGCCTGCTTCGCCGGCGGAGCGTTGCTGTCGATCGATCACCTGGCCACGCAGACCGGGCTCTCCGTGGCGGCGCTGTCGTCGACCCTGATAATGCTGGAACTCAAGCGTCGGGTCGTGAAACGGACTGATGGTACGTTCGAGGTCCGTCCGGCCTAGCCCGGCGGCCAGGTCAGCTGGCGCTTGGCGAGCAGATGCACGTGAAGATGCGGAACGGTCTCGCAGGCATCGGGCCCGTGGTTGATGACGAGGCGGAAGCCGCGCGCGAGCCCGAGTTTCTTGGCGACGACCCCCGCGGTCACCAGCAGATGTCCGAGCACGGCTTCATCGGCCGCGGTCGCTTCGCCGACCCGGGGGATGAGTTGCTTGGGAATGATGAGGAGATGAACCGGCGCCTGTGGCTGGATATCGTGCAGGACGATGCAACGATCATCCTCATGCTCGATCTTCGCTGGAATCTCACGGTCGATGATCTTCTGAAAAATCGTCTTGGACATGATGCAGCAGAGTTAACCACGAAAAACACGGAATACACGAAAAAGATCCCCTGATTGATCGCCTGACAGGACCCTGCATGGCCCGCGAATCACGCAAATAGCCGCGAATGCAACCTCCGAGCAGACCTCATTTTTTAGGATCCGGAATTCGCGCCCATTCACGTGATTCGCGGAAGGTCGTCTGGGCGGCTTTCGCTTTCGTGTGTTCCGTGTATTTCGTGGTTCCTAGAGAAACAGCAGCTGCAGTTTCGCGCTGCGGCTCGTCCTGGCGGCGGCGAGGTCGTGGATGAAGGCGAGGGCCTCCTCGTAGTCGCGCTTGCGCTTCGCCGTGGCGCGGCGGGCAGGGGGGATCAGCGCGGGGCGGAGGTTGGTCACCAGCAGCGTCGACTCGCGGTAGCGTGCGAGGTGCTTCAAGCCCGTCATGACCTCGGCTCGCGTGAAGAGCGGCGTGGCCGACGCGAGGGTGAGCGAGGCGTCCCAGTGGTAAAAACCGTGGCGAGGCAGGTGCGTGAAGAGCTTCGAGAGCAGATCAGCCGCGGCAGCGTTGAACGCGGCATCGTAGGTCGCGGCCAGCTCAGGCTTGGCTGCCATCTGCTCCGCCAGTTCGCTTAGGCTGCAGGCGATCGCGGCCTTGATCTGCTGCGCGAGGTAGAGGTCGTGCCCGGTGACGTGGGCGAACAGACCGTCGATGAAATGCAGACGGCGCAGGTCGTCACGCCGCGTCATTGCTTCGGTTTGTCGAGCGCGTTGATCTCCTGCATGAATTCCGCGACGTCGCGGAACTGCTTGTAGATGCTCGCAAAACGGACGTAGGCGACCTGGTCGATCCGGCGCAGGCGTTCCATCACGGCATCGCCGATGGCACGCGACGGGATCTCGCTCTCGAACTGGGCCTCGAGGATGTCGATCACGTCCTCGACCAGCATGGTGATCTGCTCGGCGTCGACCGGGCGTTTGTGACACGCGGCGCGCGCGGCCCGGACGAGTTTCTCGCGGTCAAAGTCCTCGCGGCGGCCGTCGCGCTTGATCACGACGAGATCCTCGCGGACGAGCATTTCAGTCGTGGTGAAGCGATTTCCGCACTCCATGCACTCGCGGCGGCGGCGGATGGTGCTGCCTTCCTTGCTGATGCGGGAATCGATGACCTTGTCCTCGATCGAGGTGCACTTGGGACAGCGCATGGTGGGGTCAGTTGAGGGAAAGGAAGTTTTCCAGAATCTTCATGCCACCCTCGGTGGCGATGGACTCAGGATGGAACTGCACGCCCCAGATGGGAAGGGATTTGTGGCGCAGGCCCATGATCTCGCCCTCGGCGGTCTCAGCCGTGATCGCGAGGCAGTCCGGCAGCGTGGCGCGCTCCACCAGCAGCGAGTGGTAGCGGGTGGCGGCAAAGCCCTGGGGCATGCCTTTAAAGACATCCGTGTTTTGGTGCAGGATGGGTGACGTCTTGCCGTGCATCAGCCGGTCGGCCCGGATCACGCGCCCGCCAAAGTAGTGGCCGATCGATTGGTGTCCGAGGCACACCCCGAACAGCGGTTTCTTGCCGGCAAAGGCTCCGATCATGTCCAGCGACACGCCGGCTTCGACCGGTGAGCAGGGGCCGGGGGAGATCAGCACGCGGTCCGGATTGAGCGCGAGCGCCTCGGCCGGGGTGATCTCGTTGTTGCGGAACACGCGCTGCTGCACGCCCAACTGGCCGAAATATTGGACGAGGTTGTAGGTGAACGAGTCGAAATTATCGATGACCAGCAGCACGGTAAAGGTAAGGTAAGATTACCTCGCGGATTGACAGCGGGGTCAAGCGTCCCGGTAGGGTGGGGTACGCCGATGCCCGAACATTTCCAACTTCTGCGAACCGATACAGCCACCGCCGCCCGGCGCGGGCGCCTGCAGACCCGGCATGGTGTGGTCGAGACCCCCATCTTCATGCCCGTGGGCACCCAGGGCACGGTCAAGGCCCTGACCCCGGTGCACCTCAAGGAAATCGGGGCCCAGATTATCCTCGGTAACACCTACCACCTCAATATCCGGCCCGGCAGCGAGTTGGTGCGCGATTTGGGCGGACTGCACCGGTTCATGGGCTGGGATGGACCGATCCTGACTGACAGTGGTGGTTTTCAGGTCTTTTCCCTTTCGAAACTGCGCGACATCCGCGAGGACGGCGTGGCCTTTCAGTCGCATCTGGATGGCGCGAAGCTCTTCCTCGGGCCCAAGGAGGTCATGGGAATCCAGTCCAATCTGGGCAGTGACATCGCGATGGTCATCGACGAATGCCCACCCTGGCCCTGCGAGCGCGACGCGTGCGCGGTGGCGGTCAACCGCAGCTATCGTTGGGCGAAGCAGTGCAAGGAGATTGCCACGGAGAGCGGGTTTCTGGCGCGCGGGCATCACGCCTTCGCGATTGTCCAAGGATCGACTTTCGATGATTTGCGCCGGGAGGCGGCGGAGTCGCTCGCAGCGCTCGACTTTCCCGGCTACGCCGTGGGCGGGGTGAGCGTGGGCGAACCCGAACCGGAGATGCTCAAGCAGGTCGGCGCGACCACGCCGTTCATGCCGGCCGACAAACCGCGGTACACGATGGGTCTCGGGACGCCTCCGCAGCTGCTGAAGATGGTCGCGCTGGGCGTGGACATGTTCGACTGCGTGCTGCCGACGCGCGTGGCCCGCAACGGCCTCGTTTTCACGCCTGACGGGCCGATCAACCTGCGCAACGAACGCTTCCGGACCGATGCGTCACCGATTGTGGAGGGGCTCGATAACTATACCTGTCGCACGTTCTCGCGGGCCTACCTGCGCCACCTGGTGCAGGCCGAGGAGATGCTCGCGGGCACCCTGCTCAGTCTGCACAACCTGCATTTTTATCTCGATCTGATGGCGCAGGCCCGCGCGCACATCGAGGCGGGCGACTACGGCTCCTGGCACCGGGCATGGATCCAGCGCTACGAAACTGGCGCGGCGGCTCGCGGCTGATCGGAAAAAGAAAAACCCGCAGGCCGAGGCCTGCGGGTTGGAATCGAGGACCGGGACGATGATCGTCAGAAGCGGATCGTCGCGCCGAGCGAGTAGCCAACGTGGCCGCGCTCGATCAGGCTGACCGTCGCGACGGCTGCCACGGACCGGGTGACCCAGTAGTTGGCCCGCACCGCGCCGTCCCACTGGCTGCCGTCACCGCTGTTGAAGTCGTCGGTGTAGCCCGCGCTGACCGACGTCGAAAGCCGGGAGTTCACGTCGTACTCGAAACCGGCGCGCACTACCCAGAAGGAGCTGTCGTCGACATCATTCCAGTCGTAGCCGACGGCGACCGTGCCGAATGGCTTGATCGCGCCGGATGAGAAGTAGGTCGTCAGGTCGGCCACAAGCGTCTCGCTGTCGATGTCGCTGAAGGACTCGAGCCAGGAATGGGTGTAGCCGAGGCCGAGATCCACCGTGGTGGTCAGCGGGAGGTTGACGCCGACGGATGCGCCGAACTGGTCGACCGGGAATCGATTGAGGTCGACCACACCGAACGCGGCCGAAACGTAGCGCTGGCCGAGCAGACCGGATGACGCCGTCGGCGTCGGGGACTGCTGGGCGAAAGCGCTGGTGCCGGCGGCGAGAGCCGCGACCACACCGAGGAGTTTAAGGGATTTCATGTTGGTTTTCTTGGTTGGGTTATGAACTGACGGGCGGTTTCGACCGGAGAGTCACGGATAGGTTTCGAATTCATTTCATGAACCGGAAAAAAGTTCATGTAGTTGGAACTTGAGCACGCCCCTGTTGTCGGCGCGCCCCAAGCCGGAGGCCGGTAGGGGAAACGCGGATGTGCGCGGATTTGCTGGCAAAACCGCTGTCTGCCGGCACGATGCAGACGTATGCGCATCCTTGTCACCGGCGGTGCTGGCTTTCTTGGCTCTCATCTTTGCGACCGTCTCATCCAAGGCGGTCACGAGGTGATCTGCCTCGATAATTTTTTCACCGGCCGGAAGAGCAACATCGCTCACCTTCTGGGCAACGCGTCGTTCGAGCTTGTGCGCCACGACGTGATTGATCCGTTCAAGTTTGAGGTCGACCAGATCTACAACCTCGCTTGCCCGGCCTCGCCGCCGCACTACCAGTTCAACCCGATCAAGACCACGAAGACGTCGGTCATGGGTGCCATCAACTGTCTCGGCCTGGCCAAGCGCGTGAAGGCCCGGGTCTTTCAGGCCAGCACCAGTGAGGTCTACGGAGATCCGTCGGTCCACCCGCAGCCCGAGTCCTACTGGGGCAATGTGAACCCGATCGGCAAGCGCTCATGTTACGATGAAGGCAAGCGCGTGGCCGAGACCCTTTTCTTCGACTACCACCGCGAGAATGGCGTCGATATCCGCATCGTCCGCATCTTCAACACCTATGGCCCGCGGATGCACCCGAATGACGGGCGGGTGGTTTCCAATTTCATCGTGCAGGCGCTGAAGGGCGAGGACATCACCATCTATGGCGATGGCACCCAGACCCGTTCGTTCTGCTACGTGGACGATCTGATCGAGGGCTTCCTGCGCCTGATGAACCAGACCGAAACCGTCGGTCCGGTGAACATCGGCAACCCCGGCGAGTTCACCATGCTGCAGCTGGCGGAACTGACCCTCAAGCTGGTCGGCGGGAAATCGAAAATCGTTTACCGTCCGCTGCCCTCCGATGACCCCAAGCAGCGCCGTCCGGACATCACGCTCGCGCGCAAGCACCTCAAGTGGGAGCCCACCATCGCCCTCGAGGAAGGCCTGCAGCGCACGATCGCGTACTTCCGTACGCAGGTCTGAGTCCGGCGCATGCGCTGAGACAGCTTGTCTCGGCTTCTTTGGTGGACTGTGTCTCAGCGTGCCGTGACACGCCTTGGGGTCCCTCGATTCGCGATGAGGACCGGCAAGGACGTTTTGAGAGGTAAAATGGGGTCTTCTTAGCCGGCATTTGTCGTTTGCCATGTGCGTGGCCTGCCCTACGCTTTGACCCCTTCATGTTCTCTTTCCTCTTCAAACGCCTCGCCGGCCGGCATTATCGTAAGTTCCTCGAAGCGAGCCGACCTGTGGTTGCCCGCATCAACGAAATCGAGAAATCGTACCAGGCGTTGACCGACGAGCAGCTCCGGGCGAAGACCGACGAGTTTCGGGCCCGCGTGAAGCAGGGTGAGAGCCTCGACCAGATCCTGCCCGAGGCGTTTGCCACCGTGAAGAACGCGGCGCGCCGTATGTGCGGCCGCACGTTCGTCGTCAACGAGCACGAGCTTGTCTGGGACATGGTTCATTTTGATGTCCAGCTGATCGGCGGCATGGCCATCCATCAGGGCAAGATTGCGGAAATGGCGACGGGTGAGGGCAAGACGCTCGTCTCGACGCTCCCGCTCTACCTCAACGCGCTGAACGGCCGCAATGCCCAGCTCGTCACGGTGAACGACTACCTCGCGCGTCGCGACTCGGAGTGGATGGGGCACCTCTACAATTTCCTCGGCCTCACCGTTGGCTGCATCCAGCAGCAGATGCCGTCCGACCTTCGCCGCGAGATGTACTCGCGCGACATCACCTACGGCACCGCGTCCGAGTTCGGCTTCGACTACCTGCGCGACAACGGCATGGCCACGCGCAAGGAGGACCAGGTCCAGCGCGATCACTGGTACTGCATCGTCGACGAAATCGACTCCATCCTCGTCGACGAAGCCCGCACGCCCCTCATCATCTCCGGCCCGGCCCCGATTGAGCGCGAGCAGCCCTTCACCCGGCTCAAGCCAGGCGTCGAGCGCCTCGTCAACGAGCAGACCCGCCTTTGCAACCGCCTTGTGGGCGAAGCCAAGGATCTGCTCGAAAAGGCCGGCGCCACCGCGGACGACCGCTCTGCCGCCTACCGCAAGCTGCTTCAGGTCAAGATCGGCAACCCCAGCAACAAGCTTCTCCTCCGGTTGATGGAGAACGGCGACTGGCGCAAGGGCCTCGACAAGCTCGAGACCGAGCTCAACTCCGACCTGCAGAAAGAGGAGCTCTACCGCCTCAAGGAGCAGCTTTACTACTCGATCGATGAGCGCCAGCACCAGGCCGACCTCTCGGAAATGGGCCGCAGCAAGCTCCGCCCCGACAGCCGCGACGCCTTCGTGCTGCCTGACCTCGCGACCGAGTTCTCTGATCTGGAGAAGGACGGTTCGTTCACGCCTGAGCAGCGCGAGGAGCGCAAGCTCGCCGCACAGCAGCGCTACGCCGCCGTCTCTGAGGAGATTCACGCCATTTCCCAGCTCCTCCGCGCCTACTCGCTCTACGAGCGCGACGTCGAGTACGTCGTCCAGGACGGCAAGGTCATGATCGTCGACGAGAACACCGGTCGCGTCATGCCGGGCCGCCGCTGGTCCGACGGCCTGCACCAGGCGGTCGAGGCGAAGGAGAACGTGAACATCGAGCGCGAGACGCGCACCTACGCGACGATCACGATCCAGAATTACTTCCGCATGTACGACAAGCTGGCCGGCATGACCGGCACGGCCGAGACGGAAGCTACCGAGTTCAACGACATCTATCGTCTCGCGGTGCAGGTCATCCCGACCAACAAGCCCTGCATCCGCATCGACCGCAACGACTCCATCTTCAAGACGCGCCGCGATAAGTACAACGCGGTGGTCAAGGAGATCGAGGAAGCCAACAAGCGCGGCCAGCCCGTGCTCGTCGGCACGGTCAGCGTCGAGTCGTCCGAGGTGCTCTCGCGCATGCTCAAGCGCGCGAACATCGTCCACACCGTTCTCAACGCCAAGTATCACGCGCAGGAGGCCGAGATTGTCACCCGCGCCGGTCAGCGCGGCGCCGTCACGATCGCCACCAACATGGCCGGCCGCGGCACCGACATCAAACTCGGCGAGGGCGTCCGCGACCTCGGTGGTCTTTACGTCATCGGCACCGAGCGCCACGAGTCCCGCCGCATCGACCGCCAGCTGCGCGGCCGCTGCTCGCGTCAGGGCGACCCGGGTCTGACCAAGTTCTTCCTTTCGCTCGAGGACGACCTCATGCGTCTCTTCCTGCAGGGCAATCTCGCCTCGAAGCTCATGGAGGGCTCGATGAAGGAAGGCGAGGAGCTCGAGCATCCGTGGCTCAACCGCTCGATCGAGAGCGCGCAGAAGAAGGTCGAGCAGCAGAATTACTCGATTCGCAAGCGCCTGCTCCAGTACGACGACGTGCTCAACAAGCAGCGCGAGGTCATCTACGGCATCCGCAACGGTGCGATCCACGCCGACCGTCCGAAGGACATCATTTTCGAGCAGGTCGAGGAAGAGCTCGCGCTCCGCATCGAGGCCGCCGGCTTCGATGACAAATCCGGCCCCACGCCCGCGGCGCTCGAGAGCCTCGTGGGCTGGATCAACACGCATTTCCCGATCGGCGTCACCGCCGCGGATCTCAAGGGCTCCGACGTCGACGCGCTGGCCAAGTCGGTCGTCGCCCGCGTCCAGCAGGCTTACGCGGTGAAGGAGTCGGTCGAGGTGCCCGAGGCGCTTGGCGCCCTCGAGCGCTACGTCATCATCAACGCGATCGACCACCACTGGCAGGAGCACCTGACCGAGATGGAGGAGCTCCGCCGCTCCATCGGCCTGCGCAGCTACGGTCAGAAGGATCCGCTCGTCGAGTACAAGGGCGAGGCCTTCAAGTTCTTCGAAGAGCTCATGCAGAACGTCCGCCTTCAGATCTGCACCGGGCTCTTCCGCAGTGCCTCCAACCTCCAGTCGTTCGAGAACATGCTGTCGCTCCTGAGCCGCACCGCGCGGACCCAGGGCCCGGCCACGCCGCCTCCGCCGGCTGCGCGTTCCTTGCCGACGCCCCAGATCAACACGACGATCACCTCGTCGGGTCCGGGCGAATCGCCTGAGGGAAGCGAAGAGGTCCAGCTGCCCAAGGTCACCGTCCGGCGCGAAGCCCCGAAGGTCGGTCGCAATGACCCGTGTCCCTGCGGCAGCGGGAAGAAGTTCAAGCAGTGCCACGGCGCGTGAACAACGCGACGATCCTCGCTGAAAATCCCTACGACGCCCCGCCGCCCTTTCGCGTGCGCTGGGCGACCCCGCTGGCCGCGGTCTCCGTCTTCCTCACGACCGTGCTCCTCACGGTTGTGGCCTTCCCGCCCTACAATGTGTCAGAGATGGCCTATGTCTTCGCGGCGCCAGCCGCGCTCTGGGCCTATCGTCGGCCTTCCTTCCGTCTCTACGCCGCGGTCGTGCTCGGCGCACAGGCCGTGGCTTGGACGATCCTGCTCGGGTGGCTGCACAATGTCACCTGGCTGGGTCTGCTGCTCCTCGGGCCCTTTGTCGGAGTCTGGGTTGGCTCGTGGTTTCTGGCCGCTTGGTGGCTGATGCCGCGATTGCAGGGTCACGGCGCGTTTACGCGAATCGTTGCAATCTTCGGCCTCGCCGGCCTGTGGGTGTTCATCGAGTGGACCCGGACCTGGCTCCTCAGTGGATTTCCGTGGCTGACGTTGTCCGCCAGCCAGTGGCAGCGCGCCAGCATTCTGCAGATCGCAGCGTTCACCGGCGCCGGAGGTATTTCCTTCGTGCTGATCGCGATGAACCTCGGTTTTGCCGCGTATGCCCACCGGCTGATCTTTGAGCCGCTGCGCGGTTTTAACCGCCGCAGCCAAGAGTTCTTCGCCTCGATGTTCCTCCTTCTGGTGTGCATGAGCATCCACCTGCAGGAGACGTTCAACCGTCACGCCTATGCGGTTCCGCTGGCTCGCGTTTCGTTTGTCCAACCGTATATCCCGCAAAGCGTGAAGTGGGATGAGACGCAGGGCCCGGCGGTTCTGGATATCCTGGAAAAAGGTGTGATCAGTGCGGCCGCCCGTCGTCCCGATCTGATTCTCTGGCCCGAGGCCGTCACGCCGTGGGCCGTGAAGGGCGATGACACCGTTCGCGCCTGGACCGAAACCCTCGTACGCAAGGCGGGTGCCCCCTTGCTCATGGGCTCGATCGCCGTCGAGCGCGGGCCCGAGGGCGATGCGTGGCGCAATGGGGCCTTCCTGGTCGAGCCCGATGCCGGTCTGATCGACGGCTTCTACACGAAGCGTCATCTCGTGCCATTCGGTGAGTTCGTCCCCTTCCGTCCGGTCCTGGGTTGGATCGGCAAGTTCGTGCCGATTGGGGGGGACTTTGAACCGGGTGAAAGCCCGTCGCCCTTGATCGTGGCGACGCGCAACTCGGCCTTCGTGGCCGGGCCGCTGATTTGTTTTGAAGACGTGTTCCCGTCGCTCGCACGCGAGAGCGTGCGTGCGGGGGCGGATGTGCTCACGGTGATGACCAACAACGGCTGGTTCGGCGAGGGTGGGGCGGCCTACCAGCACGCGGCGCACAGCGTGCTGCGGGCCGTCGAAACGCGGCGTCCGGTCCTGCGCGCCGGCAACGGCGGCTGGAGCGGCTGGATCGACGAGTTTGGCGCCGTCCGCGCCGTGTTGACCAAGGTGTCACGTCCCGGTGCCGACGGGCTTGCGCGCGATGTGGTCTCGATCAAGCCGGCTGATGCCGCGGAGGGGACAATCTATTTCCGCGGCTCCGCTTCCGTTGATGTGACGCGCGACGCCCGCTGGATCGGTGAAGAAAGCTTTTACGTGAAGCACGGCGACTGGTTCGTCGCCGTGGGACTTGCGCTCTTTGCGGCAGGAGCGGCTTCGGTCTCCGTCAAGCCGCGGCAGACTCCGGAACCGGAGCCTGCGAGCGAGGCCTAATTCCGGTTTCTTTTTAGGCTTGGAAGCCGCCTGGAGCAGCGAGCGGGCCTGCTTCCAAATACCCGGGACGGTAAATAATGGCCCGCATTGGAATGCATATTCGTCCTGAACCGCTTGACTTTGCTAAAACGATTTACGTCTTGTGCCGGGTCGGCGCCCACTCCCCTTGACGGCGTCCTCCAAGGCAGGCTGAAGCAATTCGGCCGGCCCGTTCACCGTTACCCAACCCAAGTCCGACTGACTCCGTTTGCTCTTATGCATCCTTACCCATTTGTCCGACGCGCGGCTTCCGCGCTTTCTGTTGCCGCTGTTGCGCTCTCGCTTCCGGCCCAAACCGTGGCTCCCGCCTCCGGCGGCGAGTCCGATGAATCCGACAAGACCATTGTCATGACGCCCTTCGCCGTCACGGCGGAGAAGTCGAGCGGTTACAAGGTCTCGTCCGCCTCCACGGCGACCCGCACCAACACGCCCATCATCGATATCCCCCAGACCGTCGATATCGTGACGAAGGAGTTCCTGAAGGACATCGGTGCGACCACGTTTGACCAGTCGTTCCGCTACGTCGCCAACGTCTATGTCCGCAATCGCAACGCCGGTTCCGGCGACGGCGTCAACCTGCGTGGCTTCGAGACCAACGGCTCGATCTCCGTCGACGGCGTCCGCATGGGCAGCAACAAGCGCGACATGGTCGGCTACGAGCGCCTTGAGGTCGTGAAGGGGCCGCCTTCCGCCGTGCAGGGCCGCGCGGGCGGCACCGGCCTGCTCAACTACATTCTCAAGAAACCCGATCTGGGCGTTAACTCCACTCAGTTGAAGTACGCGCTCAGCTTCGACGAATACGACGGGATGATGAATCGCGTCGAGATCGACACGAACTATGCCCCGGCTTGGAACGACGCGATCGCGTTCCGTCTCGCGGGTTCGTGGCAGGATGGCGAGGACTACATCCAGTTCCAGAAGGTCAAGAACTACACCGCCTACCCGTCGTTCAAGTGGCAGATCGGCCCGCGCACCGACCTGATCTTCAATGCCGAACTGCTCAAGCTGAACACGCCTTCGCGCGAAGAGGGGCATGGCTTCGCCGTCTACCCGGAGAAATTGCGCCGCCTCATCCCGCGCTTTGATGTCAGCACGGACCCGATCACCGCCCTCGGCCTGCCGGCGAATTTCAACATCTCCGGCCCGGGCAACGAGGACAAGACTGAGACCGCGGCGGGGACGCTCTTCTTCACCCACCAGTTCGCCGACTGGCTCTATTTCCGCCAGGTCGCGAATCTGCGCTACTTCAGCAACAACACCTTCGCCTTCACCGGCGAGGACAACACCCGCACCACGGTCAACTCCCAGTACACCGGCAGCATCGGCTGGCGCCGTGGCAACACGACGCAGGCTGACCTGATTGCGAAGTACAGCTTCCGCGACGTGCTCACCGGCATGACGATGATCGGCTACTCCTACGACGATGCCGAAAGCGAGAACTCGAACTACACGGGCATCCCAGACGCTCCGTACAACACCCTCGACATGGTCGCGATGAAGGCGTCGGGCTACAGCCGGTCCTACTTCAACGGCCGCCGCGTTTCGAACCTGCCGCGCACAGCCTTCACCGAGACCAGCGGTCACTCCTTCGGTTACTTCATCCAGCAGGATCTCGGCTTCTTCCAGGACCGGGTCCTTCTCACCGGCGGCATCCGCACCGATGACGAGGTCACGGAGACCCGCAACAAGGTCACGGGCCTGCGCGCCAGCGGCGCCGACACCTCGCTCGATTCCTACCGCTATGGCGTGACCTTCAAGCTGCGCCCGAACCTGGCGCTGTATGCGGTCGAGAGCGTGCAAAATGACGCTTCCCGCACCCTGCAGCGCTACAACGGCCTGCTTGCCGGTGACCCGCGCCTGTCGGAATTCTTCACCGTGAGCCCGCTGACTGAACTCAACGAGTTCGGTGTTAAGGGTGAGGTTCTGCAGGGCCGCTTGTCCTTCACTCTCAACTATTGGGAGATGACCCGCACCGGCAGCACCGTGAACATCCTCGCCAACGGCACCTCCCAGGGCGTTCCGGTGACGTTTGGCACGGTGACCGAGATCGAGGGAGCCGAGTCCAAGGGCTGGGAACTCAGCGTCTACGGCGCCCTTACCGACCGCCTGAGCTTCATCGGCAACTTCACCGACATGACGACGAGCCAGGCCTTCACCGGCCAGCAGAACTCGGCCGGCTGGACCACGACCAACAATCCCGGCACGATCCCGCTGCGCTTCGCGCCCGAGTGGAACGCGAACCTGTTCGCGAAGTACAGTTTCACGGATGAGTCGAACCAGGGTTGGGAGCTGAAGGCCGGCATGAATGCCGTCGGCCCGCTGTTCTCCCAGATCACGAACTTCGGTCTGACCGAGATTCCCGACAATCAGTACAGCTTCGATGTCGGTGCCGCCTACACCTGGAAGAACTACAACTTCGACCTGATGGTGACGAATCTCGGCGACAAGCCGTTCTTCATCACGCGTGACCAGGCGCCCCGGAGCTACCGCTTCAGCGTGACCACGCAGTTCTGATCGGACACCTGCTCAATGGTTCTCACCGGCGGGCGGCCTCGACGGCCGCCCGCCTTTTCCGGACACAAAATCGGCAGGGATTGCCGATGCCTTGCCTGAATCTTAACGTCCTTCTGTTTCCCGGCTGACCTGCGTACAACCGCCAAGGGGCCGGCCGTTTTTGGCCTTCCGTCTTTTCCGCGTATGACCACTCCACGCATCCTTTCCACCCTTCTGCTTGCCTCGATTCCTGCACTCACGCCTGCGACCCGCGCAGCTGAGAACGGGGCGATGGCCAAGCTCACCTACAATAATCCCGGCCTGCTGACCGACCTCGGGGTCGGCCTTTGGGCCTGGCCGCTGCCGATGGACTGGAATTCGGATGGGCTGATGGACCTCGTCGTCGTGTGCACCGATCGGCCGTCAAACGGCATTTATGTTTTTCTCAACACAGGCACGGTCGATCCGATGACGCAGTTGCCGGTGTTCGCTCCCGGTCAGCATCAGGGGCCGGCAGGTGCCTCGCCCCAGATCTCGTACGTCGATGGCCAGCCACGGATCACCACTGCGGGCGCGTACCACCCGAATTTCCGCCAGGCTGGATTCTCCCAGCCCGTCACGCTCGGCGATCCCGCCAAGGTTCATCTCCAGGAAGGCCGCATTCGCGCGAACCAGTGGAAGTTCGTGGATCTCGATGGCAACGGCGTGCAGGACCTTGCGGTCGGCATCGATTTCTGGGGTGACTACGGTTGGGACGATGCGTGGGACGCGAATGGAAAGTGGAAGAATGGCCCGCTGCGCGGTTATGTGTACCACAAGCGCAACGAGGGCACAAATGAGGCGCCTCGCTACGGAGAAGCGGTCAAGCTTCTGACCACCGAGGGCAAGCCGATCGACGTGTTCGGCATGGCCTCACCCAGTTTCGCGGATTTCGACCGCGACGGGGATCTCGATCTCCTCTGCGGGGAATTCGTCGACGGGTTCACCTATTATCAGAACGTCGGCTCAAAGACCGAGCCGCGCTTTGCTCCGGGACGTGAGCTCAAGGCCGGCGGGCAGAAGCTCACGATGGAGCTCTGCATGATCACGCCGGTCGCGGTGGATTTCACCGGCGACGGTCACTACGATCTTGTGGTCGGTGACGAGGATGGTCGCGTCGCTCTCGTCCAGGGCACCGGCGAGGTAATCGATGGCGTGCCGCAGTTTTTGCCCCCGCGCTACTTCCGCCAGCAGGCGGAGCACGTGAAGTTCGGCGCCTTGTCCGCGCCGGTGAGCGTCGACTGGGATGGGGATGGCCTTGAGGATCTTGTGGCGGGCAACACGGCCGGTCACATCGGGTTCATCAAGAATCTCGGTGGCAATCCGATCCGCTGGGCGGCGCCGGTTTACATGAATGCGGGCAGCACGCTCCTGCGCGAACAGGCGGGCTATAATGGCTCGATTCAGGGTCCGGCCGAGGCGAAGTGGGGTTACACGAATCCCAACGTGGCGGATTGGGACGGCGACGGGCTGCTCGATGTCGTGACCAACGGCATCTGGGGAAAGATTCTTTTCTACAAGAACATCGGCTCGAAGACGGCCCCCCGCCTTGCTGAGGCGCAGGCGATCGACGTCGCCTGGCCGGGCGAAACACCCAAGCCCTCGTGGGTCTGGTGGAAACCCGAGGGCAAGGCGCTGGTCACGCAGTGGCGCACCACGCCCAAGCTGATCGACTGGAACCACGACGGTCTGCTCGACCTCGTGATGCTTGATCAGGACGGCTACCTCGCGCTCTTCGAGCGCCGCAAGACCGCCCAGGGCAAACTCGAATTGCTGCCGCCGCAGCGTGTGTTCTGGGGCGAGGGTGTCTCGTCGTACGACGGCAGCGGCCGTCCCTTGAATGAAGTCTCCGGCCTGCTGCGTATGAACGAACGCCGCGCCGGCGGTAGCGGACGCCGCACCTTCACGTTCCATGACTGGGATGGTGACGGTGAGCAGGACCTCCTCGTGAACAGCGCGACCAACGTTAACGTGCTCCGTGGCCTGGGCCGTGATGCCGAGGGCCGCTGGCGCTTCAAGGACGTGGGGCCGGTCCACTCGCAGATCCTCGCCGCCCACTCGACCACGCCAACCATCGCCCACTGGGACGGCAAACCGGTCCTCGTGATCGGGGCGGAGGACGGATTTTTCTACTCCCTGCCGATCGCCCGCTGATCGGGCGGGCGGAGTGACGATGTCGGTCGTACACGAGTCACGGCCGGCATCTATTCACTTGACCATGCGGAAATAAAAAACGTTTTAGCAAATGCGCCGCTCGTCCTTGGGTCGGGTGGCCATGCTCCCATGAGAACCTCCGCTCCCCGTAAAGGTATTTTGACTGCCCTCTGGATCCCGCTCGATGCGCGGGGCCGCTTGATGAAGCGCGCGCTCGCCGCGCACATGCGCTGGTTGCGCGAGTGCGGCGTGCACGGCTTCCTTGCGTTGGGCAGCACGGGCGAGTTTCCCCGCATGGCGCTGAAGCAGCGCGAAGAGGTGCTGGCCGCGGTGATCGAATTGGCCGGACCGCTGCCGGTCATCGCCAATCTCAGCTCAATCCGGACCGACGAGGTCGTCGCGCTAGGCAAGACCGCGCGCAAGTTGGGTGCGGCCGGTGCCGCGCTGATGCCGCCGAGTTTCTTCCCGGTGTCTCAGGCCGACATGCTGGAGTTCTTTCTCCATGCGGCGGACCGCGTCGACCTGCCGTTCTACCTCTACAATTTCCCCGAGCTGACCAGCAATCGCATCGGCCTTGAGACCATCTCCGCGTTTGCCAGCCGGGCCAACATGGTCGGCATCAAGCAGAGCGGCGGCGAGTTCGGCTATCACCCCGCGTTGATCGCTCTGGGGAGGAAAAAGAAATTCTCCGTCTTTTCCGGCGCCGACACGCGTCTACCTGAGGTGTTCGGCCTCGGTGCGGCCGGCTGCATCGGCGGTCTCGTGAACTTCACTCCGGAGTACATGCTCGAGATTTTCCGGATTTGCCATGAGGGCGCGGCGGGCGATGTGACCATCCCCGAGGCTCGCATGAAGGAAGTCGGTCGGATCGTTGATCAGCTCACGTTCCCGCTCAACGTGTCCTGCGGCATCGCGGCCCGCGGCTTTGATCCCGGCGCGCCCAAGACGGTCGTCTCGAAGGAATCCGCGCGCAAGGCCGTCAAGATCGAGGCGGAGTTCCGCCGCTACTTTAAGTCACTTCGACTGGCCTGAGCGATCCGGACTCCGCCTCTCGGAGCCCGGTCGTGGCGGCCTTACCCCATCGCCCATGAACGGTTCCCAGTTTCGTCAGGACTTGCGTGCCGGCCGGCGCCTCTACGGCACCATGGTGGCCTCGCCCTCGCCCCGCTGGGTGCCGCTGCTCGCCGGGATGCCGCTCGATTTCGTCTTCATCGACACGGAGCACCTGCCGATCGACCGGCACCAGCTGTCGTGGATGTGTCAGGCCTATCGCTATGCCGGCCTGCCGCCCGTGGTGCGCATTGCCTCGCCCGATCCGTATGCGGCCTGCCAGGTCCTCGACGGTGGCGCCTGTGGACTGATTGCCCCTTACGTGGAAACCGTGGCGGAAGTTCGCGCGCTCGCGGGTGCGGTCAAGCGCCGGCCGGTCAAAGGCGCCAAGCTGGCTGCCGCCGTGGAGGGCCGCGCGCGTTTCGAGCCGGAACTCGAGTCCTACGTCGCGGCGCACAACCAGGCGAATTCGCTGATCATCAACATCGAGAGCGTGCCGGCCATCGAGGCGCTCGATGACATCCTTGCGGTCGACGGTCTGGATGCGGTGCTGATCGGGCCGCACGATCTTTCCTGCAGCCTCGGCCAGCCCGAGCGCTACGACACGCCGGAGTTTGAGGCCGCGGTGGTCGACATCTTCCGCCGCGCCCGGGCGGCCGGGGTGGGGGCGGGCATTCACACCTGGATGCCGGTCGCGCGCGAGGAGGCCTGGTGCCGCGCCGGGGCGAATCTGCTCATCCACAGCTCGGATATCATCGCCACCCGCGACGCGATCAGCGCGGAGATTTCCGCCCTGCGCACCCGCATGGGAGACAAGAAATCATCGGTCGACACCGGCGCGGGCACGGTCTGAGTTTCGCCAGCGTTGGTCAGGAAATTCCTCAACGTTCACCCCCCTGAACGGGCTTGCTAAAACATTTTAGCTTTGTAGCACTTGATGCGTGATCGACCACCCCGTCGATCACGCGGCGACGTCCCCTTCGCTGCCTGCCCCTCGGTTCTTCGCTCTGCTTTCTTCACCCTGTTTCTCTCACCGAGGCTGATCGCCTCGTGGCCGCCGCGCCTTCGCGCGTCCGCGCCGTGCCTGCTTTTCTTATGAAAAAACGAATGATCCTCCTCCTTGCCCTGGCGGCGGCCCGCCTCCTCGGCAGCAGTCTCCCGGGCGATGCCGCCGTTCTCAAATCCGAGTTTATCTACGAAAAGGCCTCCTACCCACAGAGCCACGCCTCCACGATCGTCGAAACGAATACGGGCGCGTTGATCGCGGCCTGGTTTGGCGGCACCCATGAGCGCAATCCGGATGTCGGAATCTGGGTGGCGCGCTACGAAAACGGCCGCTGGACCGAGGGCGTCGAGGTCGCCAACGGCGTGCAGCATGCGGCCAAGCGTTACCCGACCTGGAATCCCGTGCTCTTCCAGCCCAAGACCGGCCCGTTGATGTTGTTCTACAAGGTCGGTCCGAGTCCGGAGACGTGGTGGGGCATGGTCATGACCTCGACGGATGATGGTCGCACGTGGAGTGAGCCGCGTCGGCTGCCTGAGGACATTCTCGGCCCGATCAAGAACAAGCCGGTGCAGCTGGCTGATGGGACGATCATCTCCCCGTCGAGCATCGAGGACGATGAGCGCGGCTGGCTGGTCTATATCGAGATCAGCCGCGACGTCGGCAAGACGTGGGAACTTGTCGGTCCGCTCAACACCAAGGCGGAGTTCAACGCGATCCAGCCGAGCGTGCTCACGTACCCGGACGGCCGCCTGCAGATTCTCAGTCGGAGCAAGGAGAAGGTCATCACTCAGAACTGGTCGACTGACCAGGGCCGCACCTGGAGCAAGATGACATCGACCGGCCTGAATATTCCGAACAGTGGAAGCGATGCCGTCACGCTGGCTGATGGCCGCCAGCTTCTCGTCTACAATCACAAGGATGGCCCGGAGTCTGCGGATACCCGCAACTGGGGCACGCGCTGGCCGCTCAATATCGCGACATCGACCGGTGGCGTGACGTGGAAGCTGGTCGCGACGCTCGAGACCGAGCCCAACCGTCACGGCTATGCTTATCCGGCGGTCATCCAGACCCGCGATGGTCTCGTCCACATCACCTACACGTGGAATCGCGAGCGGATCAAACACGTCATTGTGGATCCCAAGAAACTTTAACCCTGCCGCGCCGGTCATGAAAAACGTCGTCTCACTCTTGCTCTGTCTTCGTCGTGCAAAATTGCCGGGTCTGGCCGTGCTGATCGTTTTCGGGTTGGCGCAGCCTGGCCGGGCACAGGACACGGACGCGCGGCTGGCGCTGGCTGGTGCGCGGTTGGTGCTGGCGCCGGGGATGTCCGGCCCGGAGCGCAAGGCGGCCCAGATGCTGGTGGAGGAGACGCAGAAGCGGAGCCAGGTGCTGTGGCCCGTGAGCGAGGCCAAGCCGGCCGGCGAGGGACCGTTGATCTATCTCGGTCAGCGCGCCGCGCTGGCTCAGGCCTTCCCGGAATTGGCGGCGGTCGTCGCGGGTCCGGGCGCGAGCCAGGCGGAGGGTTATCGCCTCGTGACCGCAGACGCGGGGCGGATTGTGATCGCTGGCAACGACGCCCGCGGCGTGCTTTATGGCGCGGGTCGTCTGCTCCGGCTGATGGAGTACGCGCGTGGCGAATCGTCGGTGGCGGCGGGACTCACGATCGAGACGGCCCCGGCCTACAAGCTGCGTGGGCACCAACTCGGCTATCGTCCGAAGACGAATTCCTACGATGGCTGGGATGTCGCCCAGTGGGAGGAGTACATCCGGGATCTCGTCATTTTTGGCGCCAACGCGATCGAGGGCATGCCGCCGCGCACGGACGATGCCGCGGAAAGCCCCCATTTTCCGCTCCCGTTGATTCAGATGCTGGCCCATCAGTCGCGCATCGCGAAAGAGTACGGCATCGATTTTTGGCTGTGGTACCCGGCCCTTGACGAGAACTACGGCGACGCGGCCACCGTCGAGGCGGCGCTGAAGGAGTGGGGCGAGGTGCTCCGCCAGCTGCCGCGGGTTGACGCGATGTTCGTCCCCGGCGGCGATCCGGGGCACACTGCTCCGAAGCTGCTCTTCCCGATGGTCGCAAAGCAGGCCGCACAACTGCAGCAGATTCACCCCGGGGCGAAGATGTGGATTTCGCCGCAAGGTTTCCAAGGCGACTGGATGAAGGATTTCTATGAGCTGATCGCGCAGGACCAGCCTTGGCTGGAGGGCATCGTTTATGCACCGCAGCAGAGCGATACGATCGAGGCCTTTCGCGCGCGCATTCCGGCGCGCTACAAGCTGCGATTCTATCCCGATATCACCCATGCCCTCGCGTCGCAGTACCCGGTGCCGGAGTGGGACTTCGCCTTGGCGGCCACGCTGCACCGCGAGCCGATCATGCCGCGGCCGCTCGACCAGGCGGCGATCTTTCGCCGGGTGCAACCGACCGCGGAGCACGGTTTTCTTACCTACTCCGAAGGCTGCACCGATGATGTGAACAAATTTGTGTGGAGCGGGCTCGGCTGGGATCCGCAGGCTGATGTCACGCAGATCCTCCGCGAATACGGGCGCTATTTCATCGGCACGGCACAGGGCGAGGGCTTTGCCCAGGGACTCTTGGCGCTCGAACGCAATTGGCGCGGTCGCCTGATCGCCAACGACGGTGTCTACACGACGCTGGCCCAGTTTCAGGAAATGGAGCGAACCGCTCCGCCGTCCGTGCTGGCCAACTGGCGTTTCCAGAGCGCGCTCTACCGGGCCTACTATGACGCCACGATCCGGGCGCGCCTCCTGTCCGAGACGGCGCAGGAGGAGGCGGCGCTCTCCGCCTTGCGACGTGGCCGCGAGATCGGCAGCCGGGCCGCGATGGATGCGGCCGAGCTTCTGCTCGCGCCGCCCGCAGTTCGTCCGGGTGGCGAATGGCGGGCCCGCGTTTTCGAGCTGGCGGAGGCGCTCTACCAAAGCGTGCGCATGCAGCTCAGCGTACCGAAGTACAAGGCGATCGGCACGCGACGCGCGGCCAATCTTGACCTGATTGATTTCCCCGTGGGCAACGGTCCCTGGCTCAAGGCCCAGATCGCCGAGATTCGCGCCCTGGCGACCGAGCCGGAGCGTCTGGCGCGTCTCGAATCCGTTCTCGGCTGGAGCAACCCCGGTCCGGGCGGGTTCTATGATGACCTCGGCAATATTGCCGCACAACCGCACCTCCTGCGCTATGACGTGAGCTATGCGGATGATCCGGCGGGCCAGCGGTCACCCCTCATGCACATCGCGCCCCGCCACAGCGGGGTGTCGTCCCGCATCCAGGGACCGGCGGTCGCTCGGGTGTCGTCGTCCACGTTTGCCGAGGCGTTGCACGATCAACCCCTGGAGATGCTCTACACGAAACTCGACCCCCGCTCGCGGTACAAGCTGCGGGTGGTGTACGGTAGCGAGGTGGCATCGATGATCCGGCTGGTGGCGGACGGCACTTATGAGATTCATCCGATGCAGCAAAAGGACCTTGAGGTGCGGCCGTTGGAATTTCCGATTCCCATCGAGGCGACCCGCGACGGCGAACTCCGTCTGACCTGGACGCGTCCACCGGGTGTGGGTGGGACCGGGCGCGGGGTGCAGGTGGCGGAAGTCTGGCTTATCCGGGTGCCTTGATCCCGGAGCGGGTGGGGCGGCCGCCGTCTTCGCTGGCGGACGGTGGCTCGTGCCTTGCTTTGAGCGGGTCGAATGGTACCAACAAGCAAGGGTATGCCCAAACGTGCTTCCACTGACAGTTCGCCGGTTCCTGAGCGGGTGACCGTTCGCAGCATTGCCGAACGCGCCGGCGTGTCCATCGGGGCGGTCTCGTCGGTGCTCAACAACCATCATGAAAAGCGCCGGATCGCCGCCGAGACCGTGCGCCGGATTCGGGCGGCGGTGGCCGAGCTGGGTTACCTTCCCAACATCAGCGCGCGGCGGTTGCGCGGCGGCAATGACGCGCAGAACACGATCGTCCTCGCGATCATCACCAGCTTTCAGGCGCCGCTCCCGGTCATCAATCACTTCATTCTCGCCCTGCGCGAGGCGGCCGCGGAGGAATCGCACAATCCCCGGCGCGCCTCGTTTTCCCTCGTGATCGAGATGTTCAATGCCGGCAAGCTCCACGAGCTACCGGGTCTGCTCACCGGGACGCATTTCAATGCGGCGATCATCACCAACACGACGGCCGACGATGACCGGTTCCTGAACGACCAGATCCTGCCTTACCCGGTCGTCCTGGTGAATCGTGCCGTGCGCGACTATCCGTGCGTGATCGAGGATCCTGAGTCGGGCGCCAAGGCGGCCGCGATCCTGATGCAGACGGGCCGGCGCAAGCTCGGGGTGCTGTATGGCCAGCCGCTGACGCAGACGACCCAGCGTCGTGTGGAATCGTTTTTGCGGGCGGCGCGCGCGGCCGGCCTCCCGCCGGCGGGCGAGATCGTCGCCAGCGGGCTGAACGAGGAGTCGGCCCGCGAGGCGATGGCACAGTTCTTGGTCCGGGGTACCCCGCTCGACGGGCTTTACACGGTCACTGATGGTCTTGCGCTCGGTGCCTATCAGGCGATTAAGCGGGCCGGGAAGACCATGCCGGAGGACATCGCGGTCATCGGGATCGGTGACTACGAGATTTCCCCTTTCTTCGATCCGCCGCTCTCGGCGGTCGGCGTTTCCCATAGCGAGCTCGCCCATGCGGCGGCGCGCATGCTGCTGCGGCGGATTGGTCAGGCCAAGCGCGGCCCGGCGCGCGTGACGGTACCCGTGATCGAGCGGCTGCGCGAATCAACCGCGCCCACGGAGTAGGCTCTTCCGCGGGATGGCCCGTGCGTCGACCCCGGAGTGGGGACGCGGGCCTTTCCTGACGGTTTTGGAAGGAAGTCCAAATCGCTTGACAGGACCTGCTCAAACGTTAAAACGTTTTAGCAATTACTCTGCTTTCCGCGCCATTTCCCCCTCTGGGCGCGCAGGTAACCCCCTAGCAATCCGTAATGGTCAGTTCCGTTAACCCCATGAACATGTACAGAACTCTCGCCCGCATTGTGCTCGGCTGCGCCGCGCTCATGCTTGGGCTCGCATCCGTTTCCAGTTCAGCCCGCGCACAAGGGGCTGAGGGAACCGTCGTCGGCAAGGTCCAGAACGCCAACACCCGCGCCTTCCTTGAGGGAGCGCAGGTCTCCGTCGCGGGCACGTCAATTCGTGCCGTCACGGAGCGCGACGGCAGCTTCACGTTGCCGCGCGTGCCGGCGGGCCGCCAGATTCTCAACGTCACCTACACTGGCCTTGATGCCGGCAGCCAGGAGATCGAGGTCGTCGCGGGGCAGACCCAGCAGGCCCTCGTCAACCTGAGCACCGAGGTGTACCAGCTCGAGGAGTTCACCGTCGCGGGCCTCCGCGAGGGCAATGCCGCCTCGATCACGAAGCAGCGCAACGCCGAGAACCTGGTGAACGTCGTCTCGATGGACACGTTCGGCAACGTGGCCGACGGCAATGTCGGCAACTTCCTCCAGAATCTCCCCGGTGTTTCCGTCAACAAGGAGGCCGGTGACATCGTCGGCATCAACCTGCGCGGTACCCCGCCTGATCTCAATGCGGTCACCCTCGACGGCACCCGCACCGCGGCCGCCATCGCCGGCTTCTCGCCCCAGGGCGACCGCGCTTCGCTGATCGATCAGGTGCCTTCCGAGTTCATCAAGGAAATCGAGGTCACCAAGGCCAGCACGCCCGACATGTGGGCGGACTCCCTCGGTGGTTCGGTCAATCTCGTGACGAAGTCGGCCTTCGACTTCACCGACCGCGTCATCACCTACCGTGTCGGTGGCTCGATCAACACCTACCGCGAGGGCAAGTGGTCCCCAGGCTGGGGCCCGACCATGGCGTTCTCGTACATGGACACCTTCGGACCCGAGCGGAAGCTCGCGGTCTCCCTCTCGCTCAGCGACACGAAGACGACGAACACGCGCGACCGCGTGCAGATGGAGTACTTCTTTGCCGGCGACGACCGCAACTCCCGCGCCCGCGAACTGAATGACGTCGCCGAGCGCCAGCGCTCCGGCCTCGGTCTGAAGTTCGAGTACCGCCCGGACGAGACCCTCAAGGTCTCCCTCAACACGGTCATCAATCGCTACAATCAGGACATGGTCCGCCGCAACTTCCAGGGCTCCGCCACCGGCGGCCGCAATGTGGCCGACTACAGCGTCGTGAGCCGCGAGGCCATCGCCGCGGGAGCGACGCCGCGCACGACCAGCGGTGCTGTGGCCGGCATCGCCCCGGATTACCGCCGTGGTTACACCGAGATGCTCAACGCCACCTGGCTGAACCAGACGGCCATGGAGACCAAGCGCTCCAAGCAGCTCAAGATCGCCTTCGACGTCGAGAAGACCTGGGTGGATTCGAGCCTCTCGTTCTCAACCTCCTTCAACCCGTCGAGCTTCGACAACAATTACCAGGGCTTCAGCGCCACGGCCGCCAATCGCGGCATTGGCATCAAGATCGACACCACCGATCCGGAGCGCCCGGTCTACACCCAGAGCATGGGCACCGCCTCGATCAGCAAGGGCACGGACTTCGGCCTCTACGTTGGCGAGCGCTTCGAACAGCCTGACCGCACCGACGAGGACATCGTTTCCGTCGGCACCGAGTACACCAAGGAGCTGAACAACCTCCGCTATCCGGTGAAGATTCAGACCGGCCTCGGCTATCGCAGCCAGGACCGCATCTGGTCCCGCTGGCGCCCGGTCTGGGATTATGTCGGCGCCGACGGCGTGGTTGGACTCAATCCTGCAACGGGTCGCAATGACGACGAGATCGGCCGCTTCATCGATGCCAATGGCAGCTACGGCATGTTCAATGGCGACATGTCGGTTCGCGATGCCCTCGACTACAACATCGTCAAGGCCCTCAGCATCACCAACGCGTCTTACTTCAAGGCCCGCGGTACGACGGTCAGCCAGCGCGCCCCGGCCAGCAAGGCCCGCGAGGACGTGTACGCCGCCTACCTCCAGGGTACGATCGACATGAAGCCGCTGACGATCCTCACCGGTCTTCGCGTCGAGCAGACGGACGTCACCGCGACCGGATCGTTCTCCGACCCGCTCAAGCCGCTGGTTCCGCAGACCACGCAAACCGGCGACTACCAGAAGCTCTTCCCGAGTGTTCACCTGCGCTACGAGCCGCGCCAGAACCTGCTCTTCCGTGCCAGCTACTCGACCTCGAGCGCGCGTCCGGCCATCAGCGACATCACGCCGGCCACGACGGTCACGCACAGCGTGGGCTCCGAGTCCGGTTCGCCGGGCACGGTGGTGGTGAACAACACCGACCTGTTGCCGCAGTACAGCCAGAACTGGGACTTCTCCGCGGAGTATTACCTCAATCCGGTCGGTCTCATCTCGGTCGGTCTCTTCCGCAAGGACATCTCGGACTACATTGCCTCGTTCACGGATGAGGTCGGCTCCGGTGCCAACAACGGCTTCGGCGGCCAGTACGTTGACTACACGCTCTCGACCAAGACGAACTTCGGCAAAGCGAAGATCGAGGGCTTCGAGATCAACTACAGTCAGCAGCTCACGATGCTCCCGGCGCCGTTCAACCGCCTGTCGGTGTTCGCCAACTACACGAAGCTGGAAACCTCCGGCACCTACTCGGGCGGCTCCACGCAGCTGGCCGGTTTTGTGCCTGAGGCGCGCAACGGTGGTGTCTCCTTCTCCTGGAAGGACGTCTCGGCCAGCGTGCGCTACAACTTCAAGAGCGAGTACCTGATCAATCTGAACTCAAATCCGCAGCTGTCGCGCTTCGTGACCGATGATCCGACCATGGATCTGAACGTTTCCTACCGCTTCAGCTCGGCGCTCTCAGTCTACGTCGACGTGATCAACGTCTTCAACAAGTCGCCCTCCTGGTACACGAAGGACGACTACCGCATCGACATGGCCGAACTCTATGGCTCCCGCCTGAGCATCGGTCTGAGCGGTCGGTTCTGATTAGTTTCTGCCCCCGTTTGCGGGGGTGGTGTTCACAGGTCCTGACCAGGGTGTCGCTGATCAACGGCGGCGGCACCCTGGTCTTGTTTTCAGTTCACTCAACTTTCTTCTCTTCCTTTTCTCATGACGCTGCGCCTGCTTCTCGCCCTGGCGGCCACCCTGGCCCTGTTTACCGCCCCAGTCGTGTTCGCAGCGGCGGCGCATCCGGCAGTCGTGCGTTCGGAGTTCATCTACGACACCGGACCGTATCCGCAGGTCCATGCTTCGACCATCGTGGAGACCGCAGGCGGCGAGCTGCTTGCGGCGTGGTTTGGTGGCACCGCGGAGTCCAATCCGGATGTCTGCATTTGGCTTTCCCGTTTCGAGAACGGACGTTGGACCCCCGGCGTCAGCGTTGCCGACGGCGTGCAGCACGCGGGCAAGCGCTACCCGACTTGGAACCCGGTTCTGTTTCAGCCGGCCAATGGTCCGCTGATGCTTTTCTACAAGGTCGGACCCTCCCCGGAAACCTGGTGGGGCATGCTGACCACATCGACGGATGGCGGTCGGACCTGGAGCGAGCACCGGCGCCTGCCGGAGGATGTGCTCGGACCGATCAAGAACAAGCTGGTCCAGCTTGCCGACGGTTCGATCGTCGCGCCTTCCAGCACGGAGAATGCGCAGACCAAAGCGTGGCTCACCCACGTCGAGATCACCCGGGATCTCGGGCGGACGTGGGAGATCGTCGGCCCCATCCACACCGCGGCGGAGTTCAATGCGATCCAGGGCAGCATCCTGACCTACCCGGATGGCCGTCTGCAGCTGCTTTGCCGGACCAAGGAAATGGTGCTGGCGACGAGCTGGTCCTCCGATGGCGGACGCACGTGGAGCCCGATGGCTTCCTCCGGTCTTTTCAATCCCAACTCCGGCAGCGATGCGGTGACGCTGCGCGATGGCCGCCAGGTTCTGATCTATAATCTGCGTGACCGTGCTGGTGGCGCGCCGCGCAACCCGAAGTCCAACGCTCTCGGCGGCGCCTTTGTCGCGTTGGAGGATGCGAACGAGGACTGGGGCGTGCGTTGGCCGCTGAATCTCTCGGTCTCGAAGAACGGAACCGACTGGTCGATGCTGATCACGCTGGAGGACGAACCCCGCCAGCATGGCTACGCCTATCCGGCGGTCATCCAGACACGCGACGGTCTGGTTCACATCACCTACACGTGGAATCGCGAGAAGATCAAACACGTGGTCGTCGACCCAAGCCGACTCTGATTTTCGCGACTCTGCGTGCTGAAAACACCGTCGGATCCTTGCGCCTCATTTTATCTCTGATCATTTCTCCTGCGTGAAAACCCTCTCTTGGATCGATCTCGCCGTTCTTCTGGCCTACTTGATTGGCGTGGTCGGTTACGGCCTCTGGTTCTACTGGCGCAACCGGGAGAGCGAGCAGTTCATGTCCGCCGGGCGCGCGCTGCCCGGCTGGGCGATCGGTCTCTCGATCTTCGGCTCCTACGTGAGCAGCATCAGCTTCCTCGCCAACCCGGGTAAATCCTATGCCGGTGACTGGAGTGCGTTTGTCTTCGCCTTGACGCTGCCGATCGCGGCCTGGATTGCGGTCCGCTGGTTTGTCCCGTTTTATCGTCGGAGCGGTGAGGTCTCGGCTTATCACCATCTGGAGAAGCGCTTCGGACCCTGGGCCCGCACGTATGCGGTGGCCTGCTACATGATGACGCAGGTCGCCCGGCTGGGCACCATTCTCTACCTCCTCGGACTCGCTCTGGTTCCGCTCACAGGCTGGGATATCCGCACCATCATCATTGGCACTGGCCTGGTCATCATGGTCTACCCGCTGCTTGGCGGCACGGAGGCGGTGATCTGGGCCGGCGTGATGCAGGCCATCGTGCTGGTGGGAGGAGCGCTGGCGGTGGTGGCCACGCTGCTGATCGGCATGCCGGAGGGCCCGGGGCAGATCTTCACCATCGCGATGGCCGAGAGCAAATTCAGCCTTGGCAGCTTCGGTTCCAGCCTTAGCCAGCCGACCTTCTGGGTCGTGCTCATCTACGGTCTTGTGATCAACCTCCAGAATTTCGGCGTCGATCAGAGTTACGTCCAGCGCTACATCACGGCGAAGTCCGATCAGGGCGCAGGCCGCAGTGTCTGGCTGGGCGCGCTGCTTTATCTGCCGATCGGCGCGGCGTTCTTCTTCATCGGAACCGCGCTCTTCGCCTTCTACCGCGCTCAGCCGGAGTTGCTGCCGGCGGGGACGGTGCCTGATGCGGTTTTCCCGCACTACATCAGCACCCAGCTGCCGGCCGGCCTCGCCGGTCTGGTCATTGCAGGTCTCTGCGCCGCCGCGATGGATTCGAATCTGAACTGCATGGCGACCTTGTTCCTCAAGGACGTTTACGGCCGCTACTTCCGGCCCCAGGTGACGGAGAAGGAATCGATGCGCGTGCTTTATGGATCCACGCTCTTTTTCGGTAGCTGCAGCATCGTGGCCGCCCTTGCGATGATCAGCATCAAGAGCGCGCTCGATATCTGGTGGGAAATGGCCGGCATCTTCGGCGGCGGCATGCTTGGTCTGTTCCTGCTTGGCCGGATGTCCAACGCGAGCAACCGCGCCGCGCTCAGTGGCGTGATCGCCGGCATCGCCTTGATTGTCTGGATGACCTTTTCCCCGCGCATGACCTCGCTGCCCGAGGCCTTGCGCAGCCCGTTCAACGGCCTGCTCACGATTGTGCTCGGCACCGCCATTCTGATGGTGACCGGACTGCTCGCGATGACCCTGTTCAAGGCCCGCCGGCCGGCCGGCAATCACGATTGATCCCCTTTACCATGACCCCTCCTGTTCCGACCAAAGGCATTCTCGCGGCGCTCTGGCTTCCGACCGATTCGAACCGGAATCTGCTCAAGCCCGAACTGGCGCAGAACATCGCCTTCATCAAGGCGCACGGTGCGCATGGTATCCTCGCCCTCGGCAGCACCGGAGAGTTCCCGCATCTCGATCTCGAACAGCGCAAGGCGGCGCTGCAACTGGTGGCGGAGCTGGCCGCCCCGCTTCCGGTCATCGCCAATATCAGTGATATCCGGCCGCACGTCGTGGCTGAACTTGGTCGCTTCGCGAAGCGCCTCGGTCTTCCCGCCGTCGCGATCATGGCGCCCGGTTTCTTCCCGAGTTCGCAGGCGGATCTGTTGGAGCACTTCCTGAATGCGGCGGATGCCTCGGGCCTGCCCGTGTTTCTCTACAATTTTCCTGAACTCACCGGCACGCGCATCGACCTCGCGACCGTGGCGGCCTTTGCCGATCGCGCGCCGATGGCCGGCATCAAGCAGAGCGGCGGCGAATTTGGCTACCACCAGGCGCTGATCGACCTCGGCCGGCAGAAGAAGTTCGTGGTCTTCTCCGGGGCCGACACGCGCCTGCCCGAGGTCTTTGCCCTCGGCGCGACCGGCTGCATTGGCGGTCTGGTCAACATTGCGCCCGATCTCATGGTTCACCTCTTCCGCGTCTGTCGCGAGGGTGCACCCGGAGAGCCCCAGGCGGCCTTCGAGCGCCTGCAGGTGATCGGGCGTGTCATTGATCGGCTGCCGTTCCCGCTGAATGTCGCGGCCGGCATGGAAGCGCGCGGCCTCGCGGTCGGTGTGCCCAAGGCGCTGGTTTCCCCCCAGTCGCGCGAACTTTACCGCGGCATCGTGGATGAACTCCGTCCGTTGTTCGCCGCATGGGGTCTGGCCTCGCCCGACGCGAAGCCGACGCTGACGACGGTCTGAGGCCGCGGGTTTCTTGTAGCCGAGGGCGCTGCCCCCGGTCTGACGATCGGTCGTCTGCGTTCAAGCACCGGGGTCAGCGACCACGGCTACACCTGAGCCACAGGCTGCGCGCTTCATCGCGCAGTCGGATCGCATCGATCCAGACGTCTGGAAAGCACGACAGGCCATAGCCGCCGGGCGCAATCGGTCCGTTCTCCGGACACGCGTAGAACACGTCGCCGGGCTTGGCCTGCTGCAGCATCAGCGTGAACAGCGCGTCGACAAACTCGAGGTACGGTCCGGCCTCGGTCGACAGCTGGCCTCGTCCGTCCGTGATCGGGACCTGTGCGTGATGGCCGTTAAAGGGCCTGAGGTGAATCTGTCGGACAGGCGCGACGAGATCAGCGCGCTCCAACAGGCGCTGCGCGAAGGGTGGGGCGAGGTGCTTCGTCACCGCAAAGTGGGAGTAGTCCAGGCAGAGCCGGACAACGCGGCCGGTGGCTTGAAAGACCCGGTCGGCAATCTCGTAGGCTTTCTCCGGCGTCTCGGTCGCGGTGTCGCGGTGAAGTTCGAGATCGATCTTGAGTCCCAGCTCGTCGGCGAGCGCGATCATCTGAATCCAGGCCCCGGCCGCCCGTGCCGGCGACGTGTGGTGTTCGCAGAGCTGCACGTTGATGCGACGGGGCTTCCACTTCACGGCCTCGCGAAACTGCTCCGCGAAGTCCGTTTCATCCGCGTCGATATAGAGCACGTAGTCGAGGCCGTGCTCGGCGCAAAGCGTCGGCGCCTCCGGCACAAAGCGTCCGCCGACCCCCTCAAAACCCGCTTGGCGGATCGCGGCAAATTTCTGGGCCACGGTCCATTCTCGATCTGCCGCCGGGTAACCTCGCAACGTCCATAAGCCGGCAAAGAAGCGCAGTTCAGGCGGAGCCAGGACAGGCAGGGCGGGGGGCGGGATCGACATGGCGGGGTGGGGCGCAGGCTCCGCTGATTTTTCGTTGCGGCAGGGCGAACGCAGGTTGGCGCGGCGCGGCCGGAAAGGTCGATGCTAAAACGTTTTTTCTTGCGAGCACCGAGGGTCTGTCGCACGGTTGGGGTGCTTCCTTTCACCCCTTGACCCCATGATCTCGAGCCCGGCTTCGGTTCCTGTGCAGCTCCCCGGTCAGCTCTGCGCCCAGGGCGTGCCGCTTGACCTGAGTCCGGAAAAATTTGGTTTCCTCAAGGAGTCCCGTGCCGACGAGCCGCTCGCCGGTCTGAAACGCGACATGGAGGAGGATGGTTATCTCTACCTGCGGGAGTTCTGGCCCCGCGATCAGGTCCAGGCCGTGCGTGACTCGATCACCGGTCAGCTGGCCAAGCTGGGCTTTCTGAAATCTGGCACGCCGCCGGACGAGGCGCGGTTTGACGGACGCGAGGTCGGCCGGGCGATGGGCAATCCGCTCAACCAGCGGGATCCTTTGCTGCGTGACCTGGTTTTTGGTTCACGCATCACCGACTTTTTCCAGGACTTCCTGGGCGGTCCGGTGCGCCACTTTGATTTCATCTGGTTCCGCACCAAGGGGCACGGACTGGGCAGCGCGATCCACTGCGACCTCGTCTACATGGGGCGCGGGACGCACAACCTGTACACGACCTGGGTTCCGCTGGGCGACGTCAGTCTTCAGATGGGCGGACTGCTTGTGCTCGAAGGCTCGCACCGCAAGGGCGAGCAGTTGAGGCCCTACCTCTCGCGTGATGTCGACGAGTACTGCACGAATCGCGAGGATGCCGCCGACTACGCGTCGGGCAAGAAGTGGTGGGACGGCACGCTCTCGAAGAACGCAATCGCCCTCCAGCAAAGCCTCGGCGGCCGCTGGCTGACCTCGCCGGAGTTCCGCATGGGCGATGCCATGATGTTCAACATGACGCTCGTCCACGGCAGCCTGGACAATCAGACCGACCGTTTTCGCATTTCCACCGACACCCGCTATCAGCTCGCCGCCGATCCGGTGGATCAGCGCTGGGTCGGCGAGAATCCGCCGGGCCACGTCGCCTCCCAGCGTCAAGGGCGCGTCTGCTAGCCGGTGTTTCGCTGGTCATGGCTGGACGGATACGCAGCGGTTGCCGCCGGCGGAGCTCCGCCGCCCTTGCATTCGTTCTGTCACCCTTCTCTCCGGATAAACCCCGATCCGGCTCCATCCCCCGGTCTTCCCCAGGCCAAACCCCGCCGCCGGCCTCCGGCGCAACCCCACCCGTCGATGCCCTTCGTTACCCTTAGATCCCGTCTTCCGCTCCTCATCATGGCCGCCGTACTCTGCGGTTCGACGGTCCGATCCCAACCCATCATGGAGGCGGCGCTGGCCACGTATGCCGCGAATCGAAACGCCGGCCTGCCTGCGCTGGTGATCGATCTGAGCCGCGCCACCGTCGTGGCACCTACGGCCGCGACCGGGCCCGAAAAGAAGGCCGTGACCATGCTGCTCGAGGATGTGGAAAGCCGCACCCTGGTCCGCTGGCCCACCGCTGCGGCATCCCCGGTGCAGGGCGCGACCATTGTGGTCGGGCGTTTCGCCGAGGTTCGCACGCTGCTGGGCGCGCGCGCCAGCGAGGTCGCCCTCGACGAGGGCGCCGTCAAGGCCGAGGGCTACCAGATCGCAACCGTTGCGGGCACGGGTTCCACCGGACCCCTCGTCGTGATCGCCGGCAAGGACGCGCGAGGCGTGCTCTTTGGGGTCGGCCATCTCCTGCGCAAGCTTCACCTCGGTCCCTCCCGCGCCGGGCTCATGGCGGCCTTGAACGTGACGACCAGCCCGCACACCCGTCTGCGCGGTCACCAAATGGCCTATCGACCGAAGCCCAACTCCTACTCGGGCTGGGATCTCCCGCAGTGGGAGCGCTACATGCGCGACCAGGTCATTTTCGGCGCCAACGCGGTGGAGATCTTCCCGCCGCGCACCGACGACGATGCCGACAGTCCCCATTTCCCGCGCCCGCAAATCGATATGATCGCGGGGATCTCCAAGATGGCGGACGAGTACGGCCTTGATGTCTGGATGTGGTATCCCGCACTCGATCAGGACTACAGCAAGCCCGAGACCGTGGAATTCGCGCTGAAGGAGTGGGCCGACGTCGTCAGTGCGCTGCCGCGCGTCGATGCGATCCTCGTTCCCGGTGGCGATCCCGGCCACACGCCGGCGCGCCTGATGTTCCCGTTCCTCGAGAAGCAGACCGCCAGCCTCCGGCGCTTTCATCCCAACCTGACGATGTGGCTGTCGCCGCAGGGTTTCAGCAAGTCGGACATGGAGTACTTCTTCAGCTTCCTCGAAAACAACAAGCCGACCTGGCTGGCCGGCGCGGTCTTCGCGCCCTGGGTGCACATGGACATTGCGGAGTTCCGCAAGCGGGTACCCGCCCAGTACGACGTGCGCTACTATCCTGACATCACGCACACGCGGAACTGCCAGTACCCGATCGCCAATTGGGACCGGGCCTTTGCCCTCACGGAAACGCGCGAACCGGTGACGACCCGTCCGCACGACATGGCCAATCTCGTCCGCCGGCTCCAGCCCAACACCATCGGTGCGATCGTCTACTCGGAGGGCTGCACCGATGACCTCAACAAGGCCGTCTGGTTTGGGATGAGCTGGGATCCCAACGCCTCGATTGTGGAGATCCTTCGCGATTACGGACGCTATCACATCAGCGAACGCCTCGCCGACGACTATGCGCAGGGCATCCTGGCGCTGGAAAACAACTGGCGTGGGCCGCTGCTGACGAATGACTCGGTCTACACCACGCTCGCCCAGTTCCAGGCGATGGAACGGGCGGCCACGCCGGCCGACCAGCAGAACTGGCGCTTCCAAATGGCGCTCTATCGCGCCTACTTCGACGCCACCGTTCGCTCCCGTCTTCTGCATGAGACCGTGATCGAGAATCAGGCGCTGGATTTCCTGCGCGCCTCGTCGAGCCTCGGATCGGAGATGGCCATGACCGAGGCTACGGAAATCCTCGAGGTCGCCGTGACCAACCCCGTCGCGCTGGCCTGGCGCACACGGACGTTTCAACTCGCCGAAGCGCTTTTCCAGAGCATCAACATGAAGCTCAGCGTTCCGCTCTACCGCGCGATCGGACAAAACCGCGGGGCGAGCCTCGACACCTTCGACTACCCGCTCAACAACCGCGCCTGGCTCAACGAGCAGTTCGCCGCGGTGCGCCAGCTGACCGACGAATCCGCCCGGATCGCGCGCCTGCAGGTGATCGCCAACTGGACCAACCCCGGCGCCGGCGGCTTTTACGACGACCTCGGCAACATCAGCGCTTCCCCGCGCCTTGATCGTGGCCTTGGTGCGGAATTGGATCCCGCCTTCCTGCAGACGCCCCTCGATGCCCATATCCAACCCGGCCTGCGCCCGCTTCCGCTGCGCTCGTCCTGGATCGATTACGCGTGGGGCCTCAACGACAACACGGTCACGCTCAACTACACCGGGCTCGATCCCGATGCTGAGTACCAAGTCCGCGCGGTCTATCCCGACGTCAACTCGCAGGCGAAGATCCGCCTCGTGGCGAACGACACGACGGAGATTCATCCCTACATCGCGCGGGTCCGCCCCATGGCTCCGGTGACCTTCGACATCCCGCGCTCCGCTACCCGGGGTGGTACGCTGAAGCTCAGCTGGAACCGCGAACTCGGTCTCGGGGGCAATGGCAGCGGTAACGGCATCAGTGAGGTCTGGCTCGAGAAGAAGACCGCGCCCTTGCCCTTCCCCCGTCGGAACTAAGACGATGACTCACGTTCTTACATCGATTCTGGCCATGGCTTCCGTTACCGCCTCGCTTGCCGCTGCATCCGCCGAACGTCAGGTGACGTCGGCGGCGCAGGGGCACGTGCTCACCAATATAAACGCCTGGTCGCCCGATGGGGAGTGGCTCGTGTACGACGTGCGCACGGGCGACGCCTTCAACGGTCGCTACATCGAGCAGGTGCAGGTGCGGACCGGCGCGGTGCAGCGTCTCTATGAATCGGTCAATGGCGCGTACTGCGGCGTGGTGACCTACAGCCCGGTCGACTCGCGGGTGGTGTTCATCCATGGACCCGAGAATCCGACCGCCGACTGGACCTACCACTTCACGCGCCGTCGCGGTGCGGTTGTGGACGCTCAGAGTCCGGGCGTATCGCGTCCGCTGGATGCGATGAATTATGCGCCACCCTTTGTGGCTGGCGCGCTGCGGGGCGGATCACATGTCCATGTCTTCAGTCCCGACGGCCGTTGGGTCAGCTACACGTATGAAGACGAGGTCCTGGCCCGCCTCGATGCGAACGCGAACGCTCCGGCGCATGAACCGAACCAGCGCAACATCGGCGTCTCCGTCCCGGCTGGTCCGGTGCGCGTGGCGAACGCGCACCCGCGCAACCACGACGGTGACTGGTTTTCGGTTCTGGTCAGCCGCACCGTCACAACGCCGCGGCCCGGCTCCGATGAAATCAGCAAGGCGTTTGAGGAAGGGTGGGTGGGGAAGGCCGGTTATCTCCGGCCGGACGGCACACGCCAGGCGCGCGCCCTCGCGTTTCAAGGCCTCGTGACCGCGGCGAACGGTGCGACGCACGCCGAAGTCTTTCTCGTCGATTTGCCCGATGACCTGACGAAGGCCGGTGCCGCCCCGTTGGAGGGAACGGCTACCACCCGTCCCGCACCTCCGGCCGGCGTCAGCCAGCGACGCCTGACCTTCACCGATCAGCGCAAATACCCGGGTGTTGCGGCCGTCCCACGCCACTGGCTGCGCGTGTCGCCCGACGGCTCGCAGATTGCCTTTCTGCTCAAGGATGACGCGGGCATTGTCCAGCTTTGGACCGTGTCGCCCAACGGCGGCGAGCCCCGTCAGGTCACCCGCAATTCCGCGGACATCGCCTCCGCGATCTCGTGGGATCCGCAAGGTCGGCTCATCGCCCATGTGATGGCGGGCCAGGTGTGCGTGACCGATGTGGTCACGGGCCGGACGCACCCCTTGACGGAGCTGCGTTCCGATGTCGGCGCGCCGGCGGCACTGGCTTGCGTCTTCTCCCCGGACGGGCGTTCCATTGCCTACCAACGCGACATGGCGAGTCCGGCCGGCACGTTTCCCCAGATCTTTGTGGTCGATGTGCCCGCGTTGAACGCTCTACCGAATCCCTGATTTTCCACCACCCTCATGAGTTACTTTCTTGGAATTGACGTCGGCACCGGCAGCGCCCGGGCCGGTATCTTCAACGCCCGGGGCCGCCGCCTCGGCTCGGCCAGCGAGCCGATCACGATGTGGAAGCCGGCGCCCGATCACGTCGAGCAGTCGTCCGACAACATCTGGCAAGCCTGCTGCCGCGCCACCCGGGCAGCGCTGCGCGAATCCGGCCTGAAACCGTCCGCGATCAAGGGCATCGGCTTTGATGCCACGTGCTCGCTCGTGGCACTCGACGCCGACGATAAGCCGGTGACCGTGAGCGTCACGGGTCGCCCCGAGCAAAATGTCATCGTCTGGATGGATCACCGCTCGATCCCCCAGGCCGATCGCATCAACCGCGGCGGTCACGCGGTCCTCAAGTACGTGGGTGGCGTGATCTCGCCGGAGATGCAGACGCCCAAGCTGCTGTGGCTGAAGGAGAATCTCCCGTCGACCTGGAAGCGCACCGCCCGCTTCCTCGATCTGCCTGACTTCCTCGTGTACCGCGCCACGGGCAATGACACGCGTTCCCTCTGCACCACGGTCTGCAAATGGACCTACCTCGGCCAGCGCGGTCCCGATGGGGCGGGCTGGGATGCCGGTTACTTCAAGGCGATCGGACTCGGTGATCTGGCCGCGGATGGATTCCGCCGCATTGGCACCACCATCCGGCCCATGGGCGAACCCGTGGGATCCGGTCTGACCGCGCGTGCTGCCCGTGACCTCGGCCTCGTCCCGGGCATCGCGGTCGGCGTCTCCATCATCGACGCCCATGCCGGCGGTCTCGGCCTGCTCGGCGCGACGATCAAGGGCGAGGCGCCGACGCCCGCTGCGTTGAACGCGCGTCTCGCACTGATCGGTGGCACGTCGTCCTGTCACATGGCGGTGTCGCCCAAGGCCCGCTTCATCCCCGGTATCTGGGGCCCGTACTTCTCCGCGATGATTCCTGATCTGTGGCTGACCGAGGGCGGACAGTCCGCGACCGGCGCGCTGATCGATCATGTGATCTTCTCCCATGCCGCGGCGGCCCCCTTGCAGGCCGAGGCGAAGAAGGCCGGCCGGACGATCTACGAGTTGTTGAATGACCGCCTCGCCGCGCTGGCCAAGGCGAGCCGCGTGCCGCACCCGGCCGCGCTCACGACTGGCTTGCATGTGCAACCGGACTTCCACGGCAACCGTTCACCGCGCGCGGATCCCACGCTCACGGGCGCGATGGCGGGGCTGACCCTGTCCGCCACGGCCGACGATCTCGCGCTGCAGTACCTCGCCGCGATCCAGGCTGTTGCCTATGGCACGCGCCACATCCTTGAGGAGATGAACCGCAAGGGCTACGCGATTGACACGCTGCTCGCCTGCGGCGGGGGCACGAAGAATCCCGTCTTCCTGCGTGAACACGCCGACATCACCGGCTGCCGCCTGGTTCTCCCGAAGGAACCCGAGGCCGTCCTGCTTGGCTCCGCCGTTCTCGGTGCGGTCGCGGCGGGGGCTTATGCTTCCGTGCTCGACGCGATGGCCGCCATGAGCGCCGCGGGTCGGGTCATCACTCCGACCAAGGGCGCCGTCGCCCGCTACCATCACGCCAAGTACAAGGTCTTCCATCGCATGCACGACGATGCGATGGCTTACCGCCGCACCATGGCCTCCGCCTGATCCCTGTTTTTCCTTCCCATCATCATGTCCAAGAAACTTCCTCCCAAACACGTCTATCTGGTCGCCAGTGGCGATCTGCGCCTCTCGGCCAACCAAACCTGCTGGCCGGCCCAGGCGGCGATGGAGAAGCAGCTCGGCGCGGCTGTCGCCTCCTTTGGCGGCAAGGTCGTCCGCGCGCACCCCTATAATGCGAAGCAGAAGCATGGCTTCCTCAGTTCCCAGAAGCAGGGCATCGAGGTCTTCGCCCAGCTCGATCCTGATGCGCCGCTCATCGTGGCTGAGGCGGTCTGGCAGTACTCACACCATGTGCTCTCTGGCCTCATCACCCACCGCGGCCCGATCCTGACCGTGGCCAACTGGAGCGGTCAGTGGCCCGGCCTCGTCGGTATGCTCAACCTCAACGGCTCGCTGACCAAGGCGGGCGTGAAGTACTCCACGCTCTGGAGCGAGGACTTCACCGACGAGATGTTCCTCAACGGGCTGCAGACCTGGCTCAAGACCGGCACGTGCAAGCACCGCACGGCGCACGTGAAGCCGCTGGCCAAGGCCGCCGTGCCTTCCGCGGCCCGCGCCGCGGCGCGGAAGATCGCCGCCGACCTCCGCGTGAACAAGTCCATCATGGGCGTGTTCGACGAGGGCTGCATGGGCATGTACAACGCGATCATCCCGGACGAACTCCTCTTCCGCTGCGGCGTTTACAAGGAGCGGCTATCGCAGTCCGCGCTCTACTTCGCCGCGACCCAGGTTCCCGACGCCGAGGCGCGTGCCGTGTATGAATGGTACCTCAAGAAGGGCTTTAAGTTCCACCTCGGTACGGATGAGGCGACCGAGCTGACCGAGTCGCAGGTCCTCTGGCAGTGCAAGACCTACATCGCCGCCTGCCGCATCGCCGACGAGTTCGGCTGCGAGACGATCGGCATCCAGTACCAGCAGGGCCTCAAGGACCTGCTCCCGGCCTCCGACCTCGTCGAGGGCACGCTGAACAACGCGGATCGTCCGCCCGTGCGCAACGCGGCCGGCAAGGTCATCCGTCCGGGCCAGCCCATCGTGCACTTCAACGAAGTCGACGAGTGTGCCGGCCTCGACGGTCTGATGACGCACCGCGTGCACGCCGCGCTCAAGCAGCCGGTCGAGAGCACGCTCCACGATCTGCGCTGGGGTGACAAGGATCGCAGCGGTTCCACCGATGAGTACGTGTGGGTGTTCCTGATTTCCGGCAGCGCGCCCCCGGCCCATCACATCGGTGGCTGGGCGGGCAGCGACTCGCACCGCCAGCCCGGCATGTACTTCCGCCTCGGCGGCGGCACGCTGCGTGGCGTGGCCAAGCCCGGCGAGATTGTCTGGAGTCGCGTGTTCCTGCAGGACGGTAAGCTCAAGATGGACCTCGGCCGCGCCAAGGTCGTCGCCCTGCCGGCGGAGGAGACCGAGCGCCGCTGGAAGGAAACCACGCCGCAGTGGCCGATCATGCACGCGGTGACGCATGGCGTGTCCCGTGACCAGATGATGGCGCGCCACCAGGCGAACCACATCCAAGTCGCCTACGCCAAGTCGGCCAAGGAGGCCGACCTCGCGATGTACACGAAGGCCGCTCTCGCCGCCGAGCTTGGCCTCGAGGTGTCGCTCTGCGGCACCAAGGCCGACGGCACGGCGTTCTGACGTATGGGGAATTCCGGGCGATCCGGGCCGGTGTTTACTCCGGTCCGGATTTGTCCGCCTGCCCGGTCGTGTCGCGGACGCTGAGTCCGGTCACGCCGAGGAGCTTCCAGCCGGCCTGCCCGCCCAGCACCACGTCGCGAAAGCGGGCGCCGGCGACATCTTCGAGATGGACCGCCGGGCGTGCATCGGGCGCGGCCACGCGCAGCTCGACGCCGCGCACCTGCAGGTTGGCGGCATGGCGGGCGTACAGGCCCCACACGGGCATCACGCCGAACACGTCCGGATCCGGGTAGGCTTTTTCCAGCTCCGGCACCACGCGCGCGGCCTGCTCGGAGGTCCCGCCGCCGGCGTACTCGATGAGCACGTTGGAGATGAGGACGTCTTCGACCGGATGTCCCGGCAACCCGGCGATCAGGATGCCGTGGTCGGGGGACACGTTGGAGGCGACGAGGTTGTCGACGAGGATGCGGCGCGTGGTTCCGGGCGTCGTGGTGTCGGGGCGGCGCAGACGTCCCCCGAGACGGATGAAGAGCGGCGAGTTCTGCACATCGCGCATCGTGATATTCGAAATGGCGATGTCCTCCATCACGCCGCCATCGACCTGCTCGAGGGCGAGGCCGCGCGAGTAGTCGAAGACGCAGTTGGAGATCGTGATGTTGCGGAACCCGCCGCCGGCCTCGGTGCCGAGCTTGATGCGCCCCATGACGCCGCCGAAGCGCTGCGTCTTCCGCGTGCGGGTGCCGTCGAGCAGCGTGCCTTCGTCGTAGCCGCTGACGAAGCAGTTGCTGATGGTCACGTTTTCGCAGACGCGGGCGACGCCGAGCCCGTGGGACGACTTCAGGCAGATGCCGTCGTCCCAGGGTGAGTTGACGGAGCAGTTCGAGATCCGGACGTTGCTGCAGGCGTCGATGTCCATGCCGTCGCGGTTCGTGTCGATCACGAGATTGTCGATCGTCAGGTTGTCGACGCCGGTGGCGAGGATGCCGAAGTGACCGCCGTGGAGGATGGAGAAATCGCGGAGCGTGACGTTGCGGCAGTTCTTCAGCGCAATGGCCTTGTTGCCGACGCCGTCGGGCAGCGTGTCGCGGGCGTTGGGATAGTTGAAGGGGCCGGGCACGAGATCGGGGCGCGGCGCGGCTTCGAAGGGACCTTCGGCCTTGAGTACATCCGGGAACTCCGCGCCCGGCTCGACCGGCAGGAGCGCGCCAACGGGGAGGGCGGTGCGCCGACCGTTGCCGCGGCTCAGTCCGCGGCCGTAAATGCGGCCCGGCCCGGTGATGGCGACGTTCTCGAGATTCTCGCCCCAGATGAGGCTGTTGTGCCAGTGGGAGTGGCCGAAGTCCTGAAACTGGTTCCACGGATTGGGCTCGGCCGGATCGTAGCCACCGGGCTGGCCGGCCGGCGGCGGTTCCGCGCCGATGAGGGTCGCGCCGGCCGCGAGGTGGAGGGTGATGTGACTCTTCAGGCGGATGGAGTAACTCAGGTAGTCACCCGCGGGTAGCACGACAGTGCCGCCGCCCGCCGCAGCCGCGGCGAGAATGGCGCGGTTGATCGCATCGCTGTCGAGGGTCGTGCCGTTGCCGGTCGCACCGAAGGCGCGCACGTCGTAGGTCGATGCGGTCTGGCTGAAGGCCGCCGAAGCGAGGCCGGTGAGAAGGACGGCGAGCGTCCAGAAGCGGGGAAGGTGCATGGGGCGAGAAGCCGCCAGCTTGGGCGAGGGTGGTCGAAAGGCGAACCTGCTTTCGTCAGGCAAGGGATTGGCTTGGCTCGATCGAGGCCCGTGACGCATGCTGTCAGCCTGTGACGACCAAGCGTGGCCCCCTCTCTTTCCCTGTGCCCGAATCGCTCGCGCCGCTCTGGCCCGGACTGGCGCCCACGCCGCTGCTCGTGCTGCCGCGTCTCGCGGCGCGGTGCGGGGTCGCCACCGTGTGGGCCAAGGACGAGTCGCAGCGGCCGTTGCGTAACTTCAAATCACTGGGCGGGGTCTATGCCGGGCTGCGTGCGCTGGCGCGACACCTCGGCTTGGCGGACATCGGTGCGTTGTTGGACCCGCGACGGTCCGTTCGGACGCTGCCTGCCTTGCTCTGCGCCAGCGATGGCAACCACGGACTCGCGGTCGCCGCCGGGGCACGGCTGGCCGGAGCTCCGGCGCGCATCTATTTGCCTGCAGCTGTGCCGCCGCTGCGCGAGGCCCGGATTCGGCGGCGTGGAGCTGAGATTGTCCGCATTGAGGGAACGTACGATGATGCCGTGGCGTCGGCGTCGGCGGCTGCTGCCCGCGGTGAGGGGCTGCTCATTGCGGACACGAGCCTGGATCCAGCGGATCCCGTCGTGGCGGATGTGATGGCGGGCTATGGCGTGATGGCCGATGAGATTCTCCAGCAATTGTCCACGGTGCCTGCCGGCCAGCGGCCGACGCACCTTTTCATCCAAGCGGGGGTCGGTGGTCTCGCTGCGGCGCTGGCCGAGCGCCTCGTTGCGCAGTTGGATGCGCCAGCCCGAATCGTTGTCGTGGAACCGGATCAGGCGGCCTGTGTTGCTCCGGCGCTCGCGTCGGGGCGGATCGAGCGCATTGCCGGCGATCTCGATACAGCGGCCGGTATGCTTTCCTGCGGCGAGGCCTCGGCTCCGGCGGTGACGAGGTTGCGGGCGGTTTCGGCGAGTTCGATCGTCGTATCGGAATCGTTGCTCGCCGATGCGGTTGCGCAGCTGGTGGAACAGGGTGGTCCGGCCAGCACCGAGTCAGGTGCCGGCGGACTCGCGGGGCTGCTGGCCGCGCAACCTGGGTCTTCTGCGGCGCAGTCCTGCGCGCTCACGGCCTCGAGCCGGGTGTTGCTGATTGTGACCGAGGGGCCGGTGCCGGTGGATGCCGCGACCGATCGCGTGCCTTGAAGACCGGCTATTCGATCACGCCCCAAAAACGCATGACCAGTCCGCTGGTCGTGATGAGCAAAAGGGCGGCGAGGCCGCCGAGAAGGAGCGCGATCCGCGCCATCTCGCGGGTGGTGAACTCGCCGCGGGCATAGGCGAGTGCGTTGGGTGGCGTGCTGATGGGCAGGGCCATTGAGAGCGAGGCGGCCAGCGCAATGCAGACGGCCATGTGAATGGGATGAATCTGCGCTCCGGTGCTTGCGACGGTGGCGGCGGAAATGCCGATCGGCAGAAACAGGTTGGCTGCCGCCGTGTTGGACATGAAGGTGCCGACCGCCATGGTCGCCAGCACCATCACGGCGAGCAGGGTGATGCCGCCCGACGATCCGCCGGGCAGCCAGCCGGCGATGATGCGATCGAGTCCGGTGATTTGCACGCCCATGCCGAGGGCAATGCCGCCGGCGATCAGGATGAGGATGCGCCATTCGATCTTCGCGAGATCGGCACCCGTGAAGATGCCGCTCGCGGTCAGCGCGATGGCGGGCAACAGCGCGACCACGGAGGGAGGCAGTCCGTGCCATTGGTCGCTCATCCAGAGCAGCACCGTTGTGACAAACGTCCCCACGACAAACCAGCCGCGCCGGCTGAGTTGCGCGCCGGGGTGCTCGATCCGCAGGCCGCGGGTCGCCGGTGGGTAGCATTTCCACAGGATCAGCCAAGTCAGCAGCGTCAGGGCGAGTGCTAGGGGCGTGCCGACGAGCATCCAGTCGAGAAAGGCGACGGTGTGTCCGGAATCGCGCAGAAAGCCCATGGCCACCGCATTGGGCGGCGAGGCGATCGGGGTGCTCATCCCGCTGATGTTCGCTGTGAACGGGATGCTCAGCACGAGTGCCTTGCGAAACGGTTCGTCGCGCGGCAGCGCCGCGAGCATGGGTGAGACCAGCGCCAGCATCATGGTCGCGGTGGCGGTGTTGCTCATCCACATGCCGAAGAGCAGGGTCACGAGCATCAGCCCCAGCAGCACCCAGCGCGGATCGTTGCCGAAGGGACGCAAAAGCAGGGCCGACATGGCGCGGTCCACGCCGGCTTGCACGGCGGCGGCGGAAAGCACAAAGCCGCCAAAAAACAGGACCAGCACGGGATCGGCCGCGGTGCTGAAGATCTCACGGTAGCTGGGCGAAGGCCCTGACTCGAAACCAAACCCTGGCCATTGTCCGGGGTTGGCGAGCAACAGGGCCTCCAACCCGATCACGAGGAGGGACGTCGCGAAGAGCGGGAGCGCCTCGGTCACCCACAGCACCGCCGCGAGGACAAAGATGCCGCCCATGAACGCCGCCTCGCGGGGGATGCCGTCGGCCGCCAGCAGCAATCCGGTTGCCAGCGCCGCGAGCGCAAACGCGAACACGAGCGACGGCCAGGCGCGCTTGGGGCTCGCTGGCGGATGGGTTGAGGCGGTGGAGGACGGTGTGCTCATGCGGTTGCCGGGCCGATCTGGCTATGGCCGGGCTGGCCCACGATCACGGCGGCTTTTGCCGGACCACGAACGCGTGGCCGGATTAAACCGTCGGAGCGACGGGGCGATCAACTCCCTTTTGTCTCGGGCGCGGAATGAGCCCCAATCCGGTGCCGCGCCCGCGCGTTGGCCCGCGGCGCGGCCATTCGCTTAAACGCGAGCCGATCGGTCAGCGCAGCGACTCGATGTAGAGGATCAACGACTGCACTTGCGAGTCGCTCAGCACGCCTTGGTAGCTGGGCATCTCCAGTTCGCCCGCTTTGATGCGGTTCGACTGGGGATTCATGATCTTGCCGTAGAGGTAGTCCTTGTCCGCCGGCAACTGGCTGCCGTCGATGAATGTGCGCATCGAGCGCGCCAGGCCCTTCCAGGACGTGCCGACCTTGCCTTCGGTCGTGCCGTCAATCGAGTGGCAGGCGACACAGCCCACGGTGTTGGCGACCGTCTCGCCGAGCTTCACGCTTGGCAGCGGCTCCTCCACCTCGGGGATGCCGAGGTCGCGGCGCAGCGAAAGATCAACGTCCTTGAAGCCCGCCGCGGCCAGCTTGAGCGGTTGGTGCTGGTGGACGGTCAGGAAGACCTTCCCCTGAACAGGGTTCCCATTGAGATCGAGGAAATCATGCTGGATCTCGGCCTGCTGGACGGCGGGCCATTCCGGGAGATGGACAAAGACCGAGCGGCGGTCAGGCGCGAGCACGACCTGCGAGACCGGCCAGCGCTTGGTGCCGGGCTCGCCATCAATGCGGTAGCGGCCGGATCCATAGTCCTTGCTGCGTTTGTAGTTCCACAGGCGGGCGCCCACCTTGTCCGGCGTCACGGAGGCCGGATCAAGCGGGGCGTCAAAACGCAGCAGCACGCCTTCCGTACCCGAGCGGGCTCCGGTGGCGGTGCGCATGGGTGCGTCGGACGGCCGCAGCCGCGCAATGGTGGAGACGGCCGCGGTGCGCGTGCCCCAGATCTTGAAGCCCGCGAGGAAGGCGGACTTCCCGTCGGGGTGCATGCGCCCGTGGAGGAGCGGCAGGTCGAGCTCGAGCCCGAGGGGAATGACCGAACCCTGCGGAGTGGGCGCGGACAGGTCGTCGTCGATCAGCAGCATCCGGCCGTTGCCGTAGGAGAGCTGGATGCGGCGGTTGTTCCAGGCGCCGAGGCCCGCGCCGTAGAACCAGAACTCCGACGAGGCGGAGATATTCTGGTCGTGCGGCACCCACACGAGTGGCTTGGCGAGATTGACGGGATTGTCCTGATTGAACCCGAAGTTGTCGCCGGGTCGCACCAGGTAGCTGGGCGTGGATGGGATGAAGTTGCCCTGCTGATCGGTGCCGGTGATCTGGCCAGTCACCGGGTGGATGGCCACAAACGGTTCGCGTGCGCCGCCGGCATAGTAGCTCGCGCTGCTGCCGTCGCGGGCGACGCGAATGAAGCCACCGGAGTGGGCCGTGCCGGTGCCGCCCGTGACGATCGCGCCCTGGGTGATGAACGTCGACCCATCCGGCGCGAGCGCCATATCGAGGATGAAGGAGCGGGTGCTCTGACTCTGCAGCCACTCGTCATTGAAATTCTCATACCAGTCGGCCTCGCCGTTGCCGTCCCGGTCGTGCAGTCGGACGAGTCCGTTCTTGGTGCCCACCTGGATCTGGCCGTCGGCGACGACGATCGCCAGGGGCTCGTGCAGGCCGGAGGCGTACCGCTTCCACGTCAGCTTGTCCAAGGCCTCCGAGCCCACGCCGTCTACCTGCCAGACATCACCGTCGTAGCTCACGGCCATGGCGCGATCCGGCGTGAGGAAGGCGATGTCAGCGATGCGCACGCGGCGATTCCACGAATTGGGCTCGGGTAGCTCAAGGCGGTCAATCGCGAGGCCGTTCTGGTTGACGACGCCGAGCTTGGTCGAGGTGATCGCCGTGCCGGGCCAGCGCTGGGCGGACGAGGCCGCCGGTGGCGCCGGCGTCGCGGCGAGCGCGGACGGGGCTACGGGGGTGCCGACCGAGAGGGCAATCGTGAAGCGGCGGGTTTCGCGCGAGGGCGCGAGCGTGGCGATCAGCGATGAACCGGACTGGCTGAAGGTGAGTGCGCCGGAATTGACGGCGAGGTGTTGGGGCTTGCCCCCGTCGGTCGCCGCGAGATGCGCGGCGGTGGTTCCGTCGAGCTTCCACGCGCCGTTGGCGAGGACGAACACCACGGGCTTTTCGCTCGGAGCGACCTCAAGGTGACGCCGCAGTTCGATCGTCCCGTCGGCGGCGACGCCGCCCGCATGCCACTCGCGCACAGCGGTGGCGCCCGCGCGATAGCGAAGGACGGCGGCGGAGTCGGTCAACTCAAGGCCATCGAAGCGCGCCAAGTTCCGCGGGAGAGGGCCGCGTCCAAGATCACCGGCGACGGCGGCGGGGCGAGGATCGATGCCGACCTGAGAGGGATCCGCGGTGATGCCCGGCGCCACGGCGGTCGCGAATACGGCCGGCGCAGCGGGTTGCGGCTGGCGGTGGTCTGCCTTGCGCGAGTTCACCGCGTAGGAGATCTGGGCCATCGTGCGCAGCGTGACCATCGGCTGACCGGGCGGGGTCACCCACACGCCGGCGACGCGGAGCAGTTCCTGGTCAAAGGACACAGTCACGCCGTCCGCGAGCGGGAGCAGGATGCCGCGTATGACGAGATTGCCGCCCTTGCTCGGATCACCGGGCGTGATCTCGACCTTTGACTGTGCGAATGGATACCCGGGCTCGAAGAACGGGCTGGTCGTGCCGGTGGGCGAATAGGCGGGCTGGGCTTGAAGCCCGAGAGCGAGCAGTCCGAGGCACGCACTCAGGGTCAAACGCGCGGTGACGATGCGGGGAGGGGAAAAGGACACAGGGGCCATCGGAAAAAACGACGTTAGAAACAGGGGACGAAAGCAAGACGCCCAGCGATGAGAGCGTCCATGTTATGACTATTAGATGTTCAATCGCGCTGCAAGCTGCGTCGCGGCAGAAAGGGGAAAACGGAAGGTTTGAAACCATGCACCAATGAATAAGCGTTTGCCAACCATTCGCAGAAAAATACCGTCACGTTGACCCCGGCCGTCCTTGCCGGATCGGATCTTACCCCTTGGTACCCCATGAAAGTCTCCCTGGTTCTTGTCGTTGCGTTTGCATTCATCCCTCGCCTTTCCGCCTCCGATCACGATGTGGTCATCTATGGCGGGACCAGCGCCGCCATCACGGCGGCGGTGCAGGTCAAGAAAATGGGAAAATCCGTCATCGTCGTTTCGCCTGACCGGCATCTCGGCGGCCTGTCCAGCGGCGGGCTCGGTTGGACCGACACGGGCAACAAGGCGGTCATCGGCGGACTGGCGCGCGACTTTTACCACCGTATCTACCTGCATTATCAAAAGCCCGAGGTGTGGCGGCAGCAGACGAAGGAATCCTACGGGAACCGCGGCCAGGGCACGCCCGCGATGGATGGCGAGAATCGCACGATGTGGATTTTTGAGCCACACGTGGCCGAGCAGGTCTTCGAGGATTACGTGAAGGACTATGGCCTGACCGTCGTGCGCGACGAATGGCTCGATCGCGAACGCGGCGTGAAAAGGGTCGGCGATACGATCACGGCGATCACCACGCTCAGCGGCAACACCTACACCGGCCGCATGTTCATCGACGCCACGTATGAGGGCGACCTGCTGGCCGCGGCCGGCGTCGACTATCACGTGGGGCGCGAGGCGAATTCCGTCTACGGCGAGGAGCACAATGGCGTGCAGGTCGGCGTGCTGCACCACCGCCACCATTTTGATACGATCAAGGAACGCATCAGCCCCTACCGCATTCCCGGGGACCCCTCCAGTGGGGTGCTGCCGCGCATCAGCACCGATCCGGTCGGTGAATACGGGGCGGGCGACCATCGCGTGCAGGCGTACTGCTTCCGCACCTGCCTAACCAATGATCCCGACAATCGAGTGCCGTTTCCGCAGCCCGCCGGCTACGATGCCGCCCAGTATGAGCTGCTGCTGCGCATCGTGCAGGCCGGGTGGGGCGAATTTTTCCACAAGTTCGATCCCATCCCGAATCGCAAGACGGACACGAACAATCACGGACCGTTCAGCTCCGACAACATCGGTTACAACTACGATTACCCCGAGGCCAGCTACGCGCGCCGTCGCGAGATCATCGCCGAGCATCGCACGTATCAGCAGGGCCTGCTCTGGTTCCTCGCCAACGACCCGCGCGTACCACAGGCGCTGCGCGACGAGGTGAGCAAGTGGGGCCTCGCGAAGGATGAGTTCACCGACAACGGCAACTGGCCGCATCAGCTCTACATTCGCGAGGCCCGCCGAATGGTCGGGCACTACGTCATGACCGAAAACGAACTGCGGAAGAAGAAACCCACGCCGGATTCGGTCGGCATGGGCAGCTACACGATCGATAGCCACAACGTGCAGCGCTACATCACGCCGGAGGGCTACGTGCAGAACGAGGGTGATATCGGCGTCAGCACCAACGGTCCCTACGAGATCGCCTATGGCGCGCTCGTGCCCAAGGCCGGTCAGGGCCGCAACCTCCTCGTGCCCGTCGCCGTCTCGGCCAGCCACATCGCCTACGGCAGCATTCGCATGGAGCCGGTCTTCATGATTCTCGGCCAGTCAGCCGCCACCGCTGCGGTGCTGGCGATCGACGACGGAGTGGAGATCCAGGCGCTGCCCTATGCGCGGCTGCGCGCCCGTCTGATTGCAGACGGCCAGATCCTCCACGCGCCGACTTCAACCCCGGCGCCACGCTAGTCTCCTTCCGGATTTTTTGCCACGAGCGCCGACCATCAGCGGTCCGTGCTCGGTGCGGTCATTCGCGCGTGAGCACGTTGTTGACCAGCCGCATCAGCTTGAGCGGGTTGCCATCCTGCAGCGCGGGCGGCAGCAGGGCCGGCGGGAAGTTTTGATAACAGATCGGCCGGGCAAAGCGCAGCAGGGCGGCGGTGCCCACGGACGTGAAACGCGCGTCGGTCGTCGCCGGGGAGGGGCCGCCGTGGTGCATGGCGGGGCTCACTTCGACACCGGTGGGAAAGCCGTTGATGAGCACGCGGCCGGCCTTCTGCTCCAGCAGCGCGAGCAGCGAGCCGGCGGCGTCGAGATCGGTCGCGGTCCCGTGCAGCGTCGCCGTCAACTGGCCGTCGAGGGCGCGTGTGCAGGCCATGATTTCCTCCGGTGAATCGCCGATCACCACCAGTGTGAACGGGCCGAATCGTTCCGTGGCGAGCTCTGGATGGCGGATGAAGGTGCTCGCCGACGTGACCGCAACGCACGGTTGTCCCTGGGTCTTGGACGCATCCGGCGCGGCATTGGCCGTGGCGAGGATTGTCACGCCTGACACCGGGGCGAGACTGGCCAGGCTGGCCTCAAAGGCCGTGCGGATGCCCGGTGTGAGCAAGGTGGCGCAGGGCGCGGCCTGCACGGCGGCGGCGAGCGCGGGCAGAAAGGCATCGGTCGCGGCGCAGCGGAGAACGAAGACGAGCCCCGGCTTGGTGCAAAACTGTCCAACGCCCAGCGTGAAGGAACCGGCGAGCCCCGCGGCGATCGTGGCGCCGCGTTCGCGCAGCGCTTCGGGCAGGAGGTACACCGGATTGACGCCGCTCATCTCGGCAAAGACCGGAATCGGGTGCGGCCTTGCCGCCGCGGCGTCGAAGAGCGCCCGGCCGGCGGCGTGCGAGCCGGTAAAACCCACGGCCGTGATCGCGGGGTGTTTCACCAGCGCGATGCCGATGGCCGGCCCGCCGTGCACGAGCGAGAAAAGTCCGGCGGGCAGACCGGCCGCGCCAACCGCGCGGGTGATGGCCTGGGCGACGAGTTCAGACGTGCCGGGATGCGCCGGATGGGCCTTCACCACGACCGGGCAGCCCGCGGCCAACGCGGAGGCGGTGTCACCGCCGGCCACCGAGAAGGCCAGCGGGAAGTTGCTCGCGCCGAAGACGGCGACCGGGCCGAGCGCAATCAGCATGCGCCGGAGGTCCGGCCGCGGCAGGGGCTGGCGATCGGGCAGCGCGGGGTCGATGCGCGCATCGACCCAGGAGCCATCACGCACCACCGCGGCAAACAGGCGCAATTGTCCGCAGGTGCGCGCCCGCTCGCCGGTGAGGCGGGCGAGCGGCAGTCCGGTCTCGGCGTGGGCCCGTTCCAACAGGGCGTCGCCGAGGGCCTCGATCTCGGTCGCGATGGCCTCAAGCAGCCGCGCCCGGGTCTCGGCTGACTGCATCCGCAGCTTCTCGAACGCATCGGCCGCGGCGTGGACGGCGGCGTCCACCTCGGTGATGGTGGCTTCGTGAAACGTCGGTTCCAGCGGCGTGGCCGTGGCCGGATTGATCGCGCGAAATTCCCTGCCACCCGTGGCTCCGGTGTGGCCGGCGATGAGGCTTTTTCCAGTGAGGATCATGATGCAGGGGCTCAGGCGACCGGGTTGCTGAGGGTGCCGATGGGCGCGATCGTGATGCGGACCTCGTCGCCACGTTGCAACGTGAACTGATCCGGTGGAACGACGCCGGTTCCGGTCATGAGGAAACAGCCGTGGGGAAACGACGTCTCGCTGAACAGGAACTCCGCGAGGGATTCGAACGTGCGCTTGATCTGGCTGATCGTGGTCGCACCCGAGAAAACGGCGTTCCCACTTCGGTGGATTTCGATCGCGATCTCCGTGGTCGAGGGGAGCGGCTGATCGGTGACCAGCAGGGCGGGGCCCAGCGCCGCAGAGCCGTCGTAGGTCTTGGCCTGGGGCAGATACAGCGGGTTCTCGCCCTCGATGTCGCGCGAACTCATGTCGTTGCCAATGGTGTAACCGAAGATGCGACCGCGAGACGTGATCGCCAGCGTCAGCTCGGGTTCGGGCACGTTCCACTTGGAGTCACGGCGGATGCGTACCGGCTGGCCGGGGCCGACGACGCGGTACGGCGCCGCCTTGAAGAACAGCTCAGGTCGGTCGGCATGATACACGCGATCATAGAACGTGCCGCCTCCCGCGTCCTTCGACTCCTCCTTGCGCGCAGTCATGCTGCGGAAATAAGTCACGCCTGCGGCCCAGACTTCCTGCGATTGGATCGGGGCGCGCGGCGCGGTTGGCACCGTCGCCGGCTTGGCGGTAGCGAGACGCGCGCGCAGGAACGCAGCCGGATCCGCCTCGGTGAAAAGCGTATCGAGGGTGACGTCGATGCGGACGGTGCGGCCATCTGCCACGGCAATGAGATGATCGGTCGAGGGGTAGAGCAGGATCATGGAAGGAAAGTGAGTTGATAAAGCTGGGGTCGCTGACCCCGGGGTTTGGGATCGGACCGGGGTCAACGACTCCGGCTACACCGGCGGGGAGAGGAGTTGCTTGATGCGCGGCACGTCGTACACGCAGCCGCCCCAGCTGCCGCCGCTGACGCTCTGGAGCGCGGCCCAGAGTTCCGTGTCGGCGGGGACGCGGGGATCGGCGACCAGTTTTTCACTGCGCGGGCGCGCGGCGAGCTCGGCGGCGCCGCCGGCGAAATCGACCGAGCCTTCCAGCCTGCGCGTGTCGATCCGGACGCGCAACAGGTCGCCATCGCGGAGTTTTCCGAGCGGTCCGCCGGCCCAGGCTTCCGGGCTGATGTGGCCGATGCAGGGCCCGGTCGAGACGCCGGAGAAGCGCCCGTCGGTGAGCAGGACGACCCCCTTGAGCTTGGGCAGGTACTTGAGGGCGGAGGTGATCTGGTAGGTCTCGGGCATGCCGCTCGCCGGACCGATGCCGCACAGCACGACGATCTCGCCGCGACGGAGCGCGTTCGGGCCGGAGGACTTGATCGCGGCGATGGCGGCGTCCTCGGAGCCGAACACGCGGGCCGGTCCCTCGTGCGCAAACACGCCGTCGGCATCGAGCAGCGCCGGGTCGATCGCGGTGCTCTTCACCAGCGCGCCTTCGGGTGCGAGGTTCCCACGGAGGAACGAGACCGTGCTGGTCAACCCGGCCGTGCGCGCCTTCGCCGGTGGAAGGATCACCCGCTCCGGATCGATGCGATCGAGTTCGCGCAGCTTGGCGCGGAAGCGCGCGCGACGCTCGGAGTGTTCCCACCACGCGAGATTTTCGCCGAGAGTCTGGCCGGTGACGGTGAGGGCGTTGAGTTTGAGTAGGCCGAGGTCGCGCAGGTGCAGCATGACCTCGGGCACGCCGCCCGCGACGAAGACATCGACTGTCGCGAAATGCGTCGGACCGTTGGGCAACACGTCGACAAGACGCGGGACCTGCGCGTTGATGCGCGCCCAGTCCTCCACCGTCGGCCGGCGCAGGCCCGCGGCGTGGGCGATGGCGGGCACGTGCAGCACGAGATTGGTCGAGCCGCCGAAGGCGGCGTGCGCAACCATGGCGTTGTGCAGCGAATCCTCGGTGAGGATGTCGGTGAGCGTCTTCCCTGCCGCCTCCAGCGCCATGAGCGCGAGGGCGGAGCGCCGAGCCATGTCGCGCCAGACCGCGGCGCCGGACGGACTCAGCGCCGAGTGCGGCAGCGAAAGCCCCAGCGCTTCGCCGACCACCTGGGAGGTGGCGGCGGTGCCCATGAACTGGCAGCCTCCGCCGGGCGAACCACAAGCGCGGCAGCCCATCTGCGCGGCGTAATCGAGGGTGATTTCCCCTTGGGCAAAGCGCGCCGCGAGGGTCTGGACCTTGGCCGTGTCCTCCGCCTCCTCGGCCTTGAGCGTGGTGCCGCCGGGCACAAGCACGCTCGCGAGGTGCTTGGTGCCGGCGAGGGCCATCATCATCGCGGGCAGGCCCTTGTCGCAGGTCGCGACGCCGACTACACCGCGGCAGGTGGGGAGCGAGCGGATGAGCCGGCGAAAAACGACGGCCGCGTCATTGCGATAAGGCAGGCTGTCGGCCATCGCGGGCGTGCCGTTCGAGCGGCCATCGCACGGGTCGCTCACGTAGCCGGCAAACGGCGTGGCGCCGTGGGCGGAGAAGGTTCGCGCCGCCTCTTCCACGAGCAGGCCGACTTCCCAGTGTCCCGTGTGATAGCCGAGCGCGACTGGCGAACCGTCGACGGCGCGGATGCCGCCCTGCGTGCTCAGGATGAGAAATTCCTTACCGAGCAGTTTCTTCGGATCCCAGCCCATGCCGGCGTTCTGCGTCATCCCGAAAACGTGCCCGCTCGTTGCGTTGCGCAGCATCTGCGCCGTGAGCGGCAGTTTGCCCGCGGGGCCCGCGCCAGTGGTGCGCAGCGTGTAGATGGCAGAATCGGACGAATCGAGAAAGGCGGGGTGGGGCATGGACAGGGCGCGGTCCGGCTGGAAGCCAGGACCGTGGCGGGGTGGATCAGGCCAGTTGACGCGAGGCAATCGGACCTCCCGGCGTGGCGCAACCCCACAGGGAGTTTGCGCCTCCTACAGTCCGAGCGCGCGCTGCCGGTAGTGTTCGTCGCTGCGGCCGGCGATGCGGACGATGTCAGCGCGGCTCATCGGCACCGGACCGCCGGCCGCGATCGCGCCGAGCGTGATGCGCGCGGCCTTGACCGCCATCAGCGTTGCGGCGAGCACCCCGGCGGGCGACGAACCGAGCGCGATGAGGCCGTGATTTTTCAGGAGGAGGATGCGCGGGACGATGCCGGTGCTGGCGATCGAAGCCTTGACCGCATCGCGGACCGCACGGGCTAGGGCGAGGCCGGGATCGACGTAGGGAACGAGAACGGACTCGGGGCCGCAGCAGACGACCTCGTCGGGAAAAAGCCGCTGGCGCGCATAGGTCTCGGCATAGGTTGAGCAGAGCAGGGAATTGACCGCGCTCGGATGCGTGTGGCCGACGAAATGGATTCCCGGAAGCGTGAGCAGCCAGGCGTGAAACATGGCTTCGACGGACGGTTTGCGCGCTGCCGGGTCGGTGCGGGCCGCGAGCAGGGCCTCGTCGACTGCCGTGTCGTCGAGCGCGGCGTTGTCCATCAGCGCGACGAGGGGCGCGATCCGGCAGGAGGTGGCTTGGGCTGCGGTGAGCGTGCCGAGATGGGAGCCGCTGGCCTTGACGAGAAACGAATCGGGGCCCGTGCGGACCGACGTGTTGCCTTCACCGAGAATGGTGAGATCGCGGTCCTCGCGTCCGAGGTCGTGCGACAGGGCGAGCAGTTGGGCGAGCGCGGAGGCGGGATCGTTCATGGCGGGCGGCGCACGGAAGGTTGCACGCCGTCGCCAGCAAGCGTCAACCCGGACCGGCAGGCGAGCCGAGGTTGTCTGCACGCCCGACGCAGAAGCCGGTTTGGCGCCACGGGACAACAAGCGACCTGCCTCCGTTCGAAGGCAGGTCGCGGTCGGACTAGTTTTGCTCAGCCTCTTGCTTCCAGCCTGCAAACGCCTCGGGCCAATCACGTTCGGCTGCAGCAAACGCTTCCGGCCAGCCTCGTTTGATCAAGGCCGTCGCTGCGTCCTCGCTCAACTGGGCGAGATATTCGACGACCACCGCGCAGCGGTCCTGCGAATCGGCGGGATAAACGGAGCGAGCCCAGCCCTGCATGCGGCGAAGGTTGTTGTTACTTAGGGTGGAATTTGTATCGGAACTCATAGTGGGTGGGCCAGCGGCCCGGTTGATGAAAGGGCGACCGTTTGGTCATGGCTGTGCAGCAGCTCCACCGCAGAGAGATGCGGTTTCGGCACAGACGGGATTCTCGTTCGGTTGCGGCCAGCGCGGCGCTAGTGACGCGCCGGCCGGCAGCCAAGGAAGACGGTCAGGGAGTCAGCCGAACGAACGGCGGGTGCCATGTACGGGGAAAATCTCATAGCCAGCCTGAGCGCGATGGGACTGGGCCCAGAGAGCGTTGAGAAGGCATCGAAGCTCTCGCCGAAACGGTCTGTTCCCGGCGGGACTTGGAAGCAGGAGGTGGTGTGCGGCCGCGTGGTTGCCTGTTCATGAGGCGTGGGCTTGCGGTGGACGAGGGCTGCGGGCGGCGTGATCCGGCTCCTCCGCCGGCGAAAGTGGGCCCGCGATCCTGATGGGATTGCCTCGGGCGCGGTCGATGATGCCCTCGATCGCAAGCACGTGTCCCGCCGCATTGACGACGGGGGTTAGTCGATCCTCGACCAGCGTTTCGAGCCCGTGTGCGGTGCGAATCAGGTATTGGACGTTGGCTCGCTGCCGGTGCCGTACCGCCAGGCGGATCCGTTCGTTGACGCGGTTCCAATCCGACCGGGCGATCAGGTCGCCGTAGGCGATGCTCGCGTTGTCGATAAAGCGATGCGGATCGTAGCCGGTCACATCACGACACCCCGAGCTGACGAACTCCATCGTCCAGTTCGGGTCGAGTCGGCGGCGATAGACAAATCCGCTGATGTTGCCGATGAGGCGTAGCACGGAGGCGTGGCAATCGGGGCCCGTGAGGAAGTGCGCGTCCGAAAGACAGGAAGTAAGGCTCATGGTGGTCCTTTAGCTATGGAGAAGGCGTGTTGTGAGGTGGAGGCAGGCGTGGTCCGTGTTCCCTGTAGCCAATTCAGGGCGCCGTTTTGTGCGGGATTGTGATCACGGACTTCGCCTACCGCTGGGCATCGCCTCAGGCGGTCGCGCCGGCGAAGGCAAATGTCGCCGCCGCGGGGAGCGGCGAGGGGGCGGTGACATGCAGAACCTTCAACTGCCGGACGCCGCCGGGCGTTGCCCACTCCACCATGTGGCCAACCCGGCAGCCAAGGAGGGCGATGCCGATGGGCGCCAGGATGGAGATGCGCTTTTGCTCGATATCCGCGCGGTGCGGGAAGGTGATGGTGAATTCGTCGATCTCCCTCGTGGTGAGGTCCTCGAACTCGACCGTGGATTCCATGGTGACGACGTCGGCGGGGATGGCCGCAGGATCGAGGAGCGCCGCGCGGTCGAGTTCCTCCCGCAGCTTGCGGAGTGTGCCGCTGGTGTTCGGGTGGGGTGCGGTGGCGAGCAGGAGGCGGAGTTTGGCGTGATCGTCGTGGGAGATGTGGATGGGAGTGTTTTGCATGATGATTTTTGCGGATGGTTGGTGTGCAGCCGCACGCGACGCAGGGAGCGTGCGCAAGGCCAGGTTGAGGGAGGTTGGTCGCGGTCAGGCGATCGCCATCGCGGCGTTGGTGGGCTCGGCCTCGAGCAGGCCGTTCAGTCGGAGTTGTTCGCGGTCGGCGTCCTCCTGGGGTGCGCGGATGAACCGGCTGCGCAGGTTTTCCGTTTGCACGAGAATGTGATTGGGAAACGGAGCGCCTGGATTGTGTCCCGGGTTGAGGAAAAGCGTGCCGCCCCGCTGTTCGCGCCAATGCATGGGGGCATGGACTCGGCCGGCAAGGACCAGCCGTGGTGCATGGCGGTGCACGGCGGAAGCGAGATCGCGATCGCCGGCATCGACTCCGTCGGTACGCGTTGCAACGAGGGTATTGGCCGGAGGCGTGTGCACGATCCACACATCCGCTTCGCCGCCCTTTGGCCGCGTGGTCGCGCCGATGTTGAGGATCGACAGTTCGTTCAACTCAATCCGCTGCCCGTCGGTCCAGACGTGCGGATTTTCGATGTCGCGCAGCCAGTAGGCCGGCGTCCAACGCCCAGCCTTGCGATCCCACTCGAGGTCGTGAGCGCCGCTGCACAGGGCCAGGGGGCAGGGGAAGTCGCCGAGCCAGTCGGAGACCCATTCTATCTGACGCCGCTGAGGCATCGCGTCGGCGCGGTCGAGCAGGTTGCCTGATATGACCGCGAGGTCGTGGGCAGGGGCGTGATGAAGCAGCCAGTTGAACCAGCGCTTGTTGAAATGAAAATCGGTGAGATGAAGAATGGTCATGGGATGGGTCCAAGCGGTTGCCCCGCCCGCGCGCAGGCTGCGCAGGCGGGACGGATGAGTTGGGAACGAAACCCGCGCGATTGCGCGGCGTGGGTTGCTCATGCGCACGCGACCCATCGGGGCGCGCCGCGCTGGCGGAGTGCGATCGGGTCAGCCCGGTGCCGCGTCTAAGGTCTGACTGCGCTTTGCGCGCAGACCTTTAGTTCGCGGCGCCGGGCCGCTCGAGGCAGATGCGCAACGCAAGGCCCGTCGCCATGGGCTGGCGGGTGCAGAAATGGGATTTCTGATGCGTGGCAGGGTTCACTGGGTGCACAAGTGCTTCGGAAAAAAATATTGTCAAGCCCGAGGGCGATTTCCTGATTCGGGCTGTGTAGTGCCTAATGGATACAGATTTCGACAGTGTGCGCAGGGGTGCGCATGCCGTTGTGCGGGTGGAGGGTGCGCACCGCCCGCTCGCGCTTGACAAAGTGGTGCATCGGGCCGTTGGTGCCGGCGTCAATCCACCCCATGAACCCGATACGCCCAACATTCATGCAGTGCCTGGCCGGGGTTGTCATCTGCCCGGTGTGATCGGCGTGGTGCGCTGAATCGACCCGTCTTCCGGTCACCATTCATCGCGCTCACGCCGGATGGAACCTCGGCGCCCTGCGTCAGCCGTTATTCATCGGATGCAGATTTTGTATCCGATTTCGAAGTGAACCGTCATGCGCCGCCGGCCAAGCCGGATGGCGTATTCTTCAAAACTCATGCTGTCGCGTGCCATGCGCGAAATACACCCCCATGCATCCCATGAAATCACTCACCCACCTCGAATCCGGCTCCAAACTCATCCTTCGCGGCCTTCATCTTTCGCTCACTGACGCGATGAAGGAGGCGCTCGAAACCAAAGCGGCCCGCCTTCTGCGTCATGGGCCACGCATCCTGCGCGTGCGCATCGACGTCGACACGGGTGTCCGCGCTGGTGTCCGGACCTTCACCGCGAAGGGGCGCATTGAGATTGCGGGCCCGGACATGGCGGCCTCCGTCACGGCAGAGAACGCGTATGTCGCGATCAATCTGCTCATCGACAAGCTTGACCGTATGCTGCGCAAGCGGGCCAGCGATGCGCTGCGGCGACGTGTCTCCGGCGATATTCGGTCGCACGTGGCCGAGGTCGTCTCCCGTTGAATCAGCGTCACGAGTCTTTTCAGGAACCAATCATCATGAACTTCCATCCCATCTTCCTTGTCGAACCGGTGCTGTGAGCCGGCGCTGTCTTCGCTTCTGAAGCAGGCCGCGATCGCAGCGCCGCCTGTTGTTCCCGTCACCATGCCTGTCCGGACCGCTGCGTCCGGGCCAGGCATCGCGACGGGGTTGCTTTGGAAACCGCAAAGCGCGCGTGACCACGCGCCAGAAGCTGAAAACAGACATGATCAAACGACGCACGATGGGCCGAACAGGTCTCAAATTTTCCGAGCTCAGCCTCGGCACCCTCAACTTCGGTTGGAAGACCGATCAAAAGACCGCGTTCGCGGTGCTCGATGCCTACCACGCCGCGGGTGGGAACGTCATCCAGGCGACCAGCCACAGTCCAGGCCTCCTGCTGCCCTCGGCGGCGGCCACGCTTTCCGAGGAGATCGTCGGCCGGTGGTGGCGGTCCCGGAGACTGCAGCGGAAAGACTTCTTCCTCCTCACGCGCCTCAGCGTTCGCCAGCCGTCGGGCGCCGGCGCCGAAGACTTCCGCAAGGTGGTCTACGAGGCGTGCCGCGATTCATTGCGCCGTTTTCAGACGGACTACCTCGACATGGTCATTTTCGAATGGAACGAAGCGCTGGTTCCGATCCGCGCGACGCTCGAGGCTTTCGACCATGTCGTCCGCCGCGGCCTGGTGCGCTACATTGGAGCGGCAAACTTCCCGGTTTGGCGCGTCGTGGACAGCCTGGGTCGCGCTTATCTCCGCAACCACAGCCGCATGGAGGCGCTTCAGGCCGACTACTCCCTGATTACGCGCGCGCGATTTGAGCCCGAGGTTATGGCGCTCAGCCAGGAGCACCGGCTGGGCTTCTTCGCGCAGTCACCGCTGGCGGGGGGCTTCCTCGCGCACCGACACGACATCGAGACCCTGTTTGATGGATCGCGACGCGGCTGGCTCATGGAGAAGTTCGGCAACGCCTATGGTCTGGCGGCCCAGGCGGTTGTCGCTGACGTGGCGGCGCGCCATGCGACGTCATCCGCGCAGGTTGCGCTCTCGTGGGTGCTTCATAACCCAGCGGTCACCTCCGCTGTCATCGGTGTCCATTCGGTGGAGCAGCTCAGGGAGCTGCTCGCGGCGACATCGCTGTCGCTGTCGGCTTCAGACTTGGAGCAGCTCGATCAGGCGACCGCCGCGGAGGAAATCCGCCTGGAGACGGAAATCGACCGGGTGGCGTCAGCTTCCGCCTCCGGGGAGTGGCCCATCCGACAGGGGGCGAGGGTGCCTCGGCAGGAATGGGAGCCGGATGCGCGTGCACTCGAAAGTGTCGTCTGATCACGCCGGGTCCGAATGACGGTTTCCGGTTGGCCGTTTACTCGGTGCAGTAGTCGCTTTGGTGGCGACTGCAACCGAGGCGAGCCGTTCCTCGCTGAGCGCCGCCGCCACTGGAGGGCCTGCTCCCCTAAGATCCCTTCGCGGGCTGCGCCCGATGCTCTGAGCCTACCGAATCCGGTGTAGGAATCGTCCCGCGATTTCGGCAGGGCGGCTGCGTTGAGGAAGACGCCAACCGGCGCAGAGATGGATGCAGCGAAACTGAACTCACCCATGAAAACGAACCACAAGGCATCATCCATCACTGGTCCCGGCGCGGAAGCGGCGGTGGCACGGTATCAAATCTATCGGCAGAACCGCGCCGGACTTTTCCTCCCTGGCTATCGCGGTGATTCGGCACCGGAGGCGGTCGAGGCATTCTTGAATCAGGCACCGGCCTTCGACGGCGGCGAGGTGCGTCTCTTCGATCACCGCAACCAGCGCATGGTCGCGTCGGTTGAGTGGAGGATTGAAAAGACCGACTTTGGCTTCCCGGTGCATCACCGGGTGAACCGCTTTTACGACGCGATGATCGAGCAACTCGCAGCCGAAGTGCTGGCACGGGAGTCCCTGCGCCTCGAACTCCGCCGCGAGGCGAGTCTGGGCATGTGCGCCTAACCCCGGGCGATTCGGCTTGTGTTAGTGTTACGTTATCGCACCATAAGTTAATAAGTGAAAACGGAACGTAACAAGCCGACGCGCCTTCAGTCCGCTGGCGACTATGCCAGTCGGCTGGGCGTATTCCGTGCCCGCGACATGGTGACCGCCGGCTATCCCCGGGAGTATCTGCGCCGGCTGCTGGGCCAGGCGCAAGTCCGCCAACTCGGGCGGGGTCTGTATGCCTCGGTTGGCTTCGATGGCGACCAGAACCAATCGCTGGTGGAAGCGGCCAAGCGGGTGCCTCGCGGCATTGTCTGTCTCATGTCGGCGCTGCAATTCCACGGAATCGGGACGCAGTCACCGCACCAAATCTGGCTCGCGCTGCCGCGAGGAAGCAATCGTCCGCGTGGCATCAGCCTGCCGCTTCGCTTCTCGAAATTCTCCGGTCCGGCTTATTCGTTTGGCATCGAGGAGCACGCGCTCGCGGGCGGGACGGTGCGGGTTTATTCGCCGGCCAAGACCGTGGCCGACTGCTTCAAGTATCGGCAGAAATACGGCCTCGATGTCGCCGTCGAAGCGCTGCGGGAAGGCTGGCGGGCGAAGAAATTCACCGCCAAGGAACTCGCGGCGGCGGCGGCAGTGTGTCGTGTCAGCCGCGTGATGCAGCCTTACCTGGAGATGCTGACATGAGCGCTGCCCCAAAGAATCTGGCAGCCTCCGTGAAGGCGCGTTTGCAAAACGCGGCGGCGAAGCGAGGCGACGACTTCAACCTGCTGCTGCTGCGCTACGGTATCGAGCGCCTGCTGTTCCGCCTGAGCCAGTCCGCCTACGCCGACCGGTTTCTGCTGAAAGGAGCGATGCTCTTCGTGGTCTGGGACGAGAAAACGCATCGCCCAACGCGCGACCTCGACCTGCTGGGTTTTGGCCCTTCCGAGAAGGAGGACCTGGAGAAATTGTTTCGGGAGGTGGTCGCGCTGCCGGTTGTGGATGACGGCCTGTCGTTCGATCCCGCGTCGGTGCGCGCCGAGGAGATTCGCGAGGACAACGCTTACGGCGGCGTGCGCATCCGAATCATGGCAAAGCTGGGACCGGCAGAGGTGCCTGTCCAAATCGATGTCGGCGTTGGTGACGCGGTCACCCCAGCACCGGAAACGGCGAGCTTTCCCGCCTTGCTCGATTTTCCCGCACCGCAGGTTCGCACCTATCCCGTTTACACGGTCGTGGCGGAAAAGTTCGAGGCGATGACGAAGCTCGGCATCGCGAACACGCGGATGAAGGATTTTCACGACGTTTGGTTTCTGATGCGTCGTTTCCCATTGGACGGCGCAACCCTGCGGCAGGCGATCGAGGCGACCTTCGCGCGGCGGAAGACATCATTGCCAAAGTGGCCTGAGCCGCTGGACGACGAGTTGGCCAACGATCCGACCAAGCAAACCCAGTGGGCCGCGTTTATTCGCCGCAATGATCTCACCGGTCTTCCGGGACGATTCGCAGACGTGATCGTCGCGATTCGGAACCAACTTGGCGGCGTGCTCCGCGGGTAGGGGACGGGGCTTCGTCCGCCGCGAAAGGCATTCGGGTTGAGGAGCCGACCCTCCCTGTGCTGGATTGAGCCGCTAGTAGCTTGGGGATAGCTGTTTGGGTAGAAAAGAAGCGGGGAACTTTGTAAGAAAAACAGGGCTGTTTTTCTTACAAACGTTGGAGGGTTCACGTTACTTCGGACGTTCACGTAAACGTGAACAGGCGGCATTTCGTGAGCACGCCGAGGTGTGCCTGTGGGGCGTTGCGAGCCTGACAGAAATCGCCGCGAGAAGCGTCCAGGTCGCGTTTGACGTGTCACATGCGGACCATGAATCCGAAATCTCCCACGATTGATACGCCGGTCGGAACGACCCCAAAACCCGAATGGATTAGGCTGCCTGCGCCAGGCCGGCGATGCCCTTACACGGGGCTTTCCCGTTCGACGCTGAACGAGCTGACGATCCCAGGGCGAGCCAATGAAAACAAACCGCCGGTGAAGAGCGTCCTGCTGCGAAAGCGCGGAGCCCTTCGGGGAATCCGGCTGATCAGCTACGACAGTCTCATGCAGTATCTGGCAGGCCTGAGCCCAAGCTAAGCCCGGCGCCGGGCCGCCGTGCATCTACCGCATTTGGGGTAAGCCGTGCCCCGCAATTTCGGCAGGGCGGCTCGCTTGAGATGATCCGGCTGGCGGCGACGATGCTTTCGTGAATCCGACCACGCGCGCCATTCTGCAGACGGTGATGACCTCCGATTCGTCGTTGAGCGAACCCGAGCGCGGTTTTGTGCAGCGACTGCTCAATGGTGATTTCGGCGAGGCGGCGGCGCCCGGCGCGACGGCTGGCGAGCGCCTGCTCGTGACCCAGAAGCGTGCCGCCGAGTTGCTGAGTGTGAACCGCGTGACCATCTGGCGAATGACCCGGGATGGCGTGCTCCATCCGGTCGAAATTCTGCCCGGAATGCTGCGCTATCCGCTGAACGAGATCACGCGACTTGCGCAGGCCGGAGCGGCCCCTGAATCGTTCCCCAGAGGGAGCCGGGGTATCGGTGCCGTTGCCTCGGCGGCCTAGATTCTCAGCTCATCTCGTCTTTCGGCCGCCCTGGCAGGGGTGGCCTTTTTATTGATAATCAGAGGGGAAACGCAGTCGCGTCCCTCTGCGCGTTGAAGAGCCATGGCCTCGTTTTTGCCTCGAAAAACTTTGGCTGTTTCTTTGGCTTTGGGGTCTCAAAGTTGCCTCTCGTTGCTCCATGTTGCACGCGGGCAGTCGCTCTTTCGAAAATCGCGCAAGTCATTAAGCAGAAACCCCCGGGAGCAGTTTCCGGGGGTTTCAAATTGGGTGCAGGGGTTGGATTTGAACCAACGACCTTCAGGTTATGAGGGCAACTTCGACCTCCCGCACCCTCAAGCAGTTAGCCCCACTTTCGGGGCATGTTTGGCGTAATGTTTGGCTACCGTGATTTCGGGGGGTGCTGTCCGTTGCCCGCAGTTGCATGAGGTCACAAAACCTCAACGCAACAAGGAGAACAACGTCATGGCATTGGAACTACGTTATCCGCGCAGCAAGTGGTGGTATGGCCGCGTCGCAATCGGTGAACGCCGCATCCTGAAAAACCTCGCGGTGGAAGTCCGCGGCAACGTCCCGCCCACGCTGACCGAACTCGGCGACATGGCTTTCGAGCGCACGCGCGCGAAGGCCCAAGCCGCGCTGGAGAAACTCCAGCTCGATCTGAAGAAACGCAGCAGCGCCGAGGAGCTGGTGCAGACGATCCACGAGATCCGCACCGGGTCCCGGGTCTGCTCCATTCCCCTCGCGGAGATCGGCGCCCGCTGGTGCGCGGTCCTGCGCCGCCGTCCGCTGAGCGCCAGCTACCAGAAACAGAAGGTCGCCTGCATCGAGCGGTTCATCCGCTTCGCCAAGAAAACCTCCCCGTCGCTCTACGAGATGGCGCAAATCCATGCCCCGCTGGCCAACGCCTTCTGCCGGGCGGAGATGGCGCGGGGCGTCGCCGCGAAGACCTACAACCACACGCTGATTCACCTGCGCTCGGTGTTTCATGTGCTGCGCAAGGAAGCGGGCATCGCCGAGAATCCGTTTGCGGCCATCCCGCTCCAGGACGGCGAGACGGTTTTCCGGAAACCGTTCTCGGTCGAGGAACTGTCCCTGCTCGAAGAGAAGGCCAAGGCCGATCCCTTCATCTATCCGCTCGTCGTGACCGGCATGTGCACCGCCATGCGCCGGGGCGACTGCTGCACGCTGTTGCGCAGCTCGGTCGATCTCGAAGGCGGCTTCATCACCGTGAAAACCGCCAAGACCGGCGAGACGGTGCAAATCCCGATCTTCCCGCTCCTGCGAGGGGTGCTCGAAAAGGCGTTGGCGAAGCCCGCCCCGCGTCCACCGTTCTACGTCTTCCCGGACTTGGAGGCGCACTACCGGGTCAACCCCGATCACCTCACCGACCGGGTGCGGCGCGTGATGAAGGCGGCCGGGTTCTTCAATCCGAAGGAGGACGAGGCGCAGCGGCCCACCCGTGGCGCGGTGCAGCAGAAGCGCGAGCACGGTCTGCGCAAGGCCTCGCTCCGGGACTTCCATTCGTTCCGCGTCACCTGGGTGACGGTGGCGCTGACCGCCGGGGTCCCGCTGGAAATCGTGCAGAAGGTCACGGGGCACCGGACCACCGCGATTGTGCTCAAGCACTACTTCCAGCCCGGCCGAGAGGAGTTCCGGCGCACGCTCGCCGGCCGGCTGCCGGCCCTGCTGGGCGACCGCTCGGCGCAGCCGGCGGAGGCCTTCAACCTCGGTGAACTCCGGGCCAAGCTCGTTGCGATGGAAAACACGACGTGGCGGCACATCCGGGACGATCTTCTCCGTCGCCTGCCGGCCGAAAGGAACGTCACTCCGCCCGCCCTGCCCAAATCCGCGTTCGCGGCCTGATGAGCGCGCTCACTACAGCCCGAGCCGCTTCCGGAGCTGCTCCTCGGCGGCGCGACGCTTGGCCGCGTCCATCTTGCGCAGATTGTAGAGCTTCCACTGCGGACCTGGCAGGCGTTCGACTCCCGGCAACCCGAGCAGCTCCCATTTGGGCTCCAGTCGCTTCATCGAGAGCAGGAACTCCCGCTCGGCGGCGGTGAGGTCCGCGTTGATCCGTTCGATCAACCGCTCGCGGGTGTCCTCCAGCACCGCGAGCGGCACCGGGTCGAGCGTCATGCCCTCGAACTGGTCGGCGAAGACCTGCTTCAAATCCTTGCGATTCGGGGTGAGCAGTTCGCTCATCGGCCGGTCATGGCTCGCCAGGAACACCACGAAGGCGCGTCGGATTTCATCGGTGATTCCTCCGGCCTGAAAGAGCCCATGCACGTCGAAAAGGTCGCGCGGGTGCTGGCGGTCGAGCGCGGCGCAGAGCTTGCCGCCGAACAGGTCTGGCAGCGACACGACGCGCATCGTGGCCGAGCGGCCGAACAGCTCGACGGCTCGGGGCGACAGGTTGAGGTCGACGGTGGGATACAGCGTGCCGCGGAGCACCGTGTTGGGCTCGATCTTCACCTCGGTGCCGTCTGTAGCGCGCACGGTCAGCTTGAAGAGGAGTTGGTCGCTGACGGCGCGATGCTCCCGGACCTGCACGCCCGGCATGGCCCGGCGGATCTTCGCCGCGATGCGTTGGAGCGCGGCGTCGATCCCCCGCAACGTGGTCGGACGATCCTCAAGCGGCAGGTAAACCAGATCGATGTCCACCGACAGGCGCGGGAAATCGCGCACGAAGAAGTTGATCGCCGTGCCGCCCTTGAGCGCGAAGCAGGCCTCGGCGTTCACGAAGGGCACGACCTGCACCAGCAGGTCGGCCTGCCTGAAGAACGGGGTGTTTCTCATGGTGCGTCGGCAGGGGTTTCGACCGCCGCCGGGACGGTGATCAGGTATTTGGGATCGAGGCGCCCTCCCGGGATGAGCACGCGCTTGCCGCTGCCAAGCGAAACCCTTGTCAGGTCCAGTTGCTTGAACCACGGGTGCGCCTGTTTTTCGGCCAGGTGGAGAAAGAGCCGCTTCACCTTGATCGACGCACACGCCTCCAGGAGCGATTGGACCAACCCCGGACGCAGCGTGCCGAGCCCTTCGAAAACGAGGTTGGCGTGTTCGTAGCCGGCATCGTCCAGCGTCAGATGTTGGAGGAATTCGAGCGCGGCCCGCTCCGGCGCGGAGACCGTCACGGTGAGTGCTCCTTCACGGTGTTCGCGCAGCCCGAGTTCCTGGGGCAGGAAGTTCGTGCTGACGTGGCGGACGCGACTGAACCAAGCCAGGCCCTTGAACCAAGCGGGAAGCCGGTCGCCGGCACGGCTGAAAAGATAGACGGGATGGCCATCTCCCAGGGGTAGAAAATGGGCGAGACCGGAGAGTTCCAATGCCGTGCGCCCGCCGGGATGAAACGACTTCGATTTCTGCTGGAGCCCGAAAACCGCTCCCAGCCAGGTGGGAGTCTCGGATTGAACGGTGAAGGCTCCGTCTCCGACGCGGTGCAACCAGCCGGAGCTGGCGTAGTAGTCGGCCAGCCGACTGGATATGCCCTGGCCCTTGAGCCAAGCGGAGGTGAGCACCGCACCGGTTGGTGCGGCGTTCAGTCTCTGGTTTAATTTCTGTCTTTCTGAACCAGTATCTCTGGTCATATCTGCAACGAATTAAACCGGTCGGTTCATTTCGTTGCAAATAAACCAAGTATAACTGGGCTTATTTGCAAGATATTAAACTGCCGCACCGGGCTCGAAGTGTTACGTTTTCACTCCACTTACGACTAAGTGGGATGAAAACGTAACTCACTCCCACTGAATGCCGCGCGCTCACTTTTGGGGTAAAAAAATACCGCCCCGGTGGCCCCCGGGGCGGCTGGCCCGTGCCGCAAAACCGTTGGCTGAAATGAGTCGGAGTCAACGCACGATCCGCCTGCGGAATCGCAGTCGTTGACTGCCCAAAGGGCATCATAAGATGCCCGCGGCGCGGAAGGAATAGTGGCCGACGCCCTGCGGGTCGGCCTTTGGATCACCGATGATGACGTGGTCCATGAGGTCGATGTCGATCACCTTGGCGGCTTCACGGAGTTGCCGGGTGATTTGGACATCCGCAGCGCTCGGGGCCGGGTCGCCGGAGGGGTGGTTGTGAGCGACCACGAGGGCAGAGGCGCTGGCGAGGATGGCTCCGCGGAACACCTCCCGGGGTGCGACCAGCGTGGATGTGGCCGTGCCCAGGGTGACGAGATGCCGGCCGATGGGGTGATTCTTGCGGTCAAGATAGACGCAGTAGAACGCCTCCTGCATCGGGCTCTCCTCGAAGGCAGAACGGAGGTAGTCGGCAACCTTCTCCGGTCGGTCGAGACGGACCTCTTCGCCGAGGGAAACGAGGGAGTAAACAATTTTGGCTTCGTAAACGCGCATGGTGAGCGCTCGCGCGAGCCGCGTTTCCCTTTCTCGACATGGTGTTGAGTGATCGCGGGTGCTGCCCGTTTGAGCGCCCGCTCGGGATGGGCGAAAGTCAAAGCGCTGGATGGAGCGCCGAGGATGCGTGCCGCTGCGGCACCAACGAGGGGGAAGCGGAATGTTTGCGCGGGGTGGAGGCCGGAGGCACTACCTTGACCGCCCATAAAATGGGGCGCCACCGGACGGGGCAGAGCTAGAAGAATTCGAGCGCAGCGAGCGTAATGCCTTGGTTTGATGGATTGGCCTGACGATCTGCACAGACTCCGTTGATTCTTTCGTTCCAAGTAAACTCCACAGCGATAAACAGTAGGCTCGTATTATCGGCTGAGAAGCAGGTGCAGACAGGGTGAGTGTGGCAAAGCCGCGATTGACAAAAAATGCGCAGTGCCGATTACTGGTGAGAGTGTCCACGCTCCGCCGCATCATCGCGATTGTCTTGTTGGCCCTTTGGTTGCCGACGACGCAACATTGCGGGTTGGAAGCGGCAGGATTGATCGCAGCGGAAGTTCCTCATGGGGTTGACGCGGCATGCTGCGAGAACAGCGGCAGCCCTTGCACTCATGATGGATGCAATGTGGTAGAGAACAGTCTCATAAAACTGAACAATGAGACCATCAAGGTGCCAACGCCGTCGCTGGCCACCTGCACCTGCTTTCTTTGTTTGCAGCTTTTGATGCCGGTTTTGGCCATTGAGCCGAACCTCGCAGTCTCCGAGTCCGAGAAGCCCGAGCATTGGGTTCCGGTCTGGCAGTTTGTCCGCCGCGCCGCGCCGCTGTCGCGTGCGCCTGCGCTTGTTGGTTGATTAGTCCCTGCGCGGACTGATCGACCCTGCTCCTATTCCATCCCGCTGTGGGACGCCTACGCGCGTCCGCATTTCTGGGGATGTTTTCGTCCACTTTTTTCCCATCCATTCACCATTCATGAAGCCCATTGTTTCCACGCCCTCTTATTTCATCCACCCGACCCTCGGGCTGATGCTCCTCGCCCTCGCGAGCATCGCACGCGCCCAGAGCGAGTCCGTTGAAGCCACTCCCGCCGTTTCACTGTCCGCGCTCGTCAGTGAAATCGCGGCCAATAATCCCGAGCGCCAATTCTACCAGGAGGAAATCGCCGCAGCCAAAGCTGGTGTGCGGCTCTCCTCGCGCCTCAGTGACCCGGAGTTGTCCTTCGATCTCGGAAAAAAACGACTCCGTGATTCAACCGGGACAAAAATCGGCGACGGTGCTGTATGGTCGGTGTCAGTCACCCAGACCTTCGAATGGCCCGGCCGTCTCTCCCTGCGCAAGGCCATCGCGGGCCGGCAGGTCGAGCTGGCTGAACTGGGTGTCGCGCGGTTTGAAAATGCCCTGACGGCCCGTGCCCGGACGCTGGCCTTCGGTCTCTATGCCGCCAACGCCAAGGCAGCGGCGATCCGTGAAGTGTCTGACCGCTTCTCCGCGCTCAAGGAAACCTTTCTCGCCCGCGATCCCGCCGGCATCACGCCCCTGCTGGAGACGCGCGTGATCGAAGCGAGCGAACTTGCTCTCCAGCGTCGCGCGACCGAAGCCGAACTTGCCGTGCAGGCTGCGCTGATCGAGCTTAACCAGCTTCGCGGTGTGGCCGTCGATGCACCGCTGCGGGTGGCTGCGCCGGCCATCGACTTCACTTCCTTGCCTGCCACTCCCGACCTGCTGGCCGCCGCTCGGGAGAAAAACTTCGACTACCGGATGCGACTGGTCGAACTGGAGCAACAGGGCTTCGCTGTCAGTCTCGCCCGCAATGAACGCTATCCCGGCATCAGCGTCAGCCCCTACCTCTCGAAAGACAATGTGGGCGACCGTGAGACCATTGTCGGTCTCGGCCTCAGCGTTCCCTTGCCCATCTCCGGTCGCACGGGTGCCAACGTAGACATCGCCAATTCCCGCCGTCGTCAGGCTGAGACCGCCGTGCTCGTCGCCCTGCGCGAACTCGACCGCGAAGTCATCACTTCCGCGCAGGCTTTCGCGACCAAGCTCGCGGAGTCTCGTCGCTGGTCGCCCGACGCCGTGCTGAAATTCCGCGAGGCCGCTGATCTGGCCGACCGCCACTATCGCACGGGCGCGGTGCCCATCGCGACCTACGTCGAGCTGCAGAACAGTTACCTCGATGCAGTTGAGGCCCTGCTTGACACCCAGAGCGAAACGCTGGCGGCTGGGCTCAAGGTCCAACAGCTCACCGGCATCGAACTGAACCCTGTCGAAATCAAGCCATGAGCCCCCGTCCTTGGTTTCTCGTCAGTCTCACGCTCTCGGCGCTGCTGCTGGTTGGCTGCGGCAAGAAAGCATCCTCCGAAGCGGGTCACGACCATTCCGAACATGCCGAAGGTGAGGAAAGCGAAGAAAGCGGCGTGACCTTCAAGGAAGGTCGCGGGCTCCAACTCTCGCCTGAAGTCATCAAGGCACTCAGCCTGGTTACCACCGAAGCGGAAGAGCGGTCGCTCTCGGCCGAACTTAACCTCACGGCCCAAGTCTTCGCGACGACGCCGCGTGTGCTCGCAAGCGCCCGCTTGCCTGCCGAGCAGTCCGAGCCGTTGGAGCAGTCCAGTTTCACCGGCGCGAAGCTCGTGCGCATTGATCGCTCCACGGTAACGGCCACGCGGCTCGTGGACCTGATCTTCGAACTGGAGGCTTCTTCGAAGCACCAACTCGGCGACTTCGTCACCCTCGCGCTTGCGGTTGAGCCATCGACGGTCCTCACCGTGCCTCGCTCTGCGGTCCTCGAAGGAGCAACCAACACCTTCGTGTATGTCGTCAACAGCGGCGCTTACTTGCGCACTCCCGTCAAGGTGGGCGCACGTTCGGCCGATTTCATCGAAATCACCGACGGCCTCTATTCCGGCGACGTCGTGGTGGTGGCCCCGGTCGATCAGCTCTGGCTGTCCGAACTGCGTCTCACCAAGGGCGGCGGCCATAGCCACTGATCCGTTTCATTTCTTCTTTTCCAACCAACTCTCCCTTTTCCCATGATCGACAAGATTCTCGAGTTTGCCCTGCGCCAGCGCGTGTTCGTGCTGCTTGGTGCGGTGGCGCTCATATTCGTCGGCGCATGGTCGGCCATCCGGCTGCCCATTGATGCCGTTCCAGATATCACCAACGTCCAGGTGCAAATCAACACCTCGGTGCCTTCGCTCGCGCCCGAGGAGATTGAAAAGCTCGTCACCTATCCCATCGAAGTGGAAATGGGCGGCATCGAGAAACTGCTCGAAGTCCGCTCTATTTCCAAGTTCGGCCTCTCCCAGGTCACCCTGATCTTTCAGGAGGGCGCGGACATCTACCGCGCCCGTCAGCTGGTGGGTGAACGCCTCCAGGCGGTCCTCGACGAATTGCCCCCGGGCGTCACCCCGAAGCTGGCCCCGATCACCACGGGCCTCGGCGAAATCTATCACTATACCGTTCGCTATAAACAGGGCTTCAAGGATGCACCGGCCGATCCGGTAGACCGGCTGCGCGAACTCAAGTTGGCCCAGGATTACATCGTGAAGCCCGCACTGCGAACCGTGCCCGGTGTCACGGAGGTGAACACTTCCGGAGGCTACGACAAACAGATCGTCATCATGCCGAACCCCGCGAAGCTCACGAGCGTTGGGCTCACGGTGGGCGAGGTGGCCGACATTGTTGCGGAAAACGTGGCAAACGCCGGTGGCTCGGTGGTCGAGAAGGGCGGCGAATCCGTAACGGTGCGCGCCATCGGGCGGGTGCAGACGACGGAGGAAATCGCCAATCTGCCGATCAAGTTCTCCGGCGCACGGGCGGGCGCCCTGCGCATCAAAGATGTGGCGGATGTCGGCATCGGTTCCGGTGTCCGCACCGGTTCGGCGACGCACGATGGCGCGGAGGCCGTGTTGGGCTCCGCCCTTATGTTGATCGGTGAAAACAGCCGGCTGGTTTCCGGGCGCGTGCACGAGCGCATCGAAGAACTCCAGGCCAAGCTGCCAGCCGGTATGGAGATAGAGACGGTCTACAACCGCACCGATCTGGTCAATTCCACCATCCGCACGGTCGAGAAGAATCTCCTTGAGGGTGCTATCCTCGTGATCGCGATTCTCATTGGCCTGCTTGGCAACTGGCGTGCGGCGCTGATCGTCGCCACCGCCATTCCCCTTTCCATGCTTTTTGCCATGACCGGCATGGTCCGCTATGGCGTGTCGGGCAACCTCATGAGCTTGGGCGCCGTGGACTTCGGCCTGATCGTGGACGGAGCGGTCGTCATGGCGGAGAATGTGGTCCGCATGTTGGCCCATCGGCAGCACCAACTCGGTCGCCTCCTGACCAAGGAAGAGCGCCTGCACACCATCCTGAACGCCTGCAAGCAGGTCGGCACGCCGACGGTCTTCGGTGTGGCGATCATCACCATCGTTTATCTGCCGATGTTCACCCTCACGGGCATCGAGGGGAAGATGTTCACCCCGATGGCTTTCACCGTGGTCTTCGCCCTCATCGGCGCGCTGATCCTCGCGCTCACGGTCGTGCCCGTCCTGTGCTCGTTTTTCATGACCGCCAAGGTGAGCGAGGAGGATAACTTCCTCATCCGCTTCGCCAAACGACTCTACACGCCGGTGCTGCATTTCAGCCTGCGCATGCGCTGGCTCATGTCGGCCATAGCCATCGGCATCTTCGGCGTATCGATGTGGGTTTTTACCCATCTCGGCGCGGAATTCATTCCTCAACTTGACGAAGGTTCGCTGGCGGCCCAGATGATTCGGACGACCAGCATTGGGCTCGCGCCTTCATTGCAGATGCAGACGGCGGCGGAGAAGCTCATGTTGGAGAAGTTCCCGGAGGTGACGCACACGTTTGCCCGTGTCGGCACTTCCGAGGTGGCGACCGATCCGATGGGCGTAAACGTGGGTGACAGTTATATCATGCTCAAGCCTCCCTCCGAGTGGCGACAGATCGACGGCCGCACCATCACCAAGGACGAGCTGACGAATCTGATGTCCAAGGAGCTGGCGGTCCATTTCCCCGGTCAGAGCTATCTGTTTTCCCAGCCCATCGAACTGCGTTTCAACGAGCTGCTTTCGGGCAGCCGTGCGGACATTGCGATCAAGGTTTTCGGTGATGATTACGACACCCTGGAAAAAGTCGCTGGCGAGGTCCGCGAAATCGTGGAGAAGATCCCCGGCGCAGCAGACGTGGAGTTCGATGCGGCGGGCAAGGCACCCGTCCTTCAGGTGGTGCTCAATCGCGCTGCGATGTCCCTTTACAACGTCCATGCCGACGAGGTGAACAAGGTCATCGAGACCGCCTTCGCCGGCGTCGAGGGTGGTGTCATTGTCGATGGCAATCGCCGCTATCCGATCATCACCCGTCTGCCGGAATCGGCACGGCAGGATTTCGCCAATGTGGCGAATCTCCCCGTGCGCACAACCGACGGCGGCATGGTCACGCTTGGGCAGGTGGCTGACGTAAGCATGACAGAAAGCGTCAACACCATCAGCCGCGAAGCATTTCAGCGCCGCATGGCCATCCAGGTCAATCTGCGCGGGCGTGACGTGCAGAGTTTCGTGCTGGAGGCGCAGCAGAAGATTGGCGACGGGGTGAAGATGCCGGAAGGCTATTTCGTCGAATACGGCGGTGCCTTCAAGAATCTCCAGGAAGCACGCACGCGCCTCGCCATCGTGGTGCCCGCGGCGCTCGCCCTGATCTTCCTGTTGATCTTCATGGCTTTTGGCAGCGTGCGGCAGGCCTTGATTGTTTATACAGGCATCCCGCTTGCCGTTACCGGCGGCATTTTCGCCCTCTGGCTGCGCGATCTGCCGTTTTCGATCTCGGCCGCAGTCGGCTTTATCGCGCTCTCCGGCGTCGCCGTCCTCAACGGCGTCATGATGATCTCCTTCATCAATCAGCTCCGCGAGGAAGGAAAGAATGTCGCTGAAGCAGTGGTCGAGGGTGCGCTGACGCGGCTTCGTCCCGTGCTCATGACTGCGCTGGTTGCCGCTCTCGGTTTCGTGCCGATGGCGTTGGCCAGCGGATCGGGCGCGGAAGTGCAGCGGCCCATCGCGACTGTGGTCATCGGCGGCATCATCACTGCGACGTTTCTGACCCTTGTTTTACTGCCTACGCTCTATTGCTGGCTCGAACGGGAAAAAAATCCCGCTCGTTCCTCAACCACCCCCCCAACCCCCAACGAAGGACACGCATGAAAACCCTGCCGTGGCTTCTCCTCCTCGGTGTGGTCGGCCTGACCGGCTGCGCCACGCCCTTTCGGGCTCCGCCCGATGTGGCGCACATCAAACTTGAGCGCGTCGACTCCCCGGTCGTCGTCGTCGAAAAAATCTGGCTGGAGCGAAAAAAGGCTCCGCTCGTCGTCAAGGGCTACGTCGTCAAGCGTCTGGAGGCCGAAGACACGACCCAGACGCATCTGGACGTGACGCTCTACGATGCCGCCGGTGCCGTGCTCCGCAGCAGTGTGGAGCATTTTGAACCGCGCCAGATCCCACGCCGCTACCGGCGGCCTGACTACGCCAGCTACAGCGTGCCGCTCGATCCGCTCCCAAGCGGCACGGTGCGCGTCGAAGTCCGCGCCCACGAAGGCAACCACTCCTGAACCTCAACTGCTATTGTTCCCATGAAAACCATCCGTAACCTCATCCTCACCTCATTCGCGCTGCTGGCCACGGCCGCAGCCCTCGCCGCCAAGCCGATCTCCGGCCCCAAAGGCGGAAAAATCGTCACCACGGAGGCTCCGCATGTGGAGTTCTTCGTGGAGAAGGACCGCACAGTCACCGTTTCCTTCTACGACAAGGACCTCAAACCCGTGGCTCCCGCCGCTCAGGTGGTTTCCGCTGTCGCCGAGGCCAAAACCGGCAAGGTGAATCTCGCGTTTGCCGCCAAGGACGGAGCGCTGGTCTCGTCCGCTCCGTTGCCCGAAGGCGACGGCTACCGCATTGTGGTCCAGGTCCGCGACACCGCGCAGGCCAAGCCCAGGAACTACCGCGTCGAGTTTCACGACGAAGTCTGCGGCGAGTGCAAGCGCGCCGAGTATGCCTGCGTCTGCGACGATGCCGGCGGTGACAAACACGACCACTGAGGAACCCGCGTGAAAACCATCATAGCGTTCATTCGTCCCTCGAAGGAAGAAACGGTGCGTGAGGCGCTGCATGTAATTCCCGGGCTTACCGGAGCGAGCTTCTCGGATATCCGTGGTTTTGGTCGCGGCCGTCGGGAAGATGCCAACGAAGGTCAAAATGAAATCATCGTTGGAACAGCCCCTCGGGTGCGCGTCGAAATCATGGTGCCTGGCGATTTAGTCAAGACAGTCGCTGATGCCATCGCCCAGGCGGCGCACACCGGCCATCGCGGTGACGGCAAAATCTACGTCCAGGCACTCGATTCCGCGCGCCGGATCAGCACAGGCGAAACGGCGGAAGCCGCCGTGTAATATCATTTCCCGTCCGGTTGTTGGTCCGTCGATCCAGTCAAAAAATCCCCGGGCCAGCATCCAGACTTTTGCCCCCCAACACATCAATGTCCCCTGCATGAACAAAATCACCTTGCCGGCCAGGCTGGTTCACCCCCAACGGCGGCAACCCTAAGCGTCACGGCGGTTTTCATCGGTCGATCTGCCGTGCAACCAACCCCATGAAAACAAGAGTCCCACTCCTCCTCGCGTTGAGCCTGGTCACCCTCAGTGGCTGCGCCACCGCTACTACCTCCCGCTCCCTCACGGCCACCTTGGCGGCTGAACGCGGGGCGCCCGACACGCTCGTCAACACCCTGCAGCGGGGCCGTCGCCTCACGCTCGCGGACATTGAAAGGCTCGCCATCCTGAATGTTCCTGACGACGCAACCTTGGCCTATCTTCGACGAAACGGCGCGGCCTACGAGCTGACCCTGGCACAAATCGACCAAATGAGGAACGCCGGTGTATCGGTGCGCGTCATTGATTACCTTCTGGCCAGCCCGGCCCGGGTCGCCCGCACCGTCAGATACCCCCGGATGCGGTTTGGTTTCGGCTATCCGCATTATGGGGCCGGGCACTATTCGGGAGGATTTGGTCATGGTTTCGGGCATGGAGGCTTTGGGCACCGTGGAGGGCATCACTAATGAAAGCACACCTGCTATTTCTAGTGTTCCTCACGGCGGCGAGCCTGGATGGAGCGACAGGGGCTGTTGTCGATCAAGCGACCCCACCGGCCAAGGCGCCCGCCAAGGCTCCGGTTAAGGAGAAAGTCTACGAACTGCCCAAGACCGGCCTAAACCAACCCCGGCCCGGGGGTGGCTGGATCAACGTGGAGGCGGTCGGCACCAGGCTGATCGTAAAGTTCTACGACAAGAAAAAAAAGCCGATGGCACCCGACGTGACGCGCGGTTTTGCGCAATTCCGCTACTCGTCCAAGAACCCCGAGCGGGCACCTTTGCACCTTGAAGGTCTGACCCTTGCCTCCACCGCGACCGTCCGCCCGCCGCACAACTTCATTGTGCTGCTTAGTTTGTTCACGGGTGAAAGTGCGGGGCCTTCCGAATCCCACAACTTTAAATACCCCTGAAATGACAATCCGGCTGCTACTCACGCTGCTGCTGACTTCTGGCATCGGATCCATTGTCCGGGCCGCGCCCTCCACGGTCGATAATGTGCCGAACCGGTTCGATCTCGAACAGGCGCTGGCTTTTGCGCTCGATCATAACTTCGCGATCCGGCGGGCGCGGGAGGGTCTCCGTGAGCAGGAGGGCATAGTCACCACGGTCTCTGCGGCGAGCCTGCCCAATGTGTCGGCGACCGGCAGTTTCCAAAAGAGCGACCTCCAGTCCTTTCAGGCGGGCACGCTGAACACCGGCCAACCGGTCATCATTCCGTCAGGTCGTTTCTGGCGGATGAACTTTACCGTCCGCCAGATGATCTATGCCGGAGGCGGTATCAGGTCGGCAATCGATACCGCCAAGCATACCCGCGAGGCGGCTGTTTTCGCTCTGCAGGAGACCATCAACTCGGCCCTGTTGGACGTGCGCACCCGTTTCTACAGAGTCTTGCTCGCCCGCGAGGAGATCAAGGTGCAGGAGCAAAACCTGGAGCTGCTCCAGCACCAATTGCGTGATACCTCGAATCGCTTTGAGACAGGATCGGTCTCGAAGTTCGAGCAACTTCGCGCCGAAGTGGCGTTGGCCAATGCCCAGCCCCCGCTTATCAAGGCACGCAATGACTATCGTCTGGCCACCCATGAGCTGCGCCAGGCGATTGGCTTGGTGCCCGCTCGTGACGAATCCTCCTCTGACCAAGTCCCGGAGTTCGTCGGAATGCTCACCGTCGAGGCATCGAACCACCAACTTTCGACCGCCCTCGCTACCGCGCGCACAGGACGTCCGGAGTTACAGCGGCTCGCCAAGCTTGTTGATGCCGCCGAAGCCGGTGAGTTGACGGCCCGATCTGGCTACTATCCCAGCCTTGCGTTGACCGCTGGAGGTGAACTGCGTAAAGGCACCACAGAGAGTTTCAGCGATTCGCGGCGCGGTCTGCGTGCCGGGGCCGAAGGCCAGTGGACAGGCAACCCTCGCACCACCGCCGGGAAGATCCGGCAAGCCGAATCCTTGATTGAGCAAGCGCGTCTCGCGCTTGGTGCCGCAGAACTTACCGTGCAGATCGAGGTGCGTCGTGCCTTGTCTTCGCTGGAGGAAGCCACCGAGCTGGTCGACGCCACTCAGCAGTCGGTCAAGCAGGCCGAGGAAGCGATCCGCATCGCCCTGACGCGATACCAAGCCGGCATGACACCCCAACTCGATCTGCTGCAATCTCAGGTGGCGCTGACGACCGCACGGACCAACCGACTCCGGGCATACTACAGTCACAACGTTGCGCTGGCTCGGTTGCGCACAGCGATGGGGCTCTCGGAAGTTGATTACAACGAAGTTTCCGGCCCCGCCACGGCTCAACCTTAACGGGCGTGAAATGGCTGACCGAGCAATGAACGCCGCTTACCAGTTGCGAGGCAAAAGACGCCGGCGCCTCCGAAAGCCAGAATACGCCATGACGGGCATCCTCGTCGGAATTGTCATCGGGTGGATCGTCGGCTTTGGTATCGAACTCTGGTTCAAGCCGAACATGCTCATCATGGTGGGGACCGGAATCGCGGGCCTCATTTTTGGGGCTGGCTTCGAGGCGATCCGATTTTGGTGGCGGCTGCGTCGCTTCCGCGGCGGCAGCGAACCCAAATCTCTCCCATTCGCATGAAGGTGTGCGGACAACTTCTCTCTGCCGTGATCCTCGTTCAACTGGTCGAGCATCTGAGGCAGATGTCGGCCTGCCAACTATGATGCTCTCGCGCGGCTTGGCGCATTTTTCCACTGACATGTCCTTCACGCATTTCCAGCCCTATGCCAAAGTCTGATCGTGACTCTGTCGAAGTTGCAACATCCCCTCGGTTCGTTCACCGGTTGATCGCGCGGCGACATGGCGGGCTTTGGATTGTTTTGGCGGTGGCATTGAGCATCGCTTTTGCCACAAGGTTCCTCTTCGCGATCAGGGAAGCATCTCTGCTCTCGTGGGACACAAGCCTTGTGGCTGCGTTTGTTCTCGGCGGCATATACGATCTGGGGTCTTCCTTGTGGTGGATTCTGCCGCTGGCTTTGCTTCTAGCGATGCTGCCGCAGCGTTGGTTTAAGTGGCGCATTGGCCGCATCTTGGCGCACGGGTTTATTTTTGGTATTTTCTATCTGCTGCTTTACGGTGCCATCGCTGAGTGGCTTTTCTGGGACGAGTTCGGCGTGCGCTTCAACTTCATCGCGGTGGACTACCTCGTCTACACAACGGAAGTCATTGGAAATATTCGCGAATCGTATCCAATCGTTGGCATTCTGTTTGGCGTCCTTGTTGGCGCGGCGCTCATCCATGCAGCGCTGATTTGGACTGGGTTGCTGAACACTTGGTTGGCGCATGCCGCGGAGAAGGCTGGCGAACGGTGGAAGGTGGCGGCGATCTGGAGTATCGTAGCCCTGGGGGGCGGCGTGGGCCTTTCGGAGCGTTTCATCCCGTCGTTTGCCAACAACTACAATCGCGAGCTGGCCAAGAATGGCCTCTGGTCGCTTTTCGCAGCTTTTCGGGCCAACCAACTCGAGTTCGCTCAGTTTTATCCCACGCTTACCGACAAGGAAGCGTTCCGGCGCGTCGGTCAGCTACTGCATCGTGAAGGAGCTGGGAATCTATCGCGGGATTCGCATGACATGCTTAGAATGATCGAGGCGCAGGGGCCGGAGCTGCGCCTGAATGTCATTCAGATCACGGTTGAAAGCCTGAGCGCGAGCTTTCTGGCCCGCTATGGGAACAATGACCGTATCACTCCAGCGCTCGATCAACTGACAGCGAAGTCCCTGGTGTTTGACCAGTTTTACGCCACAGGCACCCGCACGGATCGCGGAATGGAGGCCTTGACGCTGAGTGTGCCGCCCACACCGGGGCGGTCACTGGTCAAGCGGCCGGACAACGCGGGCCTTTTCAGCGTCGGTTCTGTTTTTCGCAGCAAGGGCTACAACACGGCCTTCATCTACGGCGGCTTCGGGTATTTTGACAACATGAACGCGTTCTTCGGTGGCAACGGATACCGGGTCGTTGATCGCACCATGGTGGGCAAGGACGACATCACTTTCGCCAACATCTGGGGAGCCTGCGACGAAGATCTGTTCCGTTGGACCCTGCGCGAAGCTGACCGAGATTTTTCGGCGGGCAAGCCGTTCTTTCATTTTGTCATGACCACGTCCAACCATCGTCCCTACACTTTTCCCGAGGGCCGAATTGACCTGCCCTCGAAGGTATCGGGCCGGAAGGGGGCGGTGAAGTATTCGGACTATGCGATCGGCGAGTTTTTGCGTCAGGCCGAGTCGAAGCCGTGGTTCAAAAGCACGGTGTTCGTCATCGTGGGCGACCATTGTGCTTCCAGCGCGGGCAAAACGACCTTGCCGGTGGAAAATTATCGAGTGCCGCTGGTCATCTACGCTCCCGGAGGTCAACTCGGAGCGGGAACGGTGACCAAGACCACCAGTCAGATCGACTACGCACCCACCTTGCTGGGGCTTCTGCGCTGGAGCTACCCCAGCCGCTTCTTCGGACGGGATGTGCTTTCGCCGGAGGCGGAGGCTGACGGCCCGCTTTTCATCGGCACTTATCAGAAGCTCGGCATGTATCGTCGCGGCGGGCTCGCGGTATTACAGCCCGTCCGGCAGGCCGAGGCTTACGACTATGACCAGAACACGCACGGGCTCACCCGCTGCGATTCCGGCTACGATCTTATCATGGATGCCATTGCCAGCTATCAGACCGCCGCCTGGGTCTTCAAGAACAAGGTCCAACGTGAATATGCAGCTCCAACCGCTCAACCTTGACCGCTCGTTTTGGTGGGCGGTCGGCATGCTGGCCGCCGTCGTCCTCACATTCGAGATGACTAGCCTCGATCTGTGGGTGCAAGACCGGTTGTTCGATTTTGAGCGACAGACCTGGCTCATCGACAAGACGGAGCCGGTCGGGAAATCGCTTTTTTATACGGGGCCCAAAGTGGTGATCATATTCATCGGCGTTGTGATGCTTGCAGCCGCCACATTGCCTCACCGATGGCAGCGGCATTTGCCGGGAGTGCTAAGATCGCGACACAACACGACGGTCGCTTTTTTATCCCTCGCCCTTACGCCCGCGCTTATTGGGCGGAGCAAGGCAGTCACCAATATGTTCTGTCCTTCGGAGATCCAAAGATATGGCGGGACGGTGAAGTATGTGCGCTTGTTTGAAACCTATCCGGTTGGCGAGAAACCCGCGCAGCAAGGGCGGTGTTTTCCAGCGGGTCATGCGAGTGGTGGTTTCGCGCTCTTTGCCCTCGCTGGTCTGGCCAGCAACCGTCGTGGTCAGTTGCTCGGCGTGGCGACCGGCTTGGCCGTCGGTTCACTCATGGGTTTCTACCAGATGGCCAAGGGTGCACACTATCTGAGCCACACGCTGATAACCGCTTTGATCGCTTGGGTGGTTTTCCTGGCTCTTCATACAATCGCAAAAATGGAGGCGGAGAATTCCGCTTTTATGGCACGTGTAAAAACGCTCGTGAGGCGCAGGGCCTAGATGCGTGCCGTGTTTCAAAGGCGAACTCGATACATCACTCGTTCCTCTTTTCCCGCTTCCAAAACCGCCACCATCAACAATCGAATCCATGACACACGAACATCACGACGAGGCCGAACAAGAAGGCGCTTGCAGCCACAGTCACGACGAAGGCGGCAACCGTTGGGAGACGATCAGTTTGGCCATCTCGGGCGTTCTTGTGGGGGCAGCCCTCCTCGTCCATTGGAAGGAATTGCTGCCGCTGAGAGCGGTCGCGGGCTTGGCGATAGCCGCCATGCTGTCTGGTGGGTGGTTCCTGCTGCCCAAGGCGTGGAAGGCGATTCGACGGTTTAGACCGGACATCAACCTTCTGGTCGTCATCGCCGCGGTCGGTGCCTCGGTGATCGGTGAATGGGTGGAAGCCTCGGCGGTCGTGTTTCTCTTTGGCGTGGCCGAATGGCTGGAGGGCTGGGCAGATCGTCGAGCGCGGCGAGCGACCGAGGCGCTGCTCGAACTGGCCCCGAAGGTGGCGACGGTGAAACGAGACGGACGTTTCGTAGAGGTGCCGGTTGATCAGGTGGCGCTCGGAGAGACAGTCGCGACCAAGTCAGGGATGAGCATACCGCTCGATGGAGAAGTTCTCTCCGGCGAATCCGCGGTGAATCAGGCGCCCATCACCGGCGAGTCTGTGCCGGTGGACAAGAAGCCCGGCGACACTGTATTTGCCGGCACGATTAACGGGGAGGGCTCGCTTGAGATCAAAGTCACGAAGACCACGGGAGACACGACGCTCGCACGGATTATCCGTCTGGTGGCGGAAGCCCAGGAACAGAAGGCGCCCACCCAGCGCTTCGTGGATATCTTTGCCCGCTACTACACACCCGCCGTGACTGCGGTGGCATTGCTGGTCTTTCTCGTTCCACCCCTGTTCATGGGGGGTGATTGGAATACCTGGCTCTACCGCGCCTGCGTCCTGCTGATCATCGCGTGTCCCTGCGCTTTGGTGATTTCCACCCCCGTCAGCATCGTGGCGGGCCTGACCGCGCTCGCAAAGCGCGGAGTCTTGGTGAAAGGCGGTGCCCACCTCGAAACCATCGGGCGACTCAAGGGCCTCGCCGTGGACAAGACGGGAACCATCACTGAGGGAAAACCGCAGGTGCTCGGGGTCGAATTGCTGGGTTCGGCGACCATGCCACAGGTGCTGGGGGTTGCGGCGGCGATTGACGAACATTCGGCCCATCCGTTGGCCAAGGCCGTGGTGGCGCACGCGAAGGAACAAAAGCTATCCTACGAGCGTGCCTCCAATTATCTGGCCCGCAGTGGACGCGGAGCTGAGGGCGTGATTGACGGGCACGCCTATTTCGTCGGCAACCATCGATTCGCACACGAACTCGGGGTGTGCTCGGAGAGTGTCGAGGCCCGGCTGGCGGCAATCGAAGCCCAGGGACAGTCCGTCGTGGTGGTCGGACATCGTCCGCACGATGGCTGTAAGGGTGAAGTATTGGGGATCATCGCCATCGGCGATACGATCAGACCCAACGCCAAAGCCGCGATTGCCGCGCTGCACGCGGCTGGTGTCGTGCAAGTGGTGATGTTGAGCGGCGACAACCAGCGCACAGCGGATTTCATCGCCCGGCAGGTCGGCATCGATGAGGCCCGAGGCGACCTGCTGCCGGACGACAAGGTCGAGGCCGTGAAAGCCCTGCGGACGAAACACGGCGTGGTCGGCATGGTGGGCGACGGCGTGAACGACGCTCCTGCGATGGCGACGGCCAACATTGGCATCGCGATGGGCGCGGCAGGCACAGACGCTGCCATCGAAACGGCTGACATCGCCCTCATGCAGGACGAACTCGCCAAGATCGCCGATACCATTCGCCTGGGGCGTCGCACGCTCGGGATCATCCATTTCAACATCAGCTTCGCACTCGCGCTGAAGGCCATTTTTCTCCTACTCACGCTGTTTGGCTACGCGAGCCTGTGGTTCGCGATCCTCGCAGATACCGGGGCCACCTTGCTCGTGATAGCCAACGCACTGCGCCTGCTCGCGACCCCCAAACCTTCCACGGCCTGATGTCATGCGCGCGAAGAGGCCAATCAAGCCATCGACCAGATTCCGGCGTCATGTGCGTTGGGAACTTGAGGTCGTGCCTTGGGGAATCGCGGTCGGGTTGTTGCTCGGCTTTGCCGCCGAACTCTACTGGCATGGAAACATGCTTTGGATGACCGGGGGCGGAATGGGTGGCGGGCTAGTGGGGGCAGTATGCGACACCGTGCTCTATTTTTACCGTCGTCACTCTCGGACCTCGAACCAGAGACACCCATGAAGCAACTTTCCCTCTTCCTTGCCCTTATCACCCTGTCTGGCTGTTCAAGCATCGGTCCCGCTACCGGGGCAGCGCCGGAGGTTCGTATAACCCTACAGAATTCTTCCACCTTGAGAGTCGAATCCGCGCAATTGGTCGCCGCGGACGGACGAATCGTCGTTTCGGGCTGGGTTCACGGTCGCCGCGTAGGGACTCCACCCACGTCCCATCTCGATGTTGTCGTTCTCGATGCCGCCCATCGTGAGGTGGGGCGCGAGTCTGCTCCGATTCGCCTCCGTTTCCGCCGTCACGGCGCGCCCTATCCGGATCGCTTCGCCGTGGCTTTTACGCAGTGGCCGGCAGACGCGGTCGAGGTGATTGTTGCACCGCATTCTGGAACCAAACATGCCAGTTTCCCTGAACACTGATGCGCCAGCGCCAGACCGGCTGAACCGCTGGCGCTATGGGCTCTATGCTCCAATCTATGATAGCCTAGCCGGTTTCTTTGGCCGACAGAGAGGATTGGCCATCGCTGCGCTTCATTTGCGGGCCGGACAACGGGTGCTGCTGGTCGGCTGCGGCACGGGACTCGATTTGGACTTCATCCCAACCGGGGTTGCGGTGACCGGCCTCGACCTCACGCCCGGCATGGTGGCTCGCGCCGAAAAGAGGGCGCGTCGGCGCGGGATGGACGGCGTCTTTGTCGTAGGCGACGCTCGATCACTGCCCTTCGCCAGCGGCAGCTTCGACGTGGTGATCCTTCACCTCATCCTGGCGGTTGCTCCGGAGCCTGAACGCATCATCGGTGAGGCTGACCGGGTGCTTGTCCCCGGTGGCACCGTGTCGATTTTCGACAAATTTCTGGCAGCAGGTCAGAAACCCGGCTGGATGCGCCGGCTGGCCAACCGATTCGCCGCATTTGCGTTTTCCGAACTGAATCGGAGGGTCGAGCCGCTGGTGGCAGCGCCTGGCTGGGCCGTGCTTTTGGATGAACCTGCGGGCTTCCGGGGCTCGTATCGAAGAATCATCGCCGCCAAGGCAACGAAGATTACCGTGTAGTGACGCATCAGCGGGCGTGCGCCTTTAGCCGAACGCTCAAAACTTTGATGTCGATCTCGGCGCTGACGACGGTGGCGCGGGCTTTGGCGAGGCGCACCTCGGCTTTCATCAGCTCGCGTTTGAGCGTGTCGAGTTCGTCGGTTGTGGTGCGGGGGTTGCGTGCGGTGGCGGGTGCTTCGGAGGTGCCGTTGTTCATGGTGAATTTCGTTGGATTGTGAATGCGCCGGTCAGCGGAGTGCTGACCGGCGCCGCTGATTGAAGCGGCTCGCATGCGCCTGGCACGCGAGCGCGCCTACCGGAAACGGGGGATCTCGCCTCCCGAAAGAAAGGGAGCGGCCCGCAGGCCGCTCCCCGTGTGTGCCTCAGTTGTTCGCGAACTCGCTCGCGAGACTCCAGAGCGCCTTGTTGAGCTTCTGGCCTTCACTCAGGCCGCCCACTGGGCGCGTGCGGTTGCGGCGGATGCCCATGCCGGCGGTGTAGCCCATGTAACGGTCGCCACCCCGAATCAGGTGCTCCTGAACCACGTTGAAGGTGGTCCAGAGGTCCGTGGCGGCATCGCCGTAGCGCACCGGCGTCAGCAGCTTTTCAGGGCTGAGGAGCTTCATGACCGGTTGATCGGCATCCCAACGGAGGCCCGCTGCGCGCCGCGCGAACTCCACCCGCGTGGCCTGCGGGAGCTGCACACCCTGCCATTTGGCCACCGCCTCCAGCGCGCGAGGCGTGTTCTCGGCCACGGACTGCGCCGCCTTGGCGAAGGCGTCGGCGGAAACGTCCACATGCCGGATCGAGACATGGGCAAAGTCGGCATCCGCGACGGTCAGACCGTTGCGGCAAACCAACCGATACAGGCCCGCGTCAATGCGGTATGCTCGGGTGCCGTCGTGGGCGTTCTGCAGGATCATTTCCGGGCGGGTGCTACCGACCTGAAAAGCCCCGGCCTCCAGGTCAACCCGCCGGGCGAAGCGGATCTCGTGCATCTGAAAACCGATGCGGTCCTCCAACCTGACCCGCTGCTCGGACGCCTTCACCGGCTCCCAACCCTCAGCGCCAAGCAGGGCAACGACCTGCTGGGTGGAAACGAAGGTGTAGCGAGCGGACACCCCCGGCCGCGCGTGCTCGGCGAAGATCGAGGGAGCGCAACGGCGGAGGTCATCGGACGACAAAGCGCGAAAGCGCGGCGATGGCGTCGCGGAGCTGGGCGGAGCAGCCCGAACCTCGGGTTCGGGTGACACGGACCGGGTGCCCTCCGGGCGGGCAGGGTCACAAAGCGCCTTGAAGACGCGAGCGGGAGCAACGGGAACGGATTCAATCGTGTTCATAACTTTCTTGTTCTGAAGCGCCCCAACGAGGGCGCATAGTGGCGGGCCGCGCCACGCGGACCCCAACCCGAGCCGAACCGAAAATCGGCCGCCCCGGAGGGATGCCGACGATCAGCACCGTCGCGCAAGGTGGAGCGCAGCGCAGCGAGCAATACCTTGAGGCGCGGACGGGCGACGGAGCGCGCAGCGCGGAGAAGGCGCGAGCCCCGGAGTGAAGCGTAGGGGTGAACCATGACGGGCACCCGTTCATGGGTGGCATGGTGAACAAGGCGCTCGCGCCGCCGACCGCCAGCCGGCGCAGGTGCTACAATCAGGCAGCCCACAGGGGACAGGCTTTGCTAACTACGGATGCGCGAGCGGTGCAACGAGAGCGAGCACCGGTAGCCCAGCGGCGTCTGAGCGTCACCGTTGGGGGCGAGCGGGACGGGACGGCGCGTAGGTGTGGGAGCAGAGCGAAGGCGACAGGCCGGGAGTGGAGGAAGGAGTCGGCGCGGGCGGGAGCGCGGCAAGGCCGCCGGTGTCGCGACCGGAGAGCGTGCGACCGGGAGCGATCCTGGCGAATGGTCGTGCTCGGACGACGAATCGCCAGAGGCGGCCGTGAGCGCGGAGCCAAGCCGTCTCCGCCCGCAACGAGTGGCCGGAGCCGCAGTCGTAGCGGAACACCGGAGCGCTGGCCGGTCCCGCTCGCGCTAACCAAGCCGGCCTTGGCCTGCGTCGGGGCGTTGCTGAGTATGCGAGTGTTGCTAACCACAGACACGCTGGGCACCGCAATCTCCAGACTTGAAGAAACATGTAAGCTTCGTAAGCTAACGGAATATGGATACTGCCGCCACCTTAGGCGAAACGATTCGCCGCCTCCGTGAACAAGCTGACATTTCGCTGCGCGAACTGGCGAAGACCGTTAATGTTTCCGCGCCTTTCATGTCCGACGTCGAGTTAGGACGCCGTTATCCAGGGGAAGAAGTGTTGGCCGCAATTGCCCAATGCCTGAAAATCGACGTCGCCGAACTCAAGAAGTTCGACCATCGCGAATCCGTCGCCGATTTCAAAAGACTCCTGGAAACGAATCCGACGCTCGGCATGGCCTTCCGCTCGGCCGTCACCGACGTAAAATCCGGGAAGATGAGCCCCGACGAACTCGCCCGCAAACTCCGCGGCGGCCGGCTCTGACCAAGCCACGCCATGCAATCGTTCCGCGCCAATTCTGGACCGTTTGAGCAGCAGCTCCGGTTCAGTGTCGAGGAAATCGATCGCATGTGCCGGGACGCGCTCACCCGGGAAAAACTTCTTCCGAGCGCGCCGGAGGCGATTCGGATCGATCGATTCGTCGAGAAACACTTCAACTGCACCATCAGCTACGAGGATCTCGGCGAAGGCATCCTCGGTTGCACTCTGTTCAACCCGAACGGATCTGTGAAGGTGATCTGTATTTCCAGCCGGCTCGATGACGACACCGCCGTGGGGCAGCGGCGGGAACGCGCCACCCTCGCCCACGAGGCCGGGCACGGGTTGATGCACCCGAGCCTCTTCATGGCCTCGTTGGAGCAGGGGCGATTGAATATTGCTGCTCCGGCCAAGGAGAATCTGGACTTCAAGGAACGCCGTATTCTTTGCCGCGATACCGATGTGAAGGAAGCGGTCGGAACGCAACGCGGTTACGATGGCCGCTGGTGGGAATGGCAGGCAAACCGCGCCATCGGCGGCCTGCTGCTGCCCCGGACCTTGGTCCAAAAGGCCGTCGTGGATTTTCTCGAGCACGCGCCCGTCACCGGCAGCGCGACGTTGAGGGCGAACGCGCGCGACGCGGCCGCTGTTCATGTGGCGGATGTCTTCGAAGTGAACCCGGCCGTGGCGCGTATTCGCCTTGCTGAAATGTTCCCCGACCGAGGCGGACAAAGCGAATTCTAGGAAAAAGCTTGAACGTTAGCTAACATTGGCTAACGGTAGCGGACAGCACCCGCCAAGGGTCGCTGGGTATGATTTCTGTTCGTTGTCGAACAGGCCCGGTGAAACCCGGCGACCGTGCATCCTATGATCGCTAACACCAACATCGACGCCCGCGGCGACACCGCTGGCTCCAGCACGCCTCCTTCCGGCCCCTCGCCGAAATGGGCTGCTCTCATCAACGACGGTCTGTTTCCGATGCCCCGGCGCCACGTGCGTCTGGCGGTCCTTCGGACCCAAGCCTCGATTCCGGCGGAACACACCTTGTTCCGCGACCACAACAGCAATGACGATCCCGCGTTGGCTAACGATGCCATGGTAGATCTCGCCGAAGGCAACGTGTTCTATTCGGAACCGGCGTGCGCCGAACCCGCTCGCGGCATGCCCGCCGCGTCCGCCAAACTGGCGCTTGTCGTCGACGACCGCTGGGAGCTGGTGGTGAAGCTGGCGCAGACTGGCCAATCGCTTCTCGACCTGTTCGCATTGAACGCCAACGTGGAACTGCTGCGCGACTTCGAGTCGCCGGAGGACGTCGTCGTCAATCCGGCTGACGACGCGAACTTCGCCCTCGGTTGCGTTTACCGCACTCGCCGCCATGTCGCCGTGCTCGCCATCAAGGTGAACCGCCTGCGGTTCACGGAAAAGGATGGCGTGACTCCGCACATGAAGGGCCGGCAAATCGCCGCCCTGGTCGAGCCCAATCCCGACCAGACCAAAGTAGAACGCCTGACCGCTCACGGCCCGGTCGCCATCGGGCTCGACGAAGAAGTCCCGGTCGCGAACGGCGATGAGTTCAAGGTCATCCGGTGCAACGTCAACGCCGGCTACCAAGCGGTGCGACTCGAACGCGAGCTCGCCCTCCTGCGTGAGCGAGGCGCCCAGGTAACGCTGCTCCCGGACGCCTCGGCCGTCATCTACCATGACGTGCCGGTGCGCGCCGGCCTGCCGTTGAGCACCACCGACATCCTCGTCAAGGTGCCGGCCGGTTATCCCGGCGGCATCATCGACAACGCCTTCCTGCCGGAAGGCTCCCCACTGCTCAACCGCACCGTCGGCGCGGAACAGCATATCGAGACGCTTGGTGGACGGCAGTGGAAGCAGAAGTCCATCCACCCCTACACCGGCAACGGCGTGGCGTGGAATAAGGACGTTCATGGTTTCCACACCTACTACATCGAGATGGTGAGCTGGTTGCACGCAGGCCAATGAAGCCGCGGTTTCCTGCGCACAGCGCGACCCAGACCGTTCGGGTCCGGGTCGCGCACCCTCTTTACCAGCAGCTCGCCAAGCTGGTGTTTCACCGCCATCCGCAGCGCGAATGGGGCACTTATTTTCACTTCGGCTACCGCCGCACGGCGTGGGGCTTGTCGCTGAGTCTGGTCGACCTCTTGCCACCACAGCCGGGGGAACTGGCCCGCAGCAGTCCCATCGTTTCGTTTTCCCCCGAATATCTCGCCCGTGCCGCCGAGGCCAGGGAGTCGACGCCGCTGGGAGTTGGCTTCGTGCATTCCCACCCCTTGGGCTGGGGAGTCGTGCCGAGCGCCAGCGATGACGACATGGATGAATACTTTGCACGGCTCAGTGTGCCCTACGGGTCAGGGCAACCTTACCTGAGCTTGATCGTCAATCGCGACGGCGACGGCCGACCCGTGTTCAGCGGGCGGGTCTTTGATCGGGGCGAATGGATGTCGGTCACTCATCTTCACGTCGTTGGTTCGGACCTCGAGCGTTACGCGAGCGCTCTGCTGCCCGTTCGCCCTGAGTTGGCCTCGGCCCAAACCCGCGGCGTCCTGGCTCGCTGGTCGAACCTGTTGGGCGAAGATATCGCTGACCGCTGCCGCGGGGCCACGGTTGGATTTATTGGCTGCAGCGGCACGGGCTCGCCAGCCGTCGAAGTATTCGCGCGTGCCCAGCTCGGCCGCTTCGTCCTCGTTGATGAGCAACGTTTCGCGAGCTCCAACCTGGAACGGATGCACGGCTCGGAGGCCGCGGATGTCGCCGCCGAGCCGGCGGCCCACAAGGTGGCGCTGATGGCACGCATGATCCGGAGCATCAATCCCACGGCCCAGATCGTTCAACTGGTCGGCAACGGGATGGACGCCGCCGTCCTCGACGAATTGCTGCGGTGTGATGTGATCCTCGGGGGAACCGACACGCTGCATGGACGAGCTCTGCTCGGTGACCTCGCTTCGCTCTATCTCGTGCCCTCGATCGACATTGGAGTCCTGCCGCGAGGGCAAAATGGCCGGGTGACGTCCCAGCTGATCGAAATCGCCCGTTACGGCATCGGCGAACCCTGTCCGTTCTGCCAAGATCGCATTCCCGCCCTGGGCCTGCATGCGGAGTTGATGCCACCGGAAGAGCGCGCCCGATGTGAGGCCGCGGCGGCCGCGGCCATCCGGCGGGGAGAGGACGGCACGGCCTACTGGCAGGGTGGGCCGCCCCAGCTTCCCGCCGTCGGCTATCTCACGACCACGGCCGGGGCCATGGCCGCTGGCTATGCCCTGAATTGGCTGCTCGGCACCGCCACGATGCCGCATCAACGGATGCAGTTCGACCTGGGGGCGGCGGAATTCGGCTTTGTGAGCGCGGAAGCGAGCCGACGCCCCGGGTGTGGCTGCGCGCGGTGGCACGCCTACGGCGATCAAGGCGAAAGAACGGTCACCATGCCCGCGCACTTTCCCGCCGCGGTCCGCCTGACATGAACGCCGCTCGCGCCAACTTCTGGCTCGAATGCGGGGGCCGGGCTTCTGCTTCGGTTCTCAAGGATTGCTTGACATCGCAAGCAAACGAACTTTTGTTCGCCTGCATGGATCTTCCTTTGCTCGGAAAACAATTACGCGAAGCCCGCACGGCGTTGGGCTGGTCTCTCCGCGAAGCGGAGACTCACACCAAGGTGTCCAATGCCTATCTCAGCCAACTGGAGGGCGCCAAAATCAAGGCACCTTCTCCCAACGTGCTGCATAGCTTGAGCGAAGTTTACGAACTCTCCTATGCGATGTTGATGGAATATGCCGGCTACCCCGTGCCGGCCGAAGCCCAGATCACCGGCACTGAACAGCGGTTTATGTCCCGCCTCGGTCGCACCTCACAGTCCGAGCAGCAAGCGCTGCTCGAATATCTCCGTTTTCTTCGCACCCGGAAGCGCTAAACACCATGTGGACCGTCTCCGAAGCCAAGCTTTTCCGCCGCTGCCAAAAGCAGTGGTTTTACAAGAATCGTTTCGGCTCGGCGCTGGCGACCAAGGTGCCCGCACGCCGCGAGGCCTTTGTGCTGGGCACCTTTCAGACGGTGGAGCAGTGGCGCGGGCAACTAGTCGACAATGTCATCGAGGAGGTCGTGGTGGAGGCCCTGAACAAACGTCACCCTCTCACTCTCACCGAATTGCTCGGGGAAGCCGACCGCCTCTTTGATCTTCAGCTGGCCTTCGCTCGCGCCAACCGGACACGTGAACCGGGCATGACGAAGACCGCCGCCGGCACGAGTTTCGCGGCCCTCCTCGCGGTGGAGGAGGAGGGTGGAATTGCGGAAGCCGACATGACGAGGGCACGGACAGAAGTGCATCGCGCCTTGACCAACCTGACGCAAATCCCCGGCCTGCGAGACGAGTTGCGGGCCGCCCGACGCGTGGTCGCCCAAAATACGTTTCATTTCAAATTCCGAGGGGAACCGGTCGGAGCCATCCCGGACTTGGTTGCTTTCTACCATGATCGCCCGCCGCTCATCATTGATTGGAAGGTCCATTTCTTCGGTTTGCGCGATGCGCGCGTCCAACTGCTGATTTACGCCCTGGGGTTGGTCCGCAGTGGTAAGGCCGGCGCGGGTGCGGAACGCGCATGGACGGAAGGCGACATCCGCACCATGGAGGTGCAATTGCTGACGGGCGTGGTGCGACGCTTCACGCTCGATGCCGTGGCCGTCGCGGAGATGGAAGAATACATGTTTTCCAGCATGCGCGCGATTGCTAAGGCCGGCGGTGATAAGGAATGGGATCAGATCGATCTGTCCGAACTCACCGGCATCCTGAGCGAGGACGGCTGCACCACTTGTGGCTTCAAACCGATTTGCTGGAAGGAACACCATGAAAACCGTTGAAACGAACATTTTCCCGATCCGCGATTTCGGCGGACTCAATGCCGTCTACGACATCGTCGCCATCGACGGGTTGAGTGCCGACCAGGACGAGTATCACGAGAACTGCCACCGATTGCAGCGGCGCGCAACGAAGCTGTGCAATGCGGCCGGCATTGTTTTGCAACGCGCCACAGGCCCCGTCCTCGCGGTGCCCGAAGGCGCCTCGTCGAAGCTGCCGGCTTCGCTCGTGCTCGCTCGCGCCAAGGTCAACTTCCGCCCCTCGACGGAAAAGGTGCGTGTGGATTTCAAAAAGCTCACGCCCGAGACCGAGCGGCTCGCGATCCGCTATCTGCAGACAGCCGTGCGGGACTCCGTGCGTCAAAACGGCCAGCTCTGGCAGCCGGATTCCCGCAACCTTTTCTTCGAAAAATCCCCGGTGGAAAGTAACAACCTCCTCGGCATGTATCGGGGATTTGGCGTCACGATTGCCCGTCTGCCCGATGGTGGCTTCGGGCTCGTGGTTGATGTCCAGTTTAAGTTCATCGCCCTGCGGCCACTGAAGGCACGCCTGAGTGAGCCGGAGTTCAACTCCCGCCACCGCATGCACACCTTCGTCTATCATTTCGGCGATCTCTGGTATGAAGTGGAACTTGTCGGCTGGACCTCGGCGGAGGTGGCCACCTATCGGTGCGGTGAGTCGGATGCTCGACGTTCCTTGCTGAGCTGGCTGCACGACCATTGCCCGCGGCCACTGTCCGCTGAAATCGCCCGGCTCGATAAGGGTGGCAACGTGCTGGAATATGCCAACGCGGACAACGAGACGCGCGGCGTTCCTGCGCAACTTTGCTACCGCATGTATGATAGTGGCGCTCCGGAGATTCAGGATGTGCACCGATATGCGACGCGGTTCCCTGATGAGCGGCGGGACGACGTGGCCCTCATCGTCAGCCAACACCTCGCGCGACTGCCGATTGCAGGACAGGTGGTCACGGTGGATCCGACCCCTTGGCGCGCCCCTCACACCCGGTTCGATCCGCCCGACCTGCGTTTTGCGAACAATCGCATCCTTTCCGCCCGCCATACGCCCGGCAGCACCCCCTGCGGGGTGGCCGACTACGGCCGGATGCGACTGCGGATGCTCGAAGATCAAAACGCAGGTCCCCTCGTCCGCGACGGCTTGTGCCAGCAATACCTGCTCCTGCCCAAGACGGTTGAACATACTTGGGGAGCGGTTTTCGAAAAGGACTTCGTGGCCGCGGTAAACCATCTCTATCCCCATGAGCAGGGCTACGATCCGAAGGTTATCTTCTTCGATGACACATCAGCTCGGACTTTTGTCGATCAAGCCGATGCTATCGCCCAAGCCGTGGCCGAATGCCGGGACGGTTACGTCGTCGTGATGTTGCCGGATGCGAAGGTGCGGACGCCCCAGCGCGAGGATGAGCTGGCCGCCTGCACGGCGGAACGCCTCGCGGCTAATGGGATGATCGCTGCCTTCGTCCACGCGACCTCGGCGCAGACATTTTACCGGTATCACTCTCAGAATCGCGTCTGGGAAGCGCCCAGCGACCATCGTCTTGTCGGTCGGTATCGGAGCTATCTGCGCTTGGCTGCACTGAACAAGGTGATGTTGACCGCACGCCAATGGCCCTTCGCCCTGGCGAACAAGCTGCATGCCGAAGTGACCGTCGGGATCGACGTGAAGGGACACACGGCCGGCTTTACCGCCGTCTGCCCCACCTCCACCAAAGTCTGTTGCGACACGAGCGAGACCAAACGCAAGGAACGGCTTAGCCGGCGGAAGTGTCGCGAGATGCTGGTTCGTGTCATCACTCGCCTGACGCAGGCTTCAACCGGACTGCTACCTGCCACCATCGTCGTGCAGCGCGATGGACGGATGTTTGAGCCTGAAATCGAGGCAGCCAAAGATGCTTTGGAGGAACTTAAGCGCGAAGGCGTCGTCGCCGCCAATGCCGTCCTTACCTGCGTGGAGATCCCCAAGAGCGGCGGTGCCGCCTTTCGCTTATTCGACGATTTCTTCGACCGTGGTGTCCGCAAATTCCGGAACCCGGAATATGGCACTTACTGTGTGCTCGGCGCCAATGAGGGTTTCGTCTGCAATACCGGCCTCGCGTTCCGGGTGCCCGGCACGGTCCGTCCGCTTCACGTCAAACGGGTGCTCGGCTCGATGCCAATCGAGCAATGTTTGGAGGATGTCTTCCACTTGGCTTGCCTGACTTGGAGTCAACCCGAAGGCTGTTCGCGTCACCCCGTCACCGTGCGGTTGAATGACCGCCAATTGGTGGATGTGGCGACGCCCTTCGATGACGAGGATGACGAGGCACCGGCGGCAGTGGTGCGCGGCTCGGAAGGAGGTGTCTTGTGAACAACGCCGGCCTTGAATCCAGCATCTACGAGCAACTGCGCGGATATTCCGAGGCGCTCAATCACTACCTCGTGAAACTGAAAACCGATTCGCCTTCGCCGCGTTTCGTGCCGCCCCGCGAAGTGGCGGACTTGATCCGGGGCTTGGGTGAATCGGTGCCCGACGAGGTTTCCGTGCAATTGCTGTCCAGCGGCCTGCAGGAGCGCGGCGCGTTCCCACCTAGCGTTGTGAAACGCCTGCGGGCAGCGCTCGACTCCCAAGCCATGGCCAAGGAAACCGTCGGCGACCTTGAGCAGCTCGCCCACTATTTGGGTCGGCACCAAGCCGGCGCGTTCGCCCGGTTGCGTCGGATGCGATGAACGAGACGCACTTTCATGCGACCTTGACCCAAATCGAAGAGCGAGCACGACGCCTCCTCGGCGGAATGCCGCTGCGCGTGGACGGAATGGACGCCCTGGCGGAATCCTGCCGGCGGGATCTCGACTCGGTAATCTACAGCGCCCAGCAATTGCGCGACGATGCCCAGTTCAAGCATGAGGCGGTGCAGACCGAACGCCTTCAGTTGTTACGCAATCTATTCGGCCAGCTCGATGTCCTTGAATCGACGGCGGTGGCCGCGCTCCAGCGCATCAATGACGAAGACCGCCGTATGACGCGGACCGTTCAGGCCTTGGCGGACGAAAGTCACTTTCCGCTGCCGGCGCCGGTTGTGAGCTGCACGTCGCAGGACTATTTCAACATAGATACCCGCCTGCGCTTGGTGCAGATGCCGCTCACGGACGGACGGCACCTCTTGCACCTGCCGGATTTGGCGCACGAAATGGCGCACATTCTTCTCGCGGACCTCAATAATCCCAAAAGCAGTCCCTTCAAGCAAGCGATGCGGGAGGTAAAGGCCCGGGTCATCAAACATTTTGACGCTCGAAGCAAAAACCTCGCACTGGGCCGTTCTCCCACCGCGCTCGTCGCTCGGATTCCTGTGTGGTGGAAGAGTTGGATGGACGCTTGGGTCGTGGAGTTCTTTTGTGACCTGTTCGGCGTGTTCTCGGTGGGTCCCGCGTATGGTTGGGCGCACCTCCACCTCTGCATGCGCCAGCCCACCGACTCTTATCATTATCCCACCTTCAACACGACATCGCATCCCGCCAATGCAGCCCGCACGGCGGTGATCATCGACGGTCTGCGCCTGGCCGGTTTCAACTCGGCAGCGGATGAACTCGCGCAGGCGTGGCAACAGCTATTGCGCATCACCGGTGAGAAAGCGGATTCCGATTTTGCCGAGTGCTATCCGGCCGAACTCATGCGCAGCACGGCCGAGTTTGGTTTCAAGGGCTATCGCGATATCGGTTGCCGGGTGATCACGACGGCCTCGATGGGCACGTGCCAACGGCTCCTGAATGAGGCGTGGAATCAATTCCGCGCGCAGCCCGAAAATTATCCGGCGTGGGAAACCGTGGCGATGGGGAAGTTTTACGGGCAGTGATCGTCGTTGCTTGACGATACGTCTTAAGGGCCAGCGGGAGCCGGCACGCAGACGATGATCGTGCACCCAAAAATATCCAGATACTGCCACGGCAAGGGAAGGTATGGCGCAGGGTCGTTTCGATCCGAATGCACCACTGTGAAGTTATTGGCATCCCAACCGTGGACGCGCCAGCAGTGATAGCCGCCGTGCTGGCCATTTTGATGATTCATCGTATAGAGAAAAATTCCGTCCGCGAGGCTCGCCATTTGCGCCTCCAAGTAAGGCCGGCCAATCCCCAGTCGAAAATCTTGCGCCAACCCTAAGTCTTTCAAGACATGCAGGAATTCTTGCAGACCCAAACCGCCCTCAACGGTGTGGAGTCCGTTGGGATGCATCTGCCCTTTGCTGGTCCAGGCAGGATAACGATCAATGAACTGAAGTTGGGTGAATTGTTGGCCCCCCTTGTCGATTTTGAGCGATTGAATTGCGGCGAGGACGCAGCAGTAATCAGTCTGGGCTTTGGCGGGTGCAGCCATACACCACTTTCGGCGGGCCGTTCAGTCAAGTCAGCTACTTTCTCCGCCATGAGAATAAGCCTGGAGGGGGCAGATTCCGCGAGCGGGTGATCAGATGAAGTATCACCTCATGTGTTCCGACTATTGCGACAATTGCTGGCCTCGTTTCTGAGCTATATTTGATGAGAGGCGGAGGCCGGTCACGTGGCGCTGTGCTGCTTGCGACAGCAGCTTTTCAGCTTCAGACGCAGTGCCAGATTCGATGAACATTTTCACCTCGTGCTTAGTGCGGATGTGATCGGCTGGCCCCATTTCCTTCACGCGCAAGCGCTCGGTGATCAGCCGGACGGCGTCCTCTTCCTTGCGGAGGGCGAGCAGGGTTTGGACGGTGATTTCAGGGCTCTTTTGGGGGTTCATCGAACGAAAGTGTAGTATAGGCGATTAGGACGGCCGGAGGGAGACTTTTTTGAAGCCATTCGTGCAGTGACGCACAACGGCGGTATGGTCGGGCAGGCTCCGGAACTCGTGCGGCTTGATCCGATACTCCTCCACCCGCTGATACGTGTGGGCCGTATGGTCCAAATGCACGGTCCGGGTGGCACGCTCAACCCAGTGTTTACCCAGCGCGTTCGCACACCGGAGAGCGTCGGCCTCGGACGCGGCCCGATACATCACGAGGTTCTTAAGATTGAGGGCCAGAACCTCGGCTTGTTCCTTGGTTTGAGGCGGAATCAACGACTCGAAGGCCTGGGCGGACACGACCAGCATGAGCATGCAATCGCGGAGCCGGTCGATGACGTTGAAGTCGCTGGTGCCATCGTGGCTGGCGGTGATGGCGTTCTGGAACTCGTCGCCGACATAGACGAGCTGGTTCAGCGCATACTTCTGCCAAGGGGGTAGCGCGTAGCGCCGGAGGGCGTGCCGGTAGAGCAGAAGCTTGATGACGGTGAACACATACTGCCGCTCCGTGGTGTAGTCCTGGGGCACGTCGATGCAGAAGATTTTGCCCTTATCGACGTCGGCCATGGTGCAGGTGTCGGGCTCGTTGGAGCTGAAAATTTCAGCGATTTCGGCCGTGCCGAGGTATTCGAGGTAGTTCTGGGAGGTGCCGATCTCGCCGGCCCGTTGCTCCTTCGCCTCATGCTTCAGGTAGGTTTGCTCCAAGGTCTCGGCGAGGCGAATACGGCGCTCGGTCGGCTCCAGTTCCGTGAGCTTCTCCAACGCGGCTTTCAACTCCCGTTCCGAGGTCAGCAGGTCGTAGGCGTTGGTCGCGGTCGTAGGCCGGCCGATGTCGGCGAGCAATTCAAAGGCCCGGCCGATGTGGGCCGCTCCCTTCACTTTGAAGAAGCCCTTTTCATCTTTCGGATTAAGGGCGGCGGCCGTATCGACCAAAATCCGCGCGCGGGTTGTGAACGGCAAACGGGCGTCGCCCGTGACATTTAGACGGTGGGTCGCCTTGCCTGGCTCCCCGACCAACCGCGGACGAAGGCGGATGATGTCGTGCTCCCGGCCATACTTCTTAGCCAGCCATTCGAGGTAAAACCACTCGTCGCCCTTGTTCGCCATGACCACGCCGCCGAGCGTGGGATTGCGCCGCATCAGGTCGGCGAGCAGTCCGTTCATACCTGAGGTTTTGCCGGAACCGGTGTCACCGGAGAAGAAGAAGTGCCGGTTGGCCTTGTCCCGTGTCCACTTGAATCCGGCGAACGCCAGCACGATTTGCCACCGGTCCGCCACCACCTTGCCAGCGGGGTCGCGCACGTAGCGGCGATGGTCGGCGTAGTAGAACAGTGCGCCCGCCAGCGCACACGAAACGGCCCCGACAACGTATCCCCAGGGTGAGGGCAACCGGCTCGCGCCGAAGACGCCCGAGGCGGAGATCGCGAGGGCAAAAGGGAGCGCCAGCGGAAGGCGCAACCCCGGCTCGTTATGGCGAAGATTTCGCTGAATCAGCCATCCTACGATGCCCAGCAACAGGGCGGAAATCGCGAACGCCGCCACCGTGATGGCCTGCGGATCGTGCAGCCATTGGCGCATCAAAACGTGAGGTGCCGGGAGCGTTTTCATCACCGATCGTGCGGGAAACGAAGCGCGCTTTCGCCGATTCTGCGAGGCGGCGACCCTACCGAAAAAAGGGTAGTTCGGCCGGTCCCGCGCGCGTTTGGCCGATCTGTGAAAGCTCGACGGCCCGATCCCAACGAACTCGTTAGGGTATTGCGTCTGTGGCCAAACAAGCGCGGGGGATTTTCGCCGACCTTCCCAGCTCATCGTAGCCGCTGATGTCCGCCCTCGAAGCGAAGGACTACCGCGTGACCGGTAGGCTCGCTACCCCGGAATAGGGAGGGGCACTCCGTTGAGATGGGAGACATGTTCAGGCGTGATGATAGCATGATCACCGTCGGAGTCATTCGGAACGGAGCCACCTACCTTTCGCATCACCTGCGGAAGAACGATTACTGGTCGGAAGGCGAAAAAGAGGTGCGTGGCGAATGGATCGGCGAAGGTGCCCGGGCGCTCGGGCTGACAGGACTGGTCACCGACAAACCATTCGAGGCCCTGCGGCAGAATCGGCACCCGGGGACCGGCGAAGCGCTCACCGCCCGGGATCAGGCCAACCGAGTCGCGTTCTTCGATGTGCAACTCTCCGCACCGAAGGACGTGAGTGTGCTGGCAATCGTCGGCGGTGATGAGCGGGTCCGCGAAGCGTTCGTGGAATCCGTGAAAACGGCGCTCGCCGAAATGGAGCGCTTCGCGGCGGTGCGTGAGCGGCGCGGCGAAGCGGCCGGAACGGAAGCCTTCCGTCTCACGGGGAATTTTGTCGGCGCGCTGTTTTTCCATGATGCGAGTCGCGACCTCGATCCGCAGTTGCACGGGCATGCGGTGCTCGCGAATGCGACGTGGGACGCCGCGCGCAACGAATGGCTGGCGCTACAACCGGTCGAGATGCTGCGCGCCTCGGCGTATCTGCGGCAGGTCATGTATCGCGAGTTGGCCTCGCGGCTACGGTCGCTGGGCTACGAACCGTATGAAATGAACTCAAAGGGCTTTGCCGTGCGCGGGGTCGAGCACCTCCGCGAGCGCTTCTCGAAGCGCACCCGGCAGGTGCAGCGCCTGGCGGAGGAATTCGCGGCGAACAAGGGGCGTAAGCCGACGAAGCGGGAGGTCGAGATTCTCGTCCGCGAATCGCGCGAGGACAAACTCACAGAAATCTCCACCCCGGCCGTGCGGGCGAAGCAACGCGCGGAGTTGAACGCCGACGAAGCGCACGCGCTCGACGGTCTTGTCCGCGCCGCGCGCCAACAAGCACCGCGCATGCAGTGGTCACACGGCAACGCGCGGTCGGTCCTCGAAGCGGCGCTGCGCCATGTTTACGAGCGCAGCAGTGTCGTCCGCGAAGGTGAGGTGTTGAACGCCGCGCTCGAACTGCACCCGGACTTCTTCCGTTGGCGCGAGCTACGCGAGGCGCTCGAAGTCCACCCGGATGCGATTCGTAAAGACGGCGAGATGAGCCTGCGGCCAATCCGGCGCGAAGAGGACGCGGCGGTGCAGCGCGTGCGCGTCGGCCGCAACCAACGCTTCCCTTTGGGCGATCCGACACAGCTTCCGCCAGAACTGACCGCCGGCCAGCGTTCGGCCGCGACCGCGCTGCTCGAAAGCCGGGACTTTCTGAGCGTCCTGATCGGCGACGCCGGCACGGGCAAGACGACCGTGTTGACCGCCATCGAACGCGCGCACCTCGGGGCCGGCGGCACTCGGTTCCTCCCGCTCGCCCCGACCACCCGGGCGCGGGATGCCATGCTGGCCAGTGGCCTGGAACAGGCGGACACGGTGCAGCGCTTCCTCGTCAGCGAAACGATGCAGGCGCAGGCGGCGGGACGGGTCGTGCTGATCGACGAAGCCGGGCTCCTTTCGACGCAGCAATTGGATCAGGTCACGCGGATCGCTACCGAGGTTCGCGCGCGGCTACTCCTCGTGGGGGATACGAAGCAGCATTACAGCGTGCAGCGGGGCGACGCGCTCCGAAACGTCATCCGGCATTCCGGAACGCCGGTTGTGCGGCTCGCTGAAGTCCTGCGCCAGCGCAACGAGGCGGACCGGCGCTTCAGCCGTCTGCTCGCCACCGGAGCCGTCGCCGAGGCCTTCGGCTTTGCCGACCGGCGCGGGTTGATCCGTGAGGCGGCGGACGACAGCGCCATGTTTGCCCAGGCGGCGGAGCATTACGTGAGCAATCGGGTGCGGGGGATCGAAACGCTCGTGGTGATTCCGTTCTGGGAGGAAATCGAGCGCTTCAACGCGCAGGTGCGGCCCGCGCTCCGACAGGCGGGCCTGCTGGGCGAAGCCGAGGTCACGCGCGAGGCCGTGAAACCGCTCACGTGGACGGAGGAGCAGAAGATCCATTGGGACCAATACCGCCCCGGCGACCGGCTGCTGTTCGCGCGGGATACGCGCTTTTTCAAGCGAGGCGTCGCGGCGGAGGTTATCGCGGTCCTGCCCGATGGTCTGCGGGTGCGCGGCCCCAAGGGTCGCGAAGCGAAGATCACCCGCAAGCAGCGGGCGGCGTTCGAAGTGGGCCGGGCACAATCGCTCGCTGTGTCCGTAGGCGACCGGCTCTTGATTCGCGGGCGGGAAGACGATGCGGGATTTGCGAACGGCGATTTCAAGGAGGTGGCGCTGGTCGATCCGAAAGCGGATCGCATCGTTTTCACCGACGGGCGCGAACTGCCGCGCACGTTTGCGGCGTGGACCTACGGTCACGCGCTCACGTCCTACCGTTCGCAGGGTAGCACATCGGAGGAGTCGTTGCTGGTGTTGGGTGAAGTTGCCGTGCGGGCGCTTGCGCGCCGCCAATTTTACGTCGGCAACACCCGCTATCGTGGCGCTCATGCCATCTATCTTTCCAACAAGGTGGAAATCCTGAGCAGGCTGGCCCGGCCCGATCCGGGCAGGGAACTGGCCACGGAGTTCATGGCCCGGCATCGGCTCACGCTCGATGAGCGACTTGCCCCGAGAGCCACACGCGGCCTGCATGCCGGCGTGCGGGAAGCCTGGCACAGCGCCGTCAGGAAGCTGCGCGGGCTCGCAACGGCTCAGGGTGAAGGGAGGAAGGCGTGATGGAACGCGCTCCGCTCAGAAAACCGAAGCTGTATTTCGATGCGGGCGCGAACCCGAGCCACGTCACGTTCGACGATGGCAAGGATCAGCGCCGGAATCTGCCGTGGATGCACTATGTCGAGGCGCGCTGGGATTACGCGGAGCCGGACACGATCAAGATCGAGGTCGGCGATTGGTTGGTGGTCGTGCGCGGCCACAACCTCGCGCCTCTGTTCTTGGCGATTGAGGAACACACCTTGGCGCGCGTGCGCGCGCAACCGGAGCTGCAAGCGGATCGTGAGCACGAAGCCGATACGTTCGCCGTCGAAATTCGGTTTACCAAACCGCTCACCTGCATGGAGAGAAATCGACGCGGACAAATCGAGTTAGATCTGGATCGATAACGGCCGGGCGTTCTCACCCGTGGGTGGGAGGGATTGGACACGGTTGGTTGATTTCAGCGCTTCGGTGCTTTTTCCGCGCGAGTCATCATTGCCCAGAGTGCGGGGCAGGTCGCATCTGTGCTACGCGCCTGGCACGCGTCGACAAGTTCATCCAAATTGCGACGCAACCGCTTCATTTCCTTCATTCGTCGGTCGATTTCGTCCCGTTTTGATTCGAGCAGTTGTTTCACTTCGGCGCACGATTCGCCGGGAAGAATTTGCAGGTCGATCAACTCCTTGATCTCGCGGAGGGTGAAGCCGAGTTCCTTGACTGATAGGATGAAGCGGAGGCGCCGCAACGCGTCGTCGTCAAAGTCACGGTAACCGGACCCTGGCCACCGGTGGGTTGCGGGGAACAGCTTTACGCGTTCGTAATACCTCACCGTCTGGACGTTCACTCCCGCCTGTTTGGCAAGTTCTCCGATGGTCATGATGGTGTGGGTTGACCTTATACTATGGTATAGGGTGTAAGCTGCGTTCATGAAATCGGCAAAGCAATCGTGGATTCTGGCAGGCGGGCTCCTGTCCGCTCTGGCCGCTTCGTTGTGTTGCATTGGTCCGCTGGCCGCCGTCGCTTTAGGGCTTGGGAGTTTTGCCGCCGCGGGTTGGTTTGCGGCTTCACGCCCCATTTTCCTGGGAGTCACGGTGGGATTGCTGATAGTCGCATGGTTTCTGGCCATCCGCGCTCGACGGCTGCAATGCGCCGCTGACGCTGCGTGTGCGAGGCTACCGGCGAAGCGCTGGCCGTTGGTGCTTCTGAGCTTTTGCACGCTTGTCGTCGCCGGAGTCGCGCTATTCCCCGAAGCGGCGCGTAGCGTAGCTGATCGAGCGCGTCCCGCTTCGACCACCACAGCAGGTGGGTCGGTGCTCCGGGTGCGAATTCCAAGTATGGATTGTGCGGCATGTGCGGTCGGGATTGAGGGCACATTGCAGCGGGTCGCGGGGGTTCGCTCCGCTGCGGTGCGCTACGCCACCAAGGAAGCCGAAATCACTTACGACGCCGCCGTGGTCTCGCAAGCAACGCTGATCGCCCATATCGACGGCACGGGATTCAAAGCCGAGCCGCTCAAATAACTCATTCCAGCAATGTCCGATTGTTGTTCACCCGAAAAGAGCGCTTCAGCGACGGAGGGAGCCCCTCAAGCTAAGACCAAGGCGTTCTGCCCACAGTGCAAACGTCCGGGCCGGACCGTTTCCACGCTCACCCTCAAACATCAGGTCCGCCCGGAGTTTCTTACGGCGGTAAATCATGGGGCGTTCTATTTTTGCGGAACGCCGGAGTGCCAGGTCGTTTATTTTTCAGTCGGCGGGCTTACTTTGACGAAAGCTAACGTGCGGCGGCCCATAACTCAGAAGGACGCGGAGAACGCCCCTGTGTGTTACTGCTTCGGCTTTACGCCGGCGATGGTGCGGGAGGAAATTGCGGCCTCGGGGAAGTCCACCGTTGTTGAGCGCATCGCCAGCGAAATGAAGGCCGGTCTTTGCGCCTGTGAAATTCGCAATCCACAGGGCTCATGTTGTTTGGGCAACGTGAAAGCTGTGGTTAAGGCGGCGCTGGTAGCCCACGGTTCCTGAATAACAGAGAACCCTGCATGGAGAGGGGTCGTTGTCACCCCGTCCTGCTGGGAATAAACTCGGTTTCGGTTCCACAGTTGGGCCTACCGAAATCTCGGTATGACCGCCGCATTGCGATAGGCGGGAAGGGATTTTGTTTCTTTGCCCATGGGGTTTCCCGTCACGCATTGAGTGCCGGGTGAACTTCGCGGGATTCGGCCCCCACAAGCGCCGGCATCAAAAACGGAGAGCAACATGACAACCTTGGTCCACCTAACGCCCTATGTGGCGTTCTGTCTTGGTGTGGCGATGATGATGAGGGCGCTGCACCTGTATTCGGAAAGCCGGCCGCACGCGCCGGTCAGCTCGTTGCAGAAACTGGCGGTGTGGTTCGGGGCCATGCTGGCCTGGCCGACGCTCGCCCACGCGCAAGCGGTCGATCTGCGCACCGCCACGGAGGCGGGCAACGCGATCATCATGTATCTGAGCGGGACGTTCGCCGCGGTCGGCATCGTGGCAGCCGGTGTCGCCATGATGATGGGCCGGCAGTCCATCGCGAAATGGGCCTTCGCGGGCGCCATGGTGAGCGGGCTCGCCTTCGCCATCGTGCGGACGATGTGGAGCAACATGGGGATCGAAGCCTCCAACGTCGGCACCTTCTCGCCCTGATCGAAACCGGTTCCACGTCCCATGCACTCGACGCATCTCAACGAGCACGACGCTAATCAGGGCGCACAGTCCTCCGGCGAGTTCCTCGGCATGACCGGGAATTCCGGTTGGTATCTACTGGGCTCCGGCGGCGCGACGATCCTGATGGTGATCTTCCTCTGGGGGATCTTTGGGGTGTCGCTGCTGTTGTGCCTGCTGGTGGGCGTCGTGCTCTGCGCGCTGTCGGTCACGTATGTGTTCACGCTGAAAAACAACAAGCCGGAGCACTACGATACCGATTTCTTCGAATCCGCGTTGGTCGAGTCAGGTCTGCTCTCCTTCCAATTCGGCCCGCGCGCCCGGCGGCCGGCGAACCCCTTCGCCGCCGCTGGGTCGCCGCTGGCCCCTGAGGCGGACGCGCCCGAGCCGGCGGTGCGCTCACACCGCGCGAGTCTCGGAACGGCCCGTCATTTCGGCGCGAACGCTCGCCCGGTTGGGGAGATGACCGGCCACAAGGACGCCGAACAGAAGAAGCGTGAGCAATCCGTGGTGGCGCGCGCCGACTACGAGCGGTTGCAGGAGCAACTCACGGTCACGGAGGACATGCTGGAAGAAGCGTTGGCAGAACGAGGGGAGGAAGTCGCATGAGAACCGAACCCGCAGACGGCTACTTTGGCGAAGACATGATTGTTTTCGAAGGCCTCCATCGCGGCGGTTTCATCGCGCGTGGATTTGAGGTCATTGCCCCCGACCTGGAACATGCCGATCCGGTCCATCACAACGCATTCGAGTCCGACCTGGTCGCGCTGCTGTCGGTGCTGAAACCCGGTTGGCGGATGCAGGTGCAGTGGACGAACGATTCCGACTTCCGGAAGCCGCTCCAACGCTACCGGGAAGACACGGCCACGCTCGCGACCAACGAATGGAGCAAGCGCCAGCGCAACGAGCGGTTCGTGCGCTACTGGCGAATGGTGGAGTCTGGCGCGCTGCGGAGGGAGCGCCTCCGCCTGTATTTCACGACGCCGGTCGATGCGGCGGTGCTCGGCAAGAACGCCGGCCGACTCACGCGGGAGGCGCTGCTTGGCACCTATGCCGAGCAGTTCAACCAAATCGGGCAGTTCCTGCAGGCGCTCTTTGGCGGGAGCGGCGGTCAGGTGCGGCCGATGACCGATGCCGATCACTTCCTGCATTACCTGGAGTTTCTCAATCCCTCGCTGCCGGAACAAAAGATCACCGATCCACTGGAGTTTCTCGATCCCCAGAAATCCATTCAGGAAAACTGCTGGCTCGGCGAAGGCCGCCCGCTGGAGAAGCCCGACACCGGCTTCTACCTCGATGGCTGCTACCACGGGATGCTGGTGCTCAAGTCGCTGCCGAAACGGACCCGCCCAAGCCTCGCCTACCTCCTGACGAAGCTGGGCTTCCGGGACTACGCTATCACCGTCAACGTCGAGTCGGTCGATGTGGAGGAGCTGATCGAGAAGGAGCAGAAGGAGCTGAACCGCGTCGAAGGCGACTATGAGAGCCTGAAGAAGGTGAAGCTCCTCGCGGCGATGCGGACGAAGGCCGCGAAGATCGCCCGCTATAGCAACGGCGACAGCTCGCCCTACCGCATCCAGTATATCATCCGCGCTTGGGATCGGAATCGGGAAGACCTGCGGGCGAAGCTGACCGCGCTCAAGGCCGCGGTCGGCAGCATGGAGCGGGCGCAGGCTTATGAGCCCGCCCTCGAACCCTCCGCGCGAAATTTCTTCTACTGCACGTGGCCCGGTTGGTCGTTCAGTCGCTACGATTCGCTCTGGCATGACTACGATGACGCGCTCGTTGCGAACATCCTGCCGTTCTCGTCAACGCCGGTGGGGCACCTCGATCAGGCAGAATTCATTTTCGAAGGACCCAACGGCAATCTTGTCGGCGGACGGACGTTTGTTGGCGAGGGCAACAACCAGACACCGCAAAACGCGGTCGTCATCGGGACCACGGGTTCCGGCAAGAGCGTCAACGTCATCGATATTCTGACACAGACGGAACCGTTCTACGCCTACACGATGATCGTGGAGGAAGGTGAGTCCTACACCACCTACGCCAAGACGGTCGATCCGGCCGCAGAGCCGATCATCGTCCAAGCGAACGGCAAGCTGACCATGAACTACCTCGACACGCGGGGCCTGCCGCTGTCCGGGTTGCACCTGAGCGCGGCGGCGGCGCTACCGATGCTCATGGTTGGTCAGTCGAAAGACGAAGACCGCAACAAGCTCCGGCAGGCACTTCTGGCCAACGCCATCGGCTGCCTCTACGAGGATTTCGCGCGGTGGTATTTCAATCGTCACCCGGAGGAAACGGCGGCCATGGCGCGCCGGGCCTACGCCCTCGACTTGTATCGCCGGACCCGGATGGGGCCGCAGGCGACCGGACTCGATGCATTCCTCGAGTTCGCCGAATGGGAGCAACGTCGCGGAGATGAAGCGTCGGCCTTTGCGGCCTCAGCCGACGAAGGCGACGTGGTCCGTTTCGCGAAGGACGGTGCAGGTGCGCAGCAAATCCGCGACCTCGTGTTCGCCCGGCTCACCCCGGCCGAGATGCCGCAGCATGGCCAGTTGCAGGAACTGCTCTCTGCCGAGGCCTCCGGGCCGCACGCCGACGAAATGCGTTACCTCGCCACGCTCCTGGAGCCGTGGTCGGCGGGTGGCAGCTACGGCGAACTCTTCGATGGGGTCTCGAATGTGTCGCTCACGGGCAAGATCGCGCACTTTGAACTGGGATACATCCCGGAGTCGGCGGAGGAACTCAAAGCGGCGGCGGCCTTCCTGATCGCGAACTATACCCGGTCGCACATGATGCGACTGCCGCGCGCGCTGCGGAAGCGGAACATCTTTGAGGAGGTCGCGCGCTTCTCGTTCGTGCCGTCCGGCAAGAAAGTGCTGCGCGAGTCCTACCAGCAGCTCCGCAAATACAATGTCTGGAACGTCGCGACCGTTCAGAATTACGAGCAGTTCAAGTCGTCTGACATCCGGGGTGCCGTCCTGGGCAACAGCCGTATCCTCTTTCTCCTCCGTCAGAGCGACCGGTCCGACATCGAGGACCTGAGCCGGGACTTCCCGATCCCGGATGCGGCGAAGGATGCCGTCATGAGTCACCCCGAACCGGAGAAGCTGGTCGGGACCAAGTATTCTCAGTTCACTTACTACCACACGGACGAGCGCCGCCCGTTGATCGTGACGATGCGAAACGTCGCTTCGCGCGAGATGCTCTACTGCGCATCGAGCTCGGGCGCGCACTTCGATCAGCGCGAGAAGGCGCTGCGTGGAAACGGCAACGTGGTGGACGCCATCATCGCCAACGCTTGACGCCATGAAGACCAACGAGGAAATCCAACGCGAGGCTCAGCGCATGGTGGTAGCGGGACGCAGCTACCGGGACGAGCATCGCAGCACCGCCGGCGAGGTCGTTCCGCTGCCGCGCGTGCTGGTGCAGCTTCCCGATGTGCAGGTCACACGCAAAGTCGAGACCGACGCGCCGGGTTCGGAATCTCAGCGCGTGAACCGTCACCGGCATATCGAAGCCGCCTTTGAAGATGACGCTCTGATCTTCCGGCTCATGGAGCGGGAGACGGCAACGGGAGATGCTGCGACCTTGGCGCGGTCCGGTGAGCCAACCGAGGTCATGGTCAGTCGCTCCGGGTTCGATCTCCTTCACGCGGGATACGAGATGGTCGAGGAAGACCGCTTGTTTGAACGCCTCGCGCCCTACTCGGAGCGCATTGAGGAACGGGATGGTCGCGAACCACTCGATGAGCGTGAGGTCGCGGAAGTCGAGGCGGTCCTCGAAACCCACCTCCTCCCGCCTTCAGACCGCCTGCGGATGAAGGCGGACGTTGTTGAATTTCTCGAAGGGCGGTTGGAGGCGGGTGTCTTCATCGCCCACGCCATTGACCGGCTTTGTGCGCGCGAAGACCAACGTCAGGGCCACGCGCAACGTCACGAGCTTAAACTCACGATCAACGAATCCTGATCCTCAACCCAAGGCTACCCATGCAACGATTCCTGGACAGTCTCTCGTTCTCGCAGCCGTATCTGCTCGGCCTGCTGTTCATGGTGGTGGTTGTCCTCTTCATGCCGGGCTGTGCGACCGCCAGCGCCGACTCGGCCGGGCGCACGCGCAACTTTGCCACGACCGCAGCCACGACGGCCGGCGGGGCTTACATCGGCGCCCGCGAGGGTGACGGCAAAGCCAAGAACGCCGCCGTCGGTGCGGCGGCGGGCTTTGTGGTCGGCGAAACCATCAACTACTTCAATAACAAGGCCCAGCGGGAGGCGTATCTGGCAGGCTACGAAAAGGGCCAGTCGAATGCCGTGAAGCAGCAATACTGGATCGCCCGGGACAACCAACGCCCGTCGCTCGATGACGGCTACGAGGAGACCTATTACGAAATCGACGTGCCCCAAACGGATCGCGACGGGGTGCGGCGCGAGCCGACCAAGCGAGTTATTCGCGTGGTCATGCCGAAGGAGGAAACCGGATCATGAAAACGACGCTCCTTTTGGCCTCGGTGCTGACGATGGGCGCGAGTTCAGGCCTCGCGCAATGGGCGGTGATCGATGCCGCGAACCTCCAGCAAAGCGCCGTGAATTACGCCGCGATGGTGGAGCAGTTGGCGAATCAGGCCACGCAGATCACCAATCAGGTTCGGCAGATTCAGCAGTTCGAAACCCAGCTCAAGCGCATGGGCGACATGGCCAACGTGAAAGACATCGTCGGCTTCGCGCAATTCCGCGCCGACCTGAATCTCCCAACGCAGGTCAAGACCTGGGCGCAGGGCATCGCCCGCGTCGATGGCCGGGGGTTGTTCGGCGACACGCGGGGAGGCATCTTCCGCGAAGTCCGGGCAGACTTCCGCGACTTCGATGGTGCCGTGATTGAACGCGACCCGACCGTTTACAAAGAGTCTCACGACATGGCCGTCACGGTAGATGAATTCAAGGCCGTGCAGAGCGACGTTTACACGCGCCGGGAGGACTTGAAGCGGGCCATCGCCCAAACGAGCGAAGCCCTCAGGGCGGCCGAAACGGAGGCGGAGCAAAAGAAGTTGGAGGCGGTGCTGAACGCTCAATATGGACAGCTCACGGCGGTCGATGCCGAGGTCGCCCTGAGTGCGGCCCAGGTGCAGGTCAAAGCGGCCGAGTCCACGGCCATGACCAATGCGCAGACCGAGGCCGATGCCGAGGCTCGGCGGCGGCTTGCCCAGCAGGAAGCCCGGAAGCTATCGGCTACTTTTAAGCCCCAATACGAGTCGATGCTTAGGTATGTAAGTGAAAAACGTTTTACACCCTAGCAGCGAACAGCCCCGGGAACTTTTGGTCTAATTCTCCTATGAAAACACCTACGATCACCGGAGCTTTGTTGATGGCGGCGTTGGTCGCGGGCGGATGCGCGGACCGTGAGGCTGAGGCCCGGCGTGTCCGTGAAGAAGCGGAGGCCAAGGCCCGTGCTGAGGCTGCCCGCAAGGAGATGGAGACACTACCGAAGGTCTTTAAGAACCGGGACTATCTCAAGAAAGTCGATGACACGGTGGCGCCGAATGCGTCCGAAACACCTAAGAAATAATCCTTGGAAATCTTATGGCCGCGCCCACAGGCAGCATTCTCCCATCTTCCTACTTTGACGGTCTCTCGTCGTTGTGGGGCGGATGCGCTTACATCGGTAGTGCGATTGTGGCCGCGGGGATGGCGTTTCACGCCATTCGGAGTCGTCCCGAGGCCGGTGCTTACGCCTGGCTGATTGCGAAGGTGTTCTTGATCGGAATCTCGACGCTCTTCCTCCGTGAATGGCTGATGCGCCTCAACGATATCGTCAGCGCATTTGGGAGCATGTTGGGCGTCGATCCGACTTCGGTTGATGAACAGTTCGTGCAGTTCATCGCCGGCAAGGCTGCGACTGAACCCGATGCCAGCATGTGGGACATTATTTGGGGCACCAAATCGATAGGGACGGCGATCTGTTACGCGCTCCTTTGGTTGTTCGGCTGGCTGTCATGGGGCGTGCAATACGTGGTCAAACTCGTCGGCGATATTCTCCTCACGGCTGGTTGGGCCATCAGCCCAATCTTTCTTTCCTTCTTCATGCTCCGTCCGATGACGGGCGTCGCGCAGAAGTTTGTTATCGGTCTCGCCGCCTTGGTTTGCTGGCCGTTCGGCTGGATCATTGCGGCGGTGGTAACAAAGGCGATGTTGGATGCCGCCGCAACAGCCAGCCTTGTGCCTCTGTTCGTTGTCGGCGCACCAATCGCTGCGCCCGCGCTCACCGTGTTGCTAGTCGGTGCGTGGATGTTGGTCAGCTCGGTATTGGCCCCCTATGTCACAACTAAAGTTCTGCTCATGGGTGCGAATCCTGCTGCCGAGTTCGCTCGCGGCGTGGGAGGAGTAGCACAGTCAGTCTTTGCCGGTGGCGTCGGAGCCGGTGTGGCTGCTGCGACAGGCGGTGTTGGTGCGGCCGGTGTAATTGCTGCCGCTGCAACCGGGGCCATGGCTAGCGGCGCTGAATCTGCGGTTCGGGGTGGAGGATCTGCCCGAACGACCGGCACTGCTATCGGTGGCGTCTCAGGATTGTATGCCGGGCGACTTATGCGAAGCCAAGTTGCGGCCACTCAGGACATGGCTTCAGCGCAAGCACGCCGGGCCGGTGCCGCAGAAACCATGGCCGCAGAATTCAGGGAGCATTCAAAACAAAAACGGCAAAGCCGTAGCGGCTTTGATAAGCAACCTCACGAGGACAATCCCAACCAAGCTGCTATCGATATATGAGCCCGATATTCAACTTTCATCGGAAGTATCCCAAGGCGCTTAAGGACCTGGCCCGGGAGACAGACCGGCTCGCCAAAGCCGAGGACGACATGGCCAAGGCGATGCTTGAAACTATGCGTCAAGACGACGGAGAGGAAGCGGATAAAATGCGCACAACCTCTCGCCCGATCACGCATCCAAACCAACACAAGACCCGGAGGTAACCGCCATGGTCGCCAACGCCGAAACCGCATCCGCGCCCGCTTCCCGCGGGGCGCCGCAGTTCGGGAAACCGAAATCATCGCTGCTGGCGATTTTTGACCGGCAGCGTCGTCAGTCGTTGATCTGGTTCTTCGTCGCCGTCCTGGCGTGGGTTTGGTCGGCGTGGGACCGTCATCAACTCGTCGAGCAACTGACCCGCAAGCGCGAGGTGGTCATGATCGACAGCCTCGGCACCTACTACGTGTCGCCGGTGGTGGACATTCAGGAAGCGAAAGACCTCCATGCGATGCAGACGAAGCTCGCGTGCAAGGCGCTGTTCGAACGCAACCCGGCGGGTTTGGATAACCCTGAGTTGTTCAAACAACTCTTCCTCCGCGAAGCGGCACAGACCGCGCAAGCGTCGCTTAACCGGACCAAGCCTGAGTTCGAAGCCAAATCCCTCCATCAGAAAGTGGAGGTCGGCGTGCCGGAGATTCTGAGCACGCGCGACAATGCCTTCTACACGTCAGCCGACGTCCAACTGATCCGCGTCGGCTCGTATCAGGGCGCACCGATCACGGAGGTGCTTCGCTACCGGGTGAAATTCAAGTTCCTGGTCAACCCGGACCTCACCCGCAACGGGCGGTTTCCGACCGCAGTCGCGGCATTCCAGGTGGAGCCCATCAAAACGTGAGGACGCGCCATGATGAAATCCCTGTCACTCTTCATCGGCCTCGCCTCGGCGCTCGCGGCGCAAACGATTCGCGAGGCCCGGCTTGATCCGAAGCAGGCGGTGGACCTGCCGGTGTCCCGCGAGGTTACCACCGTCATGTTCCCCGGTCCGATCACCGCCGTGGCGGGAGCGGACATGTTGATCGAGGGTGGTAAGCAATCGGTGGAGGTCGAGGAAGGGACGCCCCTGCGTTTCCATGTCTCCCATGCGCCCGGATCGAACTTCATCCTCCTCCGCAGTCTCCAGCCCGACGCCGCCGCGAGATTGACCGCGATCTACGATGGCTCGGCCTACGTGCTCAATCTTCGCACGGTCGCGGCAGACTCCACCGCGAGCGTGATCTTCCAGCCTGCGGCGCAGGTGGCTGCGGTCCGCGTGGAGACCCCGCCGGAGCCCGTGAAATTCTCGCCCCGCATCGGACTCAGCCTGCTGGACCGGGCGCGAGCCTATCCGGTGTTGGCGAAGTCGCTGCCGAAGGCAGTCGAGGGCGTCACGCTCCGGGCGCAGAATCGAAAGATCGAATTGCCCGACGTGGAGGTAACCGTGCAGGAGGTCTATCGCTTTTCCAAAGAGGACGCGGTGGTCTTCTTGCTGCGGCTGAAGAATACCACGGACCGAATCCTCGATCTTGCCCCGAGCACGTTTGCGGCCCGGGTCGCCAACGAGAAATTCGAGCAGTCCATCGCCAACGGTCCGCGCAGTCTCGCTCCTGGCGAGAGCGCCGACGCGGAGTTCGCGGTCGTCGGCATGCCGGACGGCACGCGCAACGATCTCAGCGCGGACAATGCGTTCACCATTCTGGTCAACACCTCGCGACGTGAGGCCGTCGCGACAACGGAGCCCACGGCACCGGCAGCAACGGAGGCACCGAAGTCATGAACCCGCGCAACATCGGCAATTTCTTCAAGAGCAAGTTCGGGTTGTTCATCGTGTTCGTCGTCGTGCTGTTTTCCGGACTGGCGATCTACGGACGCCAGCAATCGCAGGAACGCGAGGCGGCGAAGCTCGCCGCGCAGAGCACGAAGAAGGTCGAACTCGGTCAGGTGCGGGTGCCCTTGGATCAAGGCCTCGAAAGCGGGCTGCCACAGCAAGCGCGTCCGCAGGTAGTCGCCCAGGCAGGCGAACCCACCACCGCCGGCGGTATTGTGCCCTTCCGTCCGGCGGCACCCGTGGCCACGGGCGCGGCGAGCCAGAAGCCGCACACGGCGACGCCGGCCGCAGAGCCAAAACCGCGCAAGATTCGCTACGCCTCATTGCTTGCCTCGTATGAAGCGCCGCCGGTTCGGTCGGAGCGCGCGGTTCCGCCACCGCCAGAGAAGTTCATGCCGTTTGGCACGCTCTTGAAGTGCAAACTTGTGAACACGATCGACAGCGCGAATCTGGAGACGCCGGTCATCGCGGTGCTGCTCGAAGACGTTTGGCAGAACGGCAAGAAGGTCATTCCGGCCAACACGCTCGTGCATGGCACGGCGCGCGCGGGTCGGCTGCGCGACCGCGTGAACGCATCCGGCACCTGGCGTTTCGTCTGGCAGGACGGCCGCGAGCTGGCGTTCAACGGCGTGGCATTGGATCGCGAATACGAACACGACATTGACGGCTACGGCATCACCGATGGTTCGGGCGGCATCAAAGGCCGTCTGATGGCGACGGATGACTTGCAGGAATTGAAGGTGCTGGCGTCCGCCGCGCTCAGCGGTTTCGCGCGCGGCACGCAGGACCGGACGCAGACCGCCTTGGGGACGACCATCACCGGCTCGGTCTCCAACGGTGTGCGTGAAGGCGTGGGCGACGTGTTCGATCTCTACGCGAAGCGCACGCTGAAGGACATTGAGGAAAACGGCTACTTCGTCCGCGTGGCGGCCGGTAAGGAATTCTACGTTTACGTTCTCGAGTCGGTCGATCCGCAGAAGGCGAGCGTGGCGGGGGTGAAATCACCTCAGCCCGTGCCGCCTGAACCCGTGGCGCCCCGGCCAGCTCCTCAACACCCAACCCAAGGCTAACTATGCGAACCCTCTGGTATATTCTTCCCGCGGTTCTCTTCGCCGGTTGCGCGACCAAGCAGCCCGTCGCGATCCAGCCGCCCCCGGTCGCGCCCGTGGCCGCCATCGTTCCGACCAAAGCGGTCGAGACGCGTTACGATGTGCGCGGTTATCGCGAGGCGGCGAACCCCTCGATTCGCCATGAAGCGCACGCCGTCTATCGCCGCACCATCGTGCCGGCGAACGCCACCGAAGACATGGGGACCGTGCCGCGCACGGCCTTTGCCCCGGCGAGTCATGCTCCGCTTTCCGGCGACGCCGAACTCGCGGCGGAACTTGCCACGCAAAAGGCCATCACGGCGGAGCTGCGTGCGATGCAGTCCTCGATGTCCGAAACCGAGCGTCGAATGCAGGCTCAGTATGCGCAACTGGTGCGCCAGAGTGCGGAAGCGACGAAGCTCCGCGAGCAACTCGAAGCCGAGCGCGGCCGGCTCCGTTCCGGCGTGCCGCCTGCCGCGTCGGAACCGGTGGTGGCGAACGCCACGGCCGCCACGGAAGCGAAATGGTGAGAGCGCGTCATGAGTATCGCCGCCGAACACCTCGAAAAGCTCCGGACCTTGCCGGATCGCTTGAAGGCGATGCTCACGGGACAGGATACGGCTATCGATTTGGTCGCCGAACGGCTGCAACACGGTGAGCTTGGACTCACCGTGCCCGGCCGGCCGAAGGCGAGTTTCCTGTTTCTCGGCCCGACCGGCGTCGGCAAGACGGAGCTGACGCTGCGCTTCACGGAAGACCTGCTTGGTCCGGATCGCGTCGTCCGTCTCGACATGTCGGAGTATCAGACGGCGGATCGTCTCGGATTGTTGCTCGGGACCGCCGATGAGCCGGGCCGGATCGCGGAGGGGTTTGATACGTGCGCCGGCTGCGGCACGCTGCTCTTCGATGAAATTGAGAAGGCGCATCCGCAGGTCTTGGACGTGCTCCTTCAGTTACTCGATGCCGCCCGGCTGACGACGGGTCGCAACCGTGTGCTGGATTTCTCGGCCTGGTATGTGGTGCTCACGAGCAACATCGGGGCGCAACGCATCATGACGCTCCGGAAGTCGAAGTATGAGACGATGGAGCGGCTCGTGCGGCAGGATGCGCAGCGGGAACTGCGGCCGGAAATCTTCGCCCGCATCACGCTGACCGTGGTGTTCAACAAACTCGACTACGAGGCGCAGTGCGCCATCGCTGCCGGTCTGGTGGAGAAGGAGTGTCGGACGCTGGCCGGGCTGGGCTATCGGGTTTCCCCGGAACCATCCGTGCAAGGAATTGTCGTTAGTCGCGGGTATCACGAGCGGCTTGGGGCCAGGCCGATGCGTGACGCCGCCGAGCTTCTGGTTCGGAACGCGCTCGCTCGCGAGTTACTGCGCGGGGGCGACGGCTCAGGCCGTCTGCTGCCGCATTCGGATGGAATGAAACTGCACCTGAACCCTGCCGCCTCATAGCCATGCTGCCCAAAAACGCTGCGCCACGCATCGTGGTCCTGAAGAGCGATAGACTTTACGGGGATTTGATCAGCCGACACATCAAAGACCTCTGGCGGAACGCCGACGTGCAGGTGTTTCAGCTCGGGTTCGACGCGCTCGATTCGATTCAGGCGCGGGTGCCGGACCTGTTCATTACCGGCGTGAAGATCGACGACATGGATGGATTGGAGCACCTAGAGCCGTTCATCGAAACGGCGCTGCCGATCCTCGTGCTCACGTCGCGCAAGGACGCCCGCACATTTGATCTCCTGCGCAGCATCCGCTACGATGGGCTTTACGATGGACACGCGGAGGGCATGGAGAATCTGCCGACCGCGTTGCAGGAGGTGATGCAACGCCGGCTCTACGTGAGCACGACGATGCTGCCGAATTTGAAACGGCCGAAGAACATCACGCTCGATGCCCTCACGGAGAAGGAGCAAATGGTGCTCTCGGTCATCGGGGACGGCTCAGACGATCAGCAGGCGGCGGAGCGGCTCGGGCTTTCACCTTACACGGTGAACACGCACCGGAAGGCGATCATGGCGAAGATGAAGCTGCATCACAAAGGTCAGCTCATGCTGTATGCGCTTCAGCACGGGTATATCTGGGTGTCGCCTCAGCGAATTCAGTATCCCGGATTCCAGCGCCGTCTTCTGGCAACCGCTGCCGTGGCGAAAGTTCCGCCAACGGAGCGCGCCAGTGCGTGAGCTTACGAAGGCGCAAAAAAGGGGCCGAAGCCCCTTCGTTCAGTCCTCGTAAGGAAGCATGAGAGTGAGGACCGGGGCCGCGGTGTCGCCCGGGCCGATGTGCAGTTTCAGGGCGTGCGTCCGCCCGGTGATGATGACGCTGAACCGGACCAGCTCCGGGTCCGTCGTGCTGCGGATGGCGAGCTTGGCCATGGTGGAGATATCGTGGCAGATGCCGGACACATCCTGGCCGGGCTGTTGTAGGGCCTCCTCGATGATGGCCCACACCGCCGACGTGCAGGCGAAGGGGTATTTCCAGTGTTGGCGGATGGAGTCGGCCTGACTCAGGTCAACGAGGACGCCATCCTCGATGGCTTGGGCGCGGGAGTAGGAGTAGATCGTTTCCCCGAACGGATTTTCACAGGACATGGTTTGATGCCGTTCGGCCCGTGGGGCGTGCGTCACGTCTCGTGACCTTATCGCCTACTGCCGATTGGCGATTTTCGCCCCACACCCGAAAGTCAAAGCGGTAGACGGAGCGCCGAGGCCGTGTCCTGCGCAGCAGGACCAACGAGGGGGAAGCGGAGTGATTCCGCGAGGTGGAGATCGCGCAGCGATACTACCTTGACCGGGTGTAAAATGGCGAAACCAGCGGCTGGCAGTCGCTAGAAGATTCGAGCGAAGCGAGCGTCGGTTCGACGGATGGGAGCGGTGCCGAAGGACACAAAAAAGGCGGCCGGAGTTACCGGCCGCCGGGGTGGCGAGGGTCACTCGCTCTGTTCGGACTTCAGTTCCGCGAGGCGGTCGAAGATGAACGTGTGGGCCTGATCGGCCAGCTTGGCGACGAGCGGGAGGTCATCACGCCCGAAGCTGTCGGTGTCGTGATAGTTCTTGGCGTCGTCCACGTAGGTCCGGGCGAAGGTCACGTTGTAGAATTTCTTCTGATCGGCTTCGTTCTCCCACACGGCGGCTTTGATGCGGCCGAGGCGGAAGGTTTTCACCGGCAGCTTGGCGCTGGTGGGGGGCTTGGCAGGCGAGGCGGGTTGAGCGGTCTTGGAGGGCATATAGTTCCTTTTTTGATTGTGAGGGAGCGGAGTTGCTCTCTCGCCCCAAGGCGGGGGTGCCGGCCGGGACTAGGGGGCGGTTGGGAGGATTCCTTTCAAGGGGGAACCAAACGTTCCCCGTCCGCGCAGCGGCGGGCCGGCTGGAGGGGCCGCCAGAGAGAGCGAAAACGATCCCGGAAAAAAGAACGTGCCGCCTTGGCGGCGTTGCCCGGAAGAACGCGGACCGCTCGCAGCCATGACCGCATGCAGCGCTGCCGGGGTGCTCCATGCTGCCACCGGATCAGAATGTGGGAGAGTGATGCCGAAGAAATCCCGCAACGGTCTCGCCCGGTCCGGGGCGACGACATTTCACGACCCTGCCGGCGGTGATGATTCCCGCCGGCGAGGACGAGCCACACGCTCAGCGCGATTCGCGGAGCTGAAGTCGGCAGTGAACTCGCCTGACGGTCGGCCGGTCCCGGACGCTTTGGGTCCGCAGGCACCGCTCGGTTTGTGGGGAGTCGCATGACTCCACGGTGATGGATCGGCGGGCTTCGCCCGATGCTCCGGACCTACCGAATCCGGTGTAGGATTCGCCCCGCTATTTTGGCAGGTGACCAAGGAGTTGGAGAACGCGTATCTGTCGCCACAAAGTATCGCTTTATTTCTATCCATTAGGCACTTGCGATTCGCTGCAACGGGCAGGGTGGTTGACAATGATCGCTGTCCCTCGTTTAGGGGGAACGCGAATGGCCCCGAGACCTGCATTTCCGAGAATCCTCATCGCCATGCTTAGCATGGTGGCGACGATGCTTGGCGCACTGGAGCATGAGTCGCTCTTGTTCCAAGGCACGGCCTGCATGGCTGCGGACCTGCCGACCGTCATCGGCGAGGTTCCCGCTGCCACCCCAGGTTCAGGGGAGGCCTTTTCACGGGACGGGGCCGAGACCGGCACAGAAGGGACCTATCGTTCGGAGACACGGGTTTTGTGGACCGCGCCGGCGGACGGTTTCCTGACGTCTTGGCGCGTTCCCGCATACGATCCCCCGGGAACCCGGATTGAAATTCCGCCGCACCTGGACTCGCAAGCGCGCTTCCGGGTAACGGGTGTGCTTGCGCTGCGGATTTGATGCCGCCGCGGCAGAAGCCGCCGCCAAGCCTTACGCCCCGCCGGTTGGGACCTTGTGTCCGTTGCCCGGCAGCCAGCTATCTATCACTTTTCACCATGAACGTATTTGCCGAAATCCTCATTATCTTCCTCCTCCTCCTGGCCAATGGCATATTCGCCATGGCGGAAATCGCCATAGTCTCCTCCCGCAAGGCGCGGCTGAAGAAACTGGCCGACGACGGCTCTCCGAAAGCCCAGGCTGCCCTGGCTCTGGCCCAGTCGCCTGACCGTTTTCTTTCCACCGTTCAGATCGGCATCACCCTCGTCGGCATCCTCGCGGGTGCCTTCGGCGGAGCCACCCTTTCGGAGAAACTGGCGGCCGTGGTTGCCGGGTTCCCGGTGCTTGCTCCCTACGCGATGCCGATAGCCATCTTCATCGTGGTGGGCGCAATCACCTATTTCTCGCTGATCATCGGCGAACTCGTGCCCAAGCGCGTCGCGCTGAGCAATCCCGAGGGCCGGGCCATGCTCATCGCCAAACCGATGACCGGCTTGTCGCGCTTGGCGGCACCGTTCGTCTGGTTTCTCACAATCTCGACCAACCTCGTCCTGAAGGTGTTTGGCCTCGGCAAGGAGGTAGAGGCACCTCCTTCGGAAGAAGAGGTGACGCACATGATCGAACAGGGCGCCTCCGCCGGCGTGTTCCACAAGGCGGAGCGGGCCATGGTCGAAGGCGTGCTGCGCCTCGACGAGCGTCCGGTGACCGAGATCATGACGCGGCGCACCAAGATCGTTTGGCTGAATGTGGACGACACGGAAGAGGTAAACTGGCGGAAGATCGTCGCGAGCGGGCACTCGCAGTTTCCAGTGTATGAGGGCACCCGCGACCATGTGCTCGGCATGGTGAGCGTGAAGGCCCTGTGGGCCAACGCGGCGGCGGGCGTGCCGAACAGTATCCGAAACCATCTGGTGTCGCCGCTTTTCGTCCCCACGTCCATCAATGCGATCCAACTGCTCGAGTCCTTCAAGAAGACCGGTAAGCACCTCGCCCTGGTCACCGACGAGTTCGGCAGCGTGCAGGGACTGGTCACGTTGATCGATGTGATGGAAGCGATCGTGGGTGATCTGCCCGAACCGGGTGACCGGCGTCAGCCGGATGCCACCCAGCGGGAGGATGGCTCCTGGCTGGTCGATGGCAGTATGGCGGTGGACGAGTTCCGGTCCCGCTTTGCCCTGCCGCCGCTGCCGGGCGAGGAGGACGAAGATTATGAGACGGTCGGCGGATTCATGCTGGATCGCCTTGGCCACATCCCGAAGGCGGGCGAACATTTCCTCTGGAATGGCTGGCGATTCGAGGTGGTGGACATGGACCGGCACCGCGTGGACAAGGTGCTGATCAACAAGCCATCAAACCCGCCTGCCGCGCCGAAATGAAGCCGCGCTTCACGAGGCGCTGAGCAGATCGGCCTTGCCGTCGCGGAAGATTTGCTTTCTACCACGGTCAACGATGCTTCCACGCCGCGTCATTCTCGTCCTTACGCTTGCCCTAGCCTGGTGCTGGGGCGCGTGGCATGAGGACTTGGAGGGTGCGGGCTGGATGTTTGACCACAAGCATCATCACTCGGACCACCACGAGACCGACCAGCCGGCTTCGCATGAGCATACGCCGTTGACCGGCGACGATCATAAGCCGGTTTGGGCGCGAGATGTATCCCACGACGCTCGGGTTTTGCCGTTTTTGCAACTGCTCCTGGCGGTTGTGGCGCTTGCGGGTTTGTGGGCTCTGGCCTTCAACCAGCGTCTCGTCGAGGCACGCCTGCGGGGCGGGCCAAAGCGACGGGCGAGAAATTTTGATCCGGTTTGGCATTTTGTGCGGCGGTGCGCGCCCGATGTGGCGGCCCCTCCGGCGTTGAGCTGATTCTGCGAACCTTCCCGTGCGGAAGGCGAGCGGCGCGCGTGTGCGCGCCATCGGTGCCGCCTTCGGGCGGTGGTTTCACGACTTCCCATCTGGAGGTCCACGTCTGCTCAACACTTGTCCCATGTTTTGTCGAATCTCCCTCTTTTTGTGTGGTGCCACGTTGGTCGCCGCGCAGTCACATCCTCTCTCGCTCGACGATGCCATCCGCACCGCGTGGGCGAACGATCCCACCGTCGCCGCCTTGGCGCTGACTCCGGAGTTGGCCCGCGCGCGGGAAGTTCAGGCTGGTCTGCGGCCCAATCCCGAATTGGACGTGCGCGGCTCCGCCCCCGTGAAAGGCGACAGCGAGTGGTCCGTGGGCGTGGGTGTCACCCAGCAGCTCCCGCGACGTGAGCGGGTGGAACTCGCTCGGGCCTACGCGCGCTTGGGGGCGGAATCCGCCGCCCTCGAACTGCGCGAACGCCGGCGCTTGCTCGCCGGGGAAGTCCGGCGTCTGTGGTATGAACAAGCCATGCATCAGGCCCGGCTGGAATCCGCCCGGCGCACAGTGAGGCTGCAACAAGAGGTCGCCCGGGCGCTGCAAGGCCGCCGGGATGCAGGCGAAGTGGCCGACGCCGAATGGGCGCTGTTGCAACTGGAACTCGCCCGAGCTGAGCAGGCTGTGACGATTGCTGAAGCGGAGATTGCCGGCAGTGAGCAACGCCTGCGCAAGCGTCTGCGGCTGCCCGCAGACGCAGCGTTGGCGGTCTCGGTTGATCTGGAGGCTTTGCTCGCGCGGTCTTTGCCCGCCCCGGGCGACTTGGCCGGGAGCCGGCCGGAATTGGTGCTGGCCGATCTGGAAGTGCGCCGGGCCGAGGCAGCACTCGCCCTTGCCCGAGGCCAGAGCCGGCCGGACTGGTCGGTCGGTGCCGGGGTTGATTTCGAGCGCCGGAGCAACGATGCCACCGGCCGGTTGGAAAACGAACCGCGCCTGAGCGTGAATGCCTCGGTGCCGTGGCCGGGCGGCCGGGTCGCGAATCGCGGCGACATTCTCGAACGGGAAGCCGCACTGCGGATCGCCGAAGCGAACCGGCAGTCGCGCCGGGAGGAGCTGTCTGCCGAGATCGAAGCCGCTGCCGCCTCCGTCCGGGCGATCCAGCCGGCAGTCCAGCGTTATCACGCTCTCCTCCAGAACGCCGCCGACCTGCCCCGCAAACTGGGGCCGGCCTATGCGCGCGGCGAAGTCACCGGTTTCCAGCTCGCGCAGGCCCGGCAGCAACAGGTGTCGATCGAGGCGGAGTTTCTCTCCCTCGCGACCCGCTATCTCTCCCTCCTCGCCGAAGCCGAAACCACGGCCGGCCTCATTCCTTCCCAACCTTGATTTTCCCACCATGAAACCGCTTCTTTTTTCTCTCATTCTCGCGTCGGCCATCCCCCCCCTGGTGGCGCAACAGGATCATGGGCACCCGCACGACGAGGCGCCCGGCATTGCGGCCCCCGCCGCCGGTCCCGTGCGCCTGACCCAGGCGATGGTCCGCAACCTCGATCTGCAAACGGCCGAGGTTGAGCTGCGCTCCCTCGAAAAAGTGTTTCCCGCCCTCGGGATCGTTGAACCGGAGCCCGGCAAGATCGCCGCAGTCACGTCCAGGGTCGCGGGCCGGATCACGAAACTCGCGGTGCATGACGGCCAGCGCGTCAAGGCAGGTGAGTTTCTGTTCGAGGTAGAATCCCGGGTGGTCGCCGATCCGCCGCCGCGGCTGAGTTTCACGGCCCCGATGGACGGGGTGGTGTTGGAGACAAACGTGCTGCCGGGCGGCTCCGTCGAGCCGGACAAGGTGCTGCTCACGATCATCGATCTGAGCGAGGTCGATGTGGTCGCGCAGGTTTACGAAGGTCAGATCGCGGCGGTGAAGCACGGTCAGACCGTGCGGATTCGCGCCATCGCCCATCCGGCGGAGACCCTCACCGGCAAGGTCAAGACCACCGCCGCCAGCCTTTCGCGCGAGAATGGCACGCTGCGGGTCTTCGTGCATACGCCCAACCCCGAAGGGAAACTGCTGCCCGGCATGCGCACCCAGCTCTCCTTCGTCGTCGAGGAATCAGAAGCGGCCGTGGTGGTGCCGCGGGAAGCGGTGCTGGGAGAGAACGGAGATTTCTTCGTTTTCCGCCAGATCATGACCGCGCCGTTTGCCTACGAGCGAACCCCGGTGGTAGTGGGGCTGCGGGATGATCGTTTCATCGAGATCGTGGACGGCGTGCTGCCCGGCGACCGTGTGGTGACGCGCGGCAACTACCAGTTGCAATACGTCGGGGGCGGTGCCGCCGCCAAGATCGAAGACGACCACGGCCATTCGCACGGCCCGGGCGGCCATCAGCACTGAGCCGGGAGACCATCGCCATGTTGACCCGACTCATCGAATTTTCGCTGCGGAACCGGCTGTTCGTGCTGGCCACCGCGGCCTTGCTCCTCGCCTACGGCGGCTACGTGGTGCTCAGGCTGCCCATCGACGTGTTCCCGGACCTTAATCGGCCGACCGTCACGCTGATGACCGAAGCCCCCGGCCTCGCGCCGGAGGAAGTTGAAACCCTGGTATCCGTGCCGCTCGAAACCGCGCTCAACGGAGCCCCGGGCGTGCAGCGCGTCCGCGCCACATGCAGCGTCGGGCTCTCCATCATCTACGTGGAATTCGACTGGGGGCAGGACATCTATCGCGCCCGCCAGTTGGTGCAGGAGCGTATCGCGCTGGCCGAGGCCAAGCTGCCGGCGGGCACGGAAGTCCACATGGGGCCGATCTCCTCGATCATGGGAGAGATCCTGCTCATCGGCCTGTCCTCGAAGGACGGCACGACCGCTCCCCCGGATCTGCGGACTTTGGCCGACTGGCAGCTCGCGCCCCGGTTGCTGACGATTCCCGGTATCTCGCAGGTCATCGTGATCGGCGGCGGGCGTAAGCAGGTCCATGTCAACGCCCGGCCGGAGCGCATGGCGGCGCATGGCGTCACCTTTGAGGAGGTCAACGCCGCCACCGAACGGGCGCAGGGCAGCACCGGAGGCGGCTTTGTGGCCGATGGCGCACGGGAGAAATTGGTCCGCAATCTCGGACGCACCGCCGACCCCGTCGAAATCGGAGCCACCGTCGTGAAGTATCGGGACGGCGTGCCGGTCTTCTTGCGCGACGTGGCCGACGTGGGCCCAGGCATCCAGCCGATGCGGGGGCAGGCCGGCGTGGCCGGATCCCCTGCGGTGATCCTCGGCGTGCAAAAGCAACCCGGGGCCGACACCTCCGTGCTGACCCGGCGCGTCGAGGCAGCTCTGGCCGAAATGAGTCCGTCTCTGCCCGCCGATGCCAAACTCGACGTGCTTTTCCGTCAGGCTACTTTCATCCAGCACGCGGTCGCCAACGTGCAGGAAGCGATCCGGGACGGGGCAATCATGGTCGTCATCATCCTGTTCCTCTTCCTGCTCAACTTCCGCACCACCTTCATCACCCTCACGGCGATTCCGCTCAGCTTTGCCGTGGCCGCGCTGGTTTTTCACTGGCTGGGCATCTCGATCAACACGATGACGCTGGGCGGCCTGGCGGTCGCGGTCGGCATGGTGGTGGACGACGCCATCGTGGACGTGGAGAACGTGTTCCGCCGGCTCCGCGAGAATCAGCACTCGTCTGCCCCTCGGCCGGTGCTGCGCGTGATCGCCGAGGCTTCGGGGGAGGTGCGCAATTCCATCCTCTTCGCGACGCTCGTGATCGTCCTCGTGTTCCTGCCGCTGTTTGCGCTGGGCGGGATCGAGGGCCGGCTGTTTGCCCCGATCGGTGTCGCCACCATCGTCGCGATGCTCGCTTCGTTCGTCGTCTCGCTGACGGTGATTCCGGTTCTCTGCTCCTACCTGTTGCCCCGCATGAAGCGGGTGCAGCTCGAACGTGACGGCTGGCTGGTGCGTCTGCTGAAGCGCTTCGACGAGCGCTTCATTCTCGGCCCCTCGCTGCGGCATCCGTGGATTGTTATCGGGCTCGCGGTCGTATTGGTGGGCGGTGCGGCGATTCTGTATCCGCGGATGGGGCGCACCTTCCTGCCGGAATTCAACGAAGGCACGGCGGTGATCACGCTCGCGATGGCCCCGGGCACGTCGCTCGCGGAGAGCGACCGCATGGGGCGCATTGCGGAAAAGATTCTTCTCACGATCCCCGAGATCAAGCTCACCGGGCGTCGCACCGGACGCGCCGAACTCGATGAGCATGCCGAAGGGGTGCATCGTTCGGAGCTGGACGTGGACCTTGCCGCCACCGGGCGCAGCCGAGCGGAGATCCTGCGGGACATCCGCGAGAAACTCGGCGAACTGCCCGGCGTGCTGGTGAGCGTCGGCCAGCCAATTTCGCATCGCCTCGATCACATGCTCTCGGGTGTGCAGGCAGCCATCGCCGTCAAAATCTACGGCCCCGACCTGGCGACCCTCCGGCGCTACGCCGCCGACACCGAGGCCGCCATGAAACGGGTGCCGGGGCTGGTGGACTTGCAGGTCGAAAAGCAGGTGCTGATCCCGCAGGTAAAGATCGAGGTGAACCGAGAGCGCGCCGCGCTTTATGGCCTGCTGCCGGGCGAGCTTACCGCCCGGCTTGAAGCGGGTCTCAACGGCCGCGTGGTCGGGCAGGTGCTGGAAGGGACCCGCTCCATCGATCTCGTGGTCCGCTTTGCCGACGAATCGCGAGCGGACGCCGCGTTGCTGCGCGAATTGCTGATCGATACCCCGACCGGGGGAAGGGTTCCGCTCGGCATGATCGCCGAAGTGCGGGAGAGCCAGGGTCCGAACGCCATCAGCCGCGAGGACGCGATGCGCCGCATCGTGATCTCGGCGAATGTGGCCGAACGCGACCTCGGTTCCATCGTCGCCCAGCTTCAGACCGACTTGCCCCGGGCCGTGCCCATGGCCAGCGGCTACTTCGTCGCGTATGAAGGCCAGTTCCAAAGCCAGCAGCAGGCCACCCGGCTCATCGGCCTCCTCGCGGTGCTCACGCTCGGCGTCATCTTCCTCCTCCTCTATGCGCATTTCCACTCGGGGATGATCGTCTGGCAGATTCTGCTCAATGTGCCGCTCGCCTTCGTTGGCGCGCTCGCGCTGACCTACTTCACGGTGGGGACGGTCTCCGTCGCGACGCTCGTCGGCCTGATCACGCTCGCCGGCATCGCCACGCGCAACACGATCATGATGATTTCCCACTACCTCCATCTGATGGAGCACGAGGGCGAAAGCTTCAGCGAGCGCATGATCATCCGTGGCTCGCTGGAGCGGCTGGTGCCGGTGACGATGACGGCGCTGACCGCCGGACTGGCGCTCATCCCGCTCGTGCTCTCCGCGCAGGAGCCGGGCAAGGAAATCCTCTACCCGGTCGCCGTCGTGATCCTCGGCGGCCTCATCAGTTCCACCCTCCTCGACATGGCCGTCACTCCGGCGGTGTTCCTCAAGTTCGGGCGCAAAGCCGCGGAAAAATCTCTGGCCCGCTCGCGCCACGACCCGCTCGATGTTCCGGCCACCCCCTCTCAACCCGCAGTCACCCATCCATAAATTCAACCCCCATCCATCCATGAAACTGAAAAAAATAGTCCTCCTCCTGTCCGCCTTTGCCTTTGCGCTCGGCGTTCAAGCTGCCCCCGGCACCGACCACTCGCACGACGATAAACCCGAATGGGCTGAGCTCTTCGGCGGTGCCTCGCTGCCGGTGGTCTGGCAAAGCGTCACGGCTTCGGTCGAGAAGATCAGTGCGGCCGTCGCGGCCAAGAAATCCGATGGTGTCGCCGATTGGGCGGAGACCATCCATCTGGCGTCCCATGCCCTCATCGATCAAGTCAAATTGCCCGATGCCGAGCGTAAGAAGCGCCTCGATGCGGCGCTCGAACAGGCCGCCAAGCTGGCCGACGACGTTCTGGACGGGGCGAATCACAACGAAATCGACAAAACTGCTGACGCCTTCAAGCGCCTCCAGTCGGCCCTGACGCTCGCCAAGAGCCGTTTGCCGAAAGAAGTGACGGATGCGGCACCCGAAACACCCCGGTTTGCGAAAGCCCCCAAACATGACGGCGACCACAAACACTAAGCGATTTGCGCGTCTTTCCTGCTGGGTGGCGATGGCGGCATGGGTTGCCGTCGCACTCAGTGGTTGTCTGACGCCGTTCCGATCCCCACCGGACGTCCGGTATATCCGCTTGTCTGCACTCCCGTCTGCTAACGTGCTGGTCGAGAAAGTGTGGCTGGAACGGCGAGCCGGAGAGCCTTTGGTTGTAACCGGCTATGTTATGCGACGGCTGGAAGCGGAGGACACATCGCGGACCCATCTGGAAATTGTGATGCTGGATTCCGGTGGCAAAGTGCTGAGAACGGACCGGGCGGTGTTTGAGCCACGACAGATTCCGCGCCGCACCCGACTACCGGCTGCGACGGCTCAATACAGACATGCGCTTGATCCGCTCCCGACCGGGACCGCTGAAGTTCTCGTCAAGGCGGTGGATGGGTCGGCGCCCTGAGCGATCTGGCGACGGCCTGTGACGCAGGGCGTGGCCCGCTCGAAGCCGACCCGATCAAGGGCCGGTGTGACCGGCTTTGCGGTCGCTCAGCCGGCGCGCAAGCTCTGACACCATCGGCGTGATGGCACTCTCGGGAAACGGCGACACGCAACTCGCATTGATCTCGCAGAGGAGGTATTCGTCGGATTCCCCGAATAGAAAATCGGCATCCCAAATCAGGGGAAGTTCGTGCGGCGGGATGCCGAAGTGCGCCTGCAGGGCCGGGAGCCAGTCCTTTTCCAAACGCAGGCGCAGCGGCTGGAAGAGGTGGCACTCAGCGGTGTAGTAATGCCGCCGACTCGGCTGCCGGCGGGTGAAGTCGTCCTCGGGCTGCACAGGATAGAGGGCGTTGATCTCCTGATAACCAAATCCCGCGACCTTCGCTCCGCAGAGGTAGGCGCGAATCATTCCTCGTCGCAAGGTGGGGACCCACGCCTGATCCACCAGGTGACTGCCCCGGGCGAAGACCTGGCTTTGGAAAGAGGCCATCAAAGCCGACTCACTCATGGTTTCGGCCGGAGTTCCGCGCGTGGCGGGCTGCACCACGAAACCGGCCGACACGAAGGAGACCTTCCATACCCCTTGGCCGCTGTTGCCCCGGTGCTGCTTGAGCACGCGGATGCCGTCACGCCGGATCAGCTCGGGAAACTGGCCCCTGAATTCAGCGAAACTGCGATACATCCGGGCGTCGATGGACCAGCCGATTCGCTGGGTCTCAACCAGCACATCCTTGGTGCCGATCTTCAGGATGACCCGGGGGAGCGCGCTGACGAGGACGCCGGAGGCGGACAATTCCTCCAGGAAGGAATCAAGCAACGGGCGATCCAAGCCGGGCTCGATGGGATTGATCCAGACAAGCACGGCGTCGCAGGTGCGCGCTTCGCTACGCACCACCTCCCTACGCGTGTCATGGTAAGTGAGGGTATGCAGCGCCCAGCCCTGCTCGACGAACTGCCGGGCCAGCAGCCGATAGTTCTCTTCGGCCAGCGCATCCCTGAGCTGACCGCCCGAACCATAGAGCATTATGCCGACCGTGGGTTTCATGCAAATACCGGAACTCGTCCAAGCTGGCTGCTGCCGGGAACGCGGTCAGTGCCGGTGCGACGGAGCCGGAATCGATTGCTGAACCTCAAGGGTTCTCTTCAACGCTTGGGTAAGCGTCACGACGGAGCCGCGCCCCCAGTAATGGAGGAACAGCATGCGCGGCTGCTCGTGGGTCATGTGATGATGAATCGCGACGATGTTGATGCCCTCGCGCCGGAGGCTCTTCAGCACCGGCTGCAATTCGTCCTCCAGCACAGCGAAGTCGCCATCGACGACCGCGTTGTCATCGGTGCCGGCGAAGGCGGCCCACGTATTCACGCCCATTTCCTTGGTGGCGACACAACCGCACGGCATCGTCACTTCCCGGCCGATCACGACCTTGAACATGCCGCTGTTGGCCTGTCCTTTGACGCCGAGCGCCGACTCCACGGCCGCGCCGGAGATGGCGTTTCTCTCCGGCGCAAAGGCGGAACCGAAGAAATTTGCCGGCTTGGGATTGGCGGCGCGGATTTCCTTCTGCCGCGCCAAGGCGGCCCGCACGGCCTGCGCCATCTGCTCAAGCGAACCCTCGCCGCCGATGTGCATGAAATAGACCCGAGGCTGATCGAAGAAGAAATGGTTGTGCAGCGCCGTGACGGTCAGGCCCGCGTCGAGCGCGGCCGACATCACCGGGTTCACCTCGTCCTCGAGCAGCACGAGATCGCCCATCACCATCACCTCGGCCTTTGCGCCGGCCGTGAATGCCGCCCAGGAGGTCAGACCCATGAAGGGTGGCATCGTCCAGCCGTCCACCGAAACCGGCAGGTCGGTGCGCGGCTGTGTGACTTTATAAACCTGCTCGGCCTCGTTCCATGTGCCCTTGAGGCCGGTCAGGGCGTCGATCCTGGCCGGATCGAGTGCGGCTGAAGCAATCGGGGCAAGCAATGCCAAGAGCAGGACCAGGGCGGAGCGACGGGTTGGGGGCATGGCTTCACCGTAGGTCGGTGGCTTCATATTTCAAGTTGTAATACCTGTAACACGGGTTACGCATGCTTCATGCACCCGGATCGGAACTGGCTTTTACTGCTTTATGCCCTGCCGGCGCGGCGCGGCTCCTCGCGCGTGAGCCTTTGGCGGCACCTGAAGAAGTCCGGGGCGATCGCGCTCAAATCCTCGACGTATGTCCTCCCCGATGAGCCGGCGCACCGCGAACGCTTCCAATGGCTGGCGCAACAGGTGCGGGACAGCGGCGGCGATGCCACGTTGATCCACGCCACCGACATCGAAGGCCTGCCGGACGGTGAGATCGTGCGGATGTTCAACGCCGCCCGGGCCGAGGATTACGCGGCGCTCAGCGCCGACATCGTCCGGTTCATCGGCACGAACAAACGGAAACCAAGCGACACGTTTGCCAGCGAGCTGGAGCGTTTCTCCATCCGTATGGAGGAGATCAGGCAGATCGATTTCTTCAATTCGCCGAAGGCGCAGGACGCGCGGATGCGCTTGGAGCAGGCGCGCGCGCTGCACACGAAGCCGGACCGGCCGCCGGCGAAGCTTGTAGCCAGGAAATTCGCCGGCCGCACCTGGCTGACGCGACCGCGACCGGAGATCGACCGCGTGGGCTCCGCCTGGCTCATCCGGCGGTTCATCGACCCGAAGGCTCGCTTTGTGTTCGCCAGTGATCCGGCGCAGCATCCGGACGCCCTGCCGTTCGACATGGTGGGGGTGGAGTTTTCGCACCATCACGACGACTGCACGTTCGAGACGCTCGTCAAGCGCTTTGGCCTGGATGACCCGGCGTTGCGCCGACTCGCCGAAATGGTGCATGTCGCCGATTTGGAAGACGGCAAGTTTCCCCATCCGGAATGCATCGGGATCGACCGGGTGCTGAAGGGCTGGGGCCGGGCCGGGCTTTCCGACGAGATGCTGCTCCAGAAGGGCGGCGAATGTTTCGACGCCCTCTACGACTACGTGCGCAAGCGCTGATGAACCCCGCTCCCACATCCTCATCCGAAACCGACGCGGTGAACGCCCCCGTCGAGCCCTACGGCAAACTCTTCCTTCGCTTCCTGCGATTTGGCGCCCTCGCGTGGGGCGGGCCGGTCGCACAAATCGACATGATCCGGCAGGAACTCGTGGCGGAGGAAAAGTGGGTTTCGCCCGCGCATTTCAAGCGACTGCTGGCGATCTACCAGGTGTTGCCCGGCCCGGAGGCACACGAGCTGTGTGTGCATTTCGGCATGCTCTCGCGCGGGCGGATCGGCGGCGTGCTTGCCGGCCTCGGCTTCATGCTGCCCGGGTTCGTGCTGATGTTTCTGCTGTCCTGGCTCTATCTTTCGGTCGGGCTCGCCAGCACCGCATTTCAGGCCGTGTTCCTCGGCATCCAGCCGGCCGTGATCGCCCTGATCGTCCGCGCGTGTCATCGCATCGGCGGGCACTGCCTCACGAATGGCCCGCTGTGGACCATCGGTGTCCTGGCTGCGGTGGGTGAAGTGCTGGGCGTATCGTTCTACATCACGCTGCCATTGGCCGGCGTCGCCTACGTCGTCGCTGCGAAACGCCAGTGGGCTCTCGCCGCTTTGGCCGGGATCGTGTTTGCCGTCGCGCTCTGGCAATTGTCGCCGGTGATCGCTGGCCGCGAGCCGCTCGTGCCGGTTCGCGAGGTCGCAACTGCGGGCAGCGTTGCGCGGGAGACCGGCCAGGCCGCCGCGCCCGCGCTCTTTGGCTCGGGCCTGCGGGCGGGTCTGCTAACATTTGGCGGTGCCTACACGGCCATCCCGTTCCTGCGCGAGGACGCCGTGGAGCGCGGTGCCTGGATGGAGGAGCGTGATTTCCTGGACGGGGTTGCGCTGTCCGGAATTCTTCCCGCGCCGCTGATCATCTTCTCCACCTTCGTCGGCTATTTCGGCGGCGGCCCACTCGGGGCGCTGGCGATGACCGCAGGGATATTTCTCCCGGCGTTTCTCTTCTCGATCCTGTTTTTCCGCCACCTTGAAGCCGTGATCCGCAACCCCACGCTGCACAATTTTCTCGAAGGCGTGGCCGCCGGCGTCGTGGGTCTGATCGCGATCACCACGATCAAGCTCGGCTTCGTCGCGATCCCGGGTTTCGGTGCGGCTGTGATTTGTGGCGGCGCGTTGGTCGTGATCTACCGCTGGAAGCACAAGCTGGCCATCCCGGCCATAGTGATGGCTTCCGGGGCTGCTGGCTTCGTGCTGTTCTGAAGTCGGCAATGCCGTGTATGGAGAACTGATATCGGATTGCCTCCGGTAATCGGGCAAACGGTGGACGATGCCCTGGCGCGCCTAGATCAGTCGTTTCGCACGTAACCGTGCGGCGCAGCCGACGAAACCGAGTTCCGGGGATTTGTTAGCCCCTACCGAAATCGGTGTATCAAGCGCCCCGCGATTTCGGCAGGGCCGCTCGATTGAGGATGTCGCCGGGAGGCGCAGAGATGGATGTAGCGAAACCCAACTCATCCATGAAAACGAACCACACGACATCATCCATCACCGGCCCCGACGCGGCAGCGTCGGTGGTGCGGTATCAAATCTATCGGCAGAACCGCGCGGGGCTTTTCCTCCCTGGTCATCGAACCGACTCGGCGCCGGAGGCGGTCGAGGCGTTCCTGAATCAGGCGCCCGACTTCGATGGCGGCGAGGTGCGCCTCTTCAATCACCGCGACCAGCGCATGGTCGCGTCAGTGGAGTGGAGGACTGAAAAGACCGACTTTGGCTTTCCGGTGCATCACCGCGTGAACCGGTTTCACGATACGATGATCGAGCAGCTCGCGGCCGATGTCCTGGCGCGCGAGAGCCTCCGCGAATCCGTTCTGCATAGCCTGCTGGCTGGGGTTTGATCGCCATGAATCCGACCTCCCGGGCGATTCTCCAATCCGTCGTGACGGCTGACTCCTCCCTAACGAGCGGGGAGCGGGATCTGGTGCAGCGGCTGATTTCCGGGCAGGTGGAAGAGGCTGCAAGCGGAGGCGACAGCGACGCTCGTGCCTTGGTCACGCAGAAGCGCGCGGCGGAACTCCTCAGCGTGAATCGCGTGACGATCTGGAGAATGACCAAGGAGGGACTGCTTCACCCGGTGGAGATTCTCCCCGGAACCCGGCGTTATCCGCTGGGTGAAATTATGCGACTTACGCAACGTGGGATCGGGTGTTTGGTCGGCTCTCCTCGGGAGCAGGGCGTCCCGGGCATCCCTTCGGCCGCCTAAATTTCATCCGGTTTTTGCTGCCGTAGCCACTCCACCAGGAGTGGCTATTTTATTGATGCTCAACGGTCAGACCTGCGGGTGCGGAGCCTGAAGGCCGATGGGGAAAACCTGCTTTTCGGCTCGAAAAAATGTTTGGCGTAATGTTTGGTTTTGGTGTCCCAAAGTTGCCTCGTGCTGACTGAGGTTGCACGCGGACAGTCGCTCTTTCGAAAATCGCGCAAGTCATTAAGCAGAAACCCCCGGGAGCAGTTTCCGGGGGTTTCAAATTGGGTGCAGGGGTTGGATTTGAACCAACGACCTTCAGGTTATGAGCCTGACGAGCTACCAGGCTGCTCCACCCTGCAACAAAGGGAAGGGAGTGAATGCGGTACGGGTTTTTGAGTGTCAACGGCTTTCTTCGGGCGATCCTGCTTTCTCGCGGCAGTCTCCGGTCGTTCGGTACGATGGGATTCGGATTGCCCGCATTCGCCCTACGGCCGAGCATTTCAAAGCTATTATGTTACCCCTTCCCCTGACGTTGCGTGCGTGGGCGGCTGCCTGCGCCCTGATCGTGGTTGTGCGTGCCCAGCCGGTGCTTCCCGCCGACCCGGTTTCCCTCGAATCACTGGCGGCATTCCGTCCTTCCGCTTCCGGCTGGTCGGTCGCGGGCGACATCGCGGGGGATCCGCGAACCGCCGCGGTGCTGGAGACATCGGCCGGCACGGGCGTGCTCGTGGCCGCGCGAGACGCGGCGCCGCTGCTGACGAGTTGGGATCATGGCGACATGCAGCTTGAGTTTGAGTATCTCTTCCCGGTCGGATCGGAGCCTGTGGTGCTGCTGCAGGGGCGCTATGCGCTGCCGCTCTCGGCGGCGGGACTGGCTCCGCACGGAAGTGCCGCGGTCCGTGCGCCCGGGCTGTGGCAGCGGGTGCGGATCGATTTCAAGGCGCCGCGCTTTGGCGGGAACGCCGTCAAGACCAGCCCCGCGCGACTCACGAACGTCACGCTCAACGGCTTCACCGTGATTGACGGCCTCGACTTGGCGGGACCCGATGCCGGCGCCCTTGCGCGCGGCGAATCGGTGGCCGGACCGCTGGCCTTTGTCGCGACGCGCGGACCCATCGCGATCCGCAACCTCGCGGTCAAACGCTTCAGCTCCGAGCCGGTCACCGTGGGCGACCTGCGTTATCGGCTCTACGCGGGCAATTTTGCCACGGTGGGCAGCTATGACAACGAGACGCCCAAGTCCGAGGGCGTGCCGACGCGTTTCGCCCATGGGGCGGTCGAGAAGAGCGGGCGCTTCGCGCTGGTCTTCACCGGTGCGATCACCGTACCGCGGGCGGGCAACTACCGTTTCGCGATCGAATCGCGCGGGCCTTCGCGCCTGCTGATCGACGGCCAGCCGGTGGTGACGCCGATTGATCGAGGTGGCAGCCAGCCGGGCGTGATCACGCTCACCGCCGGACGCCATGAATTCCGCGCGGACCTTGTGCACCCGGTGACGAATCCGCCCCAGTTCGACGTTTCCGTCGAGGGACCCGGCGTGGCGCCGCAAAGCCTGACCGCCGTTCCGGCCAACGCGCGTCCGCCGGCGCCGCCCAAGGTGCTGGCAGTCGAGCCGGGTGAGCGCGTGGTGCTGCAGCGCGGGTTTGTCCCGTTCGAGCCGCGCAAGCGTCTCTATGCGGCGGCGATCGGCACGCCTGCCGGTGTGCACTACGCGTATGATTTTGAAACGGGCTCGATCCTTCACGCGTGGCGTGGATCGTTCGCCAACACGGTCGACATGTGGGATGGACGCGGCAACGACCAGCTCGTGCGTCCGACGGGCCCCGTGGTGACCTTCGACGGCAAGCCGACCATCGGCTTGCTCGAGTATCCGCGCACGAGCGGCTGGCCCGACCGGCCGGAGGATCTGTGGGTCTCCCGTGGCTACACGCTTGAGGCCAACGGCCAGCCGGTCTTCAACGCCGAGCTCGCCGCCCTGCGCGTCACTGATCGCATTGCGCCGACGGTAGACGGGCGCGGCTTGACCCGTTCGCTGCAGATCAAGGGCAGCCTGCCGTCGTGGTCGGCGTGGGTGCTGCTGGCGGAGAGCGACCGGATCACACCGCGTGCCGGTGGCTGGATCATCGGCGACCGCGCGTGGTACGTCGACTGGCCGGCGGACGCCGTGCACAAGCCGATCATCCGCACGATCAACGGGCGCCAGCAACTCGCGATCCCGTTGGCCCCGGCGACGCTCGAGGCCCCGATCAATTACTCCCTGGTTTGGTGATTCCCCTCCCCATGAGACTTCCCTTTTGCTTGCTCGTATCGGCCGTGGCGCTCGTTGCGCAGACGACCACGCCGCTCGTCAACAATCCCTCCGCGGCCGAGCGCTTTGCGGCTCCGTCCGACTCCCTAGTAGCCCGCGAGAACGGTTTTTGGAAACGCACGACCATCCCGGTGCCGGAAAACATTGTGCTCGAGGTCAGCGGCATCCTCCCGATCGAGGGGCGTCGTCTCCTCGTGGCCACCCGGCGCGGTGAAATCTGGTTGGTTGAGGGCGCGTATGACGCGGACCCCAAGCCGCGCTTCACGCTCTTCGCCTCGGGTCTGCATGAACCGCTCGGCATCACGGTGTCCGCAAAAGGCGGCTACTATGTGGCGCAGCGGCAGGAGTTGACGCGGATCGAGGATACGAATGGCGATGGCCGAGCGGATGTCTTCGAAACGGTGGCCAAGCTGCCGATTGCGGGCAGCTACCATGAGTACGCGTTTGGTCCGGTCATCGCGCCCAATGGCAATTTGCGCGTGACGCTCAATGTCGCGTTTGGCAGCGCCACGCAGGCCCCGGCGCCGTGGCGCGGGTGGATGCTCGAGATCACTCCGTCCGGCCGCACGATTCCGATCGCGGCGGGGTTGCGTTCGCCGGCGGGCTTCCTGGTCACGTCGAAGGGCGCGTGGTTCTTTACCGATAATCAGGGCGAGTGGGTCGGTTCCGGCCGCCTGACGCATGTCGCTCCGGGCGACTTTGCCGGACATCCGGCCGGCCTGGCGTCGAGCCGGCTGGCGGGGTCGAATGTTGATCTCGTGACGGAGGACATCCGCGATTTCGAGGAGCCGATGCACGAGGTCGCCAAGCGCATGCCGGCGCTCAAGCCCCCGGCGGTCTGGCTGCCGCATACGATTCTCGGCATCTCCAACGCGGGCGTGATCGAGGATCGGAGCGAGGGGAAGTTCGGTCCGTTCGCGGGCCAGCTTTTCATTGGCGATCAGGGCCAGAGCAAGATCCTGCGCGTCAGCCTCGAAGAGGTGAAGGGCGTGTGGCAGGGTGCGGCGTATCCGTTCCGGGAAGGTTTTCAGTCCGGCATCCTGCGCCTCGCGCAAGGCGAGGGTGGGGTGATGTTCGCTGGGCAGACGGCCCGCGGTTGGGGCTCGGTCGGGCCGGCGCAGTACGGGCTCGAGCGCGTCGAGTGGACGCAGCAGCTGCCGTTTGAGATCAAGGAGGTGCGCGCGCAGCCGGATGGCTTTGTGCTGACCTTCACGCAGCCGGTGGATCGAGCGAGCGCGGAGGACGAGGCCAGCTACCGCGTGGCGGGTTTTACCTACCTTTATCACCGCGCCTACGGCAGCGCGCCGGTCAACCGCATGGCCTGCCCGGTCCGTCGCGTCGTGGTTTCGCCCGACGGCCTGAGCGTGCGCATCGCGGTCGCGTGCCTGCGCGAGGGTTATGTGCACGAGATCCGGTTGCCGGGTCTGAAGGCCGCGGCGGGCGGCGAAGCGCTGCTGCACGACACGGCTTACTACACGATGAATCGTTTCCCGGCGGGTGATCGTATCGTGCCCTTGGATATTTCAGAGGCGGAACTGTGCGTGCAAACGTCGGCAACGCCCACGATCGTGAGCGCCAAGCGTCCGGTCACCGCGCCGGCCGATTGGGTCAACGCCGAGGGCGAGCAGTCGCTCGTGCTGGGCACACAGCCCGGCCTGAAGTTCGACACGCCCGTCATCACGATCAAGGCCGGCACGCGTCTGCGTCTGGTTTTCCGCAACAGCGATGACATGCTGCACAACTTCGTCCTCACCGCGCCCGGTCGCGGGCAGGCGGTGGGCGAGGCGGCGATGGCGCTCGGTCTGGACGGCGCGGCGCGCGGCTATGTGCCGGAGTCGCCGGATGTGATCGTCCACACGACCTTGGTGCAGCCGGGCGAAAGCGACACCCTGTTCTTCAATGTCCCGACGGCGCCGGGGGATTACGATTTCCTCTGCACCTTCCCGGGACATGCCACGATCATGAAGGGGATTCTGCGGGTGACGCCGTAGGCGAGCGAGACCCCATCCAGAAGTCGCGCAGAGTCGCAGAGCCGCAGAGGAGGCATCCTGAAGTT
>DASWVY010000046.1:0-366237 GCA_036401075.1 Opitutaceae bacterium
GACCTTCTGCGAGGTGTTGTCGCTCGCGAGTGTCACCGGTGTGGCGATCTTGAACGTCGCGCTGGTCGTGCCGGCCTCGATCGTGGAGAACGCCATGCCCGCATCCTGCTCGACGGCCATGTCGGTGGCCATGGGCGCGGCGGCGGAGACCGCCATCTGGTTGAAGGCCTGGCGCTCGCTCATTTCCTTGCGACGCATCTCCATCGCCAGCGGCATCGGCATGGGTCGGCTCACATCGACGATCCATGCCGGCAGTTCCGGCGCGCCGCCGCCCATGCTGGGGCGCGCGGTCGAGAGCGTAAGGGCGAGGTTGTTCCAGTCCTCGCCCGTGCCGTTGCGCACGACGCCGTAGTAGGTGAGCTCGACCGCACGCGTCTCACCGCGCAGGCGCGCGTCGTAGGCGGGCGCCCAAGAGGCGCCGGGCACGGCGTAGCCGAGCGTGACATCGAGGCTGCCGGCGGTGCTGGCGGCGACGCGGACTGTGACCGTCTTGTAGGCGCGGCCCTCGGGCTGCTGGCCGCGGAGTTCGTTGAGCTGGGCTTCGACCGCGGCGATCTTGGCCTCGAGATCCTTGCGCTGGCGATCGAGTGCCTGCTGCTCGCCGGTGAGGCGGGTGAGGGTGTCGGACTGGAAGGTGAGCAGCTTCTGCCACTCCTCAAAGGTCGGTCGCGGCGCGTTGGAATCGCCGGTCGGCGGCGTGGTCATGGCGGACTCGATCTTGCCCAGCAGCGCGCGCTGCTGGTCGAGCTGGCGCAGGCGATCGGTGAAGGCGCGATCCTGCTGCTGGAGCCCGATGAGCTCATCTTCGAGTGCCTTGACGCGCATGCTCGGCGTGGCGGCGACGTAGGTCGTGCGGGCGTTGACATCGAGGATGGTGGCGGTCGCGGTGCCGCGGCCGGAGACCTGCAGCGACTGGTCAACGAGGCCAACCGGCAGTCGCTCGAAGACGAGCTCGGACTGGCCGGCGGGCAGGTCGACGCGCGCGGTGCGCGTGAGGACTGCGCGGTCGAGATAAACGGTCGCGGCGGTGAGCTGCGAGGAAGTCGTGATCGCGGCGGCCGGGAGGATGGCCGGAACAGCCGCGAGTGCGGCCAGGGCGAACAACGGAAGGCGGAGGAGTTTCATGGATGGGTTATAGACTGCGTATCCGGTAAAACGATCCATTCGGCGAAAACTTAGGGGAACGATGCGAAACCTGAGACCTGAAACTTGAAACCTGAGTTTTCAGAAAGGCGCGGAGTCTGAACGGATCGAAGACTCAGGTTTCAGGTCTCAAGTTTCAGGTTTCTCCTCGTTCTTCTTACCAGTCGTCCGTGCGGAACGGCGCGGCGGGGAGGCCGGCGCCGTTGAACAGGTTGGCGTCGGGCGCATTCGTCCAAGCGTAGCGCAGGGCGACCGGTTCCTTCACGTTGGGCGAGGAAACGAGGACGGTGTTGCGCTGGATGCTGGCGTTGGCCGGATGAAAGACGCGATCGGAGCCGGCGATTTCGAAGGCCTTGGGTGGGGTGCCGCCGGCGGTGAGGCCGTTGTCGGCGTTGCGGAAAAACACCCGCAGCCCCGCGCCGTCGCGATCCGCGCGCTCGAAGCGCGGGCCGGAGGCATCCACCGGAAGGGCGTAAACCTGATCGCGCGCGAGGAGCACGAGACGGCGCGCCATCTCGCGGGTGTCCGTTGGCTCGAGATCGATCGTGACCGCCTCGCCCGTTGCAGGCAGAGCGAGCGCCTGCTCCTGCGCCTCACGCAGTCGCGCGTACGCGCGAGCCAAGGGTTCGACCGGAGCGGTCGTCGGTGGCAGCTGGAGCCAGAAAAACGGGACGTCGCCTTGGCCAAGATGCAGACGCCAGTGCGTGATGAGCGCGGCGAAGCGTGCGTGGTAGGCATTCGCGCGATCGGCATCGGCGGCACCTTGGGCCCAGATCACGCCGCGCAAGGCGTAGGGCAACAGCGGGTGGATTGTTCCATTGAAGAGGCGGGCGGCGTCATTCGCCGCTGAACCGCCCACGCTCTCCAGCGCAGCCGAACTCAACCAGGCATCGATGGCACTGCCGGGGGCGGCGGCCTGTAGGATGCCGATGGGCACTTGCAGGCGGCGATGAAGTTCGCGGGCAAAGGCACGGGCGATCGCGCCGCCGTCCTGGCTTGAAAGCGACCAGGAACCGGCCACTGCGTCGGCGGGGCCTTCGGATGGCGTGGTGGCGCTCTTGAATATCCGGACGGGCGAAACGGGGTCCGGTGCCGCGGCGGCAGGCGTGGTGGGCGCGGAAAGCGCGATCAAATCATCACCGGCTGCGAGCCAGACTTCACCGACGAGGACATCGCGTACGGTGATGGTGTTCTTGCCCTCCACGACCAAGTCGGTCGGCACCGCCGAGGCGGGCAGGGCGTCGAGAAAGACAATCCAGCGTCCGTCGCGCGCCGCGGTGGCGCCGATGGCCTGGCCGGCCAGTTTGACCATGACCTTTTCGCCCGGATCCGCGCGACCCCAGACCGCGAGCGGCCGGTCGCGCTGCAGCACCGCGTGATCCTGAAACGGCGGCGCGAGCACGACGTCTGCGCGAAGGGGCGCGGCGGCGAGAGCAAGGAGCAGGCAGGAAGCGGTGAAACGGGCGATCATTCCGGAGGAGAGACCGTTAAAGCGGGCCCACGTGCCGGTTCCGAGCGGGAAATAAACAGGCTGACGCTGACCTGCAGGCAGGCCCCGGCAAAGCCACGGAAAGGTCGCGCAGAGCCGCAGAGTTTTTAAACACGATCTGCGTTCTGCATGGTTTTCTCTGCGGCTCCGCGTCTCTGCGCGATCTCCGGATTGGATTGCGGAGTCCAACCACCCGCTCACTCGGACTCCGCCTCCGCCTTGCCGATCGCAGGCCGATTCAGAAACGCCTGCAGCTCCGCTGCCATTTTGGGCCCGAAACCCTCCACCGCGCTGATCTCGTCCGCACTGGCGGCGCGCAGGCGGTCGATGCTGCCGAAGTGCTCCAGCAGCAGCGCGCGTCGTTTCGGCCCGAGGCCTTCGAAATCATCCAGCACTGACTCGCGGATCTTTTTCGAACGCAGGTCGGCGTTATAGGTGTTCGCGAAGCGGTGGGCCTCATCGCGCAGGCGCTGCAGCAATTGCAGGCCGGGGTGGGTGAGCGGCAGATTGAGCGGATCGCGTGCGTCCGGGAAAATGATCGTCTCGTGCTTCTTCGCGAGGCCGATCATCGGCGGGGGATTCGCGTCGATCGCAAAGAAGGCCTTGAGCGCCGCGCCGATCTGGCCGCGACCGCCGTCGATCACCACGAGATCGGGGAACGGTTTGCCTTCCTCCTTCAGCCGCCGGTAGCGCCGGCCAACAACCTCCTCCATCGCGCGGAAGTCGTCGTTGCCGATGAAGCTCTTGATCTGGAAACGCCGGTACTGGTCCTTGTCCGGCCGGCCGTCGGTGAAGTGCACCATCGACGCGACCACGTACGTGCCGCTGATGTGCGAGATGTCAAAGCACTCCATGTGCTCCGGCGGCGTATCGAGTCCGAGCGCCTCCTGCAGCGTGCGCAGCGCCTCGTCGTTGGCGCGGAGGAGCGGCTGCTCACGCTCGAAGCGACGCGTCTTTTCCAGCGTCTTCTCCAGCGCAAACACGATGTCGCGCAACTCGGCGGCCTTCTCGAACGCCTGGCGCTCGGCCGCCTTCACCATCTCGACGCGCAGCGTCTCCAGCCACTCGCGCGACTTGCCCTCGAGGAAGGTGCACGCCTCCTCGACCCGCGTGCGGTAGTCGGCGGTGGTGATCTCGTTCACGCCGCCATAGATCTCCTCGCGCACGTCGTCATAGAGTTTCCAGCGTCCGTCCGGCAGCGGCTGCGGCGTGGTGTCGGCGAGGAGTACGCCGAATTTGCGCCGCATCTCCGCCAGCGTCTTGCGCAACAGCCCGCTGTGCGCGAATGGCCCGAAGTAGCGCGAGCGGTCGTCCTTGCGGATGCGCGTGAGGCGAAACCGGGGCAACTCCTCGCCCAGGTCCACGCGCACGAGGAGGAAGCGCTTGTCGTCGGTGAAGTCGGTGTTGTAGCGCGGGCGCCACTGCTTGATCAGCCGGCCCTCGAGCAGGAGCGCCTCGGGCTCGGACTTCACCTCGATCGTGTCGAAGTCCGTAACGGTCTCGATCAGCGCCCGGATCTTGGGCTGGGAGGTCGTGAAGGCGCGCGACGGCATGAAGTAGGACGACACCCGCTTCTTCAAATTCTTGGCCTTGCCCACATAAATGATGCGGCCGAGCCGGTCCTTCATCAGGTAAACGCCGGGTTTGTCCGGCAGTTGGCGCACCTTCGCCTTGAGTCCGTCGGGGTGGCTCATGCGCTGTTCCTCCTGTAGCCGGGGTCGCCGACCCCGGTTTCCGTTGGGCCAGCGCCGGCGTTGCCCTTGGCCCGCACCCCGCACCCGGCCTCAGCGAGGCCGGCTACATACCAGCCACACACAACCAATCCGCCCCTGAGGCGTAACGGTTTGCGAGCTTTTGGTGCGCGTGCTGGCATTTTGGCTAGTTTAGCTTAGTTTTGGGGTCTGCAAGTATGGTTTCGTCCGCTCCTGCCTCCAGCCTGACCACGGTTAGACCTCTTGCCAAGGTGCGCTATGAACTGCTCACCCTTGGCGATGAACTTTTGCTCGGACTGACCGCCAACGGTCACCTGACCTTCATCGGCGCGCAACTTGGCCGCCATGGGGTCATGCTTTCGCGCAATGTCACGGTCACGGACGACGCCGAGGTGATCGTGAACGAGTTTCGCGACTGCTGGGCGCGCGCCGACGTCGTCATCACGACCGGTGGCCTGGGGCCAACCTGCGACGACCGCACGCGCGAGGCCGTGGCCGCGGTGCTCGGCCAGCAGCTCGTTTTCGATCCGGCGGTCGAGCAGATGATCGTCGAGCGCTTCGCGCGCCTGGGCCGCAAGATGACGCCCAACAATCTCAAGCAGGCCTACACCTTCCAGCGCGGCGAGGTGCTGCCCAACGCCCACGGCACCGCGCCCGGCCTCTGGGTCGAGCAGGATGGCAAGGTGCTGTGTATGCTGCCCGGGCCGCCGAATGAGCTGCAGCCGATGTTCAACGAACAGGTCGTGCCGCGGCTCGCACGGCTCGGGCTGCTCCAGGAACGCGAGGCCTACGTGCAGCTGCGCACGGCCGGCATCGGCGAGTCGGCGCTCGAGACGCGACTGCAGCCGGTCTTCGACCGGCATGGTGACGCCCTCAGCATCGCGTTCTGCGCCCATCAGGGCCAGGTTGACTGCCGCCTGAGCTCGCCGTCCGGCAAGCTTTCGCTGGCCGAGCTGGATGCCGTGGCGGCCGAGTGCGCCGGACTGCTCGGCGAGGACTTCATGTGCTACGGCCACAGCTCGCTCGCGCAGGTCTGCGCGGACCTGCTGCGCTCGATGGAGAAGACACTGGCCGTCGCCGAGACCGCCACCGGCGGACTGCTGGCCAATAGCTTTACCGACATCTGCGGGGCCTCGAAATTTTTCGCGGGCGGCTGCGTTTGTTACTCGCACGAGTCGAAGATGCAGCTCCTCGACGTGCCGGAGGACATTCTGCTCCAGCACGGTGCGGTCAGCGCCGAGAACGCCGTGGCGATGGCGGCCGGCGCGGCGGAAAAACTGGGCGCCGACTATGCGCTGGCCGTGACCGGCTTTGCCGGTCCGTGCGGCGGCACGAACGAGAATCCCGTCGGCACGATCCATCTCGCGCTTTATTCGCCGAAGGGCGCGTGGTCGAAAAACGTCTGCTACCCGGGCCCGCGCGCCACGGTCAAGGTCCGTGCGGTCAACGCCGCGCTCGACTGGCTCCGCCGCGAACTCGTCCGCACGACGACCGGCAAGGGCCCGCCGCCGCTGCGGACGCGGCTGTCGATCTGAGCGCGCGACGCGCGCGCAGATCGACGGCGGTAAGCTTTAAGCGATAAGCCGTAAGCTCAATCCACTGAGCCCACGTCGGCCGTTCGATGTGGCTGAATTCCAAGCTTAAAGCCTAGCGCTGATTGCCTACGGCTTCCGAGCGACTCGCCGCTTCCGTGCTTACCGCTTAAAGCTTACGGCTTACGGCTTCCCTGCGGCGCCTGTGCCGACGCGCACGAGCACGGCGGCCAGTTCGTTGGCCTTGATCGGCTTGGAGAGGTAGTCGTTCATGCCGGCGGCGAGGCATTGCTCACGGTCGCCCTGCATGGCGTTCGCGGTCAGCGCAATGATCCACGGTGAAGTCCCGCTGGCGGGTTTGAGCCGGCGAATCACGCGCGTGGCCTCGATGCCGTCCATTTCGGGCATCTGCACGTCCATGAGGATGATGTCATAGTCCTGCCGCTGCACCGCCTCGACGGCTTCCAGTCCGTTGCCGGCGGTGTCCGCGCGATAGCCGAGGCGGGCTAGGATGTGCAGGGCGACCTTCTGGTTCACGGGATTGTCCTCGGCGAGGAGTATGCGCTCCGTCCGGGTTTCGGGCCGGGTCGGGGGCGCGACGGGCTGGATCGGGGCGGGGCCGAAGGGATGAGCCGAACCGAAGAGCTGGCTGATCGTGTCGAAGAGCACCGATGGTTTGACCGGCTTCGTGAGGATGGCGGAGAACAGGCGCGCGTCCTCGTCCGACGTGATCTTGCCGATGGAGGAGAGCAGCAGCAGCGGCAGGTGCTCGGCGCTCGGGTGCGCGTGGATGGCCCGGGCCAGCATGGCTCCGTCCATCTCCGGCATCTGCATGTCGAGAAGGGCGAGATCGAAGGTCTCCCCTTGCTCCAGATGGGCGAGCGCGGCCCGGCCTGAGGCCTCCAGCGTCGCGTGCATGCCCCAGCGTTCCGCGAGGGTCGAAACGATGCGGCGGTTGGTTTCGTTGTCGTCGACGATCAGCACGCGCTTGCCGCGCAGCGGGGCCTGGGTGGTCACGACAAACGGACGCGGCCCGGCCTGGACGCGGCCCGACCGGATGGTGAAGAAGAAGGTCGAGCCCTTGCCCGGAGTGCTCTCGACGCCCATGTGCCCGCCCATGATCTCGGCGAGCCGGTGGCTGATCGCGAGGCCCAGCCCGGTGCCGCCGTACTTGCGCGTGGTCGAGGAGTCGACTTGCGAGAACGACTTGAACAGCCGGTCCTGCGCCTCCGGCGGAATGCCGATCCCGGTGTCGCGCACCGCGAACCGCAGGCCCACCTCCTGCTCGTCCATCGAGGTCACGGTGACGGTGAGCTCGACCTCGCCCCGTTCCGTGAACTTGAGCGCATTGCCGACCAGGTTGACGAGGATCTGGCGGAGTCGCGTGGTGTCGCCGCGGATCAACGCCGGCACGCCGTCGGCCACCTCGTAGAGAAGGTCGACGCCCTTCTGGGCGGCGCGTGCGGCAAAGAGATCGAGCGCGCTCTCCACGCATTCGCGAACGTTGAACGGCTCGTTCTCCAGATCCATCCGCCCCGACTCGATCTTGGAAAAGTCGAGGATGTCGTTGATCAGCGAAAGCAGCGCCTCACCGCTTGAGCGGACGATCTCGGTGAACTCCCGCTGCTGCGGCGAAAGCGGCGTGTCGAGCAACAGGGAGGTCATGCCGATCACGCCGTTCATTGGCGTGCGGATCTCGTGGCTCATCGTGGCGAGGAACTGGCTCTTGGCCTGGTTGGCCTGCTCGGCGCGTGCAGCCTCCTGCTGGGCCGCCGCCGTGGCTGCGGCGAGGCGGGTATTGGATTCCTCGATCTCGAGCCGGGCCTGCTGCTGCTCGGTGATGTCCGCGAGCACGCCGAACCAGACCTTGGTTCCATTGCCCATGCGGTTGACGGTCGAGCGTGCGTTGATCCAGCGGACCGCGCCCTCGGGGGTGCAGATGCGGAACGTCTGGACCCACGGTTGCGCCTGGGCGACCGCCTGTTCAAGGGTGCGATAGACGGCCTTGAGGTCCTTCTCGTGCACGGCGGCGTAGAGCAGGCTGGGCTTGTCCAGCGTCTCGGCCGGATCACGGCCGAACAACTCGCGAAAACCTTCGCTCAGGAAAGAGAACCGACGGTCTCCGTCGGGGGCGACCTCGAACTGGAAAATCACCCCGGGGACCTGGGCTGTAAGCGCGCGCAGGCGCTGTTCGCTCGCCTCGAGCAGCAGGCGGGCCTCGCGGCGCTCGGTGATGTCCGTCTGGATCGCCATGTAGCCCGTCAGTACGCCGGCCGGATCGCGCAGGGGCCGCACCTCGACCGAGAGCCAGATCGCATGCCCGGCCTTGTGATAATTCTGCACCTCGACATCGAAACCCGTGTGCTGCTCGAGTCCCTTGCGCATGATCTCAACGCAGGCCGGGTCGGTGTTCGGGCCTTGGAGGAGTTCCCCCGGCTTGCGACCGCGCACGTCGTCGATCACGTAGCCGGTGATGCGGGTGAAGCCGTCGTTGACCCACTCGATGCGGCCTTGGGCATCCGTGATGAGGACACCGTTGAGCGTGCGGCTGGCGACCATCGCGAGGCGCCGAGCCTCGGCCTCGCTGCGGCGGAGACTGCCCGTCATCTTGTCGGCCAGGTGCAACGCACGCGCCCGACTGCTGCCGAGTGAAATGACCACGCCGGTGATGAGTAAGCTCACGAGCGCACCCCCGAAGCCGATGACCAGAGGGAGGCGCGTGTCGAGTCCGCGCTCGAACGCCGGCAGCGAACTCAGGGCGGCGGTCCAGGTGCGTCCGCCGACGGCGATGGGCATGATGCGCGAAAACTTCCTGCCGCCAAAGCTTCCAGTTCCATCGGCGGAAACGAGCCGGCCGTCGCTGTCATAGATCACGTGATCGGCGGCGGTGGCGGTTCCCTCGTAGAGCTCGATGTCGATTTCATCGCGCGTGGCCACGACCAGGCCGGCCATGACGTCGTCGATCACCAGCGGGGCATAGACCAGACCGACCAGGGCCGCGGTCCGCTCCTCCGGGGTGGTCGGGTCGGTGCCGTTGCGGTAAACGGGGACGATGTAGAGAAAGCACGCCACATTGCGGCTTTCCTGCAGCAGTTTGATGCGCGCTGTCAGCGTGGCCTCTCCGGTGCGGATGGCGCGGGTGACCGCCTCGAAGCGCACCGGATCGGTGGCGACGTCGAAGCCCTGGGCGGCGTGGTTCGGCCCCAGCGGCTCGATGAACTTGGTCAGGAACAGGAGCGGGTGGGTGCCGGAGGTGTTGATCGTGTAGTCGGGCGCGTTGTCGGCGCGCTGCCGGGCCACAAAGGCGTCCGCGTCCGCCGGCGCGACCGGCTCGATGAAGCCGATGCCAAGCGTGCCGGGAAACTCCCCGGGCAGGTCGCGCGAGTCGACATAGGCCCGAAACTCCAGGCGCTCGACGGACTGGCTGGCGGCGAACACGCCGCGCGCACCATTCAGGCCGTACACGATCTGGTTGACCCGCCCGCCCACGTCATCCGTGAAGCGCTCGGCCAGGCGGTCGAAGCGATTCTGATGCTCGGTGTTGAGCCGGTTCTGCGTCTGGACCACGCCGAGGGCGGTGAGGGCAAGACACCCCGCAAGCGTGATGGTCGCGGCGAGGACGGTCGTGCCAAGCGCCGCCGAGTCGTGGGAAAGCCGTTCACTCACGGGGCGAATGGTTGGCGCTTTCGGCCGCTGGCGCGAGCGTTTTGAGCTCGGAAAAACCTGAGAGCTGAAACCTGAGACCTGAGTTCCGCCGACCTCTGTTTCAAAAACTCAGGTTTCAGGTCTCACGTTTCAGGTTTCGAGGCGCCGCATCGCGGCGCCTGCTCAGCCGATGAGGTTTCTCAGTGCCGCCAGATACTTCTGCTGCGTGCGATAAATCACGTCGGCCGGGAGCGAAGGGGCGGGGGGCGTCTGGTTCCACTTCAGGGCGAGGAGGTGGTCGCGCACGAACTGCTTGTCATAGCTTGGCGGCGAGCAGTCCGGCTTGTACTCGTCGGCCGGCCAATAGCGGGAGGAATCGGGCGTGAGGACCTCGTCGATGAGGAAGAGGTTGCCGGCCGCATCCGTGCCGAATTCGAACTTGGTGTCGGCGAGGATCATGCCGGCCTGCCGGGCGCGGTCGTGGCCGAGCTGATACAGCTGGAGGCTGAGCTGCTTGACGCGGGCGTAGAGTTCCGCGCCGATGGCGGCCGCGCCCTGCGTGTCGTTGATCGGCTCGTCGTGCTGGCCTTTCGGGGCCTTGGTCGTGGGCGTGAAGATCGGCTGGGGCAGCTTGTCGGCCTGACGCAGGCCGGCGGGCAGCGGGATGCCGCAGACCGAGCCGGATTTCTGGTAGGAGAGCCAGCCGCTGCCGATGAGGTAGCCGCGGGCGACGCACTCGATCGTGAGGGGTTTTAATTTCCGGACGATCATGCTGCGCAGCTGGAGATCGCGGTCATGCAGGCCGCGGCGTGCGAACTCTCCCGTCTGGTCGGGCAGGAGGTGATTCTGAATCAGCCCGGCGGTCTGCGCGAACCACCAGTTGCTCATCTGGGTGAGGATGATGCCCTTGCCCGGGATGCCGTCGGGCAGGATCACGTCGAAGGCTGACAGCCGGTCGGTCGCGACGAGGAGGAGGGCGTCGCCCAAGTCGAAGATCTCGCGGACCTTGCCCGAGGCGAGCAGCGGGTAAGGCAGGTGGGCGAGGGTGGTGACCGCCTTGGGCGGCAGGGCGGCGGCGATGTCAGCAGCGGTGATGGGCATGGTGCGGGCGGCGCGGAGGGCCGCCGCCAAAGAATGGAGAAGGGCGGACGCAGAAAGGGAAGCACGGAGTGGCCGCGGCGGGGCTGCGGCCGGTTGCTGGCATCGTGGAGGGAGCATCCTGCTCCCTTTGTTCGGACCGGGAGCTGGAAGCTCCCGCCACCTTTTTTGGCGGAGATCCTCTCACCGACTCACCGCGGCGCCGCGCGCCACCGACTGGAGCTCGCTCCGGACCGAGGCCAAAGGCCACCGGACTGCTACCGCAGTGCCGCGCCGCGCGGCTTGCCTTTGTGCAGCCGTGCCGGTGGGGTCTTGTTCGTGTCCACACCCTCCTCCTACGAACCCTCCTTTGATTCGGTCGAACAGCGCGTGAGCTATGGCATCGCGCTCAACATGGGGGCCAACCTCACCCGGCAAGGGGTGGAGGTCGACGTGGGCGCCTTCATGGCCGGCCTGATCGACGGCCTCGCGCAGCGCAAGCCGCGCATTCCCGAGGCGGCGCTCCGCGAGGCGTTCGAAGCCGCACAGGCCAAGTCCGACGCTGCCGGCGCCGCCCGTGCGGCCCAGCAAGCCGGTGCGGCGAAGGCGTTTCTCGACGAGAACAAGGCCAAGCCCGGCGTGGTCGTCACGTCCTCCGGCCTGCAGTACGAGGTCCTCCGCACGGGCAAAGGCGTGAAGCCGACGCGCGACCAGACGGTCGAGGTCCACTATCACGGTACGCTCACGGACGGCACGGTCTTCGACAGCTCGGTCGAGCGCGGCGAGACGATCTCCTTTCCGGTCACGGGCGTGATCCCCGGCTGGGTCGAGGCCCTGCAGCTCATGACCGTCGGCTCCAAGTGGCGCCTCGTGATCCCTTCCGACCTCGCCTACGGCGACAGCGGCCAGGGCCCCATCCCGCCCGGCGCGACCCTCATCTTCGAGGTCGAGCTGATCGGCGTGGAGTGAGGGTGCGGGCGCAGCGCCCGGCACAGTTGCTGGTTGGACGTTGGTGGTTGGAGGTTGGGTCGAAGTCCGGAAACGGTGCATTTCGGCCCGATTTTTGGCCGTATGAGGCCCAAAAATTTGCCCTTGCGCGAAAGCGGCCCAAACCTACTTTCTGACCCTTCAGTTCTTTACGTCCCCATCGTCTAGCCCGGTTAGGACACTACCCTTTCACGGTAAGAACCGGGGTTCGAATCCCCGTGGGGACGCCAATCTCCGAGTCACGTAAGTGACTCACGCTATGAGGGATGCCTATCAAAAAGGCATCCCTCAATAGCGGGAGAAGCGAAGTTGCCAGTTGACGTGGCAACTATCGCATGAACCAGTCGAAATTCGTCATTAGCCAGTTCAAGAATTCGAGCGGCTCGCCCTCTTGGCGCGTCAGTGGATCGCTTCACGGCGTCCGAATCAGGAAAAATTTTAGGACTCGGGAGGATGCAGCCGCCGAGAAAGCCGCCATGGAAATCCGGGCGCTCCAAGCAACCTCTGGCCTTGAGATGGTAGCGACAACCCTGACTGCTGAACAGGTCCGCGATGCGGAATCCGTGGTTCACCGAATCCATCGAACTCATCGAACTCGATCTCCGCACCGCGCTCGCCCACATCTTCGCCAGTGTCTTTGACCTAGGCACGGGCACGCTCGCCGACTTCGCCGTCGTGCCTGAGCGCGCTGCCGCGCTCAAACCGGCCAACCTCGATTTTGTGCAGGCGGCCTCGGTGCCGATGGTCGGATTGACGACCTGGCAGGCGCTCAAGGAGCGGGCGCAGCTCAAGCGCGGCCAGAAGGTGTTCGTGCCGGCCGGCTCCGGCGGCATCGGCACGTTCGCGATCCAACTCGCCAAACACCTCGGAGCCAAAGTCGGGACGACCGTGAGCACGGGCAACGTCGAGCTGGTGCGGGGTCTCGGCGCCGATGAGGTGGTCGACTACAAGCGGCAGGAGTTCGAGGACGTGCTGCGGGATTACGATGCCGTGCTCGGCACGGTCCGGGGAGACGCCCTGATGAAGTCGCTGCGCATCCTGAAGCCGAACAGCACCATCGTTTCGCTGATCGGACCGCCGGACGCTGCGTTCGCCCGTGCCCGGGGGATGAACTTTATCCTGAAGGCCGTATTCGGTTTGTTGAGTGGTAAGATCATCCGCGCCGGGCGCAAAAGTGGCACCGCCTATTCGTTCCTATTCGTGCGCCCCGACGGCGGGCAACTCGCGGAAATTGGCGAATTGCTCAAGACGGGTAAAATCCGGCCGGTGATCGACCGCGTCTTCCCGTTTGCCGAAGCGACGGAGGCGTTGGCCTATCTCGAAAAAGGTCGGGCCAAGGGGAAGGTGGTCGTGCAGATGAAATGACCCGCGCGGAGGAAGATTCGCCGCGAGGATGAGCGGACACCAATAATGCGGCCTGCCCCCTCAGACTGGCTCGATGTAGCCGGCCTCGTTGAGGCCGGTTCCGAAGCTAACCCGCTGAAAAATGTGACGATGTTCGGCCCGACCCCTTGGGGGCCGCCTCGTCCTTGGCGTGGTTTTGACGTCGACCCTGCACGCGATATCCGGGAGGAAAACAGGCTCACATGGCTGATGATTTTCCCGCGATCTTTGCCCGTTTGCGGCGCCTCATGCTCGAGGCGGCGCCCAAGATGACCGTGACGAAAGACCTGCCGGGTTCACTCGAACTGCGCACACCGACCGTGGACCCCAAGACGAAACAGCTGGGCTGGTTTGGCACCGTGACGATCAAGAAGACCTACGTCGCGTACCACCTGATGCCGCTGTACGATCACCCGGATTTGGCGGACGACCTCTCGCCGGAGCTCGCCAAGCGCAGGCAGGGCAAGACCTGCTTCAACTTCGCCAAGACCGATGAGCCCCTGTTCAGCGAGCTCTCCCGCCTGACCAAGGCCTGCCGGGCGCAAGCCGATCGCTGATCGCGCTTCCGGCGCTCAGGAAATGGGAGCATGACCCCAAGGGATCGACCGCTCGAGCGCTCGACCTTTGATGACGACGGGTTACGTTGGCGCGTCGATGACCCGACGTACTTTCCTCGGCACCTGTGGCATCGCGGCGGTGGCACCTGCTCTCTGGGCCGCCCCCGCTCGGCGTCTGAAGATCGGCCAGATCGGCACCACCCACGCCCACGCCGCGGGCAAGGCCCTGGCGATCCGGGCGTTTCCCGAGACGTGGGACTTCGTCGGCGTGGTGGAGCCCGATCCGTCCCGGCGTGCTCAGGCGCAGGCCAACAAGGCGTTCCAGGGGCTGCCCTTTGTGAACGAAGCCACGCTGCTCGACGATCCCTCGGTCACGGCGATCGCGGTGGAGACGGATATGGACGTCTCCGGCGCGGCCGCGTTGCGCGTGCTCCGCGCGGGCAAACACGTGCACCTCGACAAACCCGGCGCGCTCCATCACGCCGAGTATCGGGCTCTGCGGCGGGAGGCGCAGGAACGTGGCCTGCTGGTGCAGATGGGCTATATGCTGCGCTACAACCCGGCGTTCGTCCTCATGACCCGTGCGGTGCGGGAAGGCTGGCTGGGCGAGGTGCTCGAGATCGACGCGACGATGGGGAAACTGGGCAGCGCCAGCGACCGTGCCCTCCTCGCGACGCTGCCCGGAGGAGGCATGTTTGAACTCGGCTGTCATTTGGTGGACGCCGTGGTGACGCTGTTGGGCGAGCCGTTGAGCGTGGCCGCGACGAGCACGCCGTCGCGTGACGACGGCGTGAAGGACAATCAGCTCGCAACGCTGTCCTACGCGAAAGCTGCTGCGACCCTGCGGGTGAATTTCGCCGATCCGCTCGGCATGTCACGGCGCCGCTTTGGCATCGTGGGATCCGCCGGGGCACTGGAGATCTTTCCCCTGGAGTCGGGCAACGTGAAGCTGACGCTCACCCGGGAAGCGGGCGGCTACGGCCCCGGGACGCACGCCCTCGCGCTCCCGCGCCCGGGCGGCCGCTACGACGAGGAATTTGTCGACCTCGCGAAAGCGATCCGGGGCGAAAAGACGTTTGCGTGGTCGGCGCAGCATGACATCGCCGTCCATGCCACGACGCTCCGCGCGTCGGGCGTACCGTTGGCGTGACCCACGCCCCTAGTGGTCGCAGTTGGCACGCGCTCAGGGCGTAGAGCAAAAAGCAGTCACCCAAAGTCAGGCTAGGTCGGTAGTCCGCCGGCTCAGAATGTGAAATGTTCGGCCCGACCCCTCGGGCAGCCCTAGGATGGGGCTCAGCTGTGTTTCCCGAAGATGCGACCGTCCTCAGTCGAGATTCGGCCGTCGGGCCAGACTTGGACGGGGAGAATAAAATCTTCGGTCGTGATCGCGTCGTCGAAGTTCCTCGATCCATCAAGAAACTGCCGGAGCTGTTCCATGAGATCTTTGGCAATCTCCCGCTGAGCCTCGAACTCCGTGGGGTAGGTGACGGGCAGATTGCTTTCGTCATGCCACGCCGGCACCAGTCCCTCGCAGAGCGTCTGGGTGAAGATGGCGTAGGCTGACTGGGAGAGAGGTGAGATCGGAAGCATACCAATAAAATGTTCCAAAACAGAACACTCTTCAAGCCGGGACCTGGTAATCTGGCCTCGTGGCGGTTCCAAAACAGAACAATAATCTTGTCGGTAAACGCGTTAAGAAAGCGCGTTTGGCGCAGAAGCCGAAGCTGTCGCAGGATGCACTTTCCGGAAAACTGGCCGCCCGAGGGGTGACCATTGATCGGGCGGGCATTGCGAAGCTGGAGGCGGGCAGCCGTTATGTGTCGGATTTTGAAGTGAAGGCCTTGGCTGCGGCGCTCAAGGTGACGGTCGGTTGGCTCCTGAGTGGCGAAAGCTGACGACGATGCCCCGGGCCAACGATATCATCCCGTACTATGAGATGTGCCAGCGAGAGGGCACGAGCCTGCAGCGAGGGATGAATTTCCGCCTGCACGGGAAGCACTCAGTGATCCTGATGTCGGTTCGCCCGAACGCTCCGTATGCCGATCGAGTGGAGGAGGACGGGAGGGTGCTGATCTACGAAGGCCACAACGAGAACACGACGGCCCAGTGCAAGTATCCCGAGCTCGTCGATCAGCCGGAGTTCACTAAAACGGGAAAGCCGACCGAGAATGGGAAATTCAAGAAAGCAGCATTGGCCTTCAAAGCGGGTGAGCAGCCGCCAGAGCGCGTCCGGGTGTACGAGAAGATCAAAGATGGCATCTGGTCGTACAATGGCGTGTTCCACCTCGAAGATGCGTGGACGGAAGAGGCGGAAACGCGGACCGTGTTTAAATTCAAGCTGACTGCGGTGGTGGGAGAAGAGGACGATACCCAACCCGTTCCACCAAACCCGAATCCCGGCCGCATGATTCCGACTTGGGTTAAACGGGAAGTGTGGAGGCGAGATGGCGGCAAGTGCGCACAATGCTCTGCGAGCGTGAACCTGCACTTCGACCACATCATTCCGTGGTCCCGCGGCGGCTCCTCAACCCAGGTTGAGAACATACAGTTGCTCTGCGCGGCTCATAATCTGAGCAAGAGTGACGCCATACAGTAGAGTAGGCTGGATATTTGGTGCATCTGCTGGATGCCTAAAGACGATCTGCTCTTTCTCTGAGCTGCGTCGCGTGGGAATATCTCTGGGTGGCTTGTACGTGCCTGACGTTCTTATTGCGAAAAAATGTAGGCGCGCATTGGGCTTGGCGGCTTGGGTTCGCTGGGCAACGTAAGAGGCGCGTCATGACCCGATTTCGTCCCTGCATCGATCTTCACCACGGCCAGGTGAAACAGATTGTTGGCGGCACCCTCCGTGATGACGGACCGGGGCCGAAGGAGAACTTTGTGGCTACGCAGCCCGCAGGCTGGTTTGCGGAAAAATTCCGGGCCGATGGGCTGACGGGCGGGCATGTGATCAAGCTGGGGCCGGGCAATGATGCGGCCGCGCGCGAGGCGCTGGCGGCCTGGCCGGCCGGGTTGCAGATCGGCGGCGGGATCGATGCCCACAATGCCGCCACCTGGATCGAGGCGGGGGCGAGTCATGTCGTGGTGACGTCGGCCTTGTTTGATGCCACCGGACGCTTCCTGCCCGACGCCCTCGAAGCGCTGGTCCGCGCGGTCGGGCGCGAGCGGCTGGTGATCGATCTTTCCTGTCGGCGGACGGCGACGGGCTGGATCGTCGCTATGAACCGCTGGCAGACGCTGACCGAGCTGCAGGTCGATCATCCGACCCTCGATCGTCTCGCGTCGAGTTGCGCCGAGTTCCTCATTCATGCCGCCGACGTCGAAGGCCTGTGCAAGGGCATAGACGCTGAACTGGTCGCCCTGCTCGGTTCCTGGGGCCGCATCCCCATGACCTATGCGGGGGGCGCCGCCAGCATGGCGGATGTCGAACTCGTGCGCTCGGCCGGACAGGATCGTGTCGACGTCACGGTTGGCAGCGCCCTCGATCTCTTTGGCGGCAAGGGCGTGGCCTACGACGCGCTCGTGGCGTGGAACCGACGTCAGGCCTGAGCGGAATTGCGGAGTGCGGAATTCGGATTGTGGAGTGATCCGCTCGCAGGCTTAGCCGGCGGAATCTGAAATCTCGAATCTGATATTCCCGATCCGTTGCCCACGAATCACGCGAATGGGCGCGAATCAATCCGAGGAACCACGAAATATACGGAACACACGGAAATCGGATCGGGATTCAGGTTCAGAAATTTCGTGTGTTTGGTGTGTTTCGTGGCGCCCCCTCTGTATCTGCGTCGATTCGCGTGATTCGCGGGCAGGGGCTTGAGGACCTACGACAGCAGGCAGCTCTTGCAGTACTCAAGGCACTTCAGGATCTCCGGCGTGCGGTCCTGCGTGGGCGGCATCGGGATCTCGAACTCAATGATGGCCTGGATCGGCCAGCGGTTGTCGCGGATCGCCTGAAGGATTTCCTTGATGGGCGTGTCGCCCTCGCCGAAGGCCACGTTGGGGCCGCCGTCCTTTAGGCGGTCCTTTACATGGAGGTGGGTGATGCGCGCGTGATGCTTCTGGATAAAGGGCAGGGGTGAGCCGTAGTTGCCGGCAACGAAGTGCCCGATGTCGAGGTTCATGCCCGCATACTTGCCGTGGCTCATCGCCTCCTCGTAGATCGCCGGACTGCCTGCGAGGTGCGCGTGGTGGGCCACGAAGAGCTGATTGCGATCCGCCGCCACGCCGAGGCGCTTGGCCGCCGCCATCGACAGCTCGCCGGACACGCCGCGCGCGCCAAGGGCCTTCGCCAGGGTGAAGGCGTAATCGAGCTCGGCGTCGTCGAGGTCGGCGATGCCGTCGAACTTGACGATGCCGATGTCCACGCCTGCAGCCTCGAACTTGGCGCGCAGGTCGCGGGCCTTGCTCATCGGCACGGCGAGGCGCCAGGCGCGCAACTCGGCCGCCGTGGCCTTGTAGGCGGCGAGTTCTTCCGGCGTCTGCGGCATGCGACCGCCGGCCGTGCCGCGGCCCGCGCCCGAGGCGGGGGGCGGGGCGATGGGCGTGATGCCGGGAATGTCGCCGACGCGGGCGCGGGCGCCCTGATAGTCGGATGGCGCGGGCCCGAGCATGAGGTTCTCCGGCAGGCCGAAGGACTTTTCGATGGCCTGTGCACGCAGCTCCATACCGCTCACGCCGAGCTCGATGCAGCGCGCGAGGATGTCCTCGGCCGTCATGGCCGTGCGCGTGCCGAAGCTGTAGGGTACGTTCAGGCCGACCTGCACGCCGGCCCATTTCGAGTTGGGTCGGGTTGTGGCGGCGGAGGCGCCGAAGAGCGCGGAGGGTTTGAGCAACAGGGCGGCGGCCGGAGCCCCCGCGAACGCCAGCTTGGCAAACTCACGTCGGGTATAGGTCATCGGGGTAAGGGGTGACGCGACAGAGGCTAGCCCGCGCGAAGCCGAAGGTAAGCTTATTTAGCCCTCCGTCACCCGCTTGACCGTCCGAACTTAGGAAATTCGAATCAGAGAACTCGCGCAGAGGCGCAGAGCCGCGGAGAAAACCCCAAAAATCTGATTTCGTTTCTGAACTCTGCGCCTCTGCGCGAGTTCTGAATTAGATCGATGCTCTCCACCTCAACGCGCCGGCAGCCAGACGCTCATCTCGGTGTCACCGCGATTGCCCCAAGCGTAGTAAGGAACGGCGGTGACTTGGATCGGTTGCGGTGCGCGCGGGGAGATTTCTCGGTAGAGTTCGTCGGCCTTCCATTCGCTTCGCGGCAGCGCCAGTCCGTCGAGCGTGAGGGCGAGGACCTGCGTGTTGGCGATGGTGAGGCGGCTTGCGCGGAAAGCGGCCGGGTTCGCGAGCGAGAGCGCCACGTCGGCGAGCTTCACGCCTTCCGGGAGGTCGTTGGACTCCACGCAGTACACGAGTGGGCCGTACTTGATCGCGACCTGGTTGACCGTTTCCTCGACCAGCGGGTTGGCCTCCCAGAGGGTGGGCTTGAAGGCCATCGTGAACTCCACGGTGTCGCCCGGTTTCCACGTGCGCTTCACCTCGGTGTAGGCCCCGGGCGTGAGGGTGGCCGCGACCGGCTGGCCGTTGACGCGCAGCGTGGCCGCGCTGTCGCGCAGCCAGCCGGGGACGCGGAGCTTGAGCGCGACGTCGCGGGCCGGGGCTTCGTCGATCGTGAGCTTCACCGCGCCGTCCCACGGGTAATCGGTCTGCTGGCGGAGCTTGATCCGCGTGCCGTCGATCCACGCGGTGTCGAGGGTCGATGCGGCGTAGAGGTTGACCCACACCGTGTCGGCCGAAAGCGAGTACACGTAGTTGTGCATCTCCGCGATCGTGCGGACCACGTTCGGCGGGCAACAGAAGCTCACCGGGATGTTGGGCTCGCGCGTGCGCGACCAGCGGAGCGGGACCTTGAAATCGTGCAGCTTCTTCAGCGGGTTCACGTAAAAGTAGTCCTTACCCTCGAGGCTGATGCCGGGGAGGATGCCGTTGTAGAGCGTCTGCTCGAACAGATCCGCGTACTCCGCGTCACCGGTGAGCGCCAGCATGCGCCAGATCCACATGCCGTAGCCGATGGTGGCGCAGGTCTCGTTGTAGGCGGTGAGATTGGGCAGCTGGTAGTCGCGTCCGTAGGCCTGGTGGACGGTCTTGATGAAGCGGTGCTGGCGGTGGTTGACCCCGTCGGGCGAGGCGCCGTCGTAGAGCGCGCCGGTCATGCCGGTGATGTAGAGCTTCTGGCCGGACACGTTGTCCGCGATCGTGCCGATGGTCTTGAAGAGGCTCTCGTCACCATTCTCCGCGAAGACATCGGCGACGCCGGCGTAGAGGTAGTTGGCGCGCACGGCATGGCCGACGGCCTGCGTCATCTCGCGGAAGGGCATGCGGTCCTGGTTGTGGTCGGAGCCATCGGCCTCGGGCACGAGGCTGCGGATCTCGATCAGCTGCTTGCTGAGCTCGAGGTAGCGCGGTTCGCGGGTGACGCGGTAGAGCTCGACGATGCCCATGTAGTGCGACGGGCAGATCGCGTTGCGCGCGAGTTCGAGCGGCTTCTCCTTGCACAGGCGGTCGATGTAGTCAGCGGCCTTGCGGGCGGCGTCGAGCAGGGTGGTCTTGCCGGTGACGCGGTAATGGATGCAGGCCGCCGTGATGAGGTGGCCCATGTTGTAGGTCTCGAAGTGCTCGCGGTTGGTGAACTGCCGGGGTGGCTCGCCGTTGCGTTCCGGGATGATGTTCTGCGTGTGCAGGTAGCCGTCCTCGCGCTGGGCCTTGACCACGACGGCGATGATCTCGTCCATCTGCTTTTCCAGCGCCGGATCCTTGGTGATGGCGTAGACCTGCACGAGCGCCTCGAACCATTTCAGGAAATCGCCATCATTGAACGGCGGTCCGCGGAACCGGCCTTTCTCCATGCCGGCAGCGAAGAGGTAGTTGTGCCATGCATGGCTATCGGTCTCGCTGCGGAGAATCTCCCCCATGTGCGGGACCATCGTGTCGCGCGCGACGTCGAAGCGCTCGCCGAGCAGGCCGCCGTTCCAACGCACGTCGGCGAGGTCCGGCATGTACATGACCGCGTTGGGCGAGTGCGTGGTGTCGATGAGAGCGTTGGAGCCGGCCTGCGCGGAGCTGGCAGCCAGCACGCCGGACAGGAAGCGGAGGGCGAGGGGAAGCGACTTCATAGGGTGAAGAGAGGGCGCGCACCTGGGATCGGGGTGAGGAACCGGGCGCGCTGCAGGGAAACGAAAAGAGTGTGCACGCGATCCCATCATTTTTCACGCGTTCTTTCCGCCGCATTTCTTGCCCGTTCTTCCGGGATCCTAGGATTTGCTCCAAGGCAATGGGCTGGCGCGGGAAGGGAATCGAGGATGATCACGTTGGGGTTTTCAGAAACCCCGAGCTACAGAAAGGTCGCGCAGAGGCGCAGAGCCGCAGAGAAGACCTGATCATAGGTTCGAAAACTCTGCGGCTCTGTGCCTCTGCGCGATGTCTGGATAGCGGGCGATTCGGCGTGAAAACCCGCGCTGCGCCGGCTTAATCGCCTCACCCCATGAAGAGATTCTTCCGTCTTACGATGTTGGCGACGCTGGCGGTTTGTCTGACCGGGGGCGTCCGCGCCGTGGAGCGCAGCATCAAGCTCGATGCGCCGGCAACGGTGTTCACCGAGTCGAGTCCGCTCGGCAATGGCCGCCTCGGCGCGATGATCTTCGGCGGCGTGACCGAAGAAAAAATCGTGCTCAACGAAAGCGGTATGTGGTCGGGTTCGCCCCAAGATGCCGACCGTACCGATGCGGCGGAGGCGCTGCCGGAGATCCGGCGCCTGCTGCTCGAGGGGAAGAACGTCGAGGCGGAGAAACTCGTGAACGAGCGTTTCACCAGCGCTGGCGCCGGGTCGGGGCGAGGACGCGGGGCCAACATTCCCTATGGCAGCTACCAGCTGCTCGGGCACCTGCGCTTGGTCATGGCTCACGCCAACGCGGGCGAGCCGTTTACGGATTATCGGCGCGAGCTGAACCTCGCGCAGGCCATCGCGCGCCTCAGCTATGTGCAGGGTGGCGTGCGCTACACGCGGGAGGGATTTGTCAGCGCACCCGACGAGGTCTTCGTGTACAGATTGACCGCGGACCGGGCGGGCGCGTTGTCGTTCGACGTGGTGCTTGAGCGGGCGGAACGCGCCACGGCGACGGCGTTGGATCCGGCCACGCTGCGCCTGGCGGGCACGCTGCCGGACGGCCATGGCGGCGAGGGCGTGCAGTTCGCGGCACAGGTGCGGGTACAGATGCGTGGTGGGTCGGTCCGCTCCGAGGGCGCAACGCTGCAGGTGCGTGGCGCGGATGAGGTCGTGCTCTTCGTGACCGCTGCGACCGATATCGGAAACCGCAGCTTCGCCGGCCGCAAGGTCGCAAGCGCGACGGAGGCGGCCGCGGCGGACCTGGCGCGGGTCGAGGGCAAGCCGTTCGCCGCGCTGCAGGCCGCGCACCTTGCCGATTACCGATCGTGGTTCGATCGCGTTGCGCTCGAACTCGGGCCAGTCAATCCGGCGGCGGAGGCCCGCTCGGCGCCCGAGAGGTTGCTGGCCTTTGCGGCGGGCGAGCCGGATCCCGGGCTGGCCGCGCTGTACTTCGATTTCGGGCGCTATCTCCTCATCTCCTCGTCGCGGCCCGGCGGGCTGCCGGCGAACCTACAAGGCATCTGGGCGGACAGCATCAACACGCCCTGGAACGGCGACTGGCACCTCAACATCAATGTCCAGATGAACTATTGGCTGGCGGAGGTGGGCAACCTCTCCGAACTGCACCGGCCGCTGTTCGCGCTGATTGGTTCACTGGTTGAACCGGGAGCCAAGACCGCGCAGCGTTACTATGGCGCGCGCGGCTGGGTGGCGCATGTGATCACCAACCCCTGGGGCTTTACGTCGCCCGGTGAGTCGGCGCAATGGGGTTCGACCAGCTCGGGTTCAGCCTGGCTCGTCACGCACCTCTGGGAGCACTGGCTCTACACCGGCGACCGCGAGTTTCTGCGCGCGGCCTATCCGATCATGAAGGGCTCTGCCCAGTTCTACCTCGATATCCTCGTCACGGAACGCACGCATGGCTGGCTGGTGACGGCGCCCTCGAATTCACCGGAGAACGTTTTCCAGCTGGCCGACGGCGCGAAGGCGCACATCTGCCTCGGCGCCACGATGGACCAGCAACTCGTGCGCGCGCTGTTCGCCGCCACGAGCGAGACGGCGCGCATTCTCGGTGTGGACGAGGCCTTGCAGCGCGAACTCAATGCGAAACGTGCGTTGCTGGCGCCGACGCGCATCGGGTCGGACGGCCGCGTGATGGAGTGGCTCGATGAGTACATGGAGCCAGAGCCGCATCACCGGCACGTCTCGCACCTGTGGGGGCTTTATCCCGGCCACGAAATCCACGCCCGCACGCAGCCCGACCTGGCGGCGGCGGCGCGCAAGACGCTCGATGCGCGTGGTGACGAAGGCACCGGGTGGGGCACGGCCTTCAAGCTCGGGATGTGGGCGCGCTTGGGCGACGGCGGGCGGGCGCACGACCTGTTGCGCGAGCACCTGCGACCCGCGCGGCCCTCGGAAAAACCCGGGGTGTGGACGGGCGGCATTTACCCGAATCTCTTTGGCGCGCACCCGCCGTTCCAGATCGACGGCAACCTCGGCGGCCCAGCGGTGATTGCCGAGTTGTTGCTGCAGAGCCCGACGGGCGAGATTCGTTTGCTGCCGGCCTTGCCGCCGGCGTGGAGCGAGGGCTCGGTTCGCGGCCTCAAGGCGCGGGGCGGATTTACGGTGGACCTGGTCTGGCGCGAAAACCGCCTGGTCTCGGCCGCGATCACCGCCCCGGCGACTGGCGGCACGGTCACCGTGCGCGCGGCTGAGCGCACGTGGGCGCTGACCCTTGCGGCTGGCGAGACGCGTACGCTCACGCCGTGAACCTGATTTAGTTTCAATCGAGTTTCGGCGTGATAATCCTGCGGACCGGACTTTAATCGAGTTCCCCATGAAGATGACGTTCCCGTTCCCGGTGTTGGCGGTACGGAGGATTTCGTGCGGACTTGCTGTGGCGAAGCGTCTGGCCCTGACGCTCCTCCTGCTGTTTCCACTCGCGGCCCGCGCCGACCAGGGCGCGCTGGCGGGCCAGCGTCACCGCGTGCTCGTCTCGACGGACATTGGTGGGACCGATCCCGATGACTTCCAGTCCATGGTGCACCTGCTGCTTTACGCGGACGGGTTTGATCTCGAGGGACTGATCTCGTCGCCGTTCGGTCCCGGCCGCAAGGAGCACATCCTCGAGGTCATTGCGGAGTACGAGAAGGATTATCCGAACCTGCAGACCTACTCCGACCGTTACCCGACGCCCGAGGCGTTGCGTACGATCACCAAGCTGGGCGAGACCGAGGTCGCGCCCTACGCGGGCGTGCGGCGCCCGACCGAGGGCTCTGATTGGATCATCGCCTGCGCGCGTCGCGCCGACCCGCGGCCGCTGCACGTCCTCGTCTGGGGCGGGATCGAGGACCTCGCGCAGGCACTCCACGACGCGCCCGACATCCTGCCGAAACTGCGCGTTCATTTCATCGGCGGGCCAAATAAGAAATGGTCACCCGACGCCTACCAGTACATCGCGACGAACCACCCTACGCTCTGGATGATCGAGTCCAATGCGACCTACCGCGGCTGGTTCACGGGCGGCAACCAGGAGGGCGAGTGGGGCAACGAGGACTTCGTGCGCCGGCACATCGCCGGTCACGGCGCGCTCGGTGACTATTTCGTCAACCACCTGCAGGGCGTGATCAAGATGGGCGACACGCCCACGGTGAGCTGGCTCCTGCGCGGCAACCCCTCTGACCCCTCGCAACCCGGTTGGGGCGGCCGCTATGTGCGGGCGTGGAAGCGTCCTTATTCCGTCTTTGACCGGCTCACGACCAAGGACGACATGATCGAGCATTTCGCGATCATGGAACTCGTGCTGCCACTCGGCGCGGACGCACCGGCCGAACCGCGGATGGTCATGGCGATCGAGAACCAGGAGCTCGTCGGCTACGCCGATGGCTCGGGCGCGATCCGCTTCCGCTTCTCGCCTAAAGACGCCAAACTCTATCGCTATACGCTCCGCGGCAATGTGCCCTCACTCAATGGGCGCACGGGTGAGGTAACCTCGGTTCCCCCGGCCCTCGCCGCCGCGCTCACGCCCGATCCCACGCTTCCGAACTGGTGGACGGATGACCCGTCGTCGGCTCTGGCTGAGGGGCCGCATCACGGTGCCCGCACGGTCAGCGCGTGGCGCGAGGCGTTTCTCGCCGACTTCGCCGCGCGCATGGATCGCGCCCGCCGGCCCCTCGCTCAACCCTGAATCTGTCGCTCTCTGCCCATGAAATTCTCCCGTGCTCCGTGGTTACTGCTTGTTCTCATGCTCGGCCTCGCCAGTTCCAGCCACGCCTCGTCTGCGACCACGGCCCCGGCGGAGAAGCTTCGCATCTTTATTCTGACCGACATCGAGAACGAGCCGGACGACGCCCAGTCGCTGGTGCGTTTTCTGACCTACGCGAACCAGTTCGACATCGAGGGCCTGTGTGCGACCACGTCGATCCATCAGCAGAAAAAGACCGCCGCCTGGCGCATCCGTGAGATTGTCGGCGCCTACGGCGAGGTACAGCCCAACCTACTGCTGCACGAGCCGGGCTATCCGACGGCCGATCAGTTGCTATCGGTGATCACCGAGGGCCGCGCGGACTTCGGGTTGCACGCGGTGGGTGAGGGCATGGATTCGGCCGGATCGGATGCGCTGATCGCGGCCGCCGACCGCGACGATCCCCGTCCGCTTTGGGTGCCTGTCTGGGGCGGGCCCAACGTGCTGGCGCAAGCGCTCTGGAAAGTCCGTGCGACCCGTTCGCCCGAGGCGCTGGCCCGGTTTGTGGCCAAGCTACGCGTGTACACCATCTCCGATCAGGACGATTCCGGTCCCTGGATTCGGAAGACCTTCCCGGAGTTGTTCTACATTGCGAGTCCGGGGGTCCACGCGGGCGGGGCCTATCACTTTGCCACTTGGAGTGGCATCAGTGGAGACAAGTTTCACGCGCGCTTCACCGGCGCGGACCATGCGATCGTGGATAATCCCTGGCTCGATGTGGCCGTCCGTCGCAAGGGTCCGCTCGGTGCCCAGTACCCGCACACGGAGTTCCTGATGGAAGGCGACACCCCGAGCTTTCTCGGCCTCGTGCGCAATGGCCTCAACGCTCCTGAGCAGCCCAACTGGGGTGGGTGGGGTGGACGCTACGAGTTCTACACCCCGCGCACAGAGAAGTGGTTTTCCGAGCCGGAGACCCGGCCGCTGTGGACCAATGCCGAGGACGAAGTGAAGGGTGTTGATGGTAACTGGCACACGAGCAACCACGCCACAATCTGGCGCTGGCGCTCCGCCTACCAGAACGACTTTGCTGCGCGCATCGACTGGACGATCAAGCCCTACGCTGAGGCCAACCATCCGCCGGTGCCGAAGCTCGCGCATGCGCGGGAGATCAACGCCAAGCCCGGCGAGCGTGTCGCGCTGAGCGCCGAAGGCACGACCGATCCCGATGGGGATGCCTTATCGTACGAGTGGTTTTACTACGGTGAACCCGGCACGTTCACGGTGTCGGTTGCCCGCTCGGGACAGCCGGTGGAGGTCAGGAACTTCGACCAACCGAAGGCCTCCTTCACCGTCCCGACGAGTCGTGTGCTTCGCAACGGCACGATGCACTTCGTCCTTGCCGTCACCGACCACGGTACCCCGCGACTCACGCGCTACGAGCGTGTGATCGTGAACGTTGCGCCCTGAGCGGACGCAGGCCTCAGCCGATGTTGGGCACCGAGTCGCGCTCGACCAGGACCGGCTCGACCAGCAGGCGGCAGGGCGTGGTGTCCTCCGGGTGGGCCAGGCGCCAGCGCAGGCGTCCGACCGCGTTTTTTCCGATCAGTTCGGCGCGGACGTTGATCGTGGTGAGCGGCGGATCGAGGTCCATGACGAGCGAGCGCTCGTCATTGCATGAAACGAGGCCAACATCGCGTCCGACCTTGATGCCGAGGCGCGCGAGCGAGCGGTAAACCTGCACCGCGGTTGTGTCGGCGCCGACCACGAAGGCGGTTGCGCGCTTGTCGCGAGGCTCCTGGGCCCAGCGCTGGACGAGTTGGTCGACGATGGCGGGGGAGGTCATCGCGGGGAGCGGCCAGACGGGCTTGGCGGGGGCTTCGGGCGTGAACACGTCAACGCGGTTGCCCAGGCGCTGGCCCCAATCGACCACGGCGCGCTTCACGAACTCGAACTGCGTGTGGCCGGGCTTGGGGTTGATGAATGCGATGTGGCGGTGGCCCTTCTTGTGCAGGTGCTCGGCGGCCAGCTGGCCCGCGATTTCCTGGTCGAAATTGCAGTGATCGCCGATCGCGTTGGCCAGGCGTCCCATCAGCCAGACATGCGGATAGCGATAGATCTGGCTGAGGAGTTCGTTCTCGGCCGGCGGCGGCAGCTCGCCTTGATTGGGGCCCTTGATGATGAGGCCGGAAATCTTGCCCTCAGTCAGGAATGCAGGCACCCGATCGCCTTTCGGAATGTTGGCGAACATCAGCGTGCCGCCCTCGAGGCCGACCGCGGTCTCGATCCCGTGGAGCGCGGCGCTCACGACCGGGAGGTTGACCAAGGTGTCCTCCATCCCGAAGCAGATCAGGCCGAGGTTGAATTCGCTGGTGACGGCCGGTGCCGCGAGCTGGACCTTCGCCCGGCGCATGCGCAGCCGCGTGTAGTTCAGTCGCTGGGCTGCGGCGACAACCCGCGCGCGCATCTCGGCGCTGACATTCCCCCGATTGTTAAGCGCTCGGGACGCCGAACCGACCGCCACTCCGGCCGCTTTGGCGACGTCGTGAATGGTGACGGGCGGCTTCGGGTTACTCATGGCGGCAGGGCCGTTGTAGCACTTCGGTCCTTAGTTTCCATAGAAAATCGCCAAAATGATTCATGTTGTTGCAGTTTCTGGACTGGAACTAAGACGCCGGTGAACGAAGCTGAGGTAAAATGATGCGATCTGAAAACAGGGGCGGTCGGTCAACCAATGGGCGAGGTGGTTCCTCGCGTTGTCTTTACTTATCTAGCTTTGCATTAGTGAGATAAGTTAAAGATAGTCAAAGAAAAGCTATGGAGTCAGCTTGTGGATAAGCGGATTCTTATTTTCCTTTATTTCCAGTAAATGGAATGAAATTAAGAATTGACGACGGAAATAATTTTTAGAAATTAAGGAAACAGCGTAGCTAGTTCCACCCCTCCCGGCAGTTAGTTCTACCCCCTCGAGCTGCCCGGGATAAGCGACGCTCAGGCATAGGAATCGTACCCCCATGAATGCAACCGTACTGTCTCTAGCGTTTCGCCGAGCCCTCAGGCTGACTGGCTTTCTTGCTCTTTCGATCATCGCCCTCGCACCGATCCGGGTGCAGGCCCAAGCCGGTGACCTCGGCGTCGTGGCCGGTCAGGTCATCAACGAGGCCACGAATGCGCCGCTTTCCGGTGCGCTCATCGTGCTCGAGAGCGATGCCCGCGTGACGACCGTTTCCGGCGCGGACGGCCGTTTTCGTCTGACGAACGTCCCGGCGGGCGCGCGTACCCTCGTGGTGTCGTACACCGGCCTCGACACGGCGAAGAGCGAGGTCACGGTCCCGGCCGGCTCGTCTGTGCAGTCGACCGTGTACCTGACCTCCGAGGTCTACAAGATGGAGGCCTTCTCCGTCTCGACCGTCCGCGAGGGTCAGGCGATGTCGATCAACGACCAGCGCATGGCGGACAACGTCAAGAACGTCGTCTCGACCGATGCGTTCGGCAATGTCGCTGACACGAATCTCGCGAACGTGCTCACGAAGATCCCTGGCGTGGCCGGCGTGCGCGACGAGGGCGAGGACTTCCGCATTTCCGTCCGCGGCATCAACCCGGACCTGAACTCCGTGTCGGTCGACGGCACGCTGCTCGCCGGCGCCAGCACCCGCGGCACCGACCGTTCCTTCGAGATCGACAAGGTTTCGACGAACTCGATCGAGTCGATCGAGATCATCAAGTCGCCGACGCCTGACATGGACGCCGACTCCATCGGCGGAAAAATCAATCTCCGCACCAAGAGCGCGTTCGACCGCCAGGGCCGCGAGTTCACCTACAGCCTCGCCGCTAATCATCACCTCTACTACGAGCGCACGCACCCGTCGGGCAGCATCACGTACTCGGACGTCCTCGGCGCGAACCGTCGCCTGGGCTTCGCCTTTAACGCGAGCTACAACCGCACGTTCTCGCCCGTCAGCTCGTTCCGCGCCGGCTACCTGAATCCGACCTTCACCGCCCCGGCGCTGATGAACGACTTTCAGACCTCGGAGGACGACATCCAGCTCGACCGCATCGGTCTCGGTTTGAAGGTCGACTACAAGCTCAGCGACACGACGTCCCTGTTCTTCAATTCGCTCTACAATAATTTCGACGACAACATGACGCAGCACAAGCAGCGCGTCCGCTCGACCAACGCGGCGCAGGTCGTCGAACTCACCGAGCTCGTCACCGCGTTCAACAACGGCCAGTACGAGTACGAGATGGAGGCCCGCCGCCGCACGGTGAAAACGGGCATGGTGCAGATCGGCGGCCGGTCTGACTGGGACAAGTACCTCCTGGAATACGACATCTCGCACTCGAAGTCGCGCGGCACCGAGGGCCGTGAGAACCTGAGCCTGCGCGTCAACGGGGTGGGGTACCGCATCGACCGCTCGGCCCATCTCTATTTCCCCACGGTCACCAAGATTTCCGGTCCGGATGTCACCAACTACGACAATGGCTTTGTCGAGTCCCTGGACGCGCAGGACAAGCAGGCTTGGGACAAGGTGACCGCGGCCCAGATCAACCTGACCCGCAAGTTTGAGGACAGCCTTTTGACCAACGTCAAAACCGGCGTGCGCTTCCGCAGCCAGGAGAAGCGTCAGGATCGCTACGAGCCCCGCTGGCGCTACCGCGGCCCTGATGGTGTCGCCGGTCCGGTCAACGGGGTCAGCGATGACAACCTCAACCGCTTCCGCGACACCGGCCGCCGCGTCGGACCTGTCTACGGCCGCTACTCCAGCCCAATCTGGCCGGACTGGCTGGCGATGCACGATGACATCCGCGCGAACCCGCAGAACTATATCTTCGACGAGGTCCGCGGCTACCAGACCGACCGGGCGAACGACCTCACCGCGCAGGAGGACATCACCGCGGCGTACCTGCAGGGCAACATCAAGATCGGCAACTTCTCCGCGCTCGGCGGCGTGCGCGTCGAGCGCACGGAGACGAGCGGCATCGGCTACGCCCGCCAAGCCAGCCTGCCGGCGCTCAGCCAGTACGAGAAGCTGAAGGAAATCTCGGGCGGCTACACCGATACGTTCCCGGGCCTCCACCTCAAGTACGAGGCCCGCCCCGGACTGATCTTCCGCGCCAGTGCCTCGACCAGCATCGGCCGTCCGAACTTCAGCCAGCTGGCGCCTGGATTTGACGTCAATGTCGACACCCAGATCGTCTCCCAGAACAACCCGAATCTCGAGCCGCAGTTCTCCGAGAACTACGATCTCAGCGCCGAGTACTACCTGAAGAGCGTCGGCCTCGTATCCGTCTCCGCCTTCCGCAAGGACCTCGAGGGCTTTGTCTTCTCGGCCGAGAGCATCATCGGCAGCGGCGCGAACAACGGCTTCGACGGCGAGTACGAGGGCTACCTCCTCCGCACGCGCACGAACGGCGGCTGGGCCCGTGTCTACGGCCTCGAGCTCAACTACCAGCAGCAGCTAACGTTCCTGCCTGGCTTCCTCAACGGCTTCGGCGTGTACGGCAACCTGACGGCGCTCTCCACCGAGGGCACGTACGACGGCACCGTGGTCCTCAAGGACATCGCGGGCTTCATCAGCCGCTCCGGCAACGTCGGCCTCTCGTACATCAAGCACAACTTCACCGTTCGCCTCTCGGCCAACTACGAGGGTGAGTCGATGAAGGGCTTCAACGCCGATCCGGCCCGTCGGAATTACATGGTCTCTCGCACGACGGTCGACTTCAGCGTCCGCTACGCCTACCGCCCGCGCCTGAACTTCTTCGTCGATGTCAAAAATCTCTTCAACGAGAAGGAGTTCCAGTACACGGGCCTGGAGCATCGCACCATCAACAATCGCATTTTCGGTACTCGGATGACCGCGGGGATTAGCGGCTCGTTCTAGTCTGGAACCAGGGGTGCGAGTCTTAGGGGGCTCGCACCCCGCTATCCGTCGCAACGCTCGACCACGGCCACGATCCCCTTTAGGACAGACGCAGGGGTCGGACTGACGCACGGGCCTCCTCTTCAATCGATCAACGACAGGTCCGGGCGATGATTCGCACGGAGGATTCATTTTATGACTAAACAGAAACGTACGATCGGCTTGATTGGCGTCGGCCTCATTGGCAGCGCCATTGCCGAGCGTCTGATCGCCGGCGGGTTCTCGGTGATGGGCTGGGATGTCGATGCGAACTGCCTGCTCACCCTCGGCCGGCTCGGCGGTCGTCCGGCGCCGGACGCGGCGACCGTCTTTCGTGCCTGCGATCCCGTATTGCTCAGCCTGCCAAGCCATCACGAGGTCAACCAGGTGCTCGAGGCCTGCGACGCCGACCTGCGCCCGGGACTGACCATCATCGACACCACGACCGGCGATCCGATCAGCACGGAGCAGGTGGCCGAGAAACTCGCGGCGCGCCAGCTGGGCTATCTCGACGCGACCATCTCTGGCAGCAGTGCGCAGGTGCGGACCGGCGCCGTCACGCTCATGGTCGGCGGTGCGCGCGACACGTTTGACGCCTGCTCGGATCTGTTCGCAGCGATTGGCCGGCAGACCTTTCACACCGGCCCGGCCGGCACCGGCGCCAAGATGAAGCTGGTGACCAACCTGGTTCTCGGCCTCAACCGCGCCGCGCTCGCCGAGGGGCTCGCCTTCGCCCAGTCGTTCGGACTCGACCTCGGTCGCACGCTGGAGGTGATGCGCGGCAGTGCAGCGTATTCACGCATCATGGACACGAAGGGTGAGCGCATGATCAACCACGACTTCGCGCCCGACGCCCGCCTTTCGCAGCACTTGAAGGACGTCCGCCTCATCGTTGGCATCGGTCAGCAGGCGGGCCTGCCGATGCCGCTCAGCGCCACGCATCGCGCGATCCTTGAGCAGGCCGAGGCCGCCGGCTGCGGCGAACTCGATAACAGCGCCATCATCACCGTTCTCTCCGCAGCCCAGGCGATCGGAGCCAAATCATGAGCACACCCCCGGTTGCCCTTACCACCCCTCAGCGCGCGGCCATCCTCTTTGTCGCCTTCTCTGGCCTCGTCGGCGCCGGGTTTCAGCTCGGCCTGATGCCGCTCGCCGCGCTTTCGATCAGTCGCGACCTGCTCGGCGAGGCGTATTCGCCCGGCCTGGCCGGTGACTGGTTTGCGCGCTACACGGCGGCGATGATGCTCGGCGGCGCGATCGGGGGCATCTTCCTCGGCTCGCTGGGCGACCGGATCGGACGCGCTCGCGCGACCGGCGTCAGCATCCTCGTTCTTTCGCTCGCCGGCGCGGCCGGCGGCTTCGTCTCCACCCAGGAACAGCTGCTCCTGCTGCGCTTCCTCGCGGGTATCGGCGTCGGCGGCATGTGGCCCAACGGGGTCGCGCTGGTGTCCGAGTGCTGGACTTCGGCTACGCGCCCGATGGTGGCAGGCATCATCGGCACCGGCATGAACATCGGCATTCTCTGCATTTCCCAACTGGGCCGCGTCCACACGGTCACCGCCGATTCGTGGCGTTGGCTGCTCGAACTCGGCGCGGTGTTCGCCGTGATCGGCTTCGCCGCAGTGACGATTCTCCCGGAATCACCGCGCTGGCTCGCCAGCCGTGGCAGCCGGACCACCAAGGCGGAGGTTCCCCTGCGTGAACTGCTTCGTCCCCCGCTGCTGCGGATCACGATCATCGGCATCCTGCTCGGGAGCATTCCGCTGATCGGCGCCTGGGCCGCATCCAAATGGATGATCCCGTGGGCGGATGTGATCGGCGGCGCGGAACGCGCCGGCTACAAGGCCACGACGCAAGGCTGGTGGGCAGTTGGGGCGATCATCGGCAGCTTCTTTGGCAGTCATGTGGCGAGCCTGATCGGCCGGCGACTCGCGTACTTCCTCATCAGTCTGGGCTCGGTCACGCTGACGTGCGGCATTTTCCTCTTCTCCCGTCCGCTCGATCCGATGTTCCTCCCGCTGGTCTTCGCGCAGGGGTTCGTCACGACGCTCTTCTTCGGCTGGCTGCCGCTTTCGCTGCCGGAACTCTTTCCAACGCGCGTGCGGGCGACCGGGACCGGCCTCGCCTACAACACCGGCCGCTTCGCCTCCGCCGCCGGTGTGCTCGGCGCGGGCTTTCTGATGGCGTGGTCCGGCGGCGACTACGCCAAGGTCGGCATGATCACCGGACTCGTCTATGCCCTCGGCATGATCGTGATCTGGTGGGCGCCCGACACGACCAACAAGTCGCTCGACGACTGATCGCCGCGGCGCGGCGCAATCTCCCTTGGACCGAGTCACCCCATGAACACCCTGCGTTCCACCCCTCTCTGTCTGCTTGCCCTTGCGAGCTTCCTGCCGGCCGGCCTTGTGCGAGCGGCCGAATCCTTGCCCACCGTGCCGGCGGATCTGCAGATCGGGCTCTTCGCCCGCGAACCCCAGATCCGGAATCCCGCGGCGATGGCGTTTGACCGTCGCGGCCGCCTGTTCGTCGGCCAGGGTCCGCAGTACCGCAACCCGAAGCCCGAAACCCCGCCCGACAGCGTGGTGATGCTGACCGATGCCGACGGCGATGGCGTGGCCGAATCGGCGAAGACCTTTGCGACCGGCTTCAACTCGATCCAGGGCCTCGCCTGGCATGGCCGCGACCTCTGGGTCGGCAACTCGCCCGACCTCACGATCGTGCGCGATCTCGATGGCGACGATGTGGCCGACGAGTACGTCAAGGTCTACACCGACCTGGGCAACCTCGAGCATGCGAACCACGGCCACACGTGGGGACCGGACGGCAAGCTGTACTTTTCCCAGGGCACGTCGAAAGGCCTGACGCAGCCGGGCCGTGTCGCACCCCTGCCGTTCCGCCAGCTCTGGGGCGTGGAGGCTCCCGCTGGCACGCCGGATTTCCCCGAGCCGCAGATCTTCAAGCGCGAGGACTATCGCGCCACGTATCAGGATCCCCGTGATGACTGGGGCCGCGAGGGTGGCATCCTGCGCAGTGACGATCTGGGCAAAAACCTCGAGATCGTGTCGCGCGGCATGCGCAACCCGTGGGACATCGCCTTCGACGCCGGCTTCAACTGGCTGGTGACGGACAACGACCAGAGCGAGGGCGACCGCGTGATGATGCCGTTCTTCAACGCGCATTTCGGCTGGGGCCATTCGTGGAGCACGAACTGGACGGGCCGCGATCATCCGCCGACCGTCCCGGTCAGCGCGCCGGTCTACGACGGATCGGGCACGGGCCTGATCTACTACGATCTGCCCCAGCTTCCGCCCGCCTACCGCGGTGTTTGGTTCATCAACGACTGGCTGCGCAAGACGACCTTCGTGTACCGCCCGCGCTGGGACGGCGCGCTCCTGCAGCCCGAGGGCGGCCGCTGGCAGCCGTTCATCGTGGGTGGCGGTGCCGGTCGCTCGGTGAGCCTTTACGGCGGCTCGCGCCGGGAGCAGCCCGAGTTGCGCGAGATCGGCTCGCTCTTCAAACCCGTTGATATCGTCGTCGGTCCCGATGGCGCGCTGTACATCTCCGGTTGGGGCGAGGAACTCGACGTGGTCTGGAAGGACGGCCAGCAGGTCAACGAGGGCCGCGTCTTCCGCGTTTCGTGGCCCGGTGCCACCAAGGCGGCCTGGAACAGCGCCAAGCGCGCCAAGCCGTTGACCGAGTGGTCGGTCGACGAACTGGCTGACGATCTCGGCTCCACGCTTCCGGTGTGGAACACCGATGCGCAGGACGAACTCGTGCGCCGCGGTCCCGCCGTGGTCGCGCGCCTGCAGGAGCGTATCGCCGCTCGTGGGTTGACCGAATCCGCCGAGACCTGGCTGATCTGGACCGTCGGCCGCATCGCGATGACCGACCGCACAGTCGATGACTGGCTGGCCAGCGTCGAGGCACAGCGCTCACTCAATACCCGGATCCAGGCGATCCGCATTGCCGCCCATCGCCGCCGCGAGACCGGTCGCACCGATCCGCTCCCGGGCTTCGTGCTCGCGGCCCTCAAGGATCCCGAGGCGCGCGTGCGCTTCGCGGCTGTACAGGCGATCGGACAGGCGCGCGAGACGCGCTCGCTCGGCGCTGTGCAGGACGTTGCGGCCTCCGAGACCGACCGTGTGACCGCCTATGCGGCCTGGCACGCCCTGCGGCAGCTGGCGACGCCGGATCAGCTCCGCGCGATGCTGATCGATCCCCGCGCCGGAGTCCGTCGCGCCGCGCTGCTCGCGCTGGCGGAGGACGGGCGGATCGATCGCGACCAGGTGCAGCCGCTGGTGAACGATGGCGACGCCTCTGTCTCGGAATTGGCGGCCAATTGGATCGCGAAACGCGACGGCAATCCGCTCATCGATATCTACCCCAAGCCCGGTGCGTTCCTCGACAGCGTGGACGTCCGGCTGGTCCCGGGCATCAAGCCCGCTACCCTCCGCCACACGATCGACGGCAGCGAGCCTACGTTGAAGTCGCCCTCAGGCAGCCCGGGCCGCCTGACGCAGACCACGACCCTCAAGGTCGCGCTCTTCGTGAACGATCGCCAGGTCGGCAATACGCTGGTGGCCAACTACCGCCGGCGTGAATCCAACGTCCAGCTTCCGACGCTGGGCGAGGTGGCCACGCCCACCACGGCGCCGGACGTGCTGCCGCTGCTCGCGAAAGCCGACGCCCGCAAGGGGCCCGGACTCTTCAGCGCGGCCGGCTGCGTCGCCTGCCATCGCGTTGGCGACGAGGGCAACGCCGTGGGGCCGAACCTCAGCGCAATCGGCGAACGTGACGATCCTGACTCGCTGATCCGTTCCATCCTCATGCCGAATCAGATCATCGTCGAAGGCTACTCGCTGCTGACCGTGGAGACGCGCAAGGACGAGGCCTTTGCCGGCATCCTGCAGGAGGAGACGGACCGCATGCTCACGCTCGTCCAGATGTCCGGCGAATCCGTTTCGATCGACAAGTCGACGATCGCGAGCCGCCAGAGCGTTCATAGCTCACCGATGCCGGGCTACGATCGGGTCCTCGCGCCCCAGCAGCTCGCGGATCTTGTCGCGTGGCTGATGCAGCAGCGCACGGCGCACGCCGAGGTGCTGCCGGTTGCGGCTTCAGCGGGCGTTGCCGCATCGACGAACACCGGAGCCGCCGCCTTCGAGTGGACGCTCGGCGCTGACCGCTTGGCGATTACTCGGAATGGAAAGCCGGTGGCCAGTTACGCCTTTGCCGACGCCACCGTTCGCCGTCCCTACTTGGAGAACCTGCGCGCGCCGGGCGGCCGCCAGCTGACGCGCAATCATCCGGTGCAGGCAACCGACGCCAGCGATCACGCCACGATGCACCTCGGCGTGTGGTTGGGATTTGGTGACATCAACGGGCAGGACTTCTGGCGCAACAAGGCGCTGATCCAACACGTGGGCTTCACGCGTTCCCCGGCTGTGCGCGACGGCGTCCTCTCGTTTGCGACCGAGAACCGGCTGGTGGCCGTCGATGGTGCCGTGCTGGGCCGTCAGGATCTGGAGATCAGCCTGCGCCTGTCCGGCGACGATGCCTACCTGCTTACGATCGATTCGACCCTGCGTGGTGCCAACGGTGACCTCGTCTTTGGCGATCAGGAGGAAATGGGCCTCGGCGTCCGGCTGGAGACTGCCCTGACCGAGAAGGCGGGCGGCATCGTGACGAGCAGCGCCGGCCTGCGCGGCGCTAAAGCTGTGTGGGGCACCACCGCGCCCTGGGCTTCCTACGCCCGCGAAATCGATGGCCGTCACGCGGGCCTTGCCGTGTTTCCGTCGGAGGCCAACCGCGTCCCGACCTGGTGGCACAGCCGCGACTATGGCGTGATGGTTGCGAACAGCTTTGGAGCGCGTGTGCTTCCGGCCAGTGCCGGCGGCAAGCTGGTCGTCCCGGCCGGCGAGGCGCTCCGGCTGCGTTACGGTGTGCTGCTCTTCGATGCGCCGGCCACGCGTGCGCCGGATCTGGAGGCGCAGAACAAAACCATCCAGGCGCTGCTTCGCTGACGTCATGTCCACCCCAACCAACCCCATGACCCGGCGCGGATTCCTCGCTGCCGCGGTCGCTGCCTCCGCCGCGCCTGCTGCTTCCCTGCAGGCCGCCGCTGCCCCGGTCTCGACCCTCCGGATCGACTGCCAGAGTCATCTCTTCTGTCCCGAACTCGTCACGTTGATGGAGGGACGCCGCAACGATCCCACCGTTTTCATCCGCGACGGCGAACGGATCATCAAGATGGGCGACTGGCTGCGGAAGATCCCGCCGCACTACATGGACGTGCAAGCCAAGCTCGCCGCCATGGACGACAGCGGGATCACGATGACCGCGCTCAGCATCAACGATCCCGGCCCGGAGTGGTTCGGCGAAGACGGGCCTGCGGTCGCACGTATCCTCAACGACTTTGTGGCGGACATCGTCCGCCGGCACCCGACGCGCTTCTTCGGGCTGTGCGTGCTGCCGCTGCAGGACATGTCCGCCACGCTGGTCGAACTGGACCGCTGCGTGAATCAGCTGGGGATGAAGGGCGTGCTGCTCTACACCAACCTCGCTGGAAAATTCCCCGACGAGCCCGAGTTCCGTCCGCTGTTCAAGCGCGTGACCGAACTCGACATCCCGGTGCTGCTGCATCCCGCCAAGCCGATCACGACTGAGTTTGTGAAGGGCTACGAGATGACGAGTTCGCTCGGCAACATGTTCGACAACACGATCGCGCTGACCCGCATCATCATGGCGGGCATGCTGGACGAATTTCCGGGGCTCAAGCTGGTCTGCCCGCACCTCGGGGGCACGCTGCCCTACATCATTGGCCGCCTCGACCACCAGACGCAGGTGCTCAAGCGCGGACCGAAGTACCTCACGCGGGCTCCGAGCGCGTACCTGAAATCTGTCTGGCTCGACGTGGTGTCGCCGCTGCCCCTCGCCATCAAGTTCGCACACGAGTTCATGGGACCGGACCGTCTGCTCTTCTCGAGCGATCATCCCTGGGTCGATCCGTCGGAGATCGTCCGATGCGTGCGCGAGGCCGGACTTTCCCCGGAAGACGAGGCCAGGATCTTCGCGGGCAATGCCCAACGCCTGTTCAAGCTCTAGCGCAGCGCGCCGCTCAGGCTCATCGGCACGGGTGTTTCGATGGGCCGGGGCGGCGCTGCTGTTGCTGCCGGGACTGACCGCTGTCGGCCGGGCCGCGACGGCGGCAGACGTGGGGTACACCACGATCCTCGATCCTCAGCTTTCGTTTTTCGAAGCGACGCTCGATGCGCGCGAACTCGCTCCGGCAGGCACGCGCGAAAATCTCGTGCCGCGCGGGATCATCCTGCCGCTGGGGGCGGACACCTTCGTCTGCTTCGACACCGAACTCCTGCGCGTGGCCGCGATCTGGAACGGCGGCTCGGTCACGCCGCACGGCATGGCGATGTACTCGTATGCCGATCCGCTGCGCGAAATCCCGGGCGGACAGCGCCTGCTCTCCAAGCCCGTGGGACGCATCTGGGCGGCGACCGGGCTCTACCCGGGTTGGAGCGAGGACGAGCGACCGATCCTGTCCGATCCGCGTCCCCGCGGCGCGGATCCGAACGAGCTGGGCCGCGGGCCTTTGCCGGAAGCGATGGGCCGCTGGCGCGGAATCGTGGATTCTGGTTCGTCGGCGAGCCTGCGCTATCGGGTGGGCGAGGCCGATTTCGCCGAGACGTTTTCCCTCGTCGGGCAGCCGGGGCGTGCCGTGGTGGTGCGCCGCATCGCGATCCGCGGTCTGACGAAGACGCTGCGGCTGGTCGCCAACGATTTCGGTTCTGCTGAGGGTGTGGCCAACCAGCAGGCCGCGACCGGCGCGTCGATGGAGCGTGTCGGGAGCCAGGTTGTTTTGCGTGTGAACCCTGCGGCTGGCTCGGCCGTGCAGGAGGTGACCATTGCCTATCAACTGACGGAGAACCCGGTCGCAGGGTTGGTGCCCGCGGCGCCGGCCCCAGCTCTCGCAGCAGGAAAGCCCGCGCGCTGGAGCGAGGTTGCCCACTCGGAGCTCGTCGTTTCGCCGCCGCAGGGCGCGTATCAGGCCGAGCGAATCACCGTGCCGTATCCCAATCCGTGGCGGCGGCGCATCCGGCCGATCGACCTGGTTTTCCGATCCGACGGCACGGCACTCGTCCTGACGTTCGACGGGGATGTGTACGCGGTGACCAATCTCGACCGCGCGGACCGCCGGCCGCAGTGGCGGCGGATCGCGGCGGGCTTCAATGAACCGCAGGCGATCCAGCTGCGTGACGGGAAGGCCTTTGTCTTTAGCCGGCTCGGCGTGACCGAGCTCGTCGACCATGATGGCGACGGCGAGACGGACGAATACGCGCTGTTCACCAACGCCTTTGCCCAGAGCGCGGAGACGCGCGACTATCCGCTGAGTCTGCTGGCGCGTCCCGATGGGTCGTTCCTCGTCGCGAAGGGAGGGCAGGGTGCCCTGCGCTCGATCGACAGCGGGCGCGTGCTGCACGTCTCGGCGGACGGCCGGCGGGTCGAGCCTTACGCGTTCGGCCTGCGGAATGGAATTCTCGGTGCTGATGCGCGGTCAGGTCTGGTCACATCGACAGACCAGCAGGGCAACTGGGTGCCAACCTCGCCGGTGTTCAAGATCAGTCGCGGCGCCTACTATGGGTACGAACCCGGCAAGCCGCCCGGTGACCAGACCATCACACCGCCGCTCGTGTGGCTGCCGCACCGCGCGGCACAATCGACGGTCGGTCAGCTCAGCGGCTTCGACGACCGTGCCGGGCCGCTGAAGGACGCGCTCGTGGTCGTCGACTACTACCGCCCCGGATTGGTGAAGGTCCTGCTGCCCAACGATCCTGATCCGGTGCAGGCCGCCGCCGTTCAGCTGGCAGTCACGCTGCCGATCCCGGCGGTGCGCGGGCGGATCAATCCGGCTGATGGGCTGCCTTACTTCGTCGGGTTCAAGATCGAGGGCTCCGTCTCCTCCGAGCTCGAAGGCTTGTGCCGGGTTCGGCCGGTCGCGTCGACCGACGCAACCCCGGTGCGGGCGCAGGTCTATCGTGACGGCGTGCTCCTCCGGTTTGCCGAGGAGCTGGATTCGACGCGGGTCCAGGATCTGGCCGGCTACGAGGTAAATTCGTGGGAGTATCGGCGAACCTCCGCCTACGGCTCCGGACAATTTCGTGCCGACGGCAGTCCGGGCATCGATGCGTGGCGCATCCACAGTCTCTGGCCAGGATCCGACCGGCGCTCAGTGTTCATTGCCATCCCCGGCTTGCGGCCGACAATGCAGCTGGAGGTGAAACACCGGCTGTTCGGAAGCCCGGCTGCGGTGTACTTCACGATCAACCGGCTGGATGAGATTCCGGAACGCGAAGCGGAATTCGCACGACTCGACCTGCCGCGACGCTTTGCGGAAATGCCAGCGCAGCCATTGCCTGCGCTGCTTCCGTCCGCGGTTGCGGAGAGCTCCGTCGATCGCGGTCGCGCCCTTGCCGCTGAACTCGGTTGCGTGGGGTGCCACTCCCTCGACGGCACGATCGAGGGCCGCCCGGCACCGACCTTCCGCGCGCTGGCCGGCCGGTCCCGCCGCCTGAGCGACGGGCGTGAGCTGACCGCAGACGATGCGTACCTTGCCCGCTCGATCCTCCATCCCGCCGCCGACATCGTCGCCGGCTACGCCGGCCGCGAGATCGCCATGCCCTCTTATCAGGGCGTGGTCGACGAAGCCGGTGTGCAGTCGCTGGTCCTGTATCTGCGTTCGCTAGACTGAAGCCTGGCCGCCGATAGGTGTCGGCAGCGTCCATCCTCAGTATACCCAATCTTCGTGCCGTACGGGCAGTCGGTTCAGCTCATCCCGGTAGTGCTGCCACTTCGGCAGATGACGATCCATGAGTGCAACGAAACGCGGGCCGTGCGTCGGTTCGATCAAGTGCATGAGCTCATGCACGACCAGATACTCCAGACACACAGGCGGCTTTTTGGCCAATTCCGTGTTGAGTCGGATCGTGCCGGCCTCGTGGTTACAACTACCCCACTTGGTCTTCATATGTCGCACGAAGAATGCTTTCGCTTTCACCCCCAGCCGCAGTTCCCAGCGTGCCAGCAGGGGCGGTACCGCTTCCTGTACCTGCTGGCGATACCAGGCGTCCAGCAGTGTCTGCCGCTGGCTGATACCGGCGCCAGCGCGGGTCCGGAGCACCAGCCGGTTGTGGTTGAGCTCGACGCCGGCACGCGGCGCGATTTCAAGCACCAGCAGGCACCGGCGTCCCCACACGAAATGGCTCTCGCGCTCCAGGTATTCGCGTGGGGATTCCCGGTCCTGCGCCCGGACAATGTGCTGATGCCGCTTGATCCAATTGAGCTTGGAGATCGCAAAGACACGGATCGCATCCACGTCCATGCGTTCCGGGGCCGAGATGCGCACGCGTCCTGTCGGCGGATGTACGCTCAGGTGCAGGTGCTTGATGTCCTTTCTCAGGACATCCACCGACACGCCGCCGAACTCCAGTTGCATGAGCATCAGTATTCCTTTTGCGCGAAGAGCACCGGGAACAGCCGTTCGACAGCGTCTTCGTCATTCCGCAGTAGCGGGAGCAAGGCCGCCTTGATGACATTCTCCTTGGCCCGCACCCCGCGCCAGTTGTCCTGCGCCGCTTCCCGGATGGCTGCATCGACTTGGATCGCCTGCTCCAGGGCTGTATTGCGCAGCTTCCCGAGATACGCATCCGGGTCTTCTCCAGCCGGCAAGTCGGCTGCCTTGAGGAACCTATCTTCCAAGTGGTTGTACACCGCGCGCAGGGCCGGGCTCTTCTTCAGCGGCTCCGGCGTGTCGTCGGTCGCGCCTGCCTGCACTTGTGCGACCAGCTCTGCCATGCGTCGCAGGAAGTCTTCGTAGGCGATGCGTTTCGCCTTCAGGTCGGCGAGGATTTCGCGCAACAGCGCCGACATCCGCTCGTAGAAAGCCGGATCGTTGAGGTGCTCCTTTACGATCTTGCTGCGCACGTTGTTGGCGATGGTCTCCGCCACCGCGCGCCGGTCTCCCTTGATGCCCTCCGGCAGGCTGCCGATGGCATCCGCGATGCCTGATTTCACGATCAGTTCCAGCAGGCCGATCTCGCCGAACTGTGAAATGGGGCGTGGCTCCTTTGCCTCGATGTAGGTGTCGATCAGGTGGCGCATGTCGGCCTCGTAGGCCTTCAGGTCAATGGTTTCGCCGCTCGCCTGCCGGATGATCTCCCGCAGCTTCACCTGTCGCTCTACCGTCTCCTTGATTCGAGTCACCCGAGCAGGGGTATATCCAGCCTGCGCCAGGTCGTCCGCGATGTTCGCATAGGCCCGGACCAGCGTTGCCGTCGCTTTGTAGAGCCCGGCGCGTTGCGGCTCGTGATCCTGCAAGTCATCCTCCAGCTCGGTGTTGCCACAGAAATAGTGGATGTGCTCCAGGTCTCCCTTGGGCGGCGCGACCGGTTCGCACAACGCCAGCACGATCTCCAGAGCTTGATCCAGCCGCTCACGGCCCTTCTGCAACCGGTCCTGCATCATCACTTCCGACGTCCGGCCATCAGCATCCTCATCCAGCTCCGAGGTGTACACCTGCAGAGCGCCCGTGCCGTCATCGTTCACCAGCTTTTTGAAGAGATCCTTGTAGTCCACGATGTAACCGAACGTCTTATCCTCGCCATCGAGCCGGTTGGTGCGGCAGATGGCCTGGAAGAGGCCGTGATCCTGCATGGACTTGTCGATGTAGAGGTAGGTGCAGGCCGGTGCATCGAAACCGGTCAGCAGCTTGTCCACCACCACAAGCAGCCTCATTCGGGCTGGCTCCTCGATGAACAGCTGCTTCGCCTCGTCCTCGTAGGTCTCGGTCTTCGACTTGCCGGGCTTGGGCGTTACGTTCTTCAACAGCGCGGTGTAGGTGTTGTAGAGGAACTGCTTTTCCGTCTCGGTGTTGGCCCCAGTCTCCTCCTTGGTCACATCCTGCGCGTGCGGATTGTAGGAGGTGACGACCGCGCAAAGACCCTTGAGTTCGGTCTTCTGGAAGAGCTCAAAATACTTGCACGCCTCGTGAATGCTGGACGCGACCAGCATGGCGTTGCCCTTTTTGTTGGAGAGACGGGGCTTTACGCCGAAATCGAACACGATGTCGCTGACGACCTTGTCCATCCGCGACCGCGAGCTGAGCACCTTCTGCATGGTACCCCATTGCTCGCGCAGTGCGGCCTTCTGCCAGCCGTTGAGCGCCTTGGTCTTGGCCTCGAACCACGCGTCGATCTTGTCCTGTGAGCCGAGCGTCTGCTCGATGTCGCGGGCTTCATACACCAAATCCAGCACCACCTCGTCTTCGACCGCCTCGTCGAATTTGTAGGTGTGGATGTAGCCGCCGAAGATTTCCTGGCTGGTGGCCTTGTCCTCCTTGAGAAGGGGTGTGCCGGTGAAGCCGATGAAGACGGCCCCTGGCAGCAGTGCCTTCATGGTTTTGTGCAGCTTGCCGCTCTGGGTGCGGTGACACTCATCCACAAAGATGAACAGCTCGCCCACGGCGGGACTTGGTCGTGATTTCAGCTCCTCAATGAAGGCGTCAAAATTTTCCACGTCCTTTTTCCCGAACTTGTGGACCAGTGAGCACAACAGGCGCGGCTTGGCCTGGCCGAGCTGCGCCATGAGATCACGCCCACTGCTCGTCCGGTAGATCGCGTGGCCGGCCTCGTTGAAAACCCGCTCGATCTGCTTGTCGAGTTCGTCGCGGTCGGTGACGACCAGTACACGCGCCGGCGGGCGATTTTCCAGAATCCACTTTGCCAGCAGCACCATCACGATGCTTTTCCCGCTGCCTTGGGTGTGCCAGATGATGCCGCCTTTCAAGGCCGTCACATGCGCCTGTGCCGCCTTCACGCCGAAATACTGGTGTACGCGCGGAAGCTTCTTCTGCCCGCCGTCGAAGACCACGAAATCGTGCAGCAGCTCGATCAACCGGTCCTTCTGCGCCATCTTGCGCAGATACTTGTCGAGCTTGTAGCCGGCGTTGTCGGCCTCGTCTTCCTTCCATTTCAGGAAATACTTTTCCTCGGTCCCGATGGTGCCGTAGCGCAGGCCCTCCGAATCGTTGCCGGCGAAGACGATCTGCACCGTGGAGAAGAACCATGCGTTGAACTCCGGCTGCTGATTGGAGAGCAGCTGACGGATGCCCTCGCTCGCCGAGACCGATGCGCGCTTCAGCTCGATCACTGCCACGGCGATGCCGTTGACGTAGAGGACGAGATCCGGCCGGCGCTCGTGCCCGCCGTGGAGCATGACCTCTTCCGCGATGGCAAAGTCGTTCCGCTCTGGCCGCGCCCAGTCGATGAGTGCGACCTGCGCGGTGACCTCCCCGGCCTCGGTCTTGACCGGCACGCCGTAGCGCAAGCGGCTGTAGACGGCGCGGTTGTTTTCATAGAGCCCGCGCGTGGCATGGTCGGCGTCGGCCTTGAGCAGGTAGATGGCCCGGCTGATCTGGTCGGGCGTGTACCCGGCCTTGGTGAGCCAGGCGGTCAGGATTGGCTCGTCGATGTTGCTGTTCCCGTTCCGCTCCGACCAATCGCCGAGATAGCGGTAGCCGAGCCCGTCCACAAACAGGGCGATAACCCGGTCCTGCGTCGCGCGTTCGGATTTACCCAGATCGCTCATGGTTTAAGCCGGCTTTCCAGCCATGCGCGACCTTTGGCGGTGAGCCGGTATTTCTGGAGGCGGCTGTTGGGTTTGCCCGGGATGGTGCGCTCGATGAGGCCAAGCGTAAGCATTTGCCGAATGCGCTCGTGAAGCTTGCCGGAGGCGATCTGCTGGCCGATGGCGGCAGCAATTCCCGACTTGGAGAGGGGGAGACTGACGAGAGCCTGGAGTGATCGGTGTAGGATCGACTCTAGCCCCGACTCTAGCCCCGACTCTAGCCCCGACTCTAGCCGTGATCCGGCCTCCGTGGTGAGTGGTGCCGCACCCGGATCGGTAACCGCCATTGTTTTCAGATAGTTAGGGGCGTAGCGGAACTCCAGAGCAAGGCCGGTACCGTCGAAGGTGAGCTTGGGCCGGGGTGCGCCGGCTTCCTGGCAGGCGGCGAAGATACGCTGGATGCCGCGGCCCCAGGTTTCGATTTCGCCCGAGCGGAAGAACACGTTGGCGACCGTGGGATTGAAAGGGGTGGAAGCGTGCGCTCCGAGGAGCGTCTTTACGGTCCAGCCATCCGGGAGCACGGCCGGGTTCCAGATCGTCAGGTGATCGTCGTAGACCCGGATCTGCACCGGCGCGCCCACGGCGTAGTCGCGATGGACCAGCGCGTTGAGCACGGCCTCGCGCAGGGCGGCATCGGGTACCGGGTAGCGCTCGATCCGCTGGATGCCCTGGTAGGTGATGGCGGCCTTGAGGTATTTGGTGTGCACCAGGTCGATGGTGCGGGCGGCCAGCGAGAAAAGGGCGCCGTGGAGAGTGTCGTGGTAGGCGAGATCGGACTCCGAGCGGAAAAAGCCGATCTTCACAAAGGCACCGGTGACGAAACGCTCGGGGTCGTCGTGAAACAGGAGCACGGCAGCACGCTTCAGGTAGCGGCCGTCGGTGAGCTGGAGCTTTTTGATGAGGTCCGCCTTGGCCGCGCGCAGGTCGGCCGGATCGAGTCGACCGCTGGTGTGGGCCAGATCACGGAACAGGCGGATGGCGGCCGAGGAAAGATCCGTGAGCTTCACGCCCGGCGCTGGCACGCCATCCCAAGTGCGCCCCTGCTTGCGGAGGAGAAAGCGATCCAGCGCTGCGCCCTTGAGCTCCTGCAGGGTGCTCCCGCTGCGTCGGTAGTAATGCCCCCGGTAGCTGATGGGATGCGGATACGGTTCGACGCGAATCTCAAGGAACTCGCGGCCACTTTCCCGCCGCAGGTTCACGTCCACCAGAATGCCCAGGATGTCGCGCACCTGGTTGGGCAGGTCCACGAGCAGCTTCGTTGCGTCCGCCAAACCGACCACCACGCCCCGGTCGTTGCGCCCGATATGGAGCACGCCGCCCTCGGCGTTGGCGAAGCCGCACACCCAGCGAAGATGGTCGTCCCGCCACGCCTCCTTCCACTCGATGTGCTGGGTTTCCTTCATGTCAGTTGATCAAGCAGGGCTACTCACCGGCCTTACGTTTCGAGTTTGTTTCGTAGAGTTTCTCAGTGATCGCACCTCGAAAAATTTCTTCGTTGAGAAACTGGAGGAGTTTCTTGGCCGCTGTGCGGTCGGCGGGGAACACGATCTTGTGGCGATCGATTCTGACTTCTACGTCGTAGCCTGACGACTTGGTGCGAATCTGTTCGGCCGTATAGCCGTCGAGCACGCCAGAAGCCCGAAGCATCGCGAAACGCTTCCGGAACCACTGCGGCGGATTCGCTGCCAGCGCATCCACACTGGCAACAGATTCGGGTGCGAAGATGCGGTGACTAAGAATCTGCCGGATTTCCTCGCCGGACGCCTCACTGAAGTAGCTCGCGAGCGGCAGGAAAGTGTTTGTTGCACGGAAATTCTTGAAGAATAGACGCTGCGTGCCGGGGAAATAAACCGCCGTGAGCTTCCGGTCCAAAGTGAGGCCGGGTTTCTCGTTCGTGATATAGGTCCCATTGGCCTGGAAGAAGAACTTGCCGGGTTTGATCAGGTGGGATGACACGAAGTTCTGAAATAGAACGATTTCCTCCCTGCGAGCGGTGCGCGCAAAGGCCATCACGCAGCCCAGTCTTTGAAAATTATCCTCTTGGCCAACGATGGAATCCAACTCCGCCGCATTGAGGCTGCTCCTTGCCGCTAGCCAGTCCGGCGCCTGAAAGTCGTCTATCTTGAACACCTCATCACTCTCCGGGTTGTAGCCAGGATCGAAAGCAATCGGCCGGACATTATCCAAAAATTCACTGAGTTGTTCCTCCCACTGTACTGCCAGAGATTCTTGGAGTTCACGGCGAAGAGGGAAGCGACGGAGAACCAGGCCGGCGGATTCAGTGAAGATTGCAGCGAGATGGAAGTTCTGCAGGGGCATGGTATTCAGGGTAGCTGGATGTAGATGTTATCCGCCAGTTCGACGGCGTCGATCTCGGCTCCGGTGCCGCGCAGTTGCTTCCGACCGATGAGCAAAATGGGGCGACCCGACTCCGTCTTGATGTTATGAAAGTGGTAGCCGAGCAGTCCCATAACCGGGTTGAAGTGGAGGGCATTGGCGTGCCAAACAACCATCAAGATGACGGCCATGACGTATAGGCCGACGATCCAATGGTCCCCAAATGCGAAGTCCTCGGTTGAAATGAACGGCAGCAGGTAGGTGAGCAGGAAAGCCAGCACCTCCTTGTCGCTATTCTCAAACTCGGCGATTTTGAGGGTCTCTTTCTGCGCTCGCTGTGCGGTGATGTGCAAGAGGCCCCAGCAAACGACAACCAACAGCCCGGCCACGATCAGCCACCAGCCCCATGAGTTCGCCGGCTCCCCTTTCGCGATCTGCGCCACTGCGACGGCGCCCAGAATGGGGGATAACGACGTTGCAACGAGCATCAGCCTGGCGAAGCGGTTCAACATGGGATTACGCGGCGGTGCCGGGTTTTACTAACCGTATGCGGCCGGTGAGGAGTTCCTGCATCATGGCTTGTTTGAGGGCGCGGGTCTTGGCCCGGCGCTGCTCCAACGCCGCCAGCTCCGCGTCCATGTCCGCCAGCACCTCGGCGATGGCGGTTTGCTCGGGCACCGACGGCATTGTCAGATCCAATCTTTTCAAATCTCTGCCATACAAGTGGTGAATCGTGATACCCTGAGATAATTCAGCGATAGTCTGCCGTTTTACGTGTGTCAGTAAGTATGCCAAGAATTGGGGGCTGTAATCGTCTCGCTTCCGTCGGATAATGTTAATGTCCCCACCGAGCGCCACTCCGCCAAGGGACAGTGCAGACGCAGTGGCCAAATCGATTCCAGTCGTTGTGGTTGAGCCCGGCATTAGCACATCACCTGAGACAGATAACACACCTTCGCTGGAGTCAGTTCTCCCGGCAACTGAGTGGATTATTCTTCCATACGTGGTGAAGAGTTCACCGTAGAGAATGCAAGGCTTCGTGGCTACAGTTGAGACCATCCCCTTGGAAAGCCCTTCGCCTTTGAACACGTCTGCCACTTTACCCAATGACGTTTCTTCCCATTCGCACTCAAAGCCCGGGAGGCGGGTTTGGCCGGTGAGGAGTTGCTGCATGGCGGCCTGTTTGAGGTCTCGCTTCTTGGCGATCAGCCGGTCCACGCCGCCCAGCAGCCCATCCACATCGTTCAACGCCTCGGCGATGGCGCGTTGCTCTTCAGTGGTTGGAGGTAGAGCGATCCAGAAATCTCGGAGATTTTGAAGATTGAGCCCCGGCTTGCTTTGCCCGGACTGACTACCCGCAATTTGTGGGTTTCCAGGAGCACTGGGTGCAAGATACCGGCAGATGTATATCCCTCTTTGTGGCTCCTTGAGACGTACCAACCCAACATGCTGGCTGATGTAGGCCTCTGGAAACGACTGTTTCACCAACGCGACGTTACCAACGCTATTGCCGGTAATAGTGATCAGCAGATCGTTCAGCTTAACTTTAGTGCGGTTTCCCTCTGCGCCAGCAGGCGGAGAAACATACTGAATGTCTTCAAAGTCGAGTGTGCCATCCCGCACGTTCTGACTGCGAATGAACAATGCCCCACTATCAGAATAGAACTGCGCCCAACCCCGAGAGCCGCTAGTGACAAATTCTGCCTGTGAGCCGATCCGTTCAGCGTTCCAGTCATCCGGAATGACGCCCGCTTCGGTCAGCTTGTAGCCGGGCTTCACTTCCATGACGCACCCATCTTTTTGAGGTGACCGGCCACTTTCTCGGACAGCGCCTCTACCTCGTCTTCCAAAGCTGGCAGCGGGGTGGAGTAGCGCTCGGCGAGCTGGCGGATACGGCCGGTGAGGGTCTGGGAGACGTGGTCGAGTTCGCCCTGCACGGCGGTGGCGAGGGACGTCAGCCACTTGTCGGCGACGACGAGGGTCTTGATCTCGTCTACGGTGAGCTTCGGGATTTTTTCTAGGGTGTGGCGGGCGAGGGATTCCTCGGCCAACTTCAGAGCGGCGCGCTGCTCGGTCAGTTGCTCGTTCAGGGTGAGCCACTGCTGGTAGATCTCGGCGTCTGGGGGTTCCGTGCCGTAGGGGGCGGAAGGTTCGGCGACCATCAGAGGGCGGTCGGAAGGTTTTCCGGAAAGCGTGTTCAGGGAACGCGCTCCACCTTGGTCGGCCAGAGCTTCTTTGATGGTGGCGCGGGTGATTTTTTCTAGGGAGCCGAACGCGGCGTCTTCGGCGCTGTGCTCTTCCTCCAGCTCGGTGAGCTGGGCGGTGAGGGTCTCGACTTCGGCGGCGAGGGTGTCCACAGCGGCTTGCTCTTGCGGAAAATACCGGGCGATGACGAGCGCGGGTGGGATCAGCTCGCACTGGTACTTCTTCTTCCCGACGACGAGGTCGGGCCGGGCCTTGGTCTTGGCCTTCTTGTCCTCGACGATCAGGCGCGGCTGCGCGGCCTCGCGCCAGCCGTCGGCGACGAGGAGATACACGTCGTCCTGCATCGTCGCGGCCCAGTAATCCATGAGGTGCTGGTACACATCGTAGGCGTCGAGCAGCGGGGCGGTCTCGAAGCCAGTGAGCAGATCCTCGGAGATTTCCTCGATCAGGGCCTTCGGCAGCGTTTTCGAACCGATCCCGGTGAGCTTGGGCTCGGTGGCGTTGCGCCATTTGGTGAAGCGCTTCTTCGCCGTGGCGGTGAACGCGGTGAATTCGGGGTGGCCTAGGATCACCGACTTGATGTCGGCGTGTGGAATGCGGAGGGCGGAATAGCCGGAGCGCTGCGCCTTGAACAAGGCGACCCGCAGCGAGGGGAACTGTTTCCAGTACGGGGCGAGGGCGTCGAGGTCGACGTCAGGGACGCCGCCGCGGAGGTGGGCGTCGATGTCCTGGCGGTCCTCAGGCTCGGTGCCGTCGATGTAGCGCGGGAGGTTGAGGTTGTAGTCGTTTTTCGGGCTGGCGATCTCGGTCACGGGCACGAGGCGCGCGTAGCCGGGGATCTCCGTCTGGTGCGTGAAGGTGTCCACGATGCGGTGGATATCCTGCTCGCGGAGGCGGTTCTTGTTGCCGTCCTTGATGAAGCCGCGGGAGGCATCGATCATGAAGATGCCCTTGCGGGCGGCCGCGCCGGCCCGATCGAGCACGACGAGGCACGCAGGGATGCCGGTGCCGTAGAAGAGATTGGCCGGGAAACCGATGATGCCCGCGATGACGCCGCGCTGGACGAGCGCGCGGCGGATGGCGCCCTCGGCGTTGCCGCGGAAGAGCACGCCGTGCGGGAGGATGCACGCGCCGCGGCCGGTGCTCTTGAGGGACTTGAGGATGTGGAGCAGGTAGGCGTAGTCGCCTTGCTTGGCGGGCGGGATGCCGTAGCCGTCGAAGCGGTGGTAACTGCGGCCGGTGGCGGTGCCGTCGGGCGCGGGCTGCCCGCCCTCGTCGGGATGGAGGCCCGTGCTCCAGCGCTTGTCGCTGAAGGGAGGGTTGGCGACGACGTAGTCGAAGGCGCGAAGCTGGTCGCCATCGAGAAAGTGGGGGCTCGCAAGCGTGTTGCCCTGCTTGATCTCCGCCGTGGCGTAGTCGTGCAGGATCATGTTCATGCGGGCAAGGCCGGCGGTGGCGTTGTCCTTTTCCTGCCCGTAGAGGGTGACCTTCACGGTTTTGCCGCCATGGCGGGCCTCGTCGCCGATCTTGAGGAGCAGCGAGCCCGAGCCGCAGGTGGGGTCGTAAACGGTGGTCTTGTTCGTGGTGGCGGCGTTGCGGATGCCGAGCACCTGGGCGATCACGCGGCTGACCTCGGCGGGGGTGTAAAACTGCCCCTTGCTCTTGCCGCTCTCCGTGGCGAAGTGCCGCATGAGATACTCGTAGGCATCGCCGAGCAGGTCGTCGCCGTCGGCGCGGTTGCGCGAGAAGTCGAGGGCGCGGTCCTCGAAGATGGCGATGAGATCGGTGAGACGGTCCACCATCTCCTTGCCTGAGCCGAGCTTGGTCGCATCGTAGAAGTCGACACCGCCGAAGGAGAGGTTGTTGGCCTTTTCCAACGGGGCGATGATGCGCTTGTTGATCTGGTCGCCGATGTCGGGCTTGCCCTTGAGTGCGACCAGGTCGGCGAAGCTGGCACCCTTGGGAACGGTGATCGCGCCGTAAGTCTGGCCAGCGTATTTATCGCTGACGTACTTGATGAAGAGCAGAACGAGGACGTAGTCCTTGTACTGGCTGGCGTCCATGCCACCCCGCAGGGCGTCGCAACCGGCCCAGAGGGAGGAATAGAGTTCGGATTTCTTGACGGCCATGAACTTCGGATAGGAAAGGGGATGCCTGAAGGAGGCGGGCGGCAGACCGGCATCCGTACGAACGCGCTGCTCGCTTGGATACTCAGGTGATTTCATCTTGGACCGGCGGCTGCGGCGCGCGCAATGCCGGTTTCCGGTCCCTGACCACAATCTGCACATTGCCCCTCATGAGCTGGGCACCGGTAGCCGGTAATCCGCCATTACCGGGTCTTTAGAGAGTTAATCCGCGGGCTCGCTTTGCGGTGACACGGGCGGGATTCGAACCGCTGCAGGGTCCGGCGCGGCGGGCTTATTTCCGCTGGTTTCGATTCGGTTCGCGGGCAACGCCTCGCCAAGCGGTCCGGGGTTTGCTCGAATCGCGTGGGTTATCCCATCGCCATGGCTTTCGACACCTTTTTTCAGGATCTCCGGATCGGGCTCCGTGTTCTTCGTAAGGAAAAATCCTTCTGCTTCCTCGCCGTGTCGGTCCTCGCGATCGGCATCTGCGCGGTCACCACGCAGTATGCGGTCGTTAACGGCGCGCTGCTGCGCGGGTTTTCGTTCCCGGGGGCTGACCGGCTGGTGTCGGTCGAGCTGATCGATCCCACGACCTTCACGCCGACCAACTATCGCTCCCGGGTCGTTACGCCCGACTTCATGGAGCTCAAGGCCCAAGCACAGTCGTTCGAGGGCATGACCGGCTACCTTGGCAACACCACGGTCAACCTCACGTATCAGGATCAGCCGCGTCGTCTGATGGGGGGCTACGTTCCTTGGGATTTCTTCCGCACGCTGGGCGCGGCGCCGGCGCTGGGCCGGGACTTTGTGCCGGAGGACGACGTGGCCAACGTGAACCTGGCGGTCATGCTCAGCGACGCCTTCTGGCGCAGCGACTTTGGCGCGGACCCCAACGCCATCGGCCGGTCTGTCCGGATCAATGGCCGGCCGGGGACCATCATCGGCGTGATGCCGAAGAGCTTCGCCTTTCCCAGCTACGAGCACATCTGGATTCCCTTCAACGTGGAGTATCCGGTGCGTGCGCGGGGCGATGGCGTGGCCAACTCCACGATCACCCTTGTGGCCCGCCTGAAACCCGGCGTGTCGATCGATCAGGCCGAGGCCGAGGTCACCCGCTTCGCGCGCGATCTGGCAGAGACCTATCCCGATACCAACCGCCAGTACACCGCCGGCTATGTCCGGCCGCTCATCGCCGTCTTCACCGGTCCGCAGTTGCCGAAGCTGCTGTTCACGATGCTCGCGTTCTGCGCCGGTGTTCTGCTCATCGCCTGCGTCAACGTGATGAACATGCAGTTCGCCCGGGCGACGCTGCGTTCGAAGGAGCTGGCCATTCGTTCGGCCCTCGGCGCCTCCCGCTGGCGCCTCATCCGTCAGATGCTGACCGAAAGCCTGCTGATCGCGACGATGGGCGCGGCCATTGGAGTGGCCGGGGCGCTTTACGTCACGGACTACCTCAATTTCGCCAAGGCCAACCTTACCAATCCGCTGCCGCACTGGATGGTGTTCACCCTGGATTTCAAGGTGCTCGGGTTCGTTGTGTTCGTCACGCTGCTGGCCGCGCTGGTCGCCGGCTTCGTGCCCGCATGGATGGCCTCGCGCGCCAGCACCGCTCAGGTGCTGAAGGAATCCGGCCGCGGCAACACCGGGCGCACGGTTGGGCTCATCAGCCGCGGCCTCGTGGTGTTCCAGATCATGGTCACCTCGGTCCTGCTGATCGGCGCGATGCTCGAGCTTCAGTCCATCCACCGTCAGCAGACGATCGATCACGGCTACGACACCCGCTCTCTCCTCAGCGCCCGCTTGGGCCTGATGCAGACCGATTATCCGTCGCTGGCGGCCAAGCGGACCTTCTATGAGCGACTCCTGCGGGAGCTACGGGCCACGCCGGAATTCGCGAGCGCGGCGATCACCAGCCGAAATCGGATGGCGCTGGCCACCAGCACGCGCATCGAGATTGAGGGCCGTCAGTACATGACCGACAGCGACCGCCCGGCGGCGATCGTGGAAAACATTTCCTCGGGGTACTTCGAGGTGCTCGGGCTCCGGCTTCGCGAAGGCCGTGACTTCACCGAAGTCGACCAGGACCAGCGGGACCCGGTGGCCATCGTGAATGCCGCGTTTGCCCAGACCCACTTCGGCAGCGAGAGCCCGCTGGGCCGTCGCTTCCGCACGGTCCAGGGTGCACGTGATTCGTTTGGACCCTGGCGCACGATTGTCGGCGTGGTTGGCGATCTGCGTATGCAGGGCCCGCTCGACCGCGAAAGTGACGGATCCGGTTTCTTCACGCCTTTCGCCACCAGCGCGGCGAACTTCTCCACCATCGTGGTGCGTCCGCGCGAGGGCCAGCGCCCGCAAGGCCTTGGTCCGGCGCTGCAGGCTGCGACCAGCCGCGTGGATCCGAACCTGCCGCTGTATTATTTCCTGACGCCGGAGGAAGCGATCGCGGGATTCCTCACCCAGAACCGCTTTATCGCGGTCATGTTCGGCGCCTTCGGGATTGTGGCCGTGATCCTCGCCTCCATTGGCCTCTACGGCATCATGTCCTTCTCCGTGAACCAGCGCCTGCAGGAATTCGGCATTCGCATGGCGCTTGGCGCCGACCGCAGCCGCATCCTCGGTCTGGTCTTCCGGCAGGGAGCGACGCAGGTCGCTTTCGGCCTCGCCCTCGGCCTGGGCTGCTCGCTGGTCGCCACCTTCCTTGCCGCCGATCTGGTGCAGGGTGCGCTCTTCGATGTCAGTCCGCGCGATCCTCTGACCTACCTCGGGGTTGCCGGTCTGCTGATCGCCGTCTCGGTGCTCGCGATGCTGGTTCCGGCCCGTCGCGCAACGAACGTCGACCCGATGATCGCCCTGCGCGCGGAGTGATTTTTCCGGCACCCGTGGCCGTGCGGGCGGTCCAAGAACCTATCATGAAAGCCACGTTTCCTCCCTTTTCCCGCCGCGCCTTGGTCTGCCTCCTGGCTGGCGCGTTGCTGTTTCCCGGATTGGCATTGGCGGCTGCGCCCAAGGCGCACGTCGAGGTCACTTATGAGTCGCCGGAGAAATTCACGGATGCTCGCGATCCGGCGGACAATCCGGACAAGGAAAGCTCCGCGCTTGTCCGCCTGCGCCGTCACATCGAGGACCGCGCAGAGAAAATCCTGCCGCCGGGCTACCGGCTGGCGCTGACGGTGACCGATGTGGACCTCGCGGGCAGCTACGAGCCGTCAGCGCGGCGTCCCCGCGATGTCCGTGTCGTGCGCGATGGCCACCCGCCGCGGATCGATTTCGCCTACACCCTGACCGACGCAACCGGTGCAACCGTTTCCTCGGGAAAGGAAGCGCTGCGCGATCCAGGGTTTCTCAAGCGTCTGCGCGTCGACTCCAACGACGACCTGCGCTTCGAAAAGGCGATGCTCGACGAGTGGCTGGACCGGATCGCGCCGAAGAAATCGTAGTCCGGGCTCGGTCCGCGCTGGGCCAATCAAAAGCCGGTGTCACGTTCCCCGTGCCACCGGATGGCCTCGACAGGGAAGCTTCCATCGGTCCGACGGCCCCGGTGCCACGAAGCGGAGAAAGTTTTTTCGTTCTCCGGTCGTTTGCGTTTGCGGAGCAGCGAGAGATAAGTCTCCTCCCGATAGGCGGCGAAACCTTGGTCTTCGCTGCGGTTCACCGGCTTCGCTGACAGCCCTGAGGCATCCGGCCGGATGCCTCCGCCCACGTTTCCTCAACCCACCCTCACTCACACCCGCACAATGGAAGAAGGTATCGGCCTCATTCAGGATCTCGCCGTGGTGCTGCTCTTTGCCGGAGCGGCCGGGGTGCTGTGCAAGCGCATCGGGCTGTCGGTGATCGTCGGCTATCTCGCCGCGGGTACTCTGATCGGCCCGTACACGCCGCCGTTTGCGTTGATCAACGATGTCGACCGCGTCCAAACGCTGTCCCAGGTCGGACTGGTTTTCCTGATGTTCGCCATCGGGCTCGGTCTGAGCCTGACCAAACTGAAGCAGATGGGCCTGCCGGTGCTGCTCGCAACTGGCCTGGGGGCGTTCTTCATGATGAACCTCACCCAGATCCTCGGCGTCGCCGTGGGCTGGTCCTCGCTCCAGAGCCTGTTTGTCGCGAGCATGTTCATGGTCTCGAGCTCGGCGGTCATCGCCAAGATTGTCGAGGAGCTGAAGCTGACCCACGAAGGAGCGGCGCAGCGTGCGCTCAGCATCACGGTGATGGAGGACGTTGTGGCGGTGGCGATGCTGACCGTGCTCGCCGGCCAGACCCAGGGTGGCGGCGCCAACCTGGGTGGTCTCCTTGCGACGATGAGCGCCTTCGTCGTGCTGCTCGTCGGTGCGGGGCTGCTGCTGGTGCCGCGCCTCTTCCGACGCCTCGAGGCCAAGGCCGATCCCGAACTCCAGGCGATCATTGTCGCCGGCGTGCTCTTTCTGCTCGCGGTGAGCGCGGCCAAGGCCGGGTATTCGCTCGCGCTCGGGGCGTTTCTGCTCGGGGCGATTGTGGCGGAAATGCCGCAGAAGGCCGGCGTCGAGCGCGCGTTCGCGGGCATGCGCGACATCTTCAGCAGCGTCTTCTTCGTCTCGATTGGCATGATGATCGACATCCGGCTCCTGCTCGATGTCTGGCTGTGGATCATCGGCCTGACGGCTTTCGTGATGGTGGGTCGTCCGCTGGCCACGGGGCTGGCGATGATCGTGACCGGCTCCACGCCGCATGAGGCCCGGCGCGCCAGCCTTTTGCTGACGCCTTTGGGCGAATTCTCCTTCATCATCGCCCAGCTGGGCGTGAGCACCAGCGTCCTGCCCAGTCGCTACTACCCGCTCGCCGTTGGGGTCTCGATCCTCACGGTGCTGGCGACGCCCTTTGTCAACGGCCGGGCCGCATCCATTGTCGCCTTTGTCGAGCGGATCGAGCCGCGCTGGTTGACCCGCACCCTCGAGGCCTATCACGGCTGGCTGACGCAGATCCGCGAAGGCAACGCCGCGCCGCTGGTCTGGCGCCTGGCCAAGGTGCGTCTGATCCAGGTGGCGGTGGAGATGCTGCTGGTGACCGGCCTCCTGATCTTCGCGCCGCCCCTGCTCGACACGCTCGAGCCGTTTGTCCGCTCGACTTTCCTCGATGGTCCGATGCTGCCCTATGCCTTCTGGGGCTTCATCGGGCTGCTCGTCCTTATCCTGATCTTCGCCATCTGGCGCAACATGGTCACGGTGAGCATGATTTTTGCCGAAAGCGTCGGCGCACTCGGTATTCTCACGCCGGGCATGATCGACAAGGGCTTCCGCGGTCTCATCGCCGTGGTCCTCGGTTACTGGCTGTACCTCATTCTCCCGGTGGAATCGCTCCCGGTCTGGGGTTGGGGATTCATCGCCGCGGGCGCGACCATTCTCGTCGCGGTGAGCTCGCGCCGGCTGATTTACTGGCACAGCACCTGGCAGTCGTCGGTTCAGGATGTTTTTAAGGGCGATGCGAACAGTGGCTCGACCGAGTCGCGCGCCACGGCTCGCGCGGTGCTGGGTCAGGGACTGGAGTCATGGGGCCTGCGCCTCGAGGAGATCGTCATTCCCGACCAGGCGGCGTGCGCCGGCACGCCTCTGTCGAAGCTGGGCCTCACCGCGCGCTTCAGTTGCTCGGTCGTCGAGATCGAGCGCAATGGCTACGTCATCACCAGCACCGGGCCGGATCTGCGCATCTATCCCGGCGACAAGCTGCTGCTGCTGGGGCGTGAGGAAGGACTGGCCGGGGCGCGCGAGTACCTGCTGCAGGGCAGCCTCGCGCCGGTCGCGACCCCCGAGGGCGCGGAGGGCGCGTTCAGCGGATCGATCCTCGAGACGGGCGTGCTGCGCACCGACGTCTACAACGGTAAGACGCTCGCCGAGCTGAAGGTCGCCCAAGCGACCGGCGTGCGTATTGTCGGCGTCCAGCGCGGGGCCGAGCGCCTCATCAATCCCGACGGTCGGCAAATGCTACAGGCTGGCGACAACCTCCTCGTGGTCGGCACGCTGAACGAACTCCGCGCCTTCCGCCGCTGGCTCAAGGGCGACGCGACAACGACGGAAACGGCGTAGCCGGAAGATGTAGCCGGGCTCGTTGAGCCCGGTGCCCCTTGGCTTGTCCGACCGGCCTCAGCGAGGCCGGCTACACCCATCACCAAACACCCTAGGTAATTTCCGTAGTCCTCCGGTCTGGCGCGCGGGCCGCGAATCCGCCAAGGTGGAGGGATGTCGATCGTTCCCTCCTTTATCGGCCTTCGTGACCCGCTGACCTCGCTTTTTGCGAAGACTGGGTCGCGCGCGCAGGTTCAGGCTGATGCGGGGACGCGGGACTTTTCGGGGCACGACGCGGCCGCGAAGTCTGCACATCACGAGATGCAGATTGCGCAACACGCGCTGCGTCAGCTCGAGCGCATCGACCCGCTCCTGCAGCCGATCGCCTGAGATTCCGCCCGTCGGCTTACGCCGACTCAGTAGACGCCTTTTGTCGCGCCGCCGTCGACCGCGATCGCCGTGCCTTGGATGTGTCGCGCCCGCTCGGAGGCCAGAAACAAGGCGAGGGCGGCGATATCCTCGGGTTGGCCGAGGCGCTGAATGCCTTCCGTGGCGATCTGGGCTGCGCGTTCTTCCGCGGCGGAGCGACCGCTGACTTCGGCACGTTGCTTGAACAACTGTTCGACGCGCTCGGTTTCGGTCAGGCCCGGCAGGATGGCGTTGACGTTGACCCCGTCACGCTTGCCGAGGCCGGCGAGACCCTTCGTGAAATTATGCATGGCCGCGTTGACCGATCCTCCGATCAGAAACGCCGGATCCGGCGTGCGCGCGGCGCCGCCGATGATGTTCACCACGTGCCCGCGGCTCGTTTTCAACAGAGGCCAGAACAGGCGGCAGAGATTGACGCAGCCAAAGAACTTGAGCGCGAATCCATCCTGCCAGACGGCCGGCGAAAGTTCGAGAAACGCGCCAGCGCGGGTGGCGCCGGCCACGTTGACGAGCACGTCGCACCGACCCTGCCGTCCCGCCACGGCATCGAACACGCGTTGGCAGTCCTCTTCGCGGCGCAGGTCCGCCGCGCAGACATCGGGGCGCGGCGCGCCCGTGGCCGCGATGGCATCGGCGGCGGCATCGAGATTTGCCTGGGACGAAGCGACGAGGACGGTCTGCGCGCCTTCGGCGGCAAACGCGGCAGCGATGCCGCGGCCGATGCCGCGGCTCCCGCCGGTGACGACGACAACTTTGTTCGAGAACTCGCGAGGGATGTTGGTCATGGGGCTCGCCGCAATCTGGACCGATGCCGCCGGGTTGTCCATGGCCTGACCGCTTTCCCTCGAGCACTTCAAGTTCAGTTGTAGCCGTGGTTGCTGACCCCGGGGATTGAGTTTCTCCTCTCGAGAAGTTCGGACCGGGGTCAGCGACCCCGGCTACATTTTAATTTGAGCCGCTTGAGAGCGCGCGGCGGGAGCAAACCGAGGTGGAGACTTGGCCAAGCCGGTCCCTGCAGCGCCGTCCGTTCGCAGATTCTGCCCCCTTTGTGCGTTAGGCCGGTTGGGCGGCGCTTTCCTCCGTTCCCTCGGACAGGGAAATCTGATCTGCTGGGAAAACCTCTGGTTCTCTTTACCTCCATGAAGGCTTCTTCGTTCGCTCCGCTCCTGTCCCGAGTCCTTGCGCTTTTTCTCATCGTGCTGGCCGTGCCGGCCGGGCGGGCGCAGCCCGCCGCTTCTGCCAAGCCGCGCGTGCTTCTCCTCGCGACTGGCGGTACGATTGCCGGCGTCCAGCCCAAGGACGGCTCAGGCCAGAGCTACCGGCCGGGGGTCGTCGGGGTGGATGCACTGGTCGATGCGGTGCCCGGCTTGCGTGATCGCGCGGAGATCAGGGCCGAACAACTCATGAACATCGGTTCAAACAACATGAACGATGAAACCTGGCTCAAACTCGTTCATCGTGTCGTCGCGGGCCTCGCGGATCCTTCCGTTGATGCGATCGTGATCACGCACGGCACGGACACGATGGAGGAGTCGGCGTTTCTGCTCAGCCTGACGACGGGCGGGGACAAGCCCGTGGTCCTCGTCGGCTCCATGCGTCCGGCCACGGCGATCAGTGCGGACGGACCGGGCAATCTGCTGGATGCCGTCACCGTCGCCGCGCATCCGGCGGCGCGTGCGCGGGGCGTGATGGTGGTGCTCAACAACACGATCCATGGCGCGCGCGATGTCACCAAGGTCAACACGCTGCGCCCCGACGCCTTCGATTCGCCCAACGCCGGCCCGCTCGGGTGGGTTGATGGTCCTGAGGTGAAATTCTATGCGCCCGCGCCGGCCTCGCGCGGCGAGGCCACCTTTGCCCTTGCGGCTGATGCGGTCCTCCCGCGTATCGACGTGATCTATGTCCACGCCGGCACCGATGACGTGCTGTTCAAGGCTTCGGTTGCCGCCGGCGCACGCGGCATCGTGATCGCCGGCTCGGGGGCCGGCAGCATGACCTCGCCTGCGCGCGAGGCGGTGCGGGCACTGACAAAGGAGGGCGTGGTGTTCTTTCGCACGGCGCGGCACAGCTCGGGTCCGGTTGCGCTGTCCGACAGCGGCGCGGGCAATGGCAGTGACGCCGCGGTCGGCACACTCGCGGGTGCCGACCTCACGCCGGCCAAGGCCCGCGTCTTCCTGAAGCTCGCTCTGATGAAGACCGACGTGACGAGAGCCGAGTTGCTGAAGATGATTGAGCGGCTGTAGGGCAGGGAGCGTGGAGTGACTTGATTCCGGGCTTGTCCGTGGGCTGCGCGGGCTGGCCGCACCGATGGCCGACTTTCGTCCGGACGGTCCGATTTGCGGTGCGTCTTTGCGGTCGTCATCGCAGCGCTGGCGCGCCATGCATGGGGACTTCGTTTGCTTCACCCCGCGTTCGTCACCCCTGCTCATGAATTCCCTGTTTCGTCGTTTTGTGCTGTTGCTGACTGCCTTGGTTGCGTTTGCGCCTGGATCGGCTTTTGCTGCTGAGCCCGCGGCCTACCCGCGCAAGAAGGTCCTTTATTTCTCCAAGATGTCGGTCGCGCCGGCCTCCCACACCGCGGCGTTGCGAATCAACGGGCAACCTTCGCTCTCCGAACGCGTCCTCACCGAGCTCGGCGCGAAGCACAACATCGAGTTCGTCTTCTCCAAGGACGGCCGGCTCTTCTCCGACGAGTACCTCGCGCAGTTCGACGTGATCATGTTCTACACGCTGGGCGACCTGACGCAGCTCGGGCTCGACCGCGAGCCGCCGATGACGATCGAGGGCAAGAACGCCCTCCTGCGCGCGATCGCGGCCGGCAAGGGCTTCGTCGGCATGCACGGCGCCGACAACACCTTCCTCTCGCCCGGCAGCGAGGTGCACGGGCCGGCGCGGTACAAGAACGACGGACCCAACACCAGCGACTTCATCCAGATGATCGGCGGCGAGTTCATCATGCACAATCTGCAGCAGCCGGGCCGCATGATCCTCACCAGCCCCAATTTCCCCGGCGCACCGGCCGGCGACTTCACGCTGCACGAGGAGTGGTACTCGCATCGCAACTTCGCGCCGGACATCCACGTGATCCTCGTGCAGGACACGAAGGGTATGGTGGGTAATCTCTATGAGCGCCCCAACTACCCGTCGACCTGGGCGCGGATGCACGGCAAGGGCCGCGTGTTCTACACCAGCATGGGCCATCGCGAGGACGTCTGGACGAATCCGCTCTATCAGAACCTGCTTATGGGCGGTCTGAACTGGGCACTCGGACGCGTCGACGCCGACATCACGCCGAACCTGGCCCAAGTCACGCCTGAGGCGATGGTGCTGCCGCCTTACGTCGCGCCGCCTCCGCCGAAGCAGTGAGACAACCAAGAAGTCAGAGGTCGGAGATCAGAAGTCAGAGGTCGGAGATCAGAAGTCAGAGGTCAGGACCGATCAGCCGCTGCAGCGTCATTATCTATCCCTTTACCCCTATGAAACGTGTTCTTGTCCCTCTGGTCTTGGGTCTGGTCGTCACCTTTGCGCCGGCGCGCGCGGCGGAATCCGCCGGTGCGGCGGATCGCGCTTATGCGGTGTCGGTCGTGACGCGGATTGCCGGTCCGGTGCTGGAGGCCGGTGCGGCGCGTGAACTGAAGCAGCGATTTCCCATCAATGACTGGGAAAAGGATCGCGCCGATTTCACCCATCTCGAGGCCGTCGGCCGCACGCTGGTCGGGGTGGCGCCATGGATGGAGCTGGCGCTGGACGACACCGAGGAGGGCCGGTTGCGCGCGCGGATGACGGCGCAGGCGGTGCGCACGATTGCGAGCATCACGGATCCGGCTTCGCCCGACTTCGTGAACTTCAACCGCAGCTCGCAGCCGCTGGTCGACGCGGCGTTTCTCGCCCATGCGCTCCTGCGCGCACCGACCCGCCTGTGGGGCGCGCTGTCGCCGACCGAGCAGGCCAACGTGGTGGCGGCCCTCAAGGCCACACGCGTGATCAAGCCTGGCGAAAACAACTGGCTGCTCTTCGCCGCGACGGTGGAGGCCGCGCTCTGGCAGTTCACCGGCGAGTACCGGCGCGAGGCGATTGTCTACGCGCTGGATCGTCATGAGGAGTGGTACAAGGGCGACGGGACCTATGGCGACGGGAAGGAATTCCACTGGGACTACTACAACAGCTTCGTGATCCAGCCGATGATGCTGGCCGTGCTCGATGTGGCCGCAGCCAAAGGCGATCCGCTGGCCGAGCGTCGCCCGATCGTACTGGCCCGCGCCCGTCGCTATGCGGCGGTGCAGGAGATGCAGATTTCACCCGAGGGCACGTTCCCGGTGATTGGGCGCTCGAGTGCGTACCGCATGGGCGCTTTTCAACATCTTGCGGACATCAGCCTGCGGCGTGAACTGCCGGAGAAGCTCAACCCGGCGGCCGTGCGCGGCGCGCTCACGGCGATCACGCGGAAGATGATTGAGGCGCCCGGCACATTCGATGCGAAGGGCTGGCTCAACATCGGCGTGGCCGGGCACCAGCCCTCGATCCGCGAACGCTACATTGCGACCGGCAGCCTGTACCTGTGCATGTCGGGCATGCTTCACCTCGGCCTGCCGGCGAATGATCCCTTCTGGACGGCGCCCGCGGCCAAGTGGACGCAGGCGCGCATCTGGTCCGGCGAGGACATGCCGGCCGACGCAGCTTACCGCGAGCCGGCGCGCAAGCAGTGAGGGTGAGCAACGTGGCCCGCGGAACACGCGGAAGGCCGCGGAGCGAACGAAGGTTCCCTTGTAGCCGGCCTCGCTGAGGCCGGTCCGATTCGTTCGAAGGTGGAGCGGCTTGCCCTCAAGCCGCTGGATTGAATCGCACCATCGCTGTAACCGAACCAGCGCGTTGAGGGCAACACGCTCCACCGTTCAGGCCAGCTGCTCCATCGAGCCGCCCTGCACGCACAAAAAACCCCGGCCGTTTTGGGCCCGGGTTTTTGAGTGGGCTTAATTCGACGACGCCTTGGGCGGAAGCTCCTGGAGGAGCTTCTCGAGATCGGCGTCGGTCAGCGGTTGCTGGCTGTTGCCGGCGGCGGCGCGGGCCTCCGCGACAACCGACGGGGCGACCGGGGAGGCGGTGTTGCCCCAGGAGCGGCGGATGTAGGTCAGGATGCCGGCGAGCGTCTGGTCATCGAAGAGTTCGCGCATCGGCGGCATGATCAGGTTCTCGCGCACCTTGCCCTCGATCACGAGGCGGGCGAGGACGCGGTCATCGCCCGTGGCCCAGCGGCCGCCGACGAGCGGCGCAGCGACGCCGGTCTGGCCCTGGCCGGTCGGCAGGTGGCAGGCGGCGCAGAGCGTGGCGTACTGCTCGCGTCCGATGTCGAACAGGCGCTGCTGTTCGGGGGTGAGCGCAGCGACGGTTTCGGTCACCATGCCGGCCTTCCCGGGCCAGCGCAGGCGGCTGGCGAGGCCGGCGGCACGGCCGGCGAGGGGATCGTTCGTGGCGGCGGCGAGCGTGATGAGCGCGGTGGGTTCGCCGGGCAGCATGGCACCGGCGATTTGCCCGCCACGGCCACCGGCCCCCGGAGCTCCACCCCGGCCACCGGCGGCGCCGGGCGCACCTGCGCCACCCCGGCCGCCGCGACCGCCTCCGGCGGGAGGCGAGAAGGTGTCGAGGCCGTCGAGTGTGGCGGCCTTGACCCAGGTCGGTGCGGACGAGGCGAGCGCCGCGTTGAGCAACGCATCGTCGCGATGATTGTCGTTGGAGCGAAGGACCGCGGTCGTGGCGAGCGTCACGGCGGCGGCGGCGGTCGGTCCGGGGTTGGCGCCCTCGGCGACGGCGGCGGCGATGAGCTGGTCCTCGCGGCCGGTCATGCTGTTGACGACGGCATCGAGCAGGAAAGGCTGATTGCCGCTGGCGCGGGCGTAGGCCCAGAGCGCGGCGACGGCGCGCGGGTCCTTGGATTCGCCGAGCGAGAGGGCGACCTGCAGGCGGATCGCGGGCTGGATGGACTTCGCGAGCTCGAGCACGCGCGCGAAGTGCGGGCTGGCCGAGTCGGCGAGGAAGGGTTCGGAGAGACGGATGGCGGCGGCGAGGACGCGCGGGTCGGCATCGGAGAGGGCCTTGAGCGCGGTGTCGCGGTCGAGGGAAGCGAGGCCGTCGAGCGTCCACAGTGCGTGCAGGCGGGCGAGGGCGTTGGGCGACTTCGCGGCGAGCTCCTTGAGCGCGGGCACCGCGGCGGTCGTGCGCTTCTCAACGAGGAGGCGCTGGGCGTGGTCGCGCCGCCAGCCGTTGGCGTCGGCGAGCGCGGCGACGAGGTCGGCGGTCGTGGCGTTGGCGAGCGTGCGCGGCGTGGGCCGGGCGACGCCCTCGGGCACGATGCGGTAGATGCGGCCGAGATTCACCGGGTTCTCGAGCTTGCGCTCGATGATCTGGTTGCGAAGGAAGGTCGTGACGTAGACGCGGTGCTGGATGATGCCGCGGTACATGTCGGCGATGTAGAGCGCGCCGTCGGGACCGTTGGCCAGGTTGACCGGGCGGAAGCGCTCATCGGTCGAGAGCAGGAATTCCGTGCCCTCGTAGGCATTGCGACCGGAGAGACCGCCGTCGCGCTCCTCGAGGAGGATGCGCTTCACGAGGTAGCCGGTCGGCTCGGTGATGAAGGCATTGCCTTGGAACTCGTCTGGAAAGAGGTCGCCGCGATAGATGACGGGACCGCCGGCGGAGGTGACCTGGTTGTAGCGGCCGTCGGGCTGGAGCATCTGGTAGCCGCGATTGATGCCGGGCGTGACGCGACCGGGCCAGATGGGGAGCGTGTTGGGCGCGAGGAAGGCGGCGGTGCCTGCGGTACGGTAGACCGGGTTGCGGTTCAGGTAGGCGCCGGGGATGAAGTCGACGCGGAGCGGATCGCTGTTCGAGTTGTAGTAGAGCCGACCGACGTTGTCCTGGGTGATGCCCCACTGGCCGCGCGTGATGGTCTCGTCGGGGGTGAACTTGCCGTTGCCCTCGTAACGGTAGCGGATGGTCCAGTTGGCGCTGTAGATCCAGTTGTCCATCGCCCACATCAGGCCGTTGGCGTTGTGCTCGGGGCCGCTGGTGTTGCCGTAGTTGGTGTTGATCTCGGTCTTCTGGTCGGCAACGCCGTCGCCGTTGGTGTCCTTCATGTACCAGAGCATGAGTGGCGCAGCGACGAGCACACCGTCGTCCACGAACGAGATCGCGCGGGGCATCACGAGGCCGTCGGCGAAGGTCGTGCGCTTGTCCATGCGGCCGTCGCCGTCGGTGTCCTCGAGCGTGGCGATGGTGCCGATGGGCTTGTCCTCACCAATGCCGTCAACATTGGGCATGTAGCCCGTCATCTCGACGACCCACAGCTTCCCGTCGGGCGCGAACTGGATCACGACCGGGTCGCGCACGAGCGGTTCGGCGGCGACGAGCTCGATCCGGAAGCCCGGCGCGACGGTGAACGTCTTGAGCGCCTCCTCCGGGGACAGCGCGGGCGCGGGCGGCGTGACGATGTGCGACGGCACGGGTGTCTGCACCTCGTTGGGCCGGTCACCGGCCTGGCCGAAGGCGCCGGGGACGGCGACCTCGGCGGTCAGGGCGGCGATGACCGCGGCGACCGCGGACGAGCGGCGCGCGCGGGTCAGGGGAAGAGAGGAAGCGGTGGAACGAGACACATTCATCGGAAAACGCAGGGAACGGAAGGGGACGGTGACGGCGGTTTAGCTGGCGAGGGCGCGACGGCAGAAGTCGATGGACTTGGCGAGTTCCTTCATGGCGTCGGAACCCGGGGGCAGTGGGTACTCATACTCGATCGTGGCCTGAATCTGCCAGCGATTATCGCGGACCAGGCGCAGCACGTCGACGATCGGGGTGTCGCCGTCGCCGAACGCGACGTTCGGGCCGTCGTTGGCGCCGGTGCCGCGCTTGCGGTCCTTGATGTGGAGATGCGTGACGCGATCGGCGTACTTTTTGAGGAAGTCGGTCACGGACGTGTCGTTGTTCGCGATGTAGTGGCCGACGTCGAGGTTGGCGAAGTTGTACTTGGAATGGCCGAAGGCGGTCTCCCACTCGGTGGGCTTCTGGGTGTGATTGTGATAGCCGACCGGGATGCGATGGCGGTCCGCGAAGCTGCCGATGCGCTTCGTGTCGGCTACCTGCAGCTCGCAGGAGATCGCGCGGGCGCCGACGGCGCGGGCGAGTTCGAAGCAGTAGTCGGTGACCTCGTCCGACTGGGTGTAGAAGTTATCGAACTTGAGGATCTCGATGAACACGCCCGCCTCCTCGTACTTGCGACGGAGGGCGCGGGCCTTGTCGAGGTCGGCATTGAGGCGCCAGCGGCTCATCTCGATCGCGCGTTGCTCGGCCGGCAGGCCGGCCGGCGCGGCACCCTGGCCGCCGCGACCGCGCTGGGGCGGGAGAAACTCGGCGGGCAGGCCCATGGCGGCCTCGATCGGCTGGGAGCGGAGTTCGATACCGCTGATGCCCAGCTGGACACAGCCGGCCAGGATGCCGGCGGCATCCATCGAGTTGTTGCGGAAACTGTAGGGGACGTTGACGCCGATCTGGACGCCGTTGACCTTGGAGTTGGGCTTGCCGGCGGGAGCGGCCGGGGTGGGCTCGGCGGCCTTGAGGAGCGGGGCTCCGGCGGCCAGCAGGCCGGCGGCCGTGCCGGAGAAAAGACCGAGTTTCAGGGCATCGCGACGCGAGTAGACAGACATGGCAGGCGGGGGTGGGTAGGTGGGGTATAACCGTCGGGCGGGATGCACCGGCGAATCAGTTGATAACCATTAGACGATGACTCGAAGCAGCAAGCGCGTCGACGTTTTACCGTAAAGTTAGCGGTGTTGAGGTGTAGCCGGGTCGCTGATCCCGGTCTGTGGTTCGGCCGGCTATTTCAAGGCCCCGGAGTCAGCGCCCCCCGGCTGCATGCCTGCGATCCACTCGCCCTCGACGGCGATGCTCAGCGGGTGGGCGGGCAGGCCGCGTTCGCCGCGGTAGATCATGCCGGCGAGAATCTCGATCGCGACGGACCCGATGGCCTCGGGTTTTTGGTCGATCCCTGGCCCCGTGTCGGCCGGCGACCGATCCATGGCGATGATGACGGGTTTGGTGCGCATCCCGGATCGCGCCAGCGAATGTGCAAGTAACTGTGGATCAATGGCCTCAACCAAAATGGCGTCAGGCTTGTGGCGTCGGACCCAGTCAGCAAAGCGGGCGTCGTCGAGCCGGGGACCGGCGGTCGAGCCGAGAAACGGCGGCACCGGCGACGTGCCGCCGAAGGTGTTTTGCCAGGCGATGGCGCCGGTCCAGCGGTAGCGCACGCGCTCGTTCCACCGCTGTGAGATCGCGAGGCCAATACGCTTGAAGCCCTGCGCCGTGAGTTGCCGGCAGGCATGCAAAACATTGTCGAAATGGTGGGGCGTGACGCGATGGAAACGGGGGGCGACGATCGACGTGGTTACGGTGACGACGGAGAAGTCCTGCCAGTCGAGCAGATCGGAAAGATTGGTCTGGTCGGGCATGGGCAGCAGGACGATGCCTTCGATGCCGCGGTTGCGCAGGAGCGCCTGGAGGCGACCGCGGGCGGGCTTGGGCGGAATCGCGATCTGGCTGAAGGAGAAGCCCAGGGCATCGGCCTGTCGCTGGATGCCGACGTGGATACGGCTGCCGTAGCTGTCGGTGAGCTGGCTGTCGCTCCACCGGGCGTCGACCAGCCCGCAGATGTTGGCCCGGTTGCGGGTCGGCTCCGTCGTGCGGAGGTGCTGCATCAACTTCGCGAGGGTCGGATCGGGCTTGTACCCGCGCAGCCGGGCGAGGCGCTGGATGCGCTGGCGAGTGCGCAACGGAATCTCCGCCCGGTTGCGCAGGGCCAGCGATACGGTCATCGCACTCACGCCCGCCTCGGTGGCGAGGGAGCGGAGCGTGGGGCGGGCGGATTTCATGGAGCGGTAGAGCAGGAAGACGCCCGCCGGTCGCAAAGGTGACGATCAATTCAGCGCGCGTGAAGAGACCTGAAACTTGAAACCTGAGACCTGAGTTTCCGGAAGGGTGCGGTCAGGACAAGTGTACCCTCCAGGGTGTCACGGGAATGGCGAAACATCCGATCAAGGTGGCGGGAGCATCCTGCTCCCGTCGTTCGAACCGGGAGCTGGACGCACCCGCCACTCTGGGCGTCAATGGTCCGGAAACTCAGGTTTCAAGTTTCAGGTCTCCCCGGCGCGGCCCGCGCCGCGCCCACCCTCACGGGCTCTCGGCCATGCGGGTGAACAGGTAGCTGCCGATGGGTTTGCCCGAAGGGCCGACGATGGTCGCGCTGACCCGGTAGACCGTGACGAGCAGGTGGTCCTTGTTCTCCAGCAGCTCGAAGATGAACGTGTAGACCTCGCGCTCTCCCGGTTTGCGGGTGTTGACGATGACGCGCGGGCCGTGGATCGAGCCCTTCTCGGCCTCGTAGAGGTACTCGGTGCGCCAGCTCACGCGGCTCTTCTCCTTGTGGGCGCGAATCAGGATCTCGTCCGAAGCCTGGACCAGGTCCACGCGGTTGGTTTCCTCGTACATGATCCGCCCGGCCTCGGGATCGAATTCGAGGCTCAGCAGCGCGTGCAGGGAAATCTCCTGCTCAATCTGGGCGGGCTCGCTGCTGGTCATGACGACACCCTTGTCATCGTAGACGCCGGAAATGTCTGAGGCGGATGCTAGGGCGGTGGCCGCCAACCACACGCAGCCGGCGACGAAAAGGCGGGAGATGGAGGGGAGTTTCATGACGCGATGAGGTTGTACTCTAGCGTGTCAAAAGTCGGGCGTGACGCAACCCCGGTCCGACCCCAGCCGGCATGCGCCCGCGAATCACGCGAATCTGCACAAATGCAGGAGAGGAACCACGGAATACACCGAATACACGGAAAGGTATCCGGATCGGGAGCCTCAGGATTCGGTGTGTTCCGTGTATTCCGTGGTTCCTCTGGATCGATTCGTGATTCGATCAGCCTCAGGTCGAAATCCCGAGCAATCCGCGCGTGAGTTGGAAGTGAGTCAGGCCGAGCGCCGTCGTGGTCGGCGTGTAGGCGTGGCTGACGACAGCCTGCAGCCGCGCGAGCAGCAAGGCCTCGGCGGCGGCCGCGTCGTTGGGCAGGCGGCCGTCGACATCCTCGGCTGCCGGCTCCCGCCCCGCGCCCGCTTCGGCGAACTGGAGGACCGGGATCAGCGGATGGCCTTCGCCGACCTGATCCGCGACGACAGTGAGGAAGAGATGCGCCCCGCAGCCGCCGAGTCCGGCGAGGTTTTCCGCCCAGTGGCTGGTCTCGGTCGCCACGACGTGCAGCCCGCGCTGTTCCAGCGGTTGTCCGTACGCGAGCGTGGCGCGCGGCGCGCGGCCACCGAGTAGCCGGTCGGCGAACGCGGGCTGCGCGAGCAGCGGGTCGGACTCGGGCAGCAGAATCGATCCGCCGCCGGCGATCACAGTCCGGGCAATGGACGCAAAGGCAGCCGCCGTGGCGGGGCGAACGGGCGCGGCCGTCTGGAAGCCCAGCGTGAGCGCGCCGAGCCCGGTGGGCAGGGCGGCCGGTGGAGGCGTGGCGGCGAGGGTCGTTTCAAACCAGGCCTCGATTTTGCCCAGCGCCTTGTCGATGCCGCCGTCGAGCTGCACGCTCGCCCAGCCAAAGCGGTTCAGCGGCAGATTGGCCGCCTCGAACTGCCGGCGCATGGCGTCGTTGGGAATCTTCTCGCAGCCGTGCTCCAGCAGCAGGGTCGCTGCGACATTCGGGTGCGTGGCGTAACCGCGATAGGTGCGGTGGAGCAGCTGGTACATGCTCTGCCCGCCGAAGCCGCAGCCCTCGGTGTGCAGCAGCGTGGCGAACCGCGAGATGCCGTGGATCGCGCCGAGGGATGTCCGGTTGAGCCGCTCGGCGGCGAGGCGGGCAATCTGGGTCGCGCAGAGGCTGGTGGGCAGGATCAGGCCGATCCGGTCGGTCGCCCAGGCGTCGTTGGTGATCGGATACGCGGACAGCGTCACGGGCGCGGCGCCGGCGGACGCCGACGCGGGCGCGACGTCGGCCGCGGTGAGGAGCGGGTGTCCATCCGGGGCGGTGCGGAGCGCGAGCTCGGCCAGTTTCGAGGTGTCGGTCTGACGCCAGTTCCGCCAGAGGGAGACCTGGGAGTGTCCGGCGTGCTCGCCCTTGGTCTTTTTGCCGGAAGCGGTGTCGATCAGCAGGTCGAAGGACTCGGCGGTGAGCGCTTCCATCGACTCGCCGTCGAGGTAGCGGCCGGCGTTGATGTCCATCTCGTGCTGGAGCAGCTGGTGCCGGCGCGTCGTGGTGGTGAGCTTGAGCGTCGGGACGAACGGAAAATTCGTGATCGAGCCGTTGCCGGTGACGAAGAGGAACAGATTGCACCCGGCGCCGACCTGGCCCGCGATGCCCTCGAGATCGTTGCCCGGGCTGTGCATGAACTGAAACCCGGGCTGGCGGATCGGCTCGGCGTAGTCGATGACCGCCTCGACGCGCGAGCGCGGGTCCTTCTTGTGCACGGCGCCGAGCGACTTGAGGACGATGTTGTAGAGCCCGCGAAACTTGTTGCCGGCGGACGGATTGGCCTCGGGCGTGACGCCGTGCCAGGCGAGCCGCTCCTTGAAGGCGGCGATTTTGCCGAGGAGCGTGCGGGCGACGGAGAGATCGCGGACATTGCCGAGGATGTAGCCCTCAGCGCCGATCAGCTCGTCGGTTTCGCAGAGCACGCCGGCTCCGCCGTGGCGCACCACCTCATGGACGAGGGCGCCGGCGAGGGGATTGCCGGAGACGCCGGAAAACGCGTCGGAGCCGCCGCATTGCAGCGCGACGCGCAGGGCGCTGACCGGTGCGGCGGTGCGCGGCATCGCGTTGACCGCGCCCAACCAGCCGCGCACGAGGCGTTCGCCTTCGGCCAGGCCGGCGGCGAGCGATCCGCTCAGGGTGATAAACGCGTGGGGCACGGCGTCGAGCGGATAGCCGTGGGCGCGCAGGAAGGTTTCCAGTCGCGCGTTGTTCACCGGCTCGGTGCCGTGATCAAGCGCGAGGATGGCGCCGACATTGGGGTGAACCATGAAACCCGCCATCGCGCGCAGGATTTCCGCGGCATTGTTGGGTTCGTCAGGTCCGCCACCCTCGGTGTGGGCGATGGCGACGATGCCATCGATCCCCGGATGAACGCGGGCGAGTGGCTGCAGCCGCGCGGCGAGCTGACGGGCCGCGCTGGCCGTGCGCGAGGTGGTGCCAAGGATGACGACGCAGTTGCGCGTGCCGACGCCGCGGCCACCCGGGCGGACATAACCCTGGAAGGTGCGCGGTGCGGCGACGAGCGGCACGGGCGCGCCGGGTTTGAATGCAGCCTCGTCGAGCTGGAAGGCGAGGATGCGGTCCTCAAAATTGGGCTCGGCCGGCAGGCTGAACGGCAGCCCGCGCACCTTGAGCGCCTCCAGCATCGAGCGATTGCAAAGGTAGGTGCCGGGCGCGAGGTCGATGAGCGCGCGGCCAAACGGCTGGCCCCACGAGCGCAGATCCTCGCCGCCGCGCACGGTGTGCACGGCGAAGCGATGACCCTCAAGGACGGTGTGACTCAGCGTCCAGGTTTCGCTCCCGGATTGAATCACGGTTCCGGCGTCCAACTGCCGGATCGCAATCGCCACATTGTCCGCCGGCGCCGCGAGCCGCGCGACAGACGAGAAAGCGACGGTGGATCCGGGGGTCATGAGGAGAGAAAATTAACCACGAATGGACACGAAGACGACCCTTTCAGATCAACTGACTCTCACCACAGATAAACACAGATGGTCACAGATCCAAACCCCAGTCGGGGAATTCTATCTGTGTCGATCTGTGTTCATCTGTGGTAAACGGATCGATGGATGGAATTGAAGCTGTTAGCCTTGGTAGGACCGGAAGAGCGCCTGCGTGCCGCAGTCTTCCCAGCCTTTGGCCGCGACCTGGTCGTAGAGCTTCTTGGCGAGGGTGAGACCCGGGAGGTCGAGCTTGAGCTCGGCGGCGGAGTCGAGGGCGATGCGCAGGTCCTTGAGCAGGTGCTTCACGTAGAAGCCGGGATCGTAGTTCCCTGCAAGCGCGCGCGGTGCGAGATTGGTCATGGCCCAGCCGCCCGCGGCGCCGCCGCTGATGCTCGCGTGAACCGCGGCCGGATCGAGCCCGGCCTTCTGGGCGTAGACGAGGCCCTCGCACCACGAGATCATGCCGACCGCGACGGCGATCTGGTTGGCCATCTTGCAATGCTGGCCGGCGCCGGCCGCGCCGAGGCGGGCGATATTCTTGCCCATCAGCTCGAAAATCGGCTTCGCGCGGGCGAAGGCCGCTTCGTCGCCGCCGACCATGATGACGAGCCGCGCTTCCCGCGCACCGATGTCACCGCCGGAGACCGGGGCGTCGAGGGCGGACAGACCCTTGGCGGCGGCGGCAGAGGCGATCTTGCGCGCAAGGACCGGGCTCGACGTGGTCATGTCGATCAGCAGCGCGCCGGGCTTGGCGCGTTCGAGCACGCCGCCCGCACCGAAGTAGGTCGACTCCACATCCGTCGGAAAGCCGACCATCGTGATCACGATGTCGGCGGCTGCGGCAGCCGAACCGGCGGTATCATGCCAGACCGCGCCGGCCTCAATCAGCGCGGCGGCCTTGGCGGCGGTGCGATTGTAGACGTGGACCGCGTGGCCCGCCTTGAGAAGGTGGCCGGCCATGCTGCGACCCATGACGCCGGTGCCGATGAATGCGATGGAGGGGAGGGAGGACATAGGAAAGAGAACGGAAGGCTGAAGGCGGAGGACGGTCTGACAGGGAAGGAAGAGTCAGGCCTCCGTCGGCGGGGACTCAATCCCATTTCAAGCTAGGCGGACCGTCCGAATCGTTCTCCTTCTCCCGATTTGAAACGCAGACGCTCGTTCGCCGGCTTGATCAATTCTTCAGCAGGAGAACGAGAATGATAACGAGGAACGAGAACGAGGCTGACTTCCTTAGCGAGTGGGCAACCCGTTCTCGACAAAGCGACAGGCGCGGTGCTTCTCTACGCAGACTACCCCATGAAAATCACCGAGGCGTTTCGCAACCGGGTCCTGGCGGGCGAGTTTGTTGGTGGCACTTTTCTCAATCTGGGCTCGCCGCTCACCGCCGAGATGGCGGGGCTGGCCGGCTTTGACTGGGTGCTGCTCGACCATGAGCACGGTCCGGGCAGTGACGAGACGATGATCCAGCAGCTGCAGGCCGTCTCCGCCACGCCGGCGGTGCCAATCGTGCGCGTCGCGGGCAATGACTCCGAGCGGATCAAGCGGGCGCTCGATGCCGGCGCGCATGGCGTGATGATTCCCTACGTGAGCAACGCAGCCGAGGCGAAGGCCGCCGTCGCGGCGATGCGCTACCCGCCACGAGGCATTCGTGGTGTCGCCAAGATGACGCGCGCCGCCGCGTTTGGGCAGGATTTTAACGCGATGTTCGCGCACGGCCACGAGCGGCTCGTGACCATGGTCCAGATTGAGACCGTCGAGGCGTTGGAGAAGATCGACGAGATCGCGGCGGTCGACGGGGCCGATGTGCTCTTTGTCGGACCGCTTGATCTCAGCGTGAACCTTGGCATCTGCGGCGAGTACGGACATCCGACGTTTATCGCGGCGCTGACCAAGGTCGCGGCCGCCGCCAAGCGCGCGGGCAAGGCCGTCGGCATCCTCGCGCTCGACCCGTCCAATCTGAATCCCTGGCGCGACCTCGGCTACAATGTGATGGCGCTCGGTTCCGACGGCGGCGGCGTGAACGCCTCGCTCCTCGCCAACGCCGCCGCGCTGAAGAAGCGCTGAAGAAGCGCTGAAACGAACCGGATTGGATTGGCCGCAAAGAAGCGCAGAAGGCGCAAAAAAAGGACAAACCAGCCGGTAAACTATGATCGTGGATCGATTGGTTTCTTTTGCGCTTTCTGCGCCTTCTTGCGGCCCAAATTCTGTTTCTTAACTCCAACCCCATGACCGCTTCCCCTCTTTCCTCAGTGGCTGCTGGCGATACGCCGGTGGTTGTCTCGATGCGTGTCGTCCCGGTCGCCGGGCCGGACAGCATGTTGCTCAACCTCAGCGGCGCGCACGGTCCGTTTTTCACCCGCAACATCGTCCTGATCCAGGACAGCGCGGGCCGCACGGGTCTGGGTGAAGTGCCGGGCGGCGAGAAAATCCGCCAGACGCTGGAGGACGCGAAGGCGCTGGTGATCGGAAAGCCGGTCGGCGCGTGCAACGCGATCCTGCGGGCGATGCGCACGGCGTTTGCCGATCGCGACGCCGGCGGACGCGGCAAGCAGACCTTTGACCTGCGGGTCGCGATTCACGCCGAGACGGCCGTCGAATCGGCGCTGCTTGATTTGCTCGGCCAGCACCTCGGTGTGCCGGTCGCGGATCTGCTCGGGGAAGGCCGTCAGCGCGACGCGGTCGAGGTCCTTGGCTATCTTTTCTACGTCGGCGATCGCAAGAAGACCAATCTGCCGTACCGGGCCGCGACCGACGCGAAGGATGACTGGATCCGTCTGCGTGACGAGGAAGCGATGACGACGGCGTCCGTCGTGCGCCTCGCCGAGGCCGCACGGGCGCGGTACGGGTTCAATGATTTCAAGCTCAAGGGCGGCGTGCAGCGCGGCGAGACCGAGATGGAGGCCGCGGCCGCACTTGCGGCGCGTTTTCCGGGCGCGCGCATCACGCTCGACCCGAATGGCGCCTGGTCGCTCGACGAGGCGATCAAGCTCTGCAAAGGCCAGGGCCACGTGCTGGCCTACGCCGAGGACCCGTGCGGCGCGGAGAAGGGTTTTTCGGGCCGCGAGATCATGGCGGAGTTCCGCCGCGAGACCGGGCTGCCGACGGCGACGAACATGGTCGCGACCGACTGGCGCGAGATGGACCACGCGCTGCAGCTGCATGCCGTGGATATCCCGCTCGCGGATCCGCATTTCTGGACGATGCAGGGTTCGGTGCGCGTCGCGCAGCTCTGTCGGATGCGTGGCCTGACGTGGGGATCGCACTCGAACAACCACTTCGACATCTCACTCGCGATGTTCACACACGTGGCCGCGGCCGCGCCCGGCAAGGTGACCGCGATCGACACGCACTGGATCTGGCAGGATGGCGAGCGCCTGACGAAGGAGCCGCTCCTGATCCGCAACGGGCACCTGCAGCTGCCGCAGCGTCCGGGCCTCGGCATCGAGATCGATCTCGCCGAACTCGAAAAGGCGCACACCTGCTACCGCAACCTCGGTCTCGGTGGCCGCGACGACGCGGTGGCGATGCAATTCCTCATCCCCGGCTGGCAGTTCGATCCCAAGCGGCCGTGCCTGGTGCGGTAACACTTTAGGGAAACCTGAAACGTGAGACCTGAAACCTGAGTTTCAGCAGGAGCCAAGCTTCAGAGAGGACTGAACTCCGAACAGAGCGGTTCGCTAGAATCCGAAAGACTCAGGTTTCAAGTTTCAGGTCTCAGGTTTCGCTTCGCCCGTTTCAGGTTTCCCTGCACCGCTCACACCAGCGGAAACATCCACGCGGCGAGCATCACGAAGATGAACCCGGCGGTGCCCATCAGGGCGAGCTGGATGGAGAAGGAGCGCAGTGTGTCGATCTCGCGGAAGCCGCTCATCTTGCACACGACCCAGAAACCGCTGTCGTTCATCCAGGGAATCAGCTTGGACCCGCAGCCGATGACGAGCGCGATGTAGAGCGGATGGAAGCCGAGGCCGCCATCCGCTGTGAAGCCGCCGAGGATGCCGACGCTCGTCACCATCGCGACCGTGGCCGAGCCCTGGCCGATGCGCACGAGGGCGGTGACGAAGAACGCGAGCGGCAGCACAGCAATCTGATATTGCAGGGCGAGCTCGCGGATGCGCAGGCCGACTCCGGTTTCCTGCAGCACGCCGCCGAAGATGCCGCCGGCGGCCGTGACGAGAATGATCGTACCCGCGTCGCTGAGCGCATCCTGCATGTGGGTGCGCACCGCAGCGCGGTCCGCGCGCAGGCGCCACATCAGGTGACCGAGCGCGATCGCGGCGGATAGGGTGAGCGCGAGCGTGGGGTTGCCGATCTGGGTCATCAGGGCGGCGAAGTCACTGCCTTTGGCGAGCGTATCGGAGATGGTCTGGCCCGAGATCAGGATAACGGGCAGCACGATGGGAAGCAGTGCGGCCCAAAGGGAGGGGAGTTCGTGATCCGGGCGCTCCACCGCCGTCTCCTTTGCGGCTGGTACCGGTACGGTCCAGCGCTTGTTCGCCCACCAGGCGTAGGCGAGGCCGACCGACGTCGTCGCGATGCCGAGCAGAATGCCGCCCACCATCATCAGGCCGATGTCGACCTTGAGCGCGTTGGCCACGAAGAGCGGACCGGGCGTCGGCGGGACGAGCGAGTGCGTCATCGTGGTGCCGGCGCAGATGCACATCACGTAAAGCAGGTAGTTTTTCCCTGTGCGCAGCGCCATGGCCCGGGCGAGTGGGATGAGCAGGAGGAAAACCGTGTCGAAGAACATGGGAATCCCGAGCACGAAGCCGCTGACGCCGAAGACCAGCCAGGCCTGCTTCTCCCCGAAAAGCGCGAGCAGCGAACGCACCACGCGCTCGGCGCCGCCGCTGGCCAGCAGGCACACGCCGATGATCGACGCCATGGCGATGAGCAGGCCGAGCTGCGTGCTCGCATTGCCGAAGCGCTTGGCGAGTTTGGTGCCGAGCGGCTCGTCCGCTTGGGCCGCTGCCGCCGCGGCCGAGGAACCCTGACCGAGCGCCACGCGCTCCACGGCCTCGCGCGGCGTCAGGACCGCAACGACCACCGCCGCAGCCAGCAGCGCGACGAACGCGTGCAGCCGCAGCCAGAGAATGCCGCCGATGACGATGACCATGCCGATGAGCAGCAGGAAGAGCGGGTCCATAGGGGAAGGGAAGGAGTCGCCGGGTCGGGAGAGAGGGAAACCGCGGCAGGAAAGCGGCGTCAGCTCACACCGCTTTTTCCCAGCTGTCGAGAACACGTGAGCCCGCTCCATTGACATTCGGGCGTCGACGCGGCTCGACTTGGCTAATAGCTATAACCCGCCGGTTCTTGCTCCGGCCATCGTCACCCCTGACCCGTTCCGCCCATGAATACCCCTGTCTCCACGCGTCGTGAAATGTTGAAGAAGGCCCTGCTTGGATCGATCGCCCTGCCGCTGCTGGGTTCCGCTCCGCTCCGGGCGGCGGACGCCGCCGCGGCTGCGCCCAGCGATGTCGGTGTGCCTCCGCCCGAGGGCCGCGAGCACGGGATTCGCCTCGGCATGGCAAGCTACTCGATCCGCGTGCTGCCGATGGAGAGTGTCATTCCCACCGCGAAGACCCTGCGCATGGCCAACGTCAGCCTCTTCCGCCTCCACTTCCCTTGGGAAACCGCCTCGCTCGACGAGTGCCGCGCCCTCGCTTCGACGTTCAAGGCTGCGGGCATCGCCATCACGGGCACGGGCGTGATCAACCTGCCCAACGACGAGGCCAAGCTCCGCAAGATTTTCGACAACGCCAAGGCCGCCGGTCTCGCGACCATGATGTGCAAGCCGTCGATTGATGCCTTCCCGCTCATCGACAAGCTGGTGAAGGAATACGACCAGAAGATCGCGATCCACAATCATGGCCCTGAGGACGAGGTCTATCCGACCGCCGCCTCGGCAATGAAGCACATTGAAAAACTCGATCCGCGCATCGGCCTGTGCATCGACGTCGGCCATTCCTATCGCGCGAGCGAGGATCCTGCGACGGCGATCCGGACGTTCGCCGCCCGCGTGCACGACATTCACATGAAGGACTCCGTCGCCGTGCCCGGCGCGGTGCGCGACATCCCGGTCGAGGGCGGCCAGGGTCGCATCGATTTCCCCGGGATCTTCACGGCGCTCAAGTCGATCCGCTACAACGGCGTCGTGACCTACGAGTACGAGCGCAACACACCCAACCCGGTCCCCGGCCTCGCCGAGTCCATGGGCTACGCGCGCGGTGTGCTCAAGATGCTGGCGCGCGCCTGAGGCCGTCATGAAGCGCCCGATCGCTGGCTTGGCCGCTCTCCTTTTGGGGGCGGCGCTTTTGACCGTGTCCGCCTCAGCCGCTGCCGTCGGCGCCGCGACGGATGATCCGCTGGAAGGACTCAAGGCCGGGCATCCTCGCCTGATGGTGGCGAGCAATCAGGTCTGGGCCGACCTCGCCCGCCGGGCGCCTGGCGATCCGGGGCTTGGCGCCGTGGTCCGTCGGATCGAGAGCACCGCCCGCACCCTCCTCACGGAGCCCCCGGCGCAGCGGGTCATGACCGGCCGTCGTCTCCTCGGCGTTTCCCGCGAGGTGCTGGGTCGTGTCACCGCGCTTGCTGCTGCCTATCACCTCACCGGGAACCGCGCCTTTGCGGCCCGCGCCGAACAGGAGATGCTGGCGGCGGCTGCGTTCACGGATTGGAACCCGGCGCACTTTCTCGATGTGGGCGAGATGACCACCGCTCTCGCGCTGGGCTATGACTGGCTCTTCGACGAGCTCACGTCCGCCGCCCAGGTGGCCATTCGCCAGGCCATCGTGGACAAGGGGCTGAAGGCCGGCCTGGTCGACAACGGCCACAACCGCGGCTGGCAGCGCGCGGAGACCAACTGGAATCAGGTCTGCTTCGGTGGCCTCACCCTTGGCGCGCTGGTTGTCGCCGATCACGAGCCCGTCTTGGCCCGTCAGGTCCTTGCGCTTGCCCGCGAACGCATTCCGCTCGGCCTCCGGCCCTACGCGCCCGATGGCGTCTACCCGGAGGGCCCGAGCTACTGGAGTTATGGCACCACTTACTCGGCCCTGACCGTCGCCGCACTCGAAACCGCCCTCGGCACCGACTGGGGCATCACCTCCGCCCCCGGCTTCATGGCAGGGGCGGGCGCCTACGCCCAGATGATCGGGCCCACGGGTCTGGCCTACAATTTTGCCGACGGCGGGGAGGCGGCCGGGCTGCAGCCGACACTCATGTGGTTTGCCCGCCGCATCAACGATCCCGGTCTGATGTCCGTCTTCTCGCGCCAACTGGGTGCGTTGATCGCCGATGCCGGCGCACCTCCCTCGTCCGACTCCGCGCGCTTCCTGGCGATTGCCGCGCTGTGGTGGACCGATGCCGACGCGGTCCGTCAGACCCCCAAGCTCCCGCTTGCCTGGGTCGGCCACGGCGCCAACCCGGTCGCGGTCTTTCGCCGCGCGTGGAACGACCCCGATGCCGCTTACCTCGCGCTCAAGGGCGGTTCGGCCAACCTCAATCATGCGCACATGGATGTCGGCTCCTTTGTGTACGAGGCCGACGGCGTGCGCTGGGCCGATGATCTCGGGATGCAGAATTACGAATCCCTCGAATCCAAGGGTATCGCCCTTTTCGGACGGACGCAGGACGCGCAGCGCTGGACGGTCTTCCGCCTCAACAATCGCAGCCACAACACGCTCACGATCGACGACCAGCTCCATCGCGTGGAGGGTGTGGCAAAGATTCGTTCCTTCTCCGCGGATGCAGCCGACGCCCACGCGATTGTCGATCTGAGCCCGGCATTTGCCGGCCAGGCGATGCGCGTCGAGCGTGGGTTTCGCTGGCTGCCGCAGGGTGCGGTGCTCGTCCAGGACGAGGTCCGCGGTGCCAAGCCCGGTGCGAATATTCGCTGGGCTCTCGTTACGCGGGCCGACGTTCACCTCAGCGCGGATGGCCGGGGCGCGACGCTCCTGCGTGGAGGCAAGCGCCTTGAGGTCCAGCTCGTCGGCCCCGCCAGCGCACGTTTTGCGGTCATCCCGGCGGATCCGCCAGCAGACAACTTCAACGCGCCGAATCCGGGTCGCCGCATCCTGATCATCAATCACCCGGCCTCCGCGTCAGGCGAGGCGGATCTCGCGGTCTGGCTGAAACCAGCCGCCGCAAACGGCAGCGCGACGCCTACGATTGAGCCGATCCAGCGGTGGTGAGGGAAACGAAGGGGAACCTGAAACCTGAGACCTGAAACTTGAGTGGATCCAAACCGCAGCAGCCCATCAGGCTCCCGGTGTGCTGATTTCCGAAAACTCAGGTTTCAAGTTTCAGGTCGCAGGTTTCTCCCTGCTCTCACGTCGTCGCCTGCACGGGCACGTACGTGTCCTCGTGCAGCACAGCCTTCCGCTTGCCGGAGAGCAGCTGGTACCAGGCATGGACATTGGCCGCGACGACCACGGCGACGAGAACGAGGAAGGTCGCGGTCACAACCGCGTCGACGCGGTTGTTGAAAAGCTGGGCGGTCCAGGCGCGCATTTCCTCGGGCGTGCCGCCTTGGGCGATACGGGCTTCGAGGTTGCGCGCGATGGCGAGGAAACCGAGGGGCGCCGGGCTGAAGATCTTCATCAGGCCCGCCGTCATCGTGGCGGACAGCAGCCAGCCCAGCGGCAGTAGCGTCACCCAGGTGTAGCGCGTGCGGCCCATCTTGATCAGCACGGTCGTGCCGAGGGCGAGCGCGAGGACGGCGAGGAGTTGGTTGGCGATGCCGAAGATTGGCCAGAGGGAGTTGATGCCGCCGAGCGGATCGACCACGCCCTGATAGAGGAACCAGCCCCAGGCGCCGACAAAGAGGGCCGTCGCGAGCGTGCCGGCGGCGGTGCTCTTCGTGTTCCGCAGCGGCGCGTAGAGCGTGCCGAGCAGGTCCTGCATGAGAAAGCGGCCCACCCGCGTGCCGGCGTCGATCGTCGTGAGGATGAACAACGCCTCGAACATGATCGCAAAGTGGTACCACAGCGCGAGCGCCGCCTTGCTGCCGACCACGCCGGCAAACATGTGGGCCATGCCCACCGCAAAGGTCGGGGCGCCGCCGGTTCGGCCCACCATGGTCTTCTCGCCGACGCTGTCGGCCAGGGCCTGCATTTCGGCGGTCGTGACGGGGAAGCCCAGCGCCGTGACGCGCGCCGTGACCGCCTCGGGCGTGCCGGCCATGTTGATCGCGAAGTATTCGCCGGGCGCCATCGCGCAGGCGGCGATCAGGGCCATGATGCCGACGCACATCTCGGTCACCATCGCGCCGTAGCCGACGACGCGGATATGCGACTCACGGGCGATGAGCTTGGGCGTGGTGCCGGAGGAAATCAGGGCGTGAAAACCCGAGATCGCTGCGCAGGCGATCGTGATGAAGCAGAACGGAAAGACCGGCCCGGCGAATACGGGTCCGGTGCCGTCGATGAACTTGGTCAGCGCCGGCATCTGCAGTTTCGGCGCGAGCACCACGACCGCGATCCCCATGGCGAGGACCGTGCCGATCTTCATGAAGGTGCTGAGGTAGTCGCGCGGCGCGAGGAGCAGCCAGACCGGAAGGACCGAGGCGATGAAGCCGTAGCCCATGATCCACCAGGCGAGGGTGGTGCCGTGGAGCGTGAGGTAGCCCTCGAGGGCGGTGCCCGGCAGAAACTGGCCGGCCCAGACCGAGGCGAGCAGCGCAATGACGCCGAAGGCGCTGATCCACGCGAGCGCCTTGCCGCTGTGGCCGGTGGACTTCATCGCGAGGCCCATCACCAAGGCGATCGGCATCGTCGCCGCGATGGTGAAGAGGCCCCACGGGCTTTCCGCCAGGGCCTTGACCACCACGAGGCCGAGCACGGCGAGCACGATGATCATGATCGCCACGATGCTGATCAGCGCGACGAACCCGGCAAAGGGCCCGATCTCGTCGCGCACCATCTGGCCAAGCGACTTGCCGCGGCGGCGGACCGAGCAGAACATGATCACGCAGTCGTGGACCGCGCCACCGAGCGTGGCGCCGATCAGCATCCAGAGCATGCCGGGGAGAAAGCCGAACTGCGCCGCGAGCACCGGACCGACCAGCGGTCCCGGACCGGCGATGGCCGCGAAGTGATGCCCGAAGACGACCCACTTGTTGGTTTTAACGAAGTCACGTCCGTCCCCGTGCGCCTCGGCCGGGGTCGCGCGCAGATCGTCGAGCGTGAGGACCTTGGCCATCAGCCAGGCGGAGTGAAACCGGTAGCTGATCGCGAAGACGCAGAGTGACGCGACGACCATCCAGAGCGCACTGACGGGTTCACCCCGGGACCACGCGAGGATGGCGACCGAGACCGCGCCGAGCAGGGCGACGGCGGTCCAGCCGATGAGGCGAAGCAGGCGGTTGCCGGAGGCAGGCGGGCTGAGCGGAGCAGCAGAGGCGGAGCTCATGAAGCGGAGAAAGAAAAGTGGCGGGTGGGGTGGGCAGCCGGCGTGCTCCGCCGGCTGATGGGGCGATCTATAGGTGAGACGACATCGGCCGCCTGAACGACTAGAAAAATTTTACCCCTTCGTGATCGGACGATCCGAATTTATGAATTCCGCGCATGCCCGGAGTGGGCTTGTTGGGGCGGCTCCGGGGATTGAGGTGGAGCGGCTTGCCCTCAAGACGCTGGCTTGTTGTAGGGGCGTGGCTCGACCACGCCCTCGGAGGGCGCGCACGAGGCGCGCCCCTACGTTCCCAATCAGCAATTCAGCGGGCCAACGGCCCGCGTTCCCGGGTTTTGATCCGTCGCCCCCTCAACGCAGGCGCCGGCCGGGCTGGGCGCGATGCCAGCGATAGCCAGAGGGAGGCGAAGCGGCGGCCGAAGCCGCCGGTGGCGCGGCGGGAGCTGAATCCGGATTCGCGGCGCGGGCGGCCGCTTCGCGCAGCTTGTCCTTCTTGCTCTTGCGCTTTCCCTTCACGCCGCCACCGGCGGGCGCCGCGGCGGGGGCGGGTGGCTCGACTTCCACGGGCTCGAACCCGGCGACCTGCTCGCGGGGGATGACGCGTTCGTTGCGTTTTTCGATCAGGCGAAAATGGGCGTAGGTCGAGGCGCTGACGAAATTCACGGCGAGGCCCTGCGCGCCGGCGCGGCCGGTGCGGCCGATGCGGTGCGTGTAGTCGACGGTCGAGCGCGGCAGGTCGAAGTTCACCACCACCGGGAGCTCGACAATGTCGAGGCCGCGGGCGGCGAGGTCGGTGGCGAGGAGGACGGTGAGCTTGCCTTCCTTGAAATCCGTCAGCGCCTGCGTGCGGGCGCCTTGACTGAGTTCGCCGTGGAGTGCGCCGGCCTTGAGTCCGGCCTTGCGGAGCTTCTCCGCGACATGCTCGGTCGCGTACTTGGTCGCCACAAACACGAGCACGCGCGACCAGCCCTCGGTCTGGATCAGGTGCCGCAGCAGCTGCGTGCGCCGCGGGACGTCGACCTCAATGGCGCGCTCGATGATGTCGGGTGCGGTCAGCGCGGTCGTCGCGACCTCGATGCGGACCGGATCCTTGAGCAGATCGTTGGCCAGTGTCTGCACCGCTTTCGGGTAGGTCGCGGAAAAGAGCAGGTTCTGCCGCTGCGCGGGCAGGAGCGCGAGGATGCGCCCGAGTTCCTCCGCAAAGCCGAGGTCAAAGAGCCGGTCGGCCTCGTCGAGGACGAGGGTGGACACGCTGTTGAGCCGGAGCGCGTTGTGTTCGACGAGATCGAGCAGACGTCCGGGTGTGGCGACCACGATGTCGGCGCCGCCGCGCAACGCGATCATCTGCGGGTTGATCGACACCCCGCCGTAGGCCGTGACGACGCGCACCTGATGCCACAGCTGCTGGCCGTAGCGGCGGAAGGATTCGCCGATCTGCACGGCGAGTTCGCGGGTCGGCGCGAGGATGAGGGCGCGCGTGCGGCGCGGGGACTCGCGCGGGATCTCCTGCAGCTTCTGCAGGATCGGCAGCGCGAAGGCCGCGGTCTTGCCCGAGCCGGTTTGCGCCTGCGCCCACACATCGCGGCCCGCGAGGACGGCCGGGATGGCGCCCGCCTGGACGGGCGTCGGTGTCCGGTAGCCGCGTTCATCGAGGACGCGGACGAGGGCAGGCGAGAGACCGAGGGCGGAAAAAGGCACGGCTTCTTCGATGACGCGGCGCGGGCGGGATGGAAAACAAAAACCCGCCGGCACGGCGGAAGCCGGCGCAATCCAACAGCGAGGCGCCGCACCGATCAGGTTTTCCCTGGCTGATCCCGGCCCGATTGCGGTTGCTATCGGCCCCGGGCGACCGACTGTGCAGACACGCAGTTAACGTTAGATGACAGTGATTGGTGAGTCCTCCGTGAGCGTTCCGTTCAGGCGATGATTCGAAACCCGATTCCCGGGAACAACCTGACAGCCGACGCCGGCTACGAATGATCCTCCCATGAACTCCAAGCTCTACATTGGAAATATGTCCTTCAACACGACGGAAGACGCGCTGCGCGACGCCTTCAGCCCATTCGGCACGCTGACCGACGTCTACATCGCGAATGACCGCGAGACCGGCCGTTCCCGCGGCTTTGCCTTCGTGACTTTCTCGTCCGAGGCCGAGAGCAAGCTTGCGATCGAGAAGATGAACGGGGCTGACCTCGATGGTCGTTCTCTCACCGTCAACGAGGCCCGCCCGAAGGAGTCCTCCGGTGGCGGTGGTGTTGGCCGCACGGTTGGTGGTCGCACCTACACCAGCCCCGACCGCAAGGCCGGGGCCTTCAAGGCCCGCGGCGAACGCCGCTACTGAGCCTGAGCCCATCCGCCTTGCGCGGTGCCTTTCCAGCGAAGCGCCTCCGGGTGCTTCGCTTTTTTATGTCCGGCTCACGCGAAGCGCGGCGAATCTTGCAAACCGAAAGGCATGGCCCGCGAGCAGGTTGCCCGAGCGCGGTCCGTCGCGCGACGATAGGCATCGCGTTTGCCGCGGCTCGGTTCAGGCTGTCCTCATTCGCCGCGAACACGGTGCGTGCCGTGGCCTTTCCCGCGGTGCCGTCGTCGTTTCCCGCGAGTTCCTCCCTTTATGGCAATCCGAGACGACTATCTGCGCAACGCCCTCAAGGTCATCGATGACCCGAACATCCTGGTCAACGTGATCTCCCGTCGCGTGAAGCAGCTGCGCCGCGGCAGCCGTCCGCTCGTTGAGTCGCTGGAGAAGCTCTCGCCCGAAGACACCGCCCTGCGCGAGGTCGCCGAGGGCAAGATCAGCTTCGCCCTCGCCAGCGAGGCCGAGATCGCCCGCCGCGACTGACCTCTTTGCGCAAGCCACGTGTCACGCAATACGTGACACTAGCTTGCTTGTGCGGGACGTGGGTGGTGTGAAATCAGACGGATCTCTGATGCTCTGATTTCTCTCTGCAGCTCCGCCCCTCTACACCCCGGCTTCAGCGAATCGCTGAGGCGGAAACGTCCCGACTCCGTATTCACTTAGAACGTCTAAGGAAAGAACTCGACGGCTGCCTTAGATAATCTAAGGTTGGGGCATGGCCCGGAAAACCGACCTGCTCCAAGGGACTCTCGACATGCTGGTGCTGCGCGTCCTTGAGCGCGGTGATCTTCATGGCTGGGGCATCACCCAGAAACTCGAACAGCTCTCGCAAAAGGCGCTCCAGGTGGATGAGGGCTCTCTTTATCCCGCGCTCTACCGGATGGAGGGCAAGGGTTGGATCGAGGCCGAGTGGCGCATGACCGAAAAGGGCCGGCGTGCAAAGTACTATGCGCTGACCCGGTCCGGCCTGAAGCAGCTCGAGTCCGAGCGCGAAAGCTGGGACCGCATGACCGCGATCATCGCACAGGTCATGGGCGCGGCCTGATTTGTCGTCACCTTCCTCTTTGCTTACCTCCCCATGAGCCTGTTCCGCCGTCTTCGCTCCCTTTTTCATCGGGAGAAGCTCGATCGGGAGATGGCCGAGGAGATGAGGTTTCACCTCGATCAGCTGATCGCGGATCGGGTTGCGGATGGACTGTCGCCCGAGGAGGCGCGCTATGCGGCGGAGCGAAAATTTGGAAATGTCGGGTTGATTCAGGAGCAGTCCCGTGACGCCCGCGGCGGCCGCTGGTTCGAGAACGCCCGGAAGGACTTTCGTCATGGGCTGCGGATCCTGGCGCGCGCCCCGGGTTTCACCGCGGCCGCGGTCGCGAGCCTGGCGCTCGGCATTGGCGCGAACACGGCGATGTTCAGCGTGATCGATACCGTGCTGCTCAAACCGCTGCCGTACGCCGAACCGGAGCGGTTGGTGGCGCTCTGGACGGAGAATCGCGCCCTCAATCTGACGCAGCAGCCGTCGACCGAGGCCAATATCGCCGACTGGCGCGCCGCCAGCCGCACGCTCAGCGGCATTGCGGCCTACGACCCCACCTCCATGATTGTCAGCGCGGGTGAGCCGCGCCGGACCAGTGGCGTGCGGACTTCGGCCAATCTCGCTTCCGTGCTCGGGGTCGCGCCGCAGCTCGGGCGGATGTTCACCGCGGAGGAAGCGCAACGGCGCGACCCGGTGGCGGTGATCTCCCACGAGGCCTGGCAGCAGCATCATGCTGGCGCGGCTGATATCCTCGGTCGTCGGATCGAGGTCGACGGACGCCCGGTGGAAATCATCGGCGTCCTGCCGGCGGGTTTTCGCCTGCTGAACGAATCGTCCGAGCTGTGGGTGCCGTGGGTCGACCCGTCGCCGGCGCGCGGCGCGGGCGCGTGGCGGGTCGTCGCGCGCCTCGCGCCGGGCACCTCCCGGGCCGAGGCGCAGGCGGAACTCTCCCTCCTCGCCGGCACGCTTGCGCGGGAATATCCGGCCTTCAATGCCGGGCTCGACGTTCGCCTGACGTCTCTGGGTGACGCCGTCGTCGGCCGTGATCTGCGGACCGCGCTGCTCCTGCTGCTCGCGGCGGTCGGGGCTGTGCTTCTGATCGCCTGCAGCAATGTCGGTAACCTGCTGCTGGCGCGAGGGCTCGTCCGCCAGCGCGAGTTCGCCCTGCGCCTTTCGCTCGGAGCCACGCGCGGCCGGCTCGTAGCCCAGCTGCTGGCCGAGACATTCGCTCTCTGTCTGCCCTCGATCATCCTCGGGGCGGGCTTGGCGTGGCTGGCGGTCGAGGGTGTGCGACGCTTCGTGCCGGGCAACGTCCCGCGCATGGCCGACGTCACGCTGGATCCCGGGATGCTCGCGCTGGCCGCGCTCCTTTCCCTGATCAGCGCGGCACTCTTCGGTCTGCTGCCGATGCTGGCTGCAGCCGGCCGCGATCCGCATGCACGGCTGCGCGACGGCGGACGCGGGTCCACGGAGGCGCCCGGCGGTCGCCGGCTGCGCAGCGCGCTGGTTGTCGGCGAGTTTGCGCTTGCCGTCGTGCTTTTCGCCGGAGCCGGCGTGCTGGTACGCAGCTTCACGCAGCTGCTCGCGGTCGATCCCGGCTTTCAGGTGAGGCAGGTGCTGCTCGCGCCACTCCGCCTATCGGCCCACCGCCCCGCGGCGGATGCGATTCCCTTCTCTGCCGCGGTGATCGAGCGCGTGTCCGCCCTCCCGGGCGTGACGGGTGCGGCGATCAGCGAGGAAGTTCTGCTCGGTGAACGTAGCGAGCGGCTGGTGTCGGCCGAGGGAGCCGGCTCCGATCCGATGACCGTGATGCGACTGCCGTTGAGCACCGATGCGGTGACCCCGGACTATTTTTCCACGCTGGGTGTCGCGCTGCGCGCGGGCCGACTGTTCTCCACGCAAGACACGGCGGATTCCATGCCGGTGGTGATCGTGAATGAGACACTGGCCCGGCTGCTGTGGCCGCAGGGCGATGCGGTGGGACGGCGGATACGGGCTGGCGGCAGCCAGTCGACCGCGCCTTGGGTGACGGTGATTGGCGTGGTCAGCGACCAGCGGCGGCAGACCCTCGACCGTGTGCCGATTCCGCAGGCGTTCTGGCCGCTGACCCAGCAGCCTTCCCGGGCCATGAACCTGGTCGTGCGCACGGCGGTTGAACCCGCGAGCCTCGCTGCGGCGGTCCGGCAGGCCATCCGGTCGGTCGATGCCACGGTCCCGATCGACACCCTCACCACGCTGCAGCAGCAGGTCGACCGCACGGTGGCGCCGCGCCGGTTTCACACCGGCCTGCTCATGGCATTCGCTGCGATCGCGTTCGTCCTGGCGGGCGTGGGGATTTTTGGCCTGATGCACTACGCCGTCGCGCGGCGTACGCATGAGATCGGCGTGCGCACGGCGCTGGGTGCGAATCCGCGGCAGATTCTGCGGCAGGTGATGGGTGAGGGCCTCATGCTTGCCGGCTTGGGCGTGCTGCTCGGACTCGCCGGCGCGATGGGCCTGCTCCGGGTCTTCTCGGGATTGCTCTATCAGGTTAGCCCGCTCGATCCCTGGTCACTGGGCGGGGCTGCGATCGCCCTGCTCGTGATGGCTATGCTGGCCTGCCTGCTGCCGGCGCTCCGCGCGAGCCGGATCGACCCGATGGTCGCGCTGCGCTGCGAGTGAGCCACGCCTGCTTCCGGCCACTCCCTTCTTCGCCTGCCTCAAAAGGCAAGTGTCACGCAATATGTGACACGGGGCTTGGCTAGCGGATCACGGGCTGGACGTCCTTAAGGAGTGAGTGAGGGGGACAGCCCGGAGCTCGGGCAGCGCGCTTGACGTGCGGCGGCGGGATGGAACCTGATGGGGATGCATGTCTCTGGGTGTGGTCGGTCAACGCTGCGTCAGTGAACGGGAACCTGAACTGGGTCTCGGTCTGGTTGCGCGCGTCGAGCCGGGGCGTATCGCCGTCACCTTTCCCGCCACGCAGGAGCAGCGCCTCTATGCACTGGGCACGCCGGTGCTCAAGCGCGTGCAGTTCCGCGTGGGCGAGACCGCGGCCACGCGCGAGGGCAAGGCGTTCGAGATCGAGGAGGTCGTCGACGAGGGCGGCCTGCTGACCTACGTCGGTGCCGGCCAGCGCGTGCGCGAGGATGCGATCTCGGATGTCACCAGCGTGAGCTCGCCGGCGGAGCGCCTACTCGCGGGCCAGGCCGACGAGGGCGAGGTCTTCGACCTGCGCCTCAAATCCCTGCAGGCCCAGGCGAAGTTCCGCCAGTCGGAGGTGCGGGGTTTTCTGGGCGGGCGCATCCAGCTCATCCCGCACCAGTTCTACGTGGTCAACGAGGTGACCGCCCGCCAGATCCCGCGCGTGCTGCTTGCGGACGAGGTCGGCCTCGGCAAGACGATCGAGGCGTGCCTCATCATCCAGCGCCTGCTCGCGGTCGGCCGCGCCCAGCGCGTGCTGGTGCTTGTACCGGAGGCGCTCACGCACCAGTGGTTCGTCGAACTCCTGCGGCGCTTCAATCTCTGGTTCAGCATTGTCGACGAGGAGCGCTGCCTTGCCTGCGAGGCGAGCGATCCCGGCCAGAACCCGTTTCACGCCAGCCAGCTGGCCCTCGCGGCAGTGGGTTTCCTCGCCGGTAACCCGGCGCGCCGCGATCAGGCCGTGGCCGCGGGCTGGGATCTGGTGGTGGTCGACGAGGCTCATCATCTCGCGTGGACGCCGACCGAGGCCAGCCCGGGCTATGCGCTGGTCGAGGATCTGGCGAAGCGCAGCCCGGGGCTGCTCCTGCTGACGGCCACGCCGACGCAGCTCGGACTCGAGGGCCACTTCGCGCGGCTGCGCCTGCTTGATCCGCATCGTTACGACAGCTTCGAGCGCTTTGTCGCCGAGACCGAGCGCTACGGCGCGGTGGCGGGGATCGCCGGACAGATCGTCGAGGGCAAGCCGCTCAAGCCCAAGGACCACACCGTCCTTAAAAAGATCTTCACCCGCGACGCCGCCGGTCTGGCGCGTCACCTCGAGGCGCTCGATGGCGGCAAGCCCGGCGCGCGCGAGGCGTTGCTGCGCACGCTGCTCGACCAGCACGGGACGGGGCGGGTGGTGTTTCGCAACACGCGCGCCGCGATGACAGGGTTTCCCAAGCGCCGCTACTGCCCGGTGCCGCTGGCGCCGGCTGAGCCCGATCCGGTGTTGCTCGCGCGGGTGGCACGCGAGCTGAAGGCGGAGGAAAGCGGCACGGCGGACGAGATCCGCTACGCTTACAAAGATGATCCGCGCATCGACTGGCTGGCGGAGTTCCTGCTCAAGCACCGACCGGAGAAGGTGCTTCTGATCTGCCGCTCGCAGCGCAAGGTCATCGCGCTCGAGGCGGCGCTCAAGGAGCGCATCAATGTGAACACGGGCCTGTTCCACGAGGGCCTGCAACTCGTGCAGCGGGATCGTCAGGCCGCGTGGTTCGCCGAGCCGGCGGGCGCGCAGTTGCTCCTCTGCTCCGAGATCGGTAGCGAGGGCCGCAATTTTCAGTTCGCGCATCACCTCGTGCTCTTCGATCTCCCGCTGAACCCGGGGCTGGTCGAGCAGCGCATCGGGCGGCTGGACCGCATTGGGCAGACCGAGACGATTCGCATCCACGTGCCGTACCTCACGGGCTCGGCGGACGAGTGCGTGGCGGCGTGGTATCACCGCGGGCTCAACGCCTTTGAGAGCGCGCTGCCGGGCGGCGACGAGCATGCGGCGGCGTTTCGCGAGCGTCTGCTCGCGGTCGCCCTCGCGTATGGCGAGGGCGCGGCGGTGCGCGGACGCACGGGCACGGCGGACCTGGAGGCGCTGGTGACGGAGACGGAAACGTTCCGTACCGAGCTTGCCGCGCGCATGAAAAAGGGCCGCGACCGGCTGCTGGAGCTCGCCTCATTCGATCCGGCCAAGGCGGCCGGGGTGATCGAGCGCGTCAAGGCGGCGGATGCCGATCCCTTCCCGCGCCGCTTCCTGCTGGAGCTGCTGGATCATTTTGGCGTGCGCGTGAAGGAGCATGAGGAAGGCGATGTCTTCCTCGACCCAAGCCACGCCTACGTGCCCGCGTTTCCCTCGATCCCGGCCGACGGCATGCTTGCGACCTTTGACCGTGCGCGGGCGATCTCGCGCGAGGACATTCGCTTCATCTCACCCGATCATCCCGTGGTGCAGGATGGCATCGACCTGCTGATCAACTCGAAGTCCGGCACGACGGCGTTCAGCCGGATTCGGGCGAAGACGCCGAATCTGTTGCTCGAATCTGTGTTCGTGCTCGAGACCGTGGCGGACTCGAAATGGCGCGTGGACCAATTTCTCGCGCCGGTGCCGGTGCGCGTGCTGCTGGATGTGCGTGGACGCGACCTCACGGACGAGCGCGATGCGCTCGCGATCTCCGGCGATGCGGAGGACGCGGACCTGCCGCGCTTCCTTGAGCAGCCGGGTTTCAGCGGGGCAATCCTCAAGGCCCTGCTGGCCGCGGCGAAGGAAAAGGCTGAGCTTCGCGTGGAAGGCCTGAAAGCCGCCGCGACCGAACGCGCCGCTGCCGTGCTCGGAGCCGAGCAGCAGCGCCTGACTGACCTGCGCAAGGTCAACGATCACGTGCGCGTCGAGGAGATCACCCTGGCCGGCGAGCAACTCACGCGCGTGCGCGACGCGATCGACGGCGCGCGTCTGCGACTCGATTCCCTTCGCCTCGTCCTAGAGGGACCGGGCGGGGACTGACCGATGAAGAGAAACCTGAAACGTGAGACCTGAAACCTGAGTTCACGGAGCGCAGCGGTCCGGAGTTGGTTCGACGGTTCGAGACTCAGGTTTCAAGTTTCAGGTCTCAGGTTTCCTCATCCCCCACGATTCCGTTGCGCTTAGGGTCGCGGCGCGTTGCGCTGGCTCTGTCCATTCATGTCCGCGCCCAAGGCCTACGTTTATCTTCTCCGCTGTGCGGACGCGACGTTCTACATCGGCACGGCCCGCGATGTAGCGGCTCGTGCCGAGGTCCACAACTCGGGCAAGGGCGCGAAGTACACGCGTCCGCGCCGGCCAGTGACGGTGGTGTTTCAGGAAGGCCCGATGACCGTGAGCCGGGCGCTGCGCCGCGAGTACCAGCTCAAGCAGCTGACGCGCGCGCAGAAGGAGAAGCTGATCGCGGGCGAGTTCGAGCTAAAGCTCCCGCGGCGTTCTCCGAAGCGGCGGTTAAGGAAAGGACGCAGAGAAACCTGAAACGTGAGACCTGAAACCTGAGTTCCCGAGCGCAGCGGTCGGAGTTTGTTCGATGGTTCGAGACTCAGGTTTCGGTTTTTCGGTCTCAGGTTTCTTCCCCGGCGTAGCCGCTCACTTCGCCGCGAGCTTGGCGGCGATCTGGGCCGTGTGCTTGCCCTGGAAGCGGGCGATGGCCTTTTCGTTGTCGCTCGGGAGACGCTGGCCCTGGGGGCCGGTGATGGTGCCGGAGCCGTAGGGTGAGCCGCCGGTGAGTGCCTCCATGTGCGAGAGTTCGGGCGCGGCGAACGGGACGCCGACCACGACCATGCCGTGATGGAAGAGGAAGGTCTGCATGCTGATCAGCGTGGTCTCCTGGCCGCCGTGCTGCGTCGCGGTCGAGGTGAAGACGCCGCCGACCTTGCCCACGAGCGCGCCCTTGGCCCAGAGCTGGCCGGTCGCGTCCAGGAAGGTCTGCATCTGCGCCGAGGCGCTGCCGAAGCGCGTGCCGGAGCCGAAGAGAATCGCATCGGCGTCGGCCAGGGTCTTGGGATCGGCGACCGGGATGTGGGCGAAGGCCTTCTTGGCTTCGACCGCGCCCATCTTGGCGAGGATCTCGGGCGATAGCGTCTCGGCGACTTGGAGGAGCTCGACCTCGACGCCTGGGACTTCGCGTGCGCCCGCGGCGATGGCCTCGGCGAGGTGGTAGACGTGACCGTAGAGACTGTGGAAAACGATTTTGATCTTGGTGCTCATGATGGGAAGAGGCGCGCGGAGCGCGCAGGGAAGGGTTATTTGTTAATGGTTAATGAGGCGGAGTCGTGGCGGTGGTATCTTTGGCTCAATTCTGTCCATTAACCGATAACCATTAACCAACAACTCCGCCCGGCGGGCGCCTCACGCCTTGGGCGCGGCGCCGGCGATGCTGAGAGTGAGGGCGATCGACTCGGCGACCTTGTCGGTCATCTGGCCGGCCATGATGCCGAAATCGCTGCGATTGATCGTGAAGGTGGCGCGGAGGACGAGCAGGTCGCCCTTGAGCTCGGCGTTGCCGAGGCGGGCGCCGAGCTTGTCGGCGAGGTGTGTGAAGGTCACGGGAATGGTGACCTCACGGGTGACGCCCTTGACCGTGAGCTTGCCGGTGACGTCGGCGACGACGTTGGCGCCCTGCGTGCGGACATTGGCGGCGGAGACGGCCTCGAAGGTGATGGTCGGGTGCTTGGCGACGTCGAGCCAGTCGGCGCTGCGAAGGTGCTCGCCCATGAGCGAGTTGCCGACGGTGAGCGAGGCGGTGTCGAGGACGATGCGGCCGGAGACGGCGCCGGGCTTGCTGGCGTCGAACGCGACCGTGCCGGAGATGCCCGTGGCGGTGCCGGTGATGGACTCAAGCGGAGCGTCGAGGGAGAACTGGACGTTGTTCACGCCCTTGGGGTCCTTGAAGTCAAAGGACTGGGGCGCGGCCGAGGCGGCGAGGGCGGTGGCGCTGAGCGCGACCGCGAATTGGAAGGCGGAACGGAGGGAGGTGGACGTGTTCATGTGATTGGAAGTGTTGGAAGTTGGGTGTCGGACGTTGGATGGGCCGGGCGCCGAGTGGATCGGTGAATCGAAATTCGAGAACCGAAAATTCAGCGCGCCCGAACGCGCTGCAGGCGAGGGAGCAGCGTCGCTCCGGCGAGACCGGCTGCAGTCGCGATGCCGAGCGCGAGGACCTCGAGGCCGGCGATGAAGCCGGGGCGGGAGACCGGATACTGGATGCCGGTGATCTCATCGAACTGCTGCTCGACGATGGTCGTCCGAGTCCAGCCGCGGTGGGCGCCGGTGCCTACCCAGGTGGCGGCGGTGGCGAGGGCGATCACGAGGGCGGAGATGCGCAGGGCGCGGAGAAAACGAGGGGAAGTGAGCGAGTTCATGGGCCCAAGCATACCAGCCGTGGCCTGTGTGGCCTACTGCGAGGAAGGGATTGCCGTCATGCGTTCCGCGCATACCCTGGTCGCTGCGTGAATCTCGATCTCCTGCGTTCCTTCTTTGAAACCGTCCGGCTGGGCAGCCTGAGCAAGGCCGCCGAGCAGCTGCGGCTGTCGCAATCCACGCTCACCCGCCAGATGAGCACGCTGGAGCACGAGGTGGGCGGCCCGCTGCTGGAACGGGGGCCGGCCGGCGTGGAACTGACCGCGCTGGGTCATGCGTTGCGCGATGGCATGCGGCCGGTCATGGCGCAGTACGACGCCGTCATGACGGATATCCGCAAACGCGCGCGCGGGCAGAACGTGGGCCTGCGGGTGGGGTACCTGCTCTCCGCGTCGCCGGACCATTTCACCCCGGTGTTCGCGCGCTTCCGGCGTGATCACCCCGAGGTGAAGATCCGGCTGGAGGACCTCTCGCCCGGCGAACAGATGGAGGCGCTACGCAAGGGCACGATCGACATCGCGCTGAGCGGACACGCGGGCGATGTGGTGTATCGTGACGCCTATGTGCGCCGGATCGCGACGATCCCGGTCGTGATCGCGCTGGCGGAGACCCACCGGCTCGCGCCGGCGGCGTCGATTCGCATCAGGGATCTTGCGGGCGAGGCGTTCATCGGTGCGCGCGACGAGGATCTCCCTGGCTACAATCGTTGGATCACCCAGCTCTGCCGCCGTGCCAAGTTCCGGCCCCGCTTCGTCGAGTATGGCGAGAGTCTCACCCACAGCCTGTCGAGCGTGGTCACCGAGGGTGCGGTCGGGATCCTGCCGGCCTTTTCCGCCAAGGCCACCGTCCCCGGCGTCGTCTTCCGCCCGCTGGCCGAGAAAGGCGCGACCTGGGACCTGGTGGTGGCCTGGCCCAGGGGAAAGCTCAGCCCGGCGAGTCGGGCCTTGATCGATGCCTTCTTCCCGACCAAAACTTAACTCCTCATCGTCATCTACTTGGGTGAACGACGAAGAAAAAAGCTTGTAGTTGACGATTTAGTCAACAACTCTCCTGCCATGGGACGCCCCAGTGACGCCAAAGAACGCCTGCTCGAAGCAGCTCTCGAATTAATTTGGGAGCGGAGCTACGGCGTGGTCACGATCGATGCGATCTGTGAGAAGGCCGGGGTCAAGAAGGGCAGTTTCTATTACTTCTTCGAGTCCAAGTCCGCGCTCTCCGTGGCCGCGCTGGAGGCCAACTGGGTCCAGAACATCAAGGTGAAGTGGGACGGGATGTTCTCCGCTTCGATCCCGCCGCTGGACCGGATCCGCAATTTCTTCCAATCGACTTACGAGAACCAACTCCTTGTTAAGAAGGAATATGGGTGTGTCTTAGGCTGCCCATGCTTCTCGGTTGGTTCGGAGATCAGCACCCAGGATGAGACCATCCGCATCAAGGTGCAGGAGATCCTCCAGAACCAGATTTGCTACTTTGAGTCCGCCATTCGCGACGCCCAAGCCGAAGGTTCGCTTCCGGCCGGTGACGCGGCGGCCAAGGCCCGCTGCCTCTTCGCCCTGTTCGAGGGCAGCCTCGGCCAGGCGCGCATCCAGAACGACCCGGAAATCCTCCGCGGTCTGGCGCAGACCGCCCTCGATCTGTTGGGCGTGCGCAGCGCCGTTTCGGCGGCCTAAGACCGCCCTTTTTTTGCCCTTATTCTTTACTAAATAGTAAACTACTAACTCACCGTCTCTTCATTCCAGCCATGCAAGCCACCGCTCCTCGCTCCTCCAACGCCGCACCGTCCTTCCGCCGTTTCGCGCTCGGGACCGCCGCCTCCCTCGCCGTCGTCGGCGCGGGTTACTTCTTTGCCGCGCGCGCCTTCGCCGCCGATTCCGCGCCCGCCGCTGCGCCGGCCGGTCCGACCGTCACGGTCGCTCCGGTTGAGCAGCGCCTCGTGATCGATCACCGTGAACTGCTCGGCCGCGTCGACGCGACCGAGTCCGTCGAGGTCCGCCCGCGCGTCTCCGGTCACATCACCGAGGTCCGCCTCCAGGCCGGCCAGCTCGTCAACGCGGGCGACGTTCTCTTCGTCATCGATCCGCGCTGGTACCAGGCGCAGTTCAATCTCGCCCAGGCGAACGTCGAGCGCGCGCAGGTGCGGCTCGCCAATGCCGAGCGTGAGTCGCGCCGCACCGACCTGCTGCTGCGCGAGCGTGCCATCTCCGTCGAGGAAGCCGACACGCGCACGTCGCGCCTCGCTGAGGCCCGCGCTGAACTCCTCGCGGCCGAGGCCACGCTGGCCGCCGCCCGCCTCGACCTCGAGCACACCGAGGTCCGCGCGCCGATCAGTGGTCGCGTCAGCCGCGCCTATGTCACCGCCGGCAACCTCGTCGCCGGTTCGCCCGCGGGCGCCACGCTCCTCACGAGCATTGTCTCCGTCGGTGAGGTCTATGTGTACGCCGATGTCGACGAGGCCACGCTGCTCACCTTCAACCAGCTCGCCCGCGAGGGCCGCCTCCCGCTCGAGCGCGGCCGGATCCCAGTCGAGATGCAGGTTGGTGATGGCGCCGGCTTCGCGCACCGCGGTTATGTCGAGTCCGCCGACAACCGCGTCGATCCCGGCACCGGCAGCCTCGTGATCCGCATGGTCTTCCCGGATGGTGACGGCGCGCTCGTCCCCGGACTCTTCGCCCGCGTGCGCATCCCGGTCAGCGCCTCGCAGCCCGCGCTCCTCATCAGCGAGCGTGCGATCGGCACCGACCAGAGCCAGAAGTACGTCCTCACCGTCGCCGCCGACAACACCGTGGCCTACCGCCCCGTCACGCTCGGGCCGCTCCTCGGCCGCGAACGCATCGTCCGCCACGGCCTGCAGGCCGGTGACCGCGTGATCGTCAACGGACTCCAGCGCGTCCGGCCCGGCATGACCGTCACCGCCGAGCCCGCGCCTGCCACCACCACCGTCGCCGCCAACTAAGCACCGCCGGCTCCGCTCCCTCCGCTAAAAACCGCGTCACCGCGCGGTCCCGGCCACTGCCTTGCCTGAAAATCCCCGTCCGTCTCCCGCTTCGCTTCCGCTCCTGTCATGAACTTCTCCGACTTCTTCATCAAACGCCCGATCTTCGCCGGCGTGCTCTCGATCATCATCTTCCTCGTTGGCGCCATCTCGCTCTTCCGCCTGCCGGTCAGCGAGTATCCCGAGGTCATCCCGCCGACCGTGATCGTTACGGCGCGCTATCCGGGCGCCAATCCGACCACGATCGCCGAGACCGTCTCCACGCCGCTCGAGCAGTCGATCAACGGCGTTGAGAACTCGCTCTACATGTTCTCGCAGGCGACGAGCGACGGCGCGATGACCCTCACGGTCACCTTCAAGCTCGGCACCGACGCCGACAAGGCGCAGGTCCAGGTCCAGAATCGCGTCGCCCAGGCCCTGCCCAAGCTGCCCGAGGAAGTCCGCCGCATCGGCGTCACCACGACCAAGAGCTCGCCCGACCTCACGATGGTCGTGCACCTCTTCTCGCCGGACGGCCGCTACGACGATGTCTACGTCCGCAACTACGCCACGCTCCAGATCAAGGACGTGCTCGCCCGCCTCCCGGGCGTCGGTCTCGTCAACACGTGGGGCTCCGGCGACTACGCGATGCGCGTATGGCTCGATCCGCACAAGATTGCCGCGCGCAACCTGACCGCTGGCGATGTCGTCGCCGCGATCCGCGAGCAGAACGTCCAGGTCGCCGCCGGCGCCGTCGGCCAGCAGCCCACGCCCAACGCGGCTGACACCGAGCTGCTCATCACCACCCAGGGTCGTCTCGTCAGCGAGGAGGAGTTCGGCGCGATCGTGGTCAAGACCGGCCCCCGCGGCGAGCGCACGCTCCTGCGCGATGTCGCCCGGGTGGAACTCGGCGCCTCCGACTACGCGCTGCGCTCACTCCTCAACAACAAGACCGCGGTCGGCATCGGTGTCTTCCAGCTGCCCGGCTCCAACGCGATCGAACTCTCCAACGATGTCCGCGCAACCATGGCTACGCTCAAGGCCAACTTCCCGGAGGGGCTCGACTACGCGATCGCCTACGATCCCACCGTTTTCGTGCGCAGCTCGATTCAGGCGGTCGTCAGCACGCTGCTCGAGGCGATCCTCCTTGTGGTCATCGTCGTCATCCTCTTCCTCCAGACTTGGCGTGCCTCGATCATCCCGCTCGCCGCGGTGCCGGTTTCACTTGTCGGCACGTTCGCGGTGATGAGCGCGCTGGGCTTCTCGATCAACGCGCTCTCGCTCTTCGGCCTCGTGCTCGCGATTGGCATCGTGGTCGACGACGCGATCGTCGTGGTCGAGAACGTCGAGCGCAACATCGCCCTTGGCCACAGTCCGGTTGATGCGACCAAGATCGCGATGCGCGAGGTCACCGGCCCGATCGTCGCGACGGCCCTCGTCCTCTCCGCGGTCTTCATACCGACCGCCTTCATCAGCGGCCTGACCGGACAATTCTACAAGCAGTTCGCGATCACGATCGCGATCTCGACCGTCATCTCCGCCTTCAACTCGCTCACGCTTTCACCCGCGCTCAGCGCCCTTCTGCTCCGTGATCACCACGCGCCCAAGGACCGCCTCACGCGGATCATGGATCGCAGCCTCGGCTGGCTCTTCCGTCCGTTCAACCGCTTTTTCGAATGGGCCGCGAACAAGTACTCCAACGGCGTCGCCCGCCTGATCCGCAAGAGCGCGATCGCGCTGGTCGCGTACGCCGGCCTGCTGGTGCTGACCGGCTTCGCCTTCAAGGCTGTCCCCTCCGGCTTCGTGCCGACGCAGGACAAGCAGTACCTCGTGGCCTTCGCGCAACTGCCGGATGCGGCCTCGCTCGAGCGCAGCGATGCGGTGATCCGCCGCATGACCGAGATCGCCCTCGCGCATCCCGGCGTGGCCGACGTCATCGCCTTCCCCGGCCTCTCGATCAACGGCTTCACCAACAGCTCCAACGCCGGTATCGCCTTCACCACGCTCAAGCCGTTCGACGAGCGCAAGGGCAAGCCCGGCATGTCCGGCGCCGAGATCGCCGCCGACCTGCAGGCCAAGTACAACGCGATCCAGGAAGCGTTCATTGCGATCTTCCCGCCGCCGCCGGTCAACGGCCTCGGCACCACGGGTGGTTTCAAGCTCTACGTCGAGGACCGCGCCGGCCTCGGCTACGACGAACTCTACCGCGCCACGCAGGAGCTCGTTGCCCGCGCCAACCAGACGCCCGGCCTCGCCGGCATGTTCACCAGCTTCACGATCAACACGCCGCAGCTCGCGGTCGATGTCGACCGCGCCAAGGCCAAGGCCCAGGGCATCCCGCTCGCGGGTCTGTTCGAGACGATGCAGGTCAACCTCGGCTCGCTCTACGTGAACGACTTCAACCGCTTCGGCCGCACCTACCAGGTCGTGGCCCAGGCTGACGCCCCGTTCCGCGCCGGCGCCGATGACATCACCGCGCTCAAGACGCGCAACGCTGCCGGCCAGATGGTGCCGCTTGGCTCCGTCGTGAATGTCCGCGAGACCTACGGCCCCGACCGGGCCATGCGCTACAACGGCTATGCCGCCGCCGATCTCAGCGGCGCCCCCGCGCTCGGCTTCAGCTCCGGCCAGGCCGAGGCGCTGATGGAGAAGCTCGCCGCCGAGACCCTGCCCAAGGGCATGGCGCTCGATTGGACCGAGCTCACCTACCAGAAGATCATCGCGGGCAACACCGGCCTCTACATCTTCCCGCTCAGCATCCTCCTCGTGTTCCTCGTGCTCGCGGCGCAGTACGAGAGCTTCCGCCTCCCGTTCGCGGTGCTGCTCATCGTCCCGATGGCGCTGCTCTCCGCGATGGCCGGCGTGTGGCTGACCGCGGGTGACAACAACATCTTCACCCAGATCGGCCTGATCGTGCTCATCGGCCTCGCGGCCAAGAACGCGATCCTGATCGTCGAGTTCGCCGTGCAACTTCACGGCGAGGGCAAAGGTGTGGTCGAGTCTGCCCTCGAGGCGGCGCGGCTGCGCCTGCGGCCGATCCTCATGACCTCGATCGCCTTCATCGCCGGCGTCTTCCCGCTGGTGATTTCCTCCGGCGCCGGTTCCGAGATGCGCCAGGCCATGGGCGTCGCCGTCTTCGCCGGCATGATCGGTGTCACGATCTTCGGCCTCTTCCTCACGCCCGTGTTTTACGTGGTGCTGGCGAAGCTCGGCCTCCGCAAGCCCGCGCCCGCCGCTGATGCCCACGCCGTGTCCACGCCCACCGTTGCCTGATCTACCCGCGATGAAACCGCTGATTCTTCTCTTCGTCTCCACTCCGCTCCTGGCCGCACTCCCGGCGGTCGGCCCCGACTATCACCGGCCCACCGTGGCTGCGCCCGACGGCTTTCATGACCTGCCGGCGGAGTCCGCCGCCTGGAAAGCCGTCGCGCCCGCGGGCATGCTGCCGCGCGGCGAATGGTGGCGGCTGTTCGGGGATCCTGTCCTCGATGACCTCGTCGCCCGCGCACTCGCGGCCAACCAGGACCTGCAGGCCGCGGCGGCGCGCGTCGCGCAGGCCCGCGCCGAGGCCGGCCTCGCCCGCAGTGCGTACCTTCCCTCGATGGAGCTTGGCGCAGGACTCGACCGCGGCCGCGCTTCCTCGACCACCGACGGCGCAACCCGCGCCGCGGTGACGGAAACGCACTTCGGTACGCTCAACGCGTCGTGGGAGATCGATCTCTTTGGCCGCGTTCGGCGCCTGAGTGAAAGCGCCCGCGCCCTGGCGGCCGCCAGTACGGACGATTTCGCCAACGTGCAGCTCGTCCTCACCGCGGAGGTCGCCTCGGGCTACTTCTCGCTTCGTGCCCTCGATCGCGAGCTGGCGATCGTGGCGGACGGCGTGGCTCTCCGTCGGGAAGCGCTCGCGCTGGTGACGTCGCGCCGCAGCGGGGGGATTTCCACCGATTTCGATGTCGCCCGCGCCGAGACCGAACTCGCCTCCACCGAGGCCGAGGCGGCCGCGCTGGCCCTGCGTCGCGCCGCGTTGCAGAACACGCTCGCCGTCCTCACGGGCGAGTCCGCTCCGGCGTTTGCGCTCGCACCGGACTCGGCACAGCCGCTGGGTGCTCTGCCTGAAATTCCGGTCGGGCTGCCGAGCGAACTGCTCGAGCGCCGTCCCGACATCGCGGCCGCCGAAGCGGCCCTGGTCGCGGCCAACGCGCGCATCGGCGTGGCCAAGGCCGCCTTCTTCCCGGCGATTGCGCTGACCGGCGCCGCGGGCTACGCGAGCGCGGACATCGATCAGCTGTTCAATTCCGACTCGCGCACCTGGGCGATCGGACCCCGGCTCTACCTGCCGGTCTTCCAGGGCGGGCGCAACCGCGCCAATCTTGAGCGCAGCCACGCGATCTACGAGGAGAACGTGGCCAGTTTCCGCCAACGAGTGCTCGTCGCCTTCCGCGAGGTCCAAGACGCGCTGAGTGCCACGCGCTTTCTTGCGGAGCAGGCGGCGGCCCAAGAGCGCGCGTTGGCCGCAGCGCGTCGTGCCGGGGCGCTCGCGCAGACGCGCTACGACGGCGGCCTCGTGAGTTACTTCGAGGTCATCGATGCCCAGCGCGCCGTTCTCCTCGCCGAGCGGTCCGCCGCGCAGCTCTCGGCGCAGCGACTCATCACCCACGTCGCGCTCATCAAGGCTCTGGGCGGCGGCTGGAACGCTCCCGTGCAAGTCGCGGATGCCCGCTAGCCCTCTTTCTCCACCACTTATTCAACTCAACCCAACTCAAATTCATCCATCCTCATGAAATCCGAAATCAAGAAACTCGCCGGTAAAGTCGCCCTCGTCACTGGTGCCTCCAAAGGCATCGGCGCCGCCGTCGCCAAGCACCTCGCCGCCGCCGGCGCGGCCGTGGTGGTCAACTATGCGTCCAGCAAGACCGACGCGGACAAGGTCGTGGCCGAGATCACCGCGGCCGGCGGCCGGGCGGTCGCGCTCAAGGGCGATGTCGCCCAGCCCGCAGACATCACCCGTCTGCTCGCCGAGACCAAGGCGGCCTACGGCAAGCTCGATATCCTCGTGAACAACGCCGGGGTGTACGAGTTCGCCCCGCTTGAGGCGATCACGCCCGAGCATTTCCACCGGCAGTTTAATATCAACGTCCTCGGCCTGCTCCTCACCACGCAGGAAGCGGTGAAGCTCTTCCCGTCCACGGGCGGCAGTGTCATCAACATCGGCTCGGTCGTCAGCAGCATCACGCCCGCGGCCAGCGCCGTGTACACCGGAACGAAGGGCGCGGTGGATGCGATCACCGGGGTGTTGTCGAACGAACTCGCCCCGCGGGGCATCCGCGTCAACGCCCTCAATCCCGGCATGATCGACACCGAGGGCGCGCGCAGCGCCGGGTTCATCGGCTCGGAGATGGAGCAGGACATTAAGACGAAAACACCGCTCGGCCGCACCGGCCAGCCGGACGATATCGCCTCGGTCGCGGTCTTTCTGGCGTCGGATGACGCCGGCTGGCTGACGGGCGAGCTGATCCGCGCCGGCGGCGGCCTGCACTGAGCGGATAACCGCGTTGGAGGTTGGGTGTTGGGAGTTGGACGTTCTGAACTCCGACCACCTCCAAACTCCCTCCTCCCATGCTCGACCTCGACGACCACGCCAGCTCCGGTCGCAAGCTATGAGCTCATCCGAGAATGTAGCCGGGGTCGTTGACCGAACTCGGTCCGACAGGTGGAACGCGTTGCCCTCAACGCGTTGGATCGAGCCACATGCTGCAAACATCCAAGCTAGCGCGTTGAGGGCAACGCGCTCCACCTTCAAGGCCCGGGCTCAGCGAGCCCGGCTACACCGGCAATAAGGCATGCGTTTTTCGCATGACCGCGCTCCGGTCCACGCAGTGGGCGGCCGGCTCGCGAATCGCTAAACTCGGTCAGTCCCACCCATCAACCTCCGCTTCCCATGATCCTCGTTGTTTTTCTCCTCGTCAGCCTGGCCGTCTTCACCGCGTGGGACAGCACCGCAGACAAACGGTCCGATTGAACCGGGCCTTGAATCAGGCCGGCTCTTGGTTTTTATCTCACCTTTCCACCGCCCCATGGATGATTTCTATGAATGGGTCTACACAACGAGGTGGTGGCGTGGGTTGCTGCGGCAAGCGTGGCGACGATCTGGAGGCGTACGTGCGTCAGTTCGACGAGCGTCGACTGCGGGCGATGCTTGCGGTGGTGCAGTTGCGCCTCGGCACGGAGGACGAGCAGCCCGGTGATATGGAGTGCGCCGGCGCCCTAGCGCACCAGATCAACAACCTCGGCACGATCCGTATGCTTGGCGACTTCCTGAAGGAAGATGACCGGAGGCAAGAAACCTGAGACTTGAGACCTGAAACCTGAGTATCGAGCCGCCGAGACTTGGTTCTGTTTCCCATTCCGTGGATCGGAAACTCAGGTCTCAGGTTTCAAGTTTCAGGTCTCCTCTTTCGCTCATTTTATGACCGCCTCTCCTTCTCCGGTGCCTGTTCTTTCGGATGGCACGCTGCGTCTCATGGCGATCGCGTGCGGGGTGTGCGTGGCCAATGTCGCGTACAACCAGCCGCTGCTGGGTGATTTCGCCGCCTACTTTCACGCCACGCCGGCTCAGGTCGGCTGGGTCGCGATGGCGTCGCAGGTGGGCTATGGGCTGGGGCTGCTGCTCTTTCTTCCGCTCGGCGACATCGTTGAGCGTCGGCGGCTCGTGGTCTCGCTTATCCTGATCTGTGCGTTGGTGCTGCTGGGCACCGCGGCTGCGCCCACGCTTTCGCTGCTCATCCTCGGCAATTTCCTGATTGGTGCGACCGCGATGGGCGCGCAGATCCTGATTCCGTTGGCGGTCGAACTTGCGCCGCCCGGTCGGCAGGGTCGCACGGTGGGCGTGATGATGACTGGGCTGCTTGGGGGGCTGCTCCTTGCGCGCACGCTGTCGGGCGTGATCGGCGATCATTTCGGGTGGCGCGCGCCCTTCGGGTTGGCGGCGATCATCATGGGCGCGCTCGCCGTGCTCCTGCAGCGCGGCCTGCCGCTGAGTCCGCCGCGCGCGACGCTGCCCTATCGAAAACTGATGCTCTCGCTTTGGGATGTGGCCCGCAGCCAGCCCCGGCTGTGGCGTCCGTCGATTGTCGGGGCGCTTTCATTCGCCACCTTTACCGCGTTTTGGACGAGTCTGTCGTTTCTTATGGCGGAAACCTTTCATCGCGGCGCGACCGAAACCGGCCTGTTTGGCGTCGTGGGCTTGGTCGGCGCGCTGGCCGCGCCGTGGGCGGGCAAGCTGGCCGACCGCCGCGGCCCGGCGTTCACGGTTTATCTCTCGCTCGGCGTTGTGGCGCTGGCGTTCGCGCTGATGGGCTCGATCGTGACGATCCCGGTCCTGATCGTGGGTGTGCTGCTGATGGACGTCGGCGTGCAGGCCGCCCAGGTGGCGGAGCAGGGAACGGTGTTGTCCCTCGTGCCCGAGGCGCGGAGCCGGCTCAACACGCTCTACATGGTCTCACGTTTCACCGGTGGCGCGGCCGGCTCGCTCATGGGCGCGCTCGCCTGGTCGTGGGGCCGCTGGCCGGCGGTGTGCGCGGTGGCGCTCGGCGCGACCGTGCTGGCGCTGGCGGTTCATGCCGTCGGCCGGCGGCTGGAGCGGACCGTGAGCGCGCCGGTGGCGGCGTGAGCAGGCCGAAGACCTGAGGCTTGAGACCTGAAACCTGAGTATCGAGCCGCCGAGACTTGGTTCTGTTTCCCATTCCATGGATAGGGAACTCAGGTCTCAGGTTTCCAGTTTCAGGTCTCCGTTTTCTGCACCAGCGGTCTTGCGCCTTCTGCGCCTCTTTGCGGCCAATCCGCCGCTCCGCAGACTCCCAGCTTAAAGCTTACTGCTTATCGCCTAAAGCTAGCGCGCATTCCCGCCAAAGCCGGGAATGCGCGTCAAATCCACCTCATCGATCTGCGCGGGATCGAGGAAGCTCTCGGCGTAGCGGAGATAGACTTTTTCACGGACGAAGATGTCGAACAAGTCGGGGTCGATATGGCCGTCGAGACACATGTGACCGAGAATGGTCAAAGCCTCGGTGAGGGTCTTGCCCGGTTTGTACGGACGGTCGCGCGCGGTGAGCGCCTCGAAGATATCCGCGATACCCATGATGCGGGCAGGCACCGACATCTGGTCGCGCGTGAGGCCGCGCGGATAGCCTTTGCCGTCCATGCGCTCGTGATGGCCGCCGGCGTACTCGGGCACGCGGCGGAGATGAGCTGGCCACGGGAGGGCTTCGAGCATGCGGATTGTGACCGTGATGTGGTGATTGATGATCTGACGGTCGCGCGCGGTGAGCGTGCCGGCGCGGATCGTGAGGTTTTCGACCTCGTCGGGCGTGAGGAAGTCCACCTCGTGGCCGGCTGCATTGCGCCAGCGGTAGCGTTGGGCCGAGGCGATCTCGCGTACGCGTGCCTGGTCCTCGGGGCGCATCGCCTCGCTGCCGGTGTTGCAGCTGCGCAGGAAGGCGCGGTCGGCGGCGATCTCCGCCCGGCGCGTGGCGAGGAGGCGGTCGGCGTCCGGCCCGGGGTTGCGCAACGCGGCGAGCTCGGCGTCGCGCAGGATCACCTCGAAGCGCGTCTCAATGAGCTCGATGCGGTCAAAGAGCGACTGGAGCTTCGTGGCCTTGTCGACGATGTGGACGGGCGTGGTGATCTTGCCGCAGTCGTGGAGCAGGCCTGCGATGCGCAGCTCGTAGCGATCGGCCTCGGACATCTGCCAGGCCCCGAGCGGACCGCGATCGGTCGCATGCACGGCCTCGGCGAGGAGCATGGTGAGGATCGGGACGCGCTTGCAGTGCCCGGCGGTGTAGGCGGACTTGTCGTCGATGGCGTCGTTGATCAGGGCGACGAACGATTCGAACAGTTTTTCCAGCTGCAGCATGAGCAGCCGGTTGGTGAGAGCGACGGCGGCCTGGGAGGCGAGGGACTCGGCGAGTTGGACATCGGCCGCGCTGAACGTGCGGACCTCGCCGGTGGCGGGATCGCGGGCGTTGATCAGCTGGAGCACGCCGATGATGGCGCCCTCGTGGTCCTTCATCGGCACGGTGAGGAAGGAACGGGAACGGTAGCCGGTGCGCCGGTCGAAGGCCTGCGTGCCGGAAAAATCGAAGCCCGCCTCCGCGTAGGCGTCGGCGATGTTGACCGTGCGGTCCTTGAGCACGGCGTAGGCGGCGACCATTGAAGTGTTCTCCCGGCCGGCGGCGTCGCGCAATCGCACGGGCTCGAACGGCACGGCGGTTCCGGTGGTGCCACCCATCGCGATCGCGAGCGAATCGGTCCGGACGATTTCAAAATGCAGCGCATCCGCATCCTCAGGCCGCCGCCGGTAGAGCGTGCCGCCGTCGGCATGCGTGATCTGTTTGGCTGCGACGAGGATCGACTCCAGCAGGCGTCCGAGATCCCGCTCGCGCGAAAGCGCGATACCGATCGCGTTCAGTTCCTCAAGGCGGCGGCTGAGAGAGTCGTCGGCATCCGCAGGGGCAGGGTGGGACATCTTGCGGAAGCAGCATGCAGTTAACCGGTTGGGGATCAATGCCGGTGAGGCGGGGCGACTCGCACCGAACGCTCAACGTTCAACGCTGAACGCTCAACGCTCAATGACTGAACAGAGAGGGGAGCGAGCTGTCGCGCGACGAATAGGCGTTGTTGTTACCGCCTCCGCCCGAAGCCCCAGGAGAAGGATGCGTTCAGTTCCTCGCGTCCGCCGACGCGCACCCCGAAGAACATGGTCTCGGCCATTTGGGTGGACCCGAGCAGCTGCGCGACATCGAGCATGAGCTCCGCATCGGCGCGGAGGCGCGCGACGTCTTCGCCCGGATAGCCGGCCCAGTATTTCAGGTCGTGGAGAAAGCCGGCGGGGTAGAGGCTGACACCCTGCCAGTCATCGAACCATCCCGTGCAGCCGTCGCTCTTGAAGGGCTTGGCCGGCGGATCGCGCTCAATCTTTTGCCAGAGGTCGTTCAGTCCGTAGTGCGTGCAGATCTCCTTGATCCGCGCCAGCGGCACCTCTTCGCCCAGCGCCGGGAGGACAAACACGGGCGTCGGTGCAACCACGACGTCAACCGCCGCGGGGGCCACGCTCAGGCCAACGCTCAACGAGAGGACAAGCAGCAGACCGGGGAAGGGGCGCATGTCCGGAGTGTGGCGCACGGACGGAAAACGTCAGGGAAGAAAGCGAATGAGCTCTAAGCAATAAGCGGTAGGCTTTAGGCACTAGCGATAGGCAGTAAGCTTTAGGCTTTAAGCTCGGAACGTTCGGAACCGGATTGGCCGCAAAGAGGCGCAGAAGGCGCAAAAGGAGCACAGGCGGCACGACGCCACCCGGTTGTCCCTTGAACATTATCTCTTCCGACCGCCTTCAGCTGCTTACCGCTTAAAGCTTATCGCTTATCGCTGCCGCTGGCCCCCGGCCGCGACAAGCTGCCCCAATCCTGCCCAGAGCAGCGCGACCGCGAGCCATTGCCAGAAGGCGAAGCTGAGCCACAGCGGAACGCCGAGGCCGCGCCAGCTGCGATCGACCCAGCCCAGATCACGCTGGCCGAAATAGAGCACGGCCTGACTCACGCCGATCGCGATGATCGGCACCACGAGCACGAGCGCGGACCAGAGCGAGGTGGGATCGCGCCGGATCGCCACGACGTAGTGGCCGATGATGCCGACATAGAGGCCGAGAAAGGTGAGCAGCGCGGTGATCTCATGCGCCTTGCGGACATGATCTGACAGATGCGCAACGGTGAGATGCTCCAAGGCCAGAATCATCCCGCAAGCGAGACCCAAGCCCAGCGCGCGGGTGGGGAAGCGCAGGGCCGGGTCAGGCAAGCCACGCCGGTCAAGCCGCAGCCACGCCACGGTCGGCACCAGCGCGAGCATGGCGATGCCCAGCCCGCTCGCAAACCACACACTCCCCGCCGGATTCCGCTTCGCCGACGCCAGCGTGGAGATGACCTGGTACATCCAGTCAAACGGCTCCCCATACCGCCTCGCCGCCATCACGATCCCCGCCGCCAGCGCCACCGTCGCGACCGCATAGCCGCCCCAGGCCTGCGCGGCGGTCGGACGGTGAGAGGAGGGCCATCGCTGCACCCACCATTGGAGCATCGACAGCCAAAGGATGTTCCGGGGGCGGAGGTGTAGCCGGGGTCGCTGACCCCGGTCCGGGATCGAATGGTGAAGCGAGTTGCCCTCAACACGCTGGCTTGGCCTCTGGCCGGCCGTAGCGGCCGGGGTTGGAGGTTGGTTGTTGGGGTTGGAGGTTGTTTCCGGAGGTGCCTGAACGGCGGCGTGGATTTCTTGCGCCTTCTGCGCCTCTTTGCGGCCAATCCGTTTGCGAAAATTCCGAGCTTAAAGCCTAAAGCTTACTGCCTACCGCTGGATTCGCCGCCCCTATCAACCATTAACCAATAGCGGATAACTTGTCCCATCGGTCGCGCGCATCCCAACCTCCAACTTCCAACCGGCAACGATGCCTCGGAACCGATCCACTCAGGTCTCTCTGACCTCTTGCTGTGACTGCGCGCAATTTGTCTTCGGTGTTGTGCTGGGTGAATCGAGCTTTGTGACGCGTTGTGCCCAGACCTTAGCCATAAGACGGGCAACGCGTTTTTCTTCGGTTCGACGACGTGGTAGGACAAACGCCTTCGCAGCGGCAAGGTACTCCTCGCGCGTCGTCGTTTGGAGAAAGCGAAGTGCTTCGGTGCGTTTCAGACACAACGGCCAATTGGCCTTGGCGTCGTTGCAGGGGCCGCAGCAAAAAACGAGATTGGTTCGATAGTCGCCCGTCTTGGTATAGCCCGCTTGAGCTCGGCTTCGAAAGACCTCCCTCGGCACGAGGTGATCGAGTTCAGATGCCAGCAGAATCTCGACATCGCAAACCAAGTCCCGGTCGCAATAGATGCATCGACCGCCCTCTCGCATAAGGGTACGATCAATGCGATTTTGGAGCCCTTCGCAGTCCGTTGTTGCGCGTCGAGGTATCCAATTCGGTACAGGCCAGTCGGCGATCGAATCCAAACCCGCTCTGCTCGGATCAGTCATATCGGTGCAATGGTTTTCTGGCTTTGATTTAGTCCTCCACGTCCCGGCAGCGCTGGTCGAGCTGACGGGCAATGAGGTCGATGTTCTGGGAGCTGAGCGTGGCGTCTCCGCGGCCGGTGATGACATCGGGGAGGAAACTGGGGTTCACGACACGGATGGCTGAGCTGGGAGCTTCGCGGACGTACCAACCCGGTAATGTGAGCACGGCTTTGACCGTCACGTTTAGCCCGGTGCGTTCGAAGATCCATTTCTTGAGCCAGCTCGCTTCGTTGATCGCCTGTTGAACTCCATGGCGATCGAGGCCCCATGGCCAGTCGAGTTGGGTCCCGTCGAAGATCACCTCATGCTCCTTGCGACCCGCCCGTGCGTTGCCCTTTCGCCGGGTCTTTACCTCGACGATGCTGACCCCTGTCGGCCCCACGACGACATGGTCGATGTTGAACCCCTTCTTTCCGGGTTCAGCGGGGAAGTCATGAAACACCTGGTAGCCGCGTTCCTGAAGCGGCTGGAGTTTCTCCGCGGTGAGCCGTTCGCCAAACCAACCGAGGAAATGATTGGAGCGCTCCTTCCAAAGCTTGGTGACACGCCAGGCGCTGAGTACGATCACGCAGAGAATCCCGCCGCAGATCGCAACCAGCGCTGTCACGCCAGCGAGTCCGAAGGCCTTCGCGAGTGCGGCGGAGATCGCCCAGGCGAAGGGAATCGCCACAAGCGCGCCAAGAACTTCGAAGACAAATTTCTCGTCGAGCTCGATGACACGGCGTTTGAGGCCTTCACCCGGGCTCCGCAGGAGTCGGTCTGACTCCTTGAAGGGCCACTTGGTCTTCCGCTGCCACCGTAAGTAGATGATCGATCCGAAGACCGCGACGAGGTAGGTGAGCAAGGCCGACCCGAAGAAGAGCGTCCGCACGGTATCTGGAGCCATGTGCAATCAGATAGCGAATCGCTGCCGAGATACAGCCTGAACCTCCGAATGTCCTCGGCACGGGACCCGCTGGAAGGCTTCGAAAACCTTTCTGGGGCTGCCGCAACTACCCGCGCTGCAAGTCCCTGATCCCCGCCGAGCGTGAAGCGTCACCGCAGATCCGGAGCGGATGGGAGTTAACGATCCGACCTGTCTGGGTTGGTCCTCGGGGGGGGGCGAACCAAGGTCCCGGCTTGTAAAGCCGTTTATCCGCCTGTGATATATACTAAGTTGCACCTGGCGAGGTCACCCCACTTTGTGGCTTGGGTATTTAATTGGTCGAGCTGCGCTTCCGTTCGACTCAACGCCTCGGTATTGCCGCCTCATGTCCCAATCTTCCAACAACCTCGCCGCCTACTCCTGGTCCATTGCCGACCTCCTCCGCGGCGATTTCCGGCAAAGCCAATACGGCCGTATCATTCTCCCGTTCACCCTCCTACGCCGTTTGGAGTGCGTGCTGGCGCCGACCAAGGCCAAGGTCCTCGCCGAGGCCGACAAGCTCGCCAAGCAAAAGCTCCCCGAGGAGGCCCAGGAAAAGCTCCTCCTCCGCGCCACCGGTGGCCTGTCTTTCTTCAACACCTCGCGGATGGACCTTGGCACCCTCGGCGAGGCCGGCATCAAGGCCAACCTCCTCTCCTACGTCTCCGCCTTCTCCAAGGACGCCCGCGAGATTTTTGAATATTTCAACTTCTCCGAGTTCGTCGGCCAGCTCAACGACGCCAACCTCCTCTACAAGGTTGTCCAGCGCGTCCGGCAGTCCGACCTCAGCCCCGCTGTCGTTTCCAACCACGAGATGGGCCTCGTCTTCGAGGAACTCATCCGGCGTTTTGCGGAAAGTTCCAACGACACCGCCGGCGAACATTTTACGCCCCGCGACATCGTCCGGTTGACCACCTCGCTCGTCTTCATGGAGGACGACGAGGCCCTCACCAAGCCCGGCATCATTCGCACCATTTACGATCCCACCGCCGGCACCGGCGGCTTCCTCTCCGCCGGCATGGAGTATGTCCACGAGCTCAATCCCCGCGCCGTCATCCGCGCCTTCGGCCAGGAGCTCAATCCCGAGAGCTACGCCATCTGCAAGGCCGACATGCTCATCAAGGGCCAGGACGTCTCCCGCATCAAACTCGGCAACACCCTCTCCAACGATCAGCTCTACGCCGACAAGTTCGACTACATGCTCTCCAATCCGCCCTTCGGCGTGGATTGGAAAAAGATCGAGGGCGACATCCTCAAGGAGCACGCCGAAAAAGGCTTCGACGGCCGCTTCGGCCCCGGCCTGCCCCGCGTCTCCGACGGCTCGCTCCTCTTCCTGCTCCACCTCCTGAGCAAGCTCCGCGACCCCAAGGACGGAGGCGCCCGCATCGGCATCATCCTCAATGGCTCCCCGCTCTTCACCGGCGGCGCCGGCTCCGGTGAGTCCGAGATCCGCCGCCACATCCTCGAGAGCGATCTCCTCGAAGCCATCGTCGCCCTGCCGACCGACATGTTCTACAACACCGGCATCGCGACCTACGTCTGGATCCTCTCCAACAAAAAGGCCGCCGACCGCAAGGGCCGCGTCCTTCTTATCAACGGCGTCAACCTCTGCGGCAAGATGCGCAAATCCCTCGGCTCGAAACGCCAGGAGATGAGCGACGCCGACATCAAGACGATCACCCGCGCCTTCGGCGAGTTCGCCCCCGTTTCGCCCGTCGCGCTCGACAAGCCCGCCGAGGCCAAGAGCAGCCGCGGCCGCCCGGCCGCCACGCCCAAGACCGAGCCGGAAAAGACGTTCGCGGCAAAAGTCTTCAAGAACCACGAATTCGGCTACCGGCGCATCACCATCGAGCGCCCGCTCCGCCTCTCCTGGCAGTTCAGTGACGAACGCCTCGCTTCCCTCCGCTTCGCCTCCGGCGCGCTCGAGGCCCCCATGCGCTGGATCTACGAGACCTACGGCACCGCGTGGACCGACGACCCGAAGGACAAAACCTACGGCGCGCTCGACGAGCACGAGACCGAGATCCGCACCGCGCTCAAGGCCGACTTCCCGGAGCTCAAGGAGAAGCACGTCAAGGAAACACTCGGCGCGTCCACCTGGCGCGAGCAACGCGACCTCCTGCTCAAGGCTCGCCAGCTCCAGGCCAAGCTCGGCACCGCGCAGCACGACGATTTCAACGCCTTCGACGACGCCCTCGCCGGCACCGGCATCAAGCTCGACGCGTCGGAGAAAAAGCAGATCAGCGCCGCCGTCTCCTGGAAAAACCCCGCCGCCGCCAAGGTCGTCAAAAAGGTCCACAAGACCGCCAAGCCCGCGCCCTTCTACGGCCTCTTCGCCATCGATAAACAGGTCGTCGAATACGAAACCGACTCCGACCTTCGCGACTTCGAGAACGTCGCCCTCGACCCCAGCCAATCGGTCGACGCGCTCAACGAGGCGTATTTCCAAAAAGAGGTCCTGCCCCACGTGCTCGACGCGTGGATCGACGCCACCAAACGCGACCCCAAGGACGACCAAGTCGGCCTCGTCGGCTACGAAATCCCCTTCAACCGCCACTTCTACCAATACCAACCCCCGCGCTACCTCGCCGAGATCGACGCCGACCTCGACGCTGTCAGCCGCGACATCATGAAGCTCCTGCAGGAGGTTCACTCGTGAGCGACGGGCGGTATCGGCCGTATCCAGATTATAAGGACTCGGGAGTAGACTGGCTTGGACATACTCCGCTGCACTGGGAGTTATCTCGGCTGAAATATCTGGCTCAATTCAGCGGGGGCGGCACGCCGAACAAAGACACAGCTGCGTTTTGGAACGGCAACATTCCTTGGGTATCGCCCAAGGACATGAAGGGACGCTTCGTCGATAGCACCATCGACAACGTAACTCCGAGGGCGATTCAGCATTCATCAACCAACCTCTTGGCGGAAGGTGCGCTCCTCATGGTCGTTCGATCAGGCATTCTTCAGCATTCCATCCCCGCCGCGATCAATCGCGTGCCTGTCACTCTAAACCAAGATATGAAGGCCCTGCGGTTCGGTCCGAAAATGACCGTCCACTTTGCCCAATATTTTGTGATGGGGAATCAGCGCCCCCTATTGCTGGAATGGTGCAAACAGGGTGCTACGGTCGAGAGTATCGAGCAAGAGTTGCTAGGAAGCTCTCGTGTGCCGATTCCACCCATTCCCGAACAAACCCAAATCGCCAAGTTCCTCGACCACGAGACGGCGAAGATCGATCGGTTGATCGAAAAGCAGGAAGCGTTGATCCGACTGCTGAAAGAAAAACGGCAGGCCGTGATCAGCCATGCCGTGACCAAAGGCCTCAATCCCCACGCCCCCCTAAAAGACTCCGGCATCCCCTGGCTCGGCCAAGTCCCCGCGCATTGGGAGGCTTGTCGCTTAAAGCACGTGAAATCCACGGCCCCAAATGCGTTTGTTGATGGTCCCTTCGGAAGCAATTTGAAGTCTGAGCACTTTGTCGAAGACGGGGAGGTCTATGTTATTGAGAGCAATTTTGCTACGACCGGAAATCTCGACACAACAAAACTCAAAAAAATCACCAGACGGCATTTCAAGACCGTTGAGAGAAGTTCGACCAAGGGGGGGGATATAATTATTGCAAAGATCGGAGCTCGTTATGGCAGCTCCTCCATTTTACCCGACTTGGATAGTGAAGCAGTGGTCTCAGGCAACTCGCTCAAGCTTTCGGTTAACGAACGGCTCGTAATTAACGAATACGCCAATGAGCTGCTTAGATTTCTGAAAGCAAATGAGGCAATGGACGAAGGGGTCAATATCACGGCCCAGCCAGCGCTTTCACTAGGAGATCTAAATAACCTCCCGTTTCTTCGCGTCCCATTGGACGAGCAAGTGAGCATCGTAGCGTATATCCACGAAACCAAAGCCAAATTTGATGCGTTAATTCAAAACGCAGAAGAATTCGTGACTCTATCGAACGAACGCCGCACCGCCCTGATCTCCGCCGCCGTGACCGGCAAGATCGACGTCCGCCACTGGCAGCCGCCCGTGGTTGGTTCCAAAATGGAAACAACCACTCCGAATCAAAACTGAGACGCCCATGGCCAACGAAATCGTCTTCTACCGCACCCCCGACGGTGAGCAGCGCATCGAAGTTGTCTTCCGTGACGAGAATTTCTGGATGACCCAGAAGGCGCTGGCCGACCTGTTCGCGGTCAACGTCCCGACTATCAGCAAGCACTTGAAGAACATCTTCGAGTCCGGCGAGTTGGTGGAAAATTCAGTTGTTTCCAAAATGGAAACAACTGCCGCCGACGGTAAAAACTACCAAGTCGGCTTCTACAACCTCGATGCCATCATCGCCGTCGGCTACCGGGTGAATAGTTACCAAGCCACGCAGTTCCGCATCTGGGCGACCAAAACCCTGAAGGAATTCATCATCAAGGGCTTCGTGCTGGACGACGAGCGCCTCAAGCAGGGCAAATCGTTTGGCCAAGACTACTTCGACGAGCTGCTGGAGCGCATCCGCGAGATCCGCGCCAGCGAGCGGCGTTTCTACCAGAAGATCACCGACATCTACGCCCTCTCGGTCGACTACGACAAAAACGCCCCGATCACCCGGGACTTCTTCGCCAACGTGCAAAACAAGCTGCACTGGGCCATCACCGGCCAGACCGCCGCCGAGACCATCCACCGGCTCGCGGACGCCTCGAAGCCCCACATGGGCCTCATCACCTGGAAGCAGGGGCCGGGCGGCAAGGTGCTCAAGTCCGACATCGATGTCGCCAAGAACTACCTCAACGAGGCGCACATCCGGGAGCTCAACCGCATCGTCTCCGCCTACCTCGACCTCGCCGAGAACCGGGCCGAGCGGCAGATCGCGATGAAGATGGCCGACTGGGTGCGCTTCCTCGACGGCTTTTTGGAACTCTCGAACTACCCGATTCTGGAGGGCAAGGGCAGTGTCAGCGCCCTGGAGGCCAAGCTCAAGGCCGAGGCCGAGTTCGAGGTGTTCCGCCAGCGCCAGGACGCGGAGTATATCTCCGACTTCGACCGCGAGGTGAAACGGATCCAGGGCAAAGCCAAGGACCGCCCCGAAACCTGAACCGCCTGGCGCGACCACTCCCCATGACCGACCCCACCAAGGAGCTTGGCTTTCAGAATGACGTCATCGCGCAGATGCAGGCGGCGGGGTGGAAGCTGGGCGATCCCGCGCGCTACGACCGTGCACTCGCCCTCTATCCTGAGGACGTCGTCGGCTTCGTGCAGGACACCCAGCCCGAGCAGTGGCAGAAGTTCTGCACGCTCTACCCGGGCAATCCGGAGCAAAAGTTGCTCGAACGCGTCGCCGAGCAGCTCGACAAGGCCGACCCCAACGCGGCCGACAAAACAATGCGCACCTTTGGCACCCTCGGCGTGCTGCGTCACGAGGTCCGCGACCGCGGCACGCGTTTCTCCCTCTGCCAGTTCCGCCCCGAGCACGACCTCAACCCAGACACCCTGGCCCGCTACGGAAAGAACCGCCTGCGGGTGGTCCCCGAACTGGTTTACAGCCCGTGGGCGACCGAGGCCGAGCTCGCCGCCACCGGTGCGAAGGCCAAAGCCTGGCGCATCGACCTCGTGCTCTTCGTGAACGGCCTGCCCGTCGCCACGCTGGAGCTGAAGTCCGAGTTCAAGCAGTCCGCCGACCGGGCGATCAAACAATACAAGACCACCCGCCTGCCGGTGGACCCGGCCACGAAGAAGCCCGAGCCGCTGCTCACCTTCAAACGCGGCGCGCTCGTCCACTTCGCGGTCAGCCAATACGAGGTCGCCATGAGCACCCGCCTCGAGGGCGACAAGACGGTCTTCCTGCCCTTCAACCGCGGCACCCAGGACGGCGGCGCCGGCAACGACGTGCCGGCGGACATCAACCGCTACGCCACGGACTACCTCTGGAACGAGGTCCTGTTGCCCGACAACCTGCTCAACATCCTCGCCCGCTTCGTCCACCTCGAAATCCAGGAGAAGGAGGACTGGGACGGCCGGAAGTGGAAGCAGGAGACGATGATCTTCCCGCGCTACCACCAGTGGGATGTCGTGGGGAAACTGCTGTCCGCCTCGCGGGCCGAGGGTCCCGGGCACAAATACCTCATCCAGCACAGCGCCGGCTCCGGCAAATCCAACTCCATCGCCTGGACCGCCCACCAGCTCTCGTCGCTCTACACCACGAAGGGCGAGAAGCAGTTCCAATCCGTGATCGTCGTCACCGACCGCACCGTGCTCGACGACCAGCTCCAGGAGACGATCTACCAGTTCGAGCACACCGACGGTGTGGTCGGCCGCATCAACCGAGAAGAGGGCGAGGGCTCCAAGTCGGAGAAGCTCGCGGCGGCGCTTGCGGGCGCGCAGCCCATCATCATCGTCACCATCCAGACCTTCCCCTTTGTGCTCCGCGCCATCGAGAACAGCGTGAGCCTGAAGGAGCGCCGCTACGCGATCATCGCTGACGAGGCCCATTCCTCGCAAAGCGGCTCCACCGCGCGGCAGCTCAAGGAAGTGCTCATGATCGAGGGCGGCGAGGACGACGAGAAGGAGCTCACGTCCGACGACATGATCGCCGCCGCGGTCGCCTCACGCCGGGCGAATTCCAACCTCAGCTTCTTCGCCTTCACCGCCACGCCCAAGACCAAGACGCTGGAACTGTTCGGCCGACTTCCCGATCCTCAGGCGGCACCGTCGAAGGCCAACAAGCCGGAGGCCTTCCACGTTTACTCCATGCGGCAGGCGATCGAAGAGGGTTTCATTCTCGATGTCCTGAAGAACTACACGAACTACAAGGTCGCCTATAATCTCGCGCTCAAGATCCAGCAGACCGAGGAGACGGTCGAGAGCCGTAAGGCGCAGGTGAAGCTCAACCAGTGGGTGCGCCTGCACGACTACAACATCGCGCAGAAGGTGCAGGTCATCGTCGAGCATTTCAAAACCAAGGTCATGGGCCTGCTTGGCGGCCACGCCAAGGCGATGGTTGTCACCAGCTCCCGCAAGGAGGCGGTGCGCTACAAGCTCGCCTTCGATCGCTATATCGCGGAGAAAGGCTACGCCAAACTCTACGGCATGGTGGCTTTCTCCGGCGAAGTGGAGTTCAGCGAGAAAGACCCGAACACCGCAGGCCTGCTCGGCGTGAAGTTTACCGAGTTCACGATGAACCCGAACCTCAAGGGTCGCGATCTGCGCAAGGCCTTCGACTCGGAGGACTATCAGGTGATGATCGTGGCCAACAAGTTCCAGACCGGTTTCGACCAGCCGAAGCTCTGCGCGATGTATGTAGACAAGAAGCTTGGCGGCGTGGAGTGCGTGCAGACGCTCTCGCGGCTCAACCGCGTGTATCCCGGCAAGGCGGCGACAGGGACCTTCGTGCTGGATTTCTTCAATGAGCCCGAGGACATCCTCAACGCCTTCCTGCCCTACTACCGGACGGCCACACTCGACGATGTTTCCGACCCGAACCTGATCTTCGACCTCAACGAGAAACTGCGCGCGGCGGGCATCTTCCAGTGGACGGAGGTCGAGCAGTTCTGCGCCGCGTTCTTCCAGAAGAGCAAAAGCAACGCCGCGCTCGCCAACATCTGCAAACCGGCGGTGCAGCGCTGGCAGATCCGCTACAAGGCCGCCATGCTGGCCTACCAACAGTCCCGCGACGTGCTGGAGCGGGCCAAGAAGTCGCAGGACGGGGTGCTCGTCGCCAACGCGGAAAACGCCTTCAAGGCGGCGAAAACCGAGAAGGATGCGCTGGAGATCTTCAAGAAGGACCTCGGCACTTTTGTGCGCTTCTACGAATTCATGTCCCAGATCGTGGACTACGACGATCCGAACCTGGAAAAGCTCAGCCTCTACGCGCGCAACCTGGCTCCACTCCTTCGCGAACAGAGTCTGGATGACGATGACGTGGACCTGAGCCATGTCGTGCTGAGCCACTACCGCCTCTCCCTCATCAAGCAGCAGGATCTGCGGCTCGAGGAGGAGCAGGGGCCTTATGGATTGAAGCCCGGCGACGGCGTCGGCTCGGCCCGGGCGCGCGACCGCAAGGAGGAGCTGCTGTCACAGATTATCGCCCGGCTGAACGAGCTCTTTGTCACCGACCATCTGACCGAGCAGGACCTGGTCAACTACGCCTACACCGTGCGCGACAAGGTGCGGGAGAATGAGAAGGTGATGAGCCAGCTCGCGAACAACACCGACGAGCAAGCTATGCTCGGCGACTTCCCCAAGGCGGTGGACGACGCTATCCTCGACAGCAGCGCAGCACACGAAAATCAAAAGCTACAGCTCCTGTCCGACCCAAAGAAGGCAGCGGCTTTCGCCAAGTTGGTCTTCGATTTGCTGAAGATGGTTGGCTGATCGGATCACGGTTTTTTCATTCACTAGTCCTGCACATTCATGCCCGAAGTCCCAAAAAAGAGAATCATTCGAGCAGGACGGGGTCTGGCCGAGTTTTGTTGTTTTTGGCTGTTGGACCCATGATTCCCCTCAATTGCCGTGGCCGATGCCGCCGGCATCAGCCGGCGGCATCCATCCGCTGACTGATTTCGCGCAGCGTGGTTTGCAAACTGCGCGCGTCCTCGGGCTTAAGCGCGAAGAGGCAGGCGATGCCTTCGCTGACGGCGTAGGATTTTTCCTGGAGGGCGCGGCCGGACTCGGTGAGGGCGATCGTGACGGAGCGTTCGTCGTGCGTGTCACGCGTGCGCGTCACCAGCTTCATGGCCTCGAGACGCTTGAGGAGTGGGGAGAGCGTGCCGGAGTCGAGGCTGAGGCGCTCCGAGAGTTCTTTCACGCCCAGCGGTCCCGCCTCCCACAGCGCGACCATCACGAGGTACTGCGGGTAGGTCAGGCCCAGCGCGTCGAGCAGCGGGCGGTAAGCTTTGATCACCGCGCGCGACGTTGCGTAGAGGTCGAGACAGAGGAGGGCGTTGAGCGGGATGGGAGGGCGGGGCATTGGCGGAAGAGGGGAGAAACCTGAGACTTGAGACCTGAGTTGCGGAGGAGGTCAGAGGTCGGATGTCAGCGGTCAGGGGAAGAACTGCTGAGGTTAGTAGGTCGGGCGAACGTGTGGTTCTAAACTGATCTCTGACTTCTGACCTCTGATCTCTCCCCTGATTGCTGGCGGATAATTAAATTGAGCGCAATTCTTCTTGCTATTTAGATTGTGCGCAATACAGTTTTTATCAATCGAAGATCGAACCGACTTTAGCCGGAGCGGTCTTACACCTCTGAACCTCATCCTTAATCCCTGAAAATCATGAAGATCCTCTATTCCACCCAGGCCACCTCCACCGGCGGCCGCGAAGGCAAGTCCAGCACGGCGGACGGCGTTCTCGCCGTCACCCTCTCCACGCCGAAGGAACTCGGCGGCGGCGGCGGTCCCGGCACCAACCCGGAACAGCTCTTCGCCGCCGGCTACTCAGCGTGCTTCCTCGGCGCCCTCAAGTTTGTCGCCAGCCAGGCCAAGGTCGCCATCCCGGCCGAGTCCTCCGTCACCGGCCAGGTCGGCATCGGCAAGCGTGATGACGGCGGCGGTTTCGGCCTCGAGGTCACCCTCACGATCAACGTCCCCGGCGGCGACCGCGCGGTGATCGAAGGCCTCGTCCAGAAGGCCCACATCGTGTGCCCGTACTCGAATGCGACGCGCGGCAACATCCCGGTGACGCTCGTGGTCGCTTGAGCGACCACGAGGTTATTGGTTAATGGTTACTCGTTAATGGGGTGAGGCCGCGCGAAGCGTCGCGGTGGTGCCTCGTAGATTTCGCCCGCCGGCTTTTGTCGGCGGGCTTTTTGTTGGCGGAACCCGGAAGCGCGGACCGCTGGCCTGCTCCGATTGCCGCGCATGGGCGTTTGGGGGCGTAGGGGCGCGCTTCGTGCGCGCCCTCGGAGGGCGTGGTCAAGCCACGCCCCTACGAAATCAGCGGCTCGTCCCATTAACGATTAACCAATAACCTCAGGCACCGCCTGACGCGCCGCCTGCCCTTGTCCTAGAGTCTCGACAAAGCCTGCATGCCGGCTTTGTTTTTGAGACCCCAATGATGATTATTAAATCCGTGCTCCTTCCCCAGGGCCGTGCGCTCGCTGCTGCGTTTGCCGCCCTCGTCGTCGGATCCGTGAGCCTCGCGCAGACGGCTCCCGCGTCCACCGCCCCCAAGCCGTATGAGGTCATGGACTACGGTCCGTTCCTCTCCGCCACCATCTCCGCTTCCGCCCCCGGCGCCAACATCGCCAACAAGGGCATCGCGATCAAGGTCGGGCCCAATGGCGAGGGCGCCGTGCTCTTCGACATCGATCTGGTCCGCTTCGCCGCCGGCTGGACCGGCAAGTACCTCAATCTGAACGGCGTCGTCTTCGATGCCCGCCACGGCCCGAACCCGAGCGTCGCCGGTGACCTCGCCTTTGTCACCAACGCCAGCCCCGGCTGGTCGGTCGACGCTGGCCGCCCCGATCGCCCCGGTGAACTCGCCGATCCGCGCGCCACGCCGTTCGGTCCGCTCCCGGCCAATCACGCCAAGTACCGCGGTCTCTACCTCCACGGCAACCAGACGGTCGTCGCCTACACCGTCGCCGACACGGAGATCCTCGAACTCCCCGGCCTGACCCAGGCCGACGGCCAGAACATCTTCACCCGCACGCTGCAGGTCGGTCCGATGAAGGAAGGCCGCACGATGGTCGTCGCGGACGTTGTGCCCTTCGGCAGCGCGCCCAGCATCGAAAAATCCGCCGGTGGCGCCACCACGCTCGGCTTCCCGGCGGCCGATGCGAGCAAGACGCTCGTCACGCTCGCCGGTGCCCCCGAGGGCGCAAAGATCGAGGTCATCAACGGCTCGCGCGTCATCCTTCGCGTGCCTGCGCTGCCCAATGGCGCGACCTTCCGGGTTGCGATCTGGAACGGCAAGGCCGCCGATGAGGCCAAGGCCGAGGCCGCGATCGCCAAGCTCGGCGCTGTCGCCGACGTCGCAGCGCTGACCAAGGGCGGACCCGCCCGCTGGACCGCCGCCATCACCACGAAGGGCACGCTCGGCGCCGAGGACGGTGCTTATGCGGTGGATACGATCACCGCGCCCTACGACAATCCCTACAAGTCCTGGCTGCGTTTCGGTGCGATGGACCTCTTTGCCGACGGCTCCCGCGCCGCGCTCACCACCTGGAGCGGCGATGTCTGGGTTGTCTCCGGAATCGACGCCACGCTCGGCGAGCTGAAGTGGAAGCGCTTCGCCACCGGCCTCCACCAGCCGCTCGGCCTGCGCATCGTCAATGACGAGGTCTTCGTCCTCGGCCGCGACCAGCTCGTGCGCCTCAAGGACCTCAACAACGACGGCGAGGCCGACTTCTACGAATCCTTCAACAACGACGTCATCGTCTCGCCGAGCTTCCATGAGTTCGCGCTCGACCTGCAGACCGACGCCGAGGGCAACTTCTACTTCGCCAAGGGCGGCGCGGTGCGCCCGGGCGGCCGCGGCTGGCAGGTCATCACGCCGCACACGGGCAGCGTGATCCGCATCTCCAAGGACGGCAAAAAGCTCGACGTCTTCGCGACCGGCGTGCGCGCCCCGAATGGCATGAGCGCCGGCGGCCCGCGTGGCGAGATCACCCTCGCGGACAACGAGGGCACGTGGACCCCCACGTCCCGCATCAACATCGTCAAGCCGGGCGACTTCCTCGGTGTCGTTGACCTCGCCCACCGCGACGAGGCCCCGACCACCTACGGCAACCCGATCACCTGGATCCCGCACTCCATCGACAACTCCTCCGGCGGCCAAGTCTGGGTTCCTGACGAGCGTTTCGGCCTGCCCAAGGGCCAGCTGCTCCACACCAGTTACGGCAAGAGCTCCCTCTTCGTCGTCGCCTACGAGACGCTCGCCGACGGCACCGTGCAGGGCGGCGTCAGCCGCCTGCCGCTCGAGTTCGAGGCCGGCATGATGCGTCCGCGCTTCAATCCCAAGGACGGTCAGCTCTACATCTCCGGCCTCAAGGGCTGGCAGACGACCGCCCGCCGTGACGGCGCCTTCCAGCGCGTCCGCCGCACGGGCAAGCCGGTCGAGGTTCCGGTCGCCCTCAGCGTGAAGGCGGACGGCATTGAGGTCGGCTTCACCGCCCCGCTCAACAAGGCTTCGGCCGAGGATCTCCAGAACTGGAGCCTCGAGCAGTGGAACTACCTTTGGTCGCAGGCGTATGGCTCCGCCGAATACTCCGTGGTCGACCCGACCAAGCAGGTCCGCGATCCGGTCACGGTGAAGAGCGCCAAGCTCTCCGCCGACGGCAAGAAGGTCTTCCTTGAGATCCCCGGCCTCAAGCCGGTCATGCAGATGAAGATCAAGTTCCTCGTCGACAGCGCGAGCGGCGAGCCGCTCGACTACGAGATCTACAACACGATCGCGAAGGTGCCGGCGCGGTGACGAACCAGAGGTCAGACGTCAGAGGTCAGAGATCAGGCGGACTCCTTGTAGCCGGGCTCGTTGAGCCCGGTTCTGGGGGGCCGATTCTTCAAACACCGGGGTCAGCGACCCCGGCTACATCAATCTCGGAATGAAATCAGCGCGCGCCTGCGACCTTCTGCTTGCTGCGGTTTTTCGCGACCTCGCTGCCGGAAAGGGCGCGCACGAGGCGCGCCCCTACGACGGAATCGAGATCGATGTAGGGGCGTGGCTCGTCCACGCCCGATCGTTCCGCGATCTGAAGCACTCTAACCCAACAACCGGACGTTCCTGAATGACCTCTGCGCCTCCCCGCGCTCTTCTGCTCGCCGCGGTCCTCGCACTGCCTTCGGCCTTGCTCCTCGGACTCGTGTTCGGTGAGGTGCGGGCGCAGGCGCCGGATGCCGCGGTCGCGGCCCCGGCTGGGACGCTGGCTCCGGGCGCGCTCGTGCGGTTCACGTCAATGGCGTCCGGCGCGACGGATGTGCGGAGCGATCGGTTGATCGCGCTCTCGGTCGCGGCGGGTGCGTCGCCGAGCGCGTTGCTGCCGCCCAGTCCGTTCGGGGCCGAGTGGGAGGCGTCGCTGGAAGTGCCGCTGCGCAGCGATGTCACGTTCTCCTTTGCCGGTGCAGGCAAAGCCCAGTTGTTCGTCAATGACCAGCCGGTGCTGGAGGAAATGAGCGCTGATCTCGGCGCGACCACGAGCGCGACGGTGCGTCTTGCGAAGGGCCCCAATCGCGTGCGGGTGGTGTACGCGAGTCCCGAGTCGGGCGATGCGACCTTCTCCCTGCGTTGGCAGGGTCGCGGCTTTAACCGCGAGGGCGTGCCGCCGATGGCGCTGAGTCATGATCCGGCGGCCGCGGGCCTTGCGCGCGCAAACCTGATTCGCGAGGGCCGTGAGCTGGTCGCGAACCTGCATTGCCTGCGCTGCCATGATGCGGGTGATCTCGCCGCCTCCGCGGCGATGCCGGAACTCCAGCTCGGCCCGCCGTACCTCGGCGCGGCGGGGGAACGCTTTCAGGCCGACTGGCTGGCGGCGTGGATTGCCGATCCCCATGCGCTCCGTCCGGGGACCCGCATGCCCAAGCTGGCGCTGACCGCGACGGAGATTGCGGACATCACGGCGTACCTCGTGGCCGATGCGCCACCGACGCCTGCGACGCTCCCGGCGGCCGACGCCGGGTTGATCAATCGCGGCGCGCACCTCTTTACCGATCTGCAATGCGTGAGCTGCCATGCGCTGCCGGGCCGGCCGGCGGATGTGGCGGGTCTCACGCGGGTGAGCCTCGCGCAGGTGCCGGTTAAGTGGCGTCCGGCGGCGCTGCAGGAGTACCTGCGCGAACCCGAGGCGCTCCACGCCGGGTCGCGCATGCCGAATTTCAAGTTGAGCGAACCCGAGGCGCAGGCGCTGGCGGCCTTCCTGCTCGCGCAGGAGACGCCGGTGCGCGTCGCCGCGGCGGCCAAGGGTGATCCGATCCGCGGACAAGACACCTTTGTGGCGAAGAGCTGCCTGAATTGCCACGCGCCCGCGGGACCGGTCCGGGCCCAAGAATTTGCCGCGACGATCGCGGGCGGCTGGACACGCGGCTGTGTGGCCGACGATGCGGCGGCACGCGGAACCGCGCCGGACTTTGCGTTCACGCCTGCGCAGATCGCGGCGCTGCGCGCGTTTGCCGCCGCGGGCGTCGGTGCGCTCACGCACGATGTGCCGGTGGAATTTGCGAATCGCCAGTGGGCCGACCTGCGCTGCGCCGCGTGTCATGCCCGCGACGGCGAGGGCGCGGCGTTTGCGGGTCTGGCCGAGGAGATCGCCGCACTGGAAGCCGCGCATCCCGGGCGTCCGCCGGCGGACGAAGGGGAGGAAAGCAGCGTCGATCCGCACCCACCGCTGCTGACGTGGGCCGGCGAGAAGCTGAAGCCGGAGTGGATGACCAAGCTCTTTGGTGGTGAACTTTTCTATCGCGCCCGTCCGTGGCTCGCCGCGCGCATGCCGGCCTTTCCCGCCCGCGCGGCGGCGCTCGCGACGGGCCTGGCCGCGCAGCATGGCGCGCCGTCCGTGACCCCGGCCGAGACGGCGGGCACGGCGGAGCAGATTGCGGCGGGGCAGCACCTCGCCGGGACCGAGGCGTTTAACTGCCTCGCGTGTCACGCGGTGGGCGAGACGCCGGCGACGGCACCGTTTGGCGCGCCGGGCGTGAACTTCGCCCATGTGGCGGAGCGGATTCGTCCGGAGTACTTTGTCCGCTGGATGGACAATCCGTTGCGGGTTGTGCCGGGGACAAAGATGCCCAAGTTTACCGATGCCGCCGGGCGCACGACGAATGCCGATGTGCTCGATGGTGACACCCGCGCCCAGTGGGACGCGCTTTACGCTTACCTCCGGACCCTCTCTTCCACCGCCCAACCCTGACGATTGATCGAACGACTGACCCCATGAAAACGTCCTCCCGCTCCCTGTTCCTCGCTGCCGCGCTTGCCTTTGCCCCGTTGTTCTCCGCCGTGGCGGCTGAACCCAACACCCTGACGGCGGCGGAGTCGGCGGCGGGCTGGAAACTCCTTTTCGACGGCAAGACCCTGAACGGCTGGCGCGGCTTTGCGACGGACGGCACGCCGACCAATTGGAAAGTGGAGGACGGCGCGCTGGTCTGGACCGCGCGCGGCGGCGACCTCGTGACGAAGGAGGTTTACGGCGACTTCGAACTCTCGCTCGAGTGGAAGGTCGCGAAGGGCGCCAACAGCGGCATCATTTATCGCTCGGGTCTGAGCGAGAAGGCGCCCTGGCACACCGGTCCGGAGTACCAGATTCTCGATAATATCGACGCGGCGGACAACAAGATCGCCTCGCACCTGGCCGGCTCGCTCTACGATCTGATCGCGGCGGGTCCCGACGTGACCAAGCCGGTCGGCGAGTGGAATGTGGCCAAGATCGTGGTGAAGGGCTGGCGCGTGGAGCACTGGCTCAACGGCAAGAAACTCCTTGAGGCCGACCTCGCGAGTCCCGAGGGCAAGGCCATGATCGCCGGCAGCAAGTTCAAGCCCCAGGCCAAGTTCGCCACGTTGACCGAGGGCCACATCGTGCTGCAGGACCACGGCGACGTGGTGCACTTCCGGAGTGTGAAGGTGCGCGCGCTGAAGTGAGCGCGCGCTCCGCGCGCGAGTTATTGGTTAATGGTTAAGGGTTAATGGGGCCGAACGTCGGCCTTTCGGCCGGACTGCCGAGCGATCCGGCGCCTTCCCTATTAACCCTTAACAAGTAACCATTAACCGCGCCGGAGGCGGTCGCGCGCTTCGCGCACGAGTTAATGGTTAAGGGTTAATGGGCAGAGAGTCGGAACTGGGCATGATGTGCGTGCGTGTGTTCAGAAGGCTCGTCCCAATTAACCAATAACAATTAACCAATAACCCCGCCAAAGGCGGTTGCCAATCCGGGTACGGTGTATGCTTTTTGAGGGCGGACGCTGGTCCGTTTGCTCTCCGATGAAGTCCCTTCCCGCCAACCCTCGTTCCCTGCGCCTGCCGGTGCTGCTGGCCCTGGCGCTAGCTGTGAGCGGACCGGGGCGGTTGCTGGCGATGGCGGAGGCGACGAAGCCTGAGGATCCCATGCAGATGGATCCGCTGCTGGTCGGTGCGAACTCCTTTGGCCGGGCGGGAACGGATGAGCCGATTGGGGCGGGCATGATCGATGAAAACGATCCACCGTTCACCAATTCGCTCCTGATCGGGTTTGGCGATGGCGAGGATGAGCTCGTGCAGGAGATCGCCGAGCAGCACCAGGCGGCCGCGGCGATGCCGCCGGTCGACCTCGCCACGGGGATCAATCGCGTCGACCTCCGCGGCTTCCCGACGCCGCGGCTGCGCAATGGGTTCACCCAAAGCGGCGTGCCGGAGATTCTGGGCGTCGAACGCAGCGAGCTGATCCAGGGCCCGCTCACGCCCGTGACGGGCCAGGCGGCGCCGGGTGGCATCCAGAATTCGGTGACGCTGCGTCCGCGCACGCGGCCCACGACGCGGATCGACGCCGGCGTGACGGCGCGGCAGGCGCTGAGCGCAGGGTTCGACGCCTCGCGCGTCGTGGTGCCGAAGAAAGGGTGGAGCCGGGTGCTCGCGAATGTTTACCGCAAGGACGGACCCGAGGATTTTTCGTTTCGTGAGACGCGCAACGTGAGCGGGGCGCTCTATTGGCGGCACACCGGGACGACGAGTTCGCTTGTGCAGTTCGATTTTCAGGATCTCAAGGCCAACGCGTCACCCGGGATTCCCGAGTACCGGTTGACGACCGGCTCGAAGATCATCGGGCCGTACCTGCCGCTGGCCGAGTTTCATGCCTACGGACCGAATGCCTCGACGCGCAAGCGGCTGGGCAGCGCGAGCGGTCTGCTGGAGGCGCGGCCGAATCCCAATCTGACGCTGCGCGCGGGGCTGCAGGGATTCTGGCGCTCCCTTGAGGAGGAGCGCTGGACCACGGGCCAGTACATCGTCGCCACGGGCAAATTCGGCGGCACGCGCGAGCCCCAGTATCAGGAGCAGCCGCTGCGGGCGCTGACAGGTCAGGCCGAGGCGACGTGGCGCTACTCGGCGCTTGGCGCGGAGCACAAGCTGTCGGCCTCGGCCGGTCACAGCCTCGTGCGGTCGTCGCGGCTGCAGCGCGGTCTCGATGCGGCCGGACGCGCCGCGCTGCCGGCGGATGTGCGGACATTCGATCCGGAGGAGCCGAACTGGTTTCGTCCGGCGTACAGCGAGGCGTTGTTCAATCGCGTCATCACGGATCGCGTGGAGACGACGGGCTACACCTCGGTGCTGGTGAGCGAGCGGGCGGCATTTGCGCAGGGGCGCTTCGTTGGGACGATGGGCCTGCGCTTTGACCGGGTGGATTTTTCGCTCGATGACCACCGCCCCGGCAACACGCGGCCCCAGGTGGATGACACCACGTCGGAGGGCACGTGGCTGCTGGGCGCGAACTACCTGGTACGGCCGAACGAGCTGCTGATTTTTGGCAACGCGAGCCGCGCATTCCAGCCCTCGACGCGCATCGACGCGCGCACGGGCCGGCTGCAGGGCAACGCGAGCACGCAGGGGATCGAGATCGGGGCGAAGGGGATTTATCTCGCGCGCAAGCTGAACGTCACCGCGCTCGTGTTCGCGTTTCAGAACCAGAACATCTCGCGGCGCAACCCGCTCTACAACGATCCGATTCAGGACGCGCAGCTGACGCAGCCCGAGCTGGTGGCGGAGGGTGAGGAGGAGTTCACGGGCGGCACGCTCGACCTGCGCGGGCAGGTGACGCCGGCGTGGAGCCTGAGCGGGCGGGCGAGTTTCACCCGGGCGATCACGACGGCGTCGCCGGATCTGCCGGAGGAGGAAGGGCGCGCGCTGACACGGGTGCCGCGTTTCACGGCGGCGATGCAGAGCCGTTACCAGTTCAATCAAGGCGCGGCGCGCGGCCTTTCGTTTGGCGGGGGGCTGACCTACGTGAGCGACTACGTGGCGACGTATGAGAGTTCGTCGCGCGAGTACCTCGAGTACCCGGCGATCGTGCTCGCGAGCGTGAACGTGGCCTACCGCTGGCGCGCGGCAAACCGCGACCACAGCGTGAGCTTGAACAGCAGCAATGTCTTCAACCGCGACCTGCTTTCGAGCGTCGCCCGCGTCGGCGCCGGCCGGGATGTGGGGTTGAATTACGGGGTAAGCTTCTAGCGCGGCGGGGCCGCGCAAATCCGAAGCGCGAAGTCCGAATGACGAATGCGGAGACGATTACGGACTCTTCTTGGCTGCGATGGCTCTCAATTCCTTTGCGGTTAGGAGGTCCTTTTCCCGACCCAAGGCTTCCTTCGCGACAATCAAATCATTGAGCGACATGACACGAAAACGCATGCCCTCGACATCGATCTCGTCCGCGGTTTGCTTTAGCCGCTCAAAATCGCCGATGCCCAGAATCGACGAAAGGACGTCCACCACGCCCTTGTCCGTTTCCAGATAAAGATTCTCAATCGGTATTCCGGGTTGGGGGTGATGAAGAAACGATAGCCGCTGCGGAGTTAGACGATGCCGGGGATTCCAATCGGCCAGCGCCTTGCGGAGCTTTGCGACGTTCTCTGCCGTCAAGACGGCGCAAATATCCACGTCACGGGTCACATAGGATGACCCGTGGGTAACCGCGGCGAACCCGCCGACGATCACGAAATCCAGACCGGCTTCAGCGAGCCGACGAAGCAGCGTGCTGAAGTCCTGCATCGCGAGCCTTCTTCGCTTGCTCCAGGCGCGTGGCAAGGTTGGCGGCGGCGTCGTGTTGACGCCAGCGCTCGGCTACCGATTGCCGCAGCGTCGTGTCGATGAGATCGAGATCAATCCCAGCGCGGCGTGCGTCAGCCAATACTTGCTCTGCCTGATTCATAAGAAACTGATGACAGGCACGACTCCGTGCCGCAAGCAAACCCACCCAAACAGGAATTGGCCGCAAAAAGGCGCAGAAGGCGCAAAAAGCTCATGGTCGGGGGTGTGGCTGCAGGTTCAGATCATTGAGCGTTGAACGTTAAAGGTTGAGCGTTGAGCGTTTCCTCGGCCCGTGAACCCCCCGGAACCCGGATGGCCAATCGCGCGGTGGGTCGACAAGGCGGCGGGAGCGGTCTAGGGTGGGGAGCGTGGAACCTGTGTCCCCTCTTCTTCTTGGCGTGATCGGCGGCCCCGGGTCGTCGGCTGCGGAGTTTCATGCGCCGTTGCGGCAGTCGGTCCTCGCCGCGGGCGGGGCGACGCCGGAGATTGTCACGGTGACGCTGGCCAACGGCGCGACGGGGCCGAATGCCCTGCGCCATCGCAAGATGCGGCTCTTTGAGGCGGTTCGTGCGTTCGAGCAGCGCGGCGCGGCCGCGGTGTTTCTGCCGGGCTGGATCGAACAGACCCTGCTGGTCGAGCTGCGGGGCGAGACCACGCTGCCGATCGCAGATTTTCTGGGCGATTTCGCATCGATTGTAGCCGGGGTAGGCGACCCCGGCTACACCAAGCCGGCGGGGCCGCTGACCGTCGGCGTGTTGGCTGGCGTGGCCGAGCAGGCGGCGCTTGCGCAAGCTCTCGCGGGGTCGGGCGTGACGGTGCTATTTCCCCAGACCTCCCTCGCTTCGACGCCTTCGGCGGAGGCCTGGGTGCAGGCTGCGCGCGAACTGACGGCGGCCGGGGCGACCGTGATCATTCCTGCGCCGGCGGAGGTCGCGGCTGTTGCGGCTCTGCGGGCGGCGGGCGTGAACGTGTTCGATTCGCCCACGTGGTATGCGACGCGCGGCCTTGCGATGGCGCGGCCCAAGCCAAAGCCGTTCAAGATCGGCATCGTCGGCGGAGTCGGCCCGGCGGCGACGGTCGATTTTCTCGACAAGATCGTGAAGGCGACGCCCGCGAAGAAGGACCAGGAGCACATCAAGGTCGTGGTGGAGCAGAATCCCCAGATCCCGGACCGCACGCGCAACCTGATCCACGGCGAAATCGATCCGACCATCCCGCTCTACGCCACGTGCCGGCGCCTCGAGGCGGCCGGGGCGGACATCATCACAATCCCGTGCAACACGGCCCACGCGTATGTCGAGGCCCTGCAGCAGCACCTGACCGTGCCGATCGTCAGCATGTTGAAGACGACGATCGACCACATCGCGGCGACCTACGGCACCACCCGCCGGGTGGGGCTGCTGGCGACCACCGGGACGGTGCGGACGGGCGTTTACCACGCGGTGGCGAAGGGGATTTTCGACCTGATGGTGCCGGATGACGCCCATCAGGAAAAGGTCATGGCCTCGATCTACGGTCCGCTCGGCGTGAAGGCCGGCTACACCGAAGGCCAGTGCCTTGAGGATCTGCTGGCCGGTGTGAAGCACCTGGTCGATCGCGGCGCGGAGATCCTGATCCTCGGCTGCACGGAGCTGCCGGTGTTGATCGACGAATCCGACGACTACCGCATCGCGGGCAAGAGCGTGGTCATGCTCGATCCGACCAACCTCCTGGCGCGCCGGTGCGTGACGCTGGCGCAGCAGGCCGCGGCGAAGTCCTGAAGTCGTTCTCGTTCTCTTACTCGTTCTTCGTTCTCGATCCTGGAACGAAGGGGATAGTCTCGACGGCCGATGATTTGCGATTAATTTGGGAGAACGAGAAAGATAACGAGGAACGAGAACGACGCTGAGGGCCGGGGGTCCACGGATATTTGTCACCTTCCGCTTCCGGACGTGACGGTGGCCCAAATCCAGCTAGGCTTGGGCCTTGGTTGGCGCTCGCGCTGACCAACGCGGTTCAAGAATCCCACCTTCCGGTGCAGTATGAATTTGCTGCATGGGACAGGGCGGTGTTCATGAAACGCGGTTGTTGTTTCCGAATTCCGCGCATTACCCCGTGCCGGCTGTCCCGAGCGTCTGCCCGATTGCCCGCCAAACCCATCATGCAAGCTTCCGTTCCCGCCTCGCCCCGCGCCACCCTGCGTCCGTGGGCGCAAAAAGTATCCACGGAGATCGCCAAGGCCGTCATTGGCCAGGACATCGTCGTCGAGCGCCTGCTCGTCTCGCTGCTCGCGGGTGGCCACGTGCTGCTCGAGGGCATGCCGGGCCTGGCGAAGACGCTCTTGGTGAAGAGCCTCGGCACGGTGCTCGGCCTGAAGTTTGAGCGCATCCAGTTTACGCCCGACCTGCTGCCAAGCGACGTAGTCGGCACGATGATCTTCCAGCCCAAGACGGGCGAGTTCACGCCGCACCGCGGGCCGGTCTTTGCCAATCTCGTCCTCGCTGACGAAATCAACCGTGCCCCGGCCAAGGTCCAGAGCGCGCTGCTCGAGGCGATGCAGGAGCATCAGGTGACGATCGGCGGCGTGTCGAACGCGCTGCCCGAGCCGTTCTTCGTCATGGCGACGCAGAACCCGGTCGAGCAGGAGGGCACGTACGCGTTGCCCGAGGCGCAGCGTGACCGCTTCCTTTTCAAACTGCACCTCGACTACCCGAAGGAGAACGAGGAGTACGAGATGGTCCTTCGCTGGGGCAAGGTCACCAGCCAGCCCAAGCTCCAGGCCGTGGCCGACGGCGCCGAGCTCCTCGCGCTGCGCAACGAGGTCGACAACGTCTACGTCGCCGAGCCGATTCACCGCTACATGCTGGCACTCGTGCGCGCGACCCGCGCGCTGACGCAGCCCTCGGCCGAGGCTCCGCTGGCCGGTCGCAAGGGCAAGGCGCTGCTCTCCTACGGCGCCTCGCCGCGCGCCTCGCTCAGCCTCTACCAGGCCGGCAAGGCCCTGGCGTGGCTCCGCGGCTATGATTACCTCCCGCCCGCGCTGCTGCAGGAAGTCTTTGCGGATGTCATGCGCCACCGCGTGGGCCTGACCTACGACGCCGAGGCCGCGGGCATCACGGCCGACGACATCCTCCGCGGCGTGATCGAGCGCACCCCGGTCCCGCCAACGAGCGCGGCGGAGAAGCGCTGAAGTCGGTCCGCGGATTCTTAACCACAGATGAACACAGATCGACACGGATTCAGATTCGGGGATCAGATCCTTGTAGCCGGCCTCGCTGAGGCCGGTCCGATGTCCGTGTGCACCTGCGACCGGGCTCAGCGAGCCCGGCTGCAACGGAACCGAGTCACGGTATCCGCGGTTAACTGATTCTGGCTTAGAATTGCCTGCCATGTCCGCCCTAGCGCCCATTCCCGGTGCCGATCCTGCCGCGCTTGGCGTGTCGCCTTCGCTGCTGAACCACCTCGAGTGGCGGCTGCGGCAGTCGGTCGAGACCATGCTGACCGGCGACTATCGCTCGGTCTTCCGCGGGCGGGGCATGGAGTTCGACCAGGTCGTCAAATACAACTGGGGTGACGATCTGCGCGACATCGACTGGAACGTGACCGCCCGGCTTGGCGAGCCGTACCGCAAGAAGTTCGTCGAGGAGCGCGAGGTCAGCGTGCTGCTGGTGTTCGAGGACGATCCCTCGCTGCAGTTCGGCTCCGCCGGGCGCACGCGGCGCGACGTCCTGTTGGAGCTGGCCGCGCTGCTCATGCTGATTGGCTCGTTCAACCGCGACCGCATCGGCCTGCTGTATGTGTCGCCCACGGATTTCTGGCTGCGCCGTCCGGTGCCGGGCCGCGATGCGACCCTGCACACTGCTTCGATGCTGCTCGGCCAGACGCCACCGCCAATCGACGGACCGTCCGTGACGGCCATTCCCTGGCGCCTGCTCTCGCGCGCAGCCTCGCGTCACAGCGTGCTCGCGTGGCTCGGGCCGTTTGCACCCGGGCCCGAGCCGGAGGACTGGCGGGCGATCAGCCGGCGCTACCAGACGGTCGGCTTCCGCGCGGACGATCCGTGGGACCTCGAGCTGCCACCCAACGAGCGGCTGGCCGTCTTCGATCCCGTGGCGGGTCAAGTGACCGAACTCAACACCGGCTCCGCCGCGAGCCGGGCGGCGCATGCCGAGTGGGTCGCGAGCCGCGAGGAGCACTTTCACGATCTCTTCCCGCTGGTGCGGGACCGTCAGGCGCTGCGCACGGATGAGCCCGTGTTCGACGCCACGGTCGACTTCTTCCACCGCCGCGCCCGCCTCGCCGCGGTCGGGCGGTGAAAATCCGAACAGACGTTAACCACAGATGAGCACAGATAAACACAGATCCGGACTCAAGGCTCGGAGCCTTGTAGCTGGCCTCGCTGAGGCCGGTTCGGGAAGCGTGTGTATCGGTGGCCTGCGACCGGGCTCAGCGAGCCCGGCTACATCGGAAGCGGATTGCTCAGCATTGGTGCGCATCTGTGTTCATCTGTGGTTAGACGGATTGGGTTCGAGCAAGGCCCGCGCATGAAGATCTGGGCCTTTGAGAATCCGTGGTGGCTGCTTGTGCTGCTTGCGCTGGCCGGGGTTGCGATCGCGCGGCGGTGGCGGCGGGTGGCGGTCTTTGTCGTGCCGCATGCCGCGGCGTGGAACCGGGGCACTTCGACACCCCCGGCGCCGTGGCCGGCAGCGATGGCCTACCTCGGACTTGCGCTGCTCGCGGTCGCCCTCGCGCGGCCCCAGTGGATTGAGGAGAAGGAACCGGAGAAGCGGCCGGGTCATGACTTCGTCCTCGCGATCGATCTTTCGACCAGCATGTACGCCGAGGATTTCCTGACCGACGGCCGCACGCTGAATCGTCTGCAGACGGTGAAGCCGATCATCGAGGCCTTCATCAACCGCCGGCCCAACGACCGCATCGGGGTCGTCGTTTTCGCCGGCCGCGCCTACACCTTTGCCCCGCTCACCTTTGACCACGATTGGCTGCGGCGCCAGACGGCGCACCTCACGATCGGCGCCATCGAGGACGGCACGGCGATCGGTGACGCGATCGGCGTCGCGCTCAACCGGCTCCAGCAGGGCGCACGGACCGACGGTCCGGAACGCCTCGGGTCGTTCATCGTGCTGCTGACCGACGGTGCCAGCAATCGCGGGGACCTCGATCCCCGCCAGGTCTCCGCGCTCGCGACGGAGAAAGGGATTCCCATTTACACTATCGGCGCCGGCGTGGGCGGCATGGTGCCGATGCCGGTCTTTGACCGCGAAGGCCGGCGCACCGGCACGGAGCTGAAGAAGTCCGAGATCGACGGCCTCCTGCTGCGCGACCTCGCGGAGCGGACCAACGGACTCTACTTCCCGGCATCCGACACCGCGGCGATCCAGGCGGCCTTTGCTGCGATCGATCGCGCGGAGCAGGTCGAGTTCGAGGCCCCGGCGCTGCGCGTGACGACGGAACTCTTCACCTGGTTCCTTGCGCCGGGCCTGCCCTGCCTCGGGCTGGCGCTGCTCGGCGCCGTGTTGCAGGCGCGGAAAGGGGTTTCCTGATCATGGAATGGGGCCAACCGCTTTTTCTGTGGCTGCTCATCGTCCCGGCGGCGGCGCTGCTCGCGTCGGGCCTGGGTGCAGTGAAGATCGCGCGTCCGGGCATGTCGCGCGTGTCGGTCGTTGGGGCGCACGTGCAGGCCCTGCAAGCCATCCGCCGCCGCCGTCCCTGGCTGCTGGCGCTCGCGCTCATGCTCGGCATCGTGGCGCTGGCCCGACCGAAGTGGGGTGCGTTTGAGCGCGCCGGGGTCGAGCCCTCGCGCGAGATCCTCATCGCCCTCGATCTCTCGCGCAGCATGCGCGTGGAAGACGTGCGGCCGTCGCGGCTCGACCTCGCCAAGCGTCACATCCGCACGATGCTTGATGCGCTGGAGGGCGAGCGGGTGGGGCTGATCGTATTTGCGGGCACCGGCTTCATGCAGGTGCCGCTGAGTTCGGACTACCAGATCCTGCGCGAGTTCCTGCCCGACCTCGAACCCGACTACCTGCCGCAGGGCGGCACCGATTACACCGGCATGCTGCGGGCGGCCAATGACGGCTTCAGCCAGGAAAAGGATGCGGACCGCACACTCTTTATCTTCAGCGATGGTGAAAGCACGACCGAGGGTTGGCGCACGGAACTCACGCGGCTGCAGAACCGCGGGGTGATGCTCATCTCGCTCGGCGTCGGCACGGCCGAGGGTGGCGCGGTGCCGGATTGGGATGGCCGTGCGAGCGCACATTCCCGCCTGGAGCCGACGACGTTGCGGGCCCTCGCGGCGGGTGAGTCGGGGATTTATCGTGATGTGAGCGCGGGGCTGGATGTTCCGGCGCTGCTCGCGGAGACGGTGGAGCTGGGCCGCAAGGTCCGCGCGGCGGAGCGCGAGAAGCTCAACGAGGAGGATCGCTACCAGTGGTTCCTCGCGCTCGGCGTGGTGCTTGGTCTGGCGGGACTATGGCGCGAACTCGGCGTGCGTCCGCGGGCGCGTGCGATCGTGCGTCAGGCGGCGGCTGCGTCGCCTCAGGCCAAGGCGATCGCGGCGGCGCTGCCGGCGGTTCTGATCGTGGCGCTGCTGGCCTTGCCCCGGGTATCGGCGCACCAGGAGGACGGCGATGGTGTCTCGGAAATGAGCGCGGCGGAGCAGCTCCAGTGGCTGTCCCATCACCTCGCCTGGCATCCGACCCTCGAGATCGAGGACCTCAAGCTCATGGCCGAGCTCACCATCAACTACGGCGTGCAGACCTTTTCCGAGGGCGGCGCGCTGGAGGAGGGTGCGTTGCGCGATGCGCTTGATGCGGTGGCGTTCGGCGAGTTCCGGAGTCCGACCTACACCAACTGGGCCGAGTTGCGCGCGGAGTTGAACCGCCTCGCCCGGCGCGACGCGGCGGCGGAAGAGACGAATCGTCCGCCCGAGGAGCCGAAGGAGGCCCGCGATGAGGAGGATGCCCCGTCGCAGACCAACGGCCAGGGCTCGCAGACGACCGCGGCTGATTCGATCGGCGAGGGCGGCATCGCGATCACCGACGCGACACTCGGTGAGCTGCGCAAAGAGGCGGCGCGCATCGGCGGAGCCAAGCCCCCGGCGAAAAAGATCCAGGCTTCGCCCGGTCAGCTCGATGTGAGCGATACGGTCAAGTCGGACGACCCGATCCGGGCGATTCTCATGCGGCGCTACAAGCAGGTGACCGAGGAGGATTCGCCGGGCTCGCTGCACCGCGTGCTGATGGGGGACGTGACCAACGGTCCCGCGGGAGGGCGTGATTGGTGAGCAGCAATCTTGTCATTGAAAGCGTAGGCCAAGGTGGAACGCGTTGCCCCCAACGCGTTGGCTCGGAGCGGCTGCGCCGCAGCGCGTTGAGGTCAACGCGCTCCACCTTTTTTGCGCTGCTTGCCGTCTTCGCTTTTGCGCCCGCCTTCTCTTTTGCGGCAGCGGCTCCTTCGGCGATCGAGACTGAGGTGGCTGAGGTTGTGCTGCCACCGGGCCCGTTTGCGGGTGGGGACATTCGTCCGGGTCCGACGGTGCGTTCGCGGGCCTCGCTGCTGGTCGTGGCGCTGGCGCCACCGGTGCTGCTTTGGCTGGGCCTGGCGCTTGGTCGCTCGCGCCGCGAGGACCCGTTTCGCGCCCGACGAGCTTCGCGGCGTGCGCTGCGGCGTGTGCTGGGCCGGATGCGCGGCGGTGACGTGTCACCGGCGCAGCTGGAGTCCTGGCGCGAACTCACGACGCAGCTTTGGCCGGTGGGGCTGGCGGTGCCGACGGCGGACGAACTCGCGGCCTGCACGACCGAGCCGGAGACCTGGCGCGCGCTCTGGCTTGAATCCGAGGTCGCTCTTTTTTCCCCGCGGCGCGGCCTCGGACCGGACTGGCCGGCGCGTGCGACGGCCGCCCTCGACCGCGTGGCGCCTTTGCCCCGGCTGACGTGGCTGCCAGTGCGGCGCGGCCACTGGCTGCCCCGGCTGGCGATGCTGACGTTGGCGGCGGCGCTGGTCGGCGTGACGCTGCACTCGGCCACGGCGGCAACTGCGGCGGTCACCCCTGCGGCCGATCCGCTGGCCGCCTATCGGGACGGCAAGTTTGCCGAAGCCGCGGCCGGTTGGTCGGCGGCGGCGGCCAAGCGACCGGGTGACTGGGCGCTTCACCACAACGCGGCTTTGGCGCACGGGCAGCTGGGCCAGTGGGGTCCGGCTTCCGGCCATTGGGCGGCGGCGTGGGCGGTCAATCGTGACAACCGCGTGCTCGAAGCGGGGATTCTGACCGGCTTGGCTCAGCTTGATGGCGTCGATCCCGCGCTGCGCCGCCTGTTGGTGGGCCGGGCGTCGGATCGTTTTGCCGGACGGCTTCCGGTTGCGAGCTGGGAACGGCTCGGTCTGGTCGGCGCGGCGGCGCTCGCGCTGGGACTGGGGTTGGCGGTGATCTCACTCTACACCCCGTTCCGGCCCCGGGTTTGGCTGCTGTCAGGAGCCGTCGTGGCGGTGCTCGGTGCGGTTGTCGGCTACGGATCGGTTGACGCGATCAAGCGGCACGGCGTGCTGGCAGACCCGCTGGCGGCGTTTGTGACCGAGACATCCGATGTCCGCGCGGTGCCCTCGGAGCTCATGACCAACCAGCAGGCGGCGACGCTCTTCCCGGGCACGATCGTGATCGTGGATCGGACGTTCCTCAGCTGGGATCACGTCATCACCGAGAATGGCAACGAAGGCTGGGTGCGCTCGGAAGCGCTGGTCTGGCTCTACGGGGCGCGGAATTCGGACGAGATCGCGACGGTGCTACGACAAAAGCCTGAATGAAACCTGAGTTCCAGACTTCAGAAGTTAGAGACCGGCAAGGTCTCTTGAAGTCCGTAAAACTCAGGTTTCAGGTCTCAGGTTTCCCCAGCCTCCGTGTGTTACTCGAAGATTGCGGTGTGCGGGTGAGCCCGGTTTGTTCGGGTCATACCCCATCTCCCCATGAAGTCTGCGCGGCTCCATCGCCTCTTCAACCCCACGTCAGGTCGCTGCTTTGATGTCGCCGTCGATCACGGCTTTTTCAACGAAGGCAGTTTTCTTGCTGGGATCGAAGATCTCTCCGCCGCGGTCCTGACGCTGATCGACGCGCGGCCCGACGCGATCCAGCTGACGGTCGGGCAAGCCATGCGGCTCCAGTCGCAGCCGGTGCGGGCCAAGCCCGCCCTGGTGCTCCGTACGGACACGGCCAATGTCTACGGCCGCGAACTTCCGCGCACACTGTTCTCCCGCCTGATCGGCGATCCGGTGCTGCAGGCGGTGCGCCTCGACGCGGCGTGTGTGGTGGTGAACTTTTTCCAACTGCCGAACCAACCGGAGCTGACCGATCAGTGCATCCAGAACATCGCGGCGCTGAAGGTGCAGTGCGATCACTACGCGATGCCGCTCATGATCGAGCCGCTCGTGTTTCAGCCGAATGCCAAGTCGGGTGGCTACATGGTCGATGGTGATCCGGCAAAGATCATCCCGCTGGTCCGTCAGGCGGTCGAACTCGGCGCCGACATCATCAAGGCCGATCCGACCGATGATGTTTCGATCTATCACCAGGTCATCCGGATCGCCGGCGGCGTTCCGGTCCTGGTGCGCGGTGGCGGCAAGGCCCCGGAGGCGGAGATTCTCGCGCGAACCGAGGCGCTGCTCAAGCAAGGCGCCTCCGGCATCGTCTATGGGCGCAACATCATCCAGCATCCGCAGCCGGCAAAGATGACGCGGGCGCTGATGGCGGTCGTGCATGATGGCGTGTCGGCTGGCGATGCGCTCAACCTTCTCCGCTGAATCCCGCCCCGTGAGCACGCTTCCTCTGGTCCGGGTGGGCATCATCGGCGGAGGGCTGATGGGACGCGAGGCGGCGTCGGCCTTTGCGCGCTGGTTCGTGTTGGAAAACTTTCCGGTGAGGGTCGAATTGACCGCGGTGTGCGATCTGCAGCCGACGCTGCTTGATTGGTTTCACCAGATCCCGTCGGTGAAGCTGTTCACGGCGGATCACCACGCGCTGCTGGCGTCGCCGGACGTCGATGTCGTGTACGTGGCGGTGCCGCACCACCTGCACGAGGCGATCTATCTCGATGTGCTGCGTGCCGGGAAGGACCTGCTGGCGGAGAAACCGTTTGGCCTCGATCTCGCGGCGGCGCGGCGGATTCGCGATGAGGCGGTTCGGCTGGGACGCTTCGTACGCGTGTCATCGGAGTTTCCGTTCCTGCCCGGCGCGCAGCGTGCGCTGCAGATGGTGGCGAAGGGCGAACTCGGGCGCCTGCTGGAAATCCGCTCGGGCTTCGTGCACTCGAGCGATCTCGATCCGACGAAACCGATCAATTGGAAACGGCAGAATCAGTACTGCGGTGTGGTCGGCGTGATGGGCGATCTTGGGTTGCACGCGGTCCATGTTCCGTTGCGGCTCGGCTGGAAGCCGGCGTCGGTCTACGCGCAGCTGCAGAAAATCTATGCCGCGCGTCCGGATGGGAAGGGCGGCACCGCGGCGTGTGACACGTGGGACAACGCCACGCTGCACTGCACGACCATCGTGGGCGGGCAGGCGGTGCCGATGACGATTGAGACGAAGCGAATGGCGCCGACGGAGACGAACACGTGGTTCATCGAGATTCTCGGTACCGATCGCGGCGTGCGCTTTTCGACCAAGGAACCGAAGACCCTGTGGACCTACCGTCGTGACAAGGAGCAGTGGTGGGAGAAGACGGACCTTGGGTTTGCGATGCCGTTCAAGACGATCACGGGCGGCATCTTCGAGGTCGGGTTCCCGGACCTGCTGATGCAGATGTGGGCGGCGTACTTTGCCGAGCGCGCAGGGAAGTTGGATGGACGCTTTGGCTGCGCCACGCCGGATGAGGCGGTGGCGTCACATGAACTCTGGGCCGCCGCGCTGGAATCGCAGGCCGCGCAGCAAGTGGTCCGGATGGCCTGAGTCATGGGTGAGCGCACCGGCATCCTCGCGGGAGGCAACTGGATCGTCGATCACGTTAAGCTGATCGATGCGTGGCCGGCGCAGGACGCACTGGTGTCGATTCGCAGCCAGTCATCGAGCAATGGCGGTTCGCCGTACAACATCCTCGTCGATCTCGCGCAGATGGGAGCGGCCTTTCCCCTGGCGGCGGTCGGCTTGGTGGGGGAGGACGCCAATGGGCGGGCGATTCTCAATGACTGCCGCGCGCGGGGAATCGACGTGAGCCAGTTGCGCACCACGGCGGCGGCGCCGACGAGTTACACGGATGTCATGACGGTCGAGGCCACGGGCCGGCGCACGTTCTTCCACCAGCGCGGGGCGAATGCGCATCTCGATGGAGAGCATTTCGATTTTTCCGCGACGAATGCGCGGTTCTTTCATCTCGGCTACCTGCTGCTGCTCGACCGGCTCGATCAGCTTGAGGGCGGCACAACCCGTGCCTGCGACGTGCTGCGCCGGGCGCGTGCGGCCGGGCTTCGGACGTCGGTCGACTGCGTGAGTGAAGACAGTGGACGGTTTGGCGCGCTGGTGCTGCCGGCGCTGCCGCAGGTCGATGTGCTCTTCGTCAACGACTTCGAGGCGGAACGACTGACGGGCATCGCCTTGCGCCAGGCCGGTGTGCTGCAGCCCTCGGCGGTGCGCGCGGCGACAGAGCGTCTGCTGGCGGCGGGCGTGCAGGCGTGGGTTGTGCTGCATGTTCCGGAAGGGGTGTACGCGCGTGGTCCCGGGAGTGACGGGCTCTGGCAGCCGGCGCTGCGTCTGCCGACGGAGCGGATCGCGGGCGCGGTCGGCGCGGGCGATGCGCTGGCGGCCGGCGTGCTTTATGGGCTCCACGAGGACTGGCCGATGATCGACGCCCTTCGTCTGGGCGTCGCGGTGGCGGCGGCCTCGCTGACCGATGCGACCTGCTCGCGCGGCGTTCGGCCGGTGCGCGAATGTTTGGCGCTGGTCGAAACCTTTGGCTTTCAGCGCACCCCTGGCTTTAACGACACGTCACCATGAGATTTGGCATCAACACCTTCCTTTTCGCCTGTCCGTTCAACAACCGGCACTGCCGCTGGTTTCCGAAGTTCCGGTCCTGGGGTTTCGACTCGGTCGAGATCGCGGTGGCGTCACCGGACGACATGGACTGGGCGCACGTGCGTCGTCAGCTCGATGCGAACGGTCTGGTCGCGGGCTCGGTTGCGGCGGCGTTCGGACCGGGGCGTGATCTGCGCGGGGCGCCGGAGCACCAGCAGGCGACGATCGACTACGTGAAGGCGCTGGTGGATCGCATGGCGATCCTCGGGAGCAAGACCATCATCGGTCCCTTCTACAGCGAGGTTGGACGCGCGGACGCGGAGACCCCGGCGGCCAAGCGTGCGCAGCGGAAACTCGTGGTGCGGCACCTCAAGCACCTCGCGGCGTACGCGGGCGACCGCGGGGTGACGCTGTGCGTCGAGCCGCTCAACCGCTTTGAGACGGACTTCCTCAACACCTGTGACCAGGCGATCGAGCTGGTCGAGGCGGTGGATGATCCGGCGCTGAAGATCATGCTGGATACGTTCCACATGAACATTGAGGAAAAGGACCAGGCCGCGGCGATCCGGCGTTGTGGAAAGCGCCTCGGGCATCTGCATGCATCCGGATCGGATCGCGGCACGCCGGGCACCGATTCGATCGACTGGGCGGGCATCGCCAAGGCCTTGAAGGCGATCCGCTATGACGGCGATGTCGTGATCGAGTCGTTCACGCAGGACGTGAAAATCATCGCGCGAGCCGCCGCGATCTGGCGCCGCATCGAACCGACGCAGGAGGAGATCGCGGTCAACGGCGTGAAGTTCCTGCGCCGCACCTTGCGGTGACGGCGGTTGATTGCGGAGGGGAGAGGAAACCTGAAACTTGAGACCTGAAACCTGAGTTCCGGAGGTCTGATTTCAGACATCGCTCAGCTTGGAATCCGACAAACTCAGGTTTCAGGTCTCAAGTTTCAGGTTTCCTTCGCGCTCAGACCAGGATCCGCGTCAGCTGCACGCGGTTGTCGACCTCGAGCTTGCGGTAGATCTCGGTCAGCTGGCACTCGACGGTGCGGTGGGACTTGCCGAGGCGTTCGCCGATTTCGCGGTTGTTGCAGCCCTCGGTGACGAGGAGCGCGACGCGGCGTTCGTTCGCGGTCAGGCGCTGCAGCAGGGCGAGGGCGGCCGGCTTGGCTGAGAGCGCGACGTCGTCGATGCTGCGATCGAGGAAGAAGAGAACGCGGTAAACCGGGCGGGTCCACGGCGAGTTGAGCGGCATGTCGACCACGACCTGCGCGACGAGGCGATCGTCCGTGGGGTGGGGCACGCGCACCTTGCGGCTGGCCTCGGGGTTGGCTGAGCCGCGTTCGGAGGCGCCGAGTTTTTGGCAGGCCTCGGCCAGGGCCGCGGGCAACTGATAGCTGCGGCGAGGATTGAGACGGCGGGCGGATTTCTGGCCGAAGTTCCACTCGGCGCAGGCGGCGTAGCCCTCGCGACTGGCGTAGATGAGCCGGAGCTGGGAATTGAGGAAGAGCACCGGCACGGGCACGTCAGCGAGAAAGCGCTCGATGCTGAGGTGCTGGCTGCGCTCCTCGGCGAGGAGGCGGAGCCGCTGCAGGCCGGCCTCGATCACCGGGTGAAGGCTTTCGAGGAGGTTGCGCTCCTCGGCAGTAAAAGGACCTTGGGAGCGACTGCGACGAACGCTCAGAATGGCGTCAGGGCGCGTGCCATCCCAGAAGGCGAGGTGGACGAAGTCGTCCCACGGATCGAGATTCGGACTTTGCTGCGCGAGGCGACGGTCGTGGGCCGAAGGATCCTCGGAGAGGACTTCGCTAAAGGTGTAGAGCTTGATTCCCGGGTGACGCGCGAGGAAGGCCTGGACGATGGACAGATTCGAGACCGAGCGGCGATCGGCGCGCGCGCCGGTCATGTGATGGCGGGCGTTGAGCCGGTGGGTATTCACGATCCCATACAACAGGCTGCACGAATGATGAGGGATCAGCTGGTCGAGCAGTTGCAGACTCGCCTTCCAGAAACCGTCGAGGTCGACCGCGCTGTGCAGCTGGGCAATGAGCGGCCCCAGCCGGTCCTTGGTCGGCAATGATACGGAAAGTCTCTCGGCGCGTGTCATAGGCCGGGGGAAGGCTGATCGGCTCGGCCGTCACCTGACAAGACTATCACGAAAACAGAACGACCGGCGTCCCCGCAGGGATCGCCGGTCGTTTGCGAACGAGCAACGTGCGCGCTGGCGCGAGGTGCGCTTACCGCGGCGTCACGGGGGCGAGGGGCTTTTCCTCGTAGGTGACGTTCTTCCCGTAGGGGTAGAACTTGTTCAGGTCGAACTTGGTGTACGGCAGGCCATCGAGACGGATGGTGCCGAGGAAGGGCTGATCGGGCTCGGCGAGGAGGATGGTCTTGGCGTAGCCGTTGTCATCGTAGCCGCGGCGGAAGTGGACGCGCGACTTGATGATGTGGACCTTGTAGTCGTGCGGGTTGACGCCGACGTCAGCGACCGGGTTCGGATCGGTGATCTGCACGAGGTAGGGGCTGATCACGAGGAGGTTGTTCTTGCCGAATTCAACCGTGACCCAGAGCTGGCCGCCGCGGGAGGCGCTGCGACCGATGCCGCCGCTGACGGTCTTGACCTTGCCCTTGACGCGGACGGGGTCGCCGGCCGATTCGTCGGCGAGGCCGCCGACGGGCATGTCGAAGTCGTCGCCGGGGCGGACGCCCTTCTCGCGGAGGGCCTCGATCAGCTTGAAGTCAGCGACGGTGACGATGAGCGTGTCGCTGAGGTCCTGCTTGATGACCTGGTCGAGTGCCCACGTGGCGTAGCCGGAGCGATCGCTGTGGTCGGCGATGACGACCGGGTACTGGCCTTCGGCGAGGGCCTTCTTGGCGAGCGTGACGGACTCGGTGATCGAATAGACCTTGGTCGAGTACCAGAGCTTCTCGCGCATGCGCCAGGCGGTCTGGGCCATGTCGTCGGCGATTTCCTGGGCGAGCTGCGGGTTGCCGTTGGTTGTGACCTGGAAGGTCATGCCGGCCTCAACGGAATCCATGAACGCGAAGCCGTAGTAGAAATTCACGTACACGTCGGGCTCGCGGGCTTCCCAGACGAGGGCGCGCTGGACGAGATCGATCCAGGCCGGGCCGCCGGTCCACTGAAGGACGGAGGGGGTGATGATCGGTGGCTTAACGGTGGCGCTGGTCGGCTTGTACTCGCCGCGGATGGAGCGGATGAGGGTGCGCGCGGCGCGCTCGCCCTGGAGGTAGCCGTCGTAGTGCGGGTAGTACTTGATGCAGAACGCGAGGTTGGCGTGCTTGAACCACTCGTCGTCCTCGTTGCCGTGCGGATCGAAGGTGCCGGCGATGAAGGCGTCGGGTCCGACGACTTCGCGCACGCGGCGGGCGAGCTCGGCCTCGGGGCGGGCAACGCCGGTGGCGCCCATCGCGCCGTGGAGGACGAGGTAAACGCCGTCGAATTTGCCGGCGGCCTTGAGCTCGGAGATCATCTTGCCGACGAAGTGTTCGTACGTGTCGGGTGTGAGCCAGCCGGAGCCGGAGCCGGTCTTGGAGCCGAGCGGGGACTCGATGCCGACGAGTTCAACGTTGTCGAACTCGCGGGCGACGGTGACGAAGCCGCCCATGTAGCCGCGCGGATCGGCGCGGAGGAGCGCCTCGCCGCGGGCGGGGGAGCCCTCGTAGGTGAAGTCCTCGATCGTGGTCGGGTACTTGAGGAACGTCACGGTCTCGTGGACGAACATCATGACCGCGATGCGGATCGGTTTCTTGGGCTGGGCGGGACGGTTGGCCTGGGTCGCGGCCGAGGCGGCGACGGTCAGGCCGAGGAACGCAACGCCGGCAAGGAGCAGCGTGCGGAGGGTGGACGTGAGCGATTTCATGGAGGTTGGAAAGGCCGGTTCAGGCCGGAGTCAGCGAACGGTTCACCTCAAGAGCGCAAAGCGCGCCAAGCTGGGCACGGTTTTTTGACGCGTCTGGTTTTGCGGGCTACGCGATCTCGGGGTTAAGCCATCATGCAACGGGAACACGCGGTGTAGACACAAAAAAGCGCCTGCCCGGCAAAGGGCAGGCGCTCGGATAGCGGAGGCCGGCGGCCGGCCGCGGGATCAATCGCGGGGCCGGGGCGTCGCGAGGGGCTTGGTCTCGAACGTGACGTTCTTCCCGTACGGGTAGAACTTCTGCAGATCGACGTTCTTGTAGGGCAGGCCCTCGAGGCGAACGGTGCCGAGGTACGGCGGGATCGGCTCGGCGAGGAGGATGGTCTTGGCGTAGCCGTTGTCATCGTAGCCGCGGCGGAAGTGGACGCGGGATTTGATGACGTGGACCTTGTAGGCGTGCGGATCGATGCCGAGGTCGGCGATGGGATCCGGATCGGTGATCTGGTTCAGGTAGGGGCTGATCACGAGGAGGTTGTTCTTGCCGAATTCAACCGTGACCCAGAGCTGGCCGCCGCGGGAGGCGCCGCGACCGATGCCGCCGCTGACGGTCTTGACCTTGCCGACCACGCGGACGGGCTCGCCGGCCGATTCGTCGGCGAGGCCGCCGATCGCCATGTCGAAGTCATCGCCGGGGCGGACGCCCTTGGCGCGGAGGGCCTCGATGGCCTTGAAGTCGGCGACCGTGACGATCGCGGTGTCGCTGAGGTCCTGCTTGATGACCTGGTCGAGGACGAAGGTCGCGTAGCCGGAGCGATCGCTGTGGTCGGCGATGACGACCGGGTACTGGCCTTCGGCGAGGGCCTTCTTGGCCAGCGAGACGGCCTCCGGAATCGGGTAAACCTTGGTCGAGTACCAGAGCTTCTCGCGCATGCGCCAAGCGGTCTGCGCCATGTCGTCGGCGATTTCCTGGGCGAGCTGCGGGTTGCCATTGGTCGTGACCTGGAAGCACATGCCGACGTCGACGACATCAGCGAAGGCGAAGCCGTAGAAGAAGTTCACGTAGACATCGGGCTCACGGGCTTCCCAGACGAGGGCGCGCTGGACGAGATCGATCCAAGCTGGGCCGCCGGTCCACTGAAGGACAGAGGGGGTGATGATCGGTGGCTTCACGGTGGCGCTGGTCGGCTTGTACTCGCCGCGGATGGAGCGGATGAGGGTGCGCGCGGCGCGCTCGCCCTGGAGGTAGCCGTCGTAGTGCGGGTAGTACTTGATGGTGAAGGCGAGGTTGGCGTACTTGAACCACTCATCGTCCTCGTTGCCGTGCGGATCAAAGGTGCCGGCGATGAAGGCGTCGGGTCCGACGACTTCGCGCACGCGGCGGGCGAGCTCGGCCTCGGGCTTGGCGACGCCGCTGGCGCCCATCGCGCCGTGGAGGGAGAGGTAGACGCCGTCGAACTTACCCTGGCTCTTCAGATCGGCGATCATCTTGCCGACGAAGTGCTCGTAGGTCTCGGGTGTGAGCCAGCCGGAGCCGGAGCCGGACTTGGACCCGAGCGGGGACTCGATGCCGACGAGTTCGACGTTGTCGAATTCGCGGGCGACGGTGACGAAGCCGCCCATGTAACCGTTCGGATTGGCGCGGAGGAGCGCCTCACCGCGGGCCGGTGAGCCCTCGTAAGTGAAGTCGTCGATCGTGGTTGGGTACTTCAGGAAGGTGACGGTCTCGTGTGAGAACATCATCACCGCGATACGGATCGGCTTTTTGGGTTGGGCCGGACGCGCCGTGGCGGCGTGGAGGGAGGCGGAGAGGCCCACAAGGGCGACCGCGACGACTAGGAGGTTTCGAAACGAACGATACATCGGGTTCATGGCTCGGAGATAGCTGACAGGGTGGAAGTGGTACAGGGGTAGGACCGGCCTCCGTGGGTGAAGCAAGATTGAGGCTGCCCGGTGAGGGCGCCTCCAGCAAGCGTCGCCCAGTATAAGCCCAAGACGTGCCTCTTGTCCTAAGGGTACTCCCGTAAAAGGGCCGCTTGTAAACCGGTGCCCCGGATTACCGGCATCGTTCCCGTTCTTCGTTCTCTTTATCTTACTCGGACCGAGAACGAGGAACGATGAAGAGAACGAGAACGAATGCTCGATCAGTTGGGGTCATGGCTCAACTTTTGACGATCTGAAGTGGCTTCGGGCTCACAATTTTTCTATTAGCGCTTGATTGAGAGAATCTTGCCCAATTGCTCAATACCCTCCTGCTCAGTCCCGTCGTTATCGAGAACCTGATGCGGGAAATCCGGGGCCTCAAAATGAGGATTGGCTAGCCGGGCGTAGGATAGGTCGGCGAGGGGATGGCTCCGCCGACTGACGCGATCCTCGATGATCGGGGTTTGGGCGCGGATCCAGACGAACCGCAGGTCAGGGTGGCGGGCGAGGAGGGCCCGGCGCTGACGGTTGTAGAACAAGCCTTGCGCGAGGATGAACCGTTCGTGGCGTTGGCTGAGCTCGGCGATGCGGTCGGCCAGCACAGCGGCAAACTCGTCGCGCAAGGCGTCGGTGAACGGGCGGCGTTCCTTGATCGCGGCAATGACCGACGGTGGCAGGTCCTGGTCGCCCTCGTGAAACGGAATGCCCCACGTCCGCGCCGCGGCCGCGCCGAGCGACGACTTGCCCGCCCCGATCTGCCCGAAAAGAAACCAGCCTTGGCCCATGGTTCGTGACTGTCGCGCGTGAAGCAGGTGGGCGTCAACCGCGGGCGGGACCTATTAAACCTGAGACCTGAAACTTGAAACCTGAGTTTCCGGATTCAGCACCTTCGGACGATTTGGGAACTCAGGTTTCAGGTCTCAAGTTTCAGGTTTCTTGTGTATTCGCTGTCTCCCTGCCCCGTTGTATCCCCGGGGCCGGGCGTTTGCGCTTCTTTCGCTTTGACCCATGCTAGGCTCTGAAAGACTCTGACCGTCCGTTTTCGCCATGCCGCCGACCCCTATCCCCCGTGCATCCGGCGCCGGCCCCGCCTCCCCGGCGTTGGTCGACCTCGGCTTCGTGCCCACCCGGGCCAAACTCATCGAAGTCGCCGCGTTCCTCGACCGCGTCGAGCGCCATGGCGTGGCCGATGACTACCGCGTCGACGCGCTGCGCAATGCGGTGCGTCTCCTCGCCGACGGCCAGCCCGCGCGCGCGCGCCGCATTCTCGAGTCGCTGAGCGATCCGACCACCGTCCCCGACGAGGTCTCCACCGGCAAGGCGGCCTACGGCGCCTACAAACCCCGCACCTGAGGCCCGCCATGCGCTACATCGAACCTCACGGCCACATGGTGAGCCGGACGACCGACGATTACGAAGCCATGGTCATGGCTGGCTGCCAGGCCGTGTGCGAACCCGCCTTCTGGGCCGGCTTCGACCGCTCCTCTTCCGACGGCTTCCGCGACTACTTCCGCCAGATCACCGAGTACGAGCCGGCGCGCGCCGCCAAGTTTCTCCTGCCGCACTACAGCTGGCTCTGCATCAACCCAAAGGAAGCCGAGGATCTCTCGCTCGCGGCTGACGTCGTCGCGCTGATTCCCGAATTTCTCGCCAAGCCCAACGTCCTTGGCATCGGCGAGATCGGCCTCAACCGCAACACGCGCAACGAACTCAAGGTGCTCGAGTGGCACATCGATGTCGCGGTGAAGCACAACCAGCTGATCCTCGTCCACACGCCGCACCTGGAGGACAAGCTTAAGGGCACCAAGCTCATCGTTGACGTGCTCAAGTCCCACGCCGGCGTGAAGCCCGAGCGCGTGATCATCGACCACGTCGAGGAGCACACGATCTCGCACGTGCTCGACCAGGGTTTCTGGGCCGGCATCACGCTCTATCCCGACTCGAAGTCCTCGCCGCCGCGCGCGGTCGACATGATTGAGATCACGGGTGGCGAGCGCCTGTGGCTCAACTCCGCCTGCGATTGGGGCGTGAGCGATCCGCTCGCCGTGCCGAAGGCCGCGCTCGAGATGCGCCGCCGCGGGTACAGCGCCGACTGGATCGACCGGATGCTCTACCGCAATCCGCTGCAGTTCCTCTCGCAGTGCCCGAAGTTCCGTCTGGGGGGAGCTTCCGCGGAATGAAACTCAACGCCGGGCTTCACCTCGCGTACTGCACGAACGTCCACCGCGGCGAAGGCTGGGCGGAGACCTTTGGCACGCTCGAGCGTCACACCGACGCCGTGCGCCGGCGCGTGTCGCCTGACCAGCCGTACGCGATCGGCCTGCGCCTCAGCGCGCGCACTGCGGACGAGCTGGCGCAACCGGCCACGCTGGATGCGTTCCGCCGCTGGCTCGACGCGCACAACAGCTACGTTTTCACGATCAACGGATTTCCCCACGGCTCGTTCCACGGGACACGCGTCAAGGAGCAGGTCTACGCGCCCGATTGGTCCACGCCCGAGCGCCTGTCGTACACGAAGAAACTTTTCGACCTGATCGCCACGCTCGTGCCCGCCGGCGTCGCCGGCAGCGTCAGCACGGTGCCGGGTTCCTTCAAGGGTTTCATGGGCGATCCCGCGCGGAAGCAGGCGATCTTTGCGAACCTCACCGCTTGCGGTCGGTACATCGCCGAGTTGTCGGCGCGGACGGGCCGGGACCTGCACCTTGGCATCGAGCCGGAGCCGCTCTGCCTGATCGAATCGATCGACGAGACGGTCGACTTCTTCGATGCGTGGCGTACGGCCCAGCCGGAGGCGGCCAAGCTTTCCGCGCAGATCGGGCTGAACTATGACTGCTGTCATCTCGGCATCGAGTTCGAGTCGCCCAAGGTGGCACTCGATCGTCTGGTCGCGGCCAACATTCGTCTGAGCAAGCTGCACCTCAGCTCCGCGCTGCGGGTCAAGCCCGACGCCGCCGGGCGTGCGGCGCTGGCGCCGTTCGTCGAGCCCGTGTACCTGCACCAGGTCGTTGCGGGCCGCGCGGCCACGGGCGAGGTGCGCACGCGCTATGTCGACCTGCCGGATGCGCTCGCGGACACCGCGCCCGGCTGGGCGGACGAGGAATGGCGCGTGCATTTTCACATCCCGCTGCACGCGACGCCGGGGGCGCCGTTTTCCGACACACGCGATCATCTGCTCGGTGCGCTCGACTGGCTCAAGGCGCGGCCCGAGGCCTGTCCGCATCTCGAGATGGAGACCTACACGTGGGAAGTTCTGCCCGGCGCGCTGCGCGTGGGGATCGAGGACCAGCTCGTGCGTGAATACGCCTGGACGCTTGCGGCGCTGGCGGAGCGCGGTCTCGCGGATCCGGCGCTCGCGCGTTCGGTGGCGCGGGAGGCCGGTGCATGAACACCGGCTCGCGTTCACTCACAGGCGTGTGGTTCGACCTCGCGCGCGCGGGCAATTTTCCGTCGGTCTGCAGCAATGTCCTCGCCGCACTGGCGCTGTCCACGCCCGTCGCCGCCGCCTGGCCCGATGCGCGCACCGGCCTCCTTGCTGCGCTGGGCGGCATGCTGGCCTATGCGGGCGGCACCACGCTGAACGATGTCTTTGACGCGGGCTTCGACCGTCGTCACCGCCCGGACCGGGCGATTCCGTCCGGAATCATTTCGCGCTCGTTGGCCGGCTGGGTGGGGGCGATCCAGTTGGCGGCCGGTGCCGCGCTGCTGCTCGTGCTGCCCGCGAAGGCCGCGTTGGTCCTCGGGCTCGTGGCCTGCATCCTTCTCTACGACTGGCTGCACAAGCGCTGGACGGGCTCGGTCGTCCTCATGGCCGGGTGCCGCGTGTTGCTTGGACTGACGCTCGCGTCGGTGCCGGGTCATGCGTTCACCCCCGCGCTGGTGTCGTGGGTCGTGCTCCTCGGAGGTTACATCATCGTGCTCAGTCTGCTGGCCCGCCGCGAGTACCTGCCGGGCGCACCCAAAATCAAACTCGGCCGGCAGGTCGGACGACTGCTTGCCTTTATCCCGCTGGTGGATGCGCTGGCTCTGTTGTCGGTTGGCGCCTGGCCGATCGCGATCGTCTGCGCCCTCGCCATTCCCCTCGGCCGTCTCGCTCAGCGCCTGTCCGCCTCGAATTGATTCCATGTCCCACCTTCTGGATTCCCACACGCATCCCATCTCGGTTCCGCATCAGCACCGGCTGATCTTCACGCGCGACGTTTTCGCGCCGGACAACACCGTGCTGGCCGACCTGCTGACGCCGCGCGAACCCGGTGGCCGGGCGCGGGCGCTGATCTTCTGGGATGGCGGGCTGGAGTTTGCCTTCAAGGGCATCGAGCAACGCATCACGGCGTGGTTTGCGGCCAACGCGGCCAAGGTCGAACTCGTCGCTCCGCCAGTCGCGCTGCCGGGCGGCGAAGTGGTGAAGAATGATTTCCAGCACCTGCAAAAGGTCTGGTCGGTGATCAATGACACCAAGCTTTGCCGGCACTCCTTCGTGCTCGTCCTCGGCGGTGGCGCGATGCTCGACATGGTCGGCTTTGCGGCTTCGACTGCGCATCGCGGCATTCCGCTCGTGCGTCTCCCCACGACGAGCCTGAGCCAGGGCGATGGCGGCATTGGGGTGAAGAATGGCGTGAACTTCTTCGGCAAGAAGAACTGGCTCGGCGCGTTCTCCGTGCCGCATGCGGTGGTCAACGACCTCGATTTCCTCAAGGGTCTGCCGATTCGGGATCGTCGATCGGGTCTGATCGAAGCAGTGAAGGTCGCGCTCATCCGCGACGCGAAATTCTTCGAGTTCATTGCCGCGCGGGCGGATGCGCTCGCGAAGTTTGAGCCGGAGCCGTTCGAGGCGGTGATCCGTGAGAGCGCGCGTCAGCACATGGAGCACATCGCGACCGGCGGCGATCCGTTCGAGCGCGGCTCCGCGCGTCCGCTGGATTTCGGCCACTGGTCGGCGCACAAGCTCGAGCAGCTGTCGGATTTCCGCGTGAGCCACGGTGAAGCCGTCGCCGTCGGTATGGCGCTCGACCTGATCTACGCGCGTCGTACCGGCCTGCTGCCGGAGGTCCACTGCGAGCGCATCCTGAAGCTGCTCGTGCAGCTTGGCTTCGAGCTGTTCAACCCGATCCGCCAGGTCCGTGGGGCGAAGGGTCCGCAGGATATGCTCGATGGACTCGAGGAATTCCGCGAGCACCTCGGCGGCCGCCTGACGATCCCGATGATCCGCGCCCCCGGCGACCGGCTCGACGTCCACGAAATGCACGGCCCGACCGTGAAGGCGTCGATGGACGAGCTGATGCAGCGTTTCGGCTAAAACCACGGAATCGGATCAATCCATTTTAACCACAGATGAACACAGATGGACACAGATCCAGAATTGGGCGTATTCCGGATCTTTTATCTGTGTGGATCTGTGTTCATCTGTGGTTAACTGCAGGGATCGACTGAGGTTGTCCCATGAGCGCTCCCACCCGCACCGCAGTTCTCAATGTCGTTGGCCTGACGGCGCGGGTGTTGGGTGAGCACACGCCGCGGATGACTGCGGCGGCGAAGGCGGGTGGGTTGATCAAGGTGAAGCCCGTGCTGCCCGCCGTGACCTGCTCAGCGCAGAGCACGTATGTGACCGGCCTGCCGCCGTCGGGTCATGGCTGTGTCGCGAACGGTTGGTATGATCGCACGCTGGCCGAGCACCAGTTCTGGAAGCAGTCGAATCACGTGGTGCAGGGCAAGAAGCTCTGGGAGCGCGCGCGCGAGGCGCGGCCGGGGTTCACCTGCGCGAAGCTCTTTTGGTGGTACAACATGTACTCGACCGCCGACTGGTCGATCACGCCGCGGCCGATGTATCCAGCGGATGGACGCAAGGTCTTCGACGTGTACTCGCATCCGATGGGGATTCGCGACGCGATCAAGCAGGACCTCGGCGAGTTTCCGTTTCCGTCCTTCTGGGGTCCGATGGCCGGTCTGCCATCCACGGCGTGGATCGCGAAATCGGCGGAGTGGATCGAGACGCGTCATTCGCCCGACCTGTCCCTCGTTTATCTGCCGCACCTTGACTACAACCTGCAGCGGTTGGGTCCGGATGATCCGGCCATGGCGACGGATTATCGCGCGATCGATGGCATCGTCGGCGGGTTGATGGAGTTTTATGCGCAACGCGGCGTGAAGACCCTGCTCCTGTCGGAGTACGGCATCACGGCGGTGAAGCGCACGATCGCGCTGAACCGGGTGTTCCGGTCACGCGGCTGGATCACGATCAAGGAGGAGATGGGGCTCGAGCTGATGGACTGCGGCGCGAGCAAGGCCTTCGCGATTGTCGATCACCAGGTGGCGCACATCTACGTCAACGATCCGTCGATCCTGCGCGACGTGCGCGCGGCGGTGGAGGCGATTGACGGCGTGACCGCGGTGCTCGACGAAGCCGGCAAGCGGGCCGCGGGGCTCGATCATCCGCGCTCAGGCGATCTCGTGGCGCTGTCGGCGGAGAACGCGTGGTTCACGTATTATTACTGGGACGACGACGCGAAGGCCCCGGACTTTGCGCGCTGCGTCGATATTCACCGCAAGTACGGCTACGATCCGGCTGAGCTGTTCTTCGATCCGGAGAAGAGCGCGCCGAAGCTGCGGGCTGCGTGGAAGCTGCTGCAGAAGAAGCTCGGGTTCCGCATCCTGATGGACCTGATCCCGCTCCACGGCGACCAGGTGCGGGGGTCGCACGGCGTGTGTCCGGCGAATTCCGACGAGTGGCCGGTGCTGATCGGCACGGGCACGAGCGCCGAGACAATCGCGGCGACGGCGGTGCATGACCGGCTGCTGGTGAGTAGCTTGGAGTAGGCGGCCCCTGAAGCGGGCGCGGAATCAATCCTTGGCCACGAAAAACACGAGGATTGCCCTCGGTTGTGCCCATGCCGTCCGTGCGCCTATAGGCGCGTCGAGGGCTCCCTTTCGCGAGGACGGACTTTGTGTTCTTTGTGGCAATTCCTCGGTGATCCTCTCCTGAATCAGCCCACGAAAAAGGCCGGTCTTGCGACCGGCCTTTGAAATCTAAGTCCTAAGCGGAACCTTAGGCGGTGTAAGCGGGGAGGACCTTGTCGACGCGGACCTTCTCGAGCTTGGCGAAAACGGGGAGGCCGTTGTCGTAAGCCAGCGGGGTCTCGCCCTGGATGAGGGGCTGGGCGTAGCGCAGGAACTGGAAGTTCATGCTGACGCCGTCCTCGTTGATCCACTCGCGGGGGAGCTTCTTCACGCCATTGGCGATATCGCTCAGGGGCGCGAGGCCGGTCTCGCAGGTGTAGTGGTCGCCATCACCGCGAACGAGCGTGACCATCTTGTCGGTCTCGCCGTCGATCGCGGCCTTGACCGCGGCCTGGCCGGCGAGGAAGGCCTCGTCGGAATCGGTCTTGGAACCGGCATGGACGGCGGCGCGCTGGGCGATGCCGAACTTGGCGGTGCGGGCCTTGACGCCCGGGAGGTGCTGCTCGACGAGGCTGCGGAGGTAGTCACCGGCGCCGCCCAGCTGGGCGTGACCGAAGGCATCCGTGGCTTCGGCGGCGGAGACGTAGTTGCCGTCGGCATCGACGAGGCCTTCGCCCACGACGATGAGGCAGTACTTCTCGCGCTTGAGGACGCGCTGGACGTCGGCGACGAACTTGTCGGCCGAGAAGGCGACCTCAGGGAGGTAAATCAGGTGCGGGGGATCGTGCGGGTGGTCGCGGCGCTTGGCGAGCGCGGCACCGGCGGCGATCCAGCCGGCGTTGCGGCCCATGACCTCGACGATGGAGACGAGGTCGCCCTGGCCCATCGCCTCGTTGTCGGCGGCGATTTCACGGACCGTGGTGGAGATGTACTTGATGACCGAGCCGTAGCCGGGGCAGTGGTCGGTCGAGACGAGGTCGTTGTCGACCGTCTTCGGGATGCCGATGACGCGGAGCTCGTAGCCCTGCTGCTGCGCGAGCTTGGAGATCTTGTCGGCGGTGTCCTGGGAGTCGTTGCCGCCAGCGTAGAAGAAATAGCGGATGTTGTGGGCCTTGAACACCTCGAGGACGCGCTCGAAGTCCTGCTGCTTCTTGAGCTTGTAACGGCAGGTGCCGAGGGCGGCGCCGGGGGTCGAGCGGAGACCGCGGATGGTCTGCTGGGACTCCGAGGCGAGGTCGATCAGGTCCTCATTGAGGATACCGAGGACGCCGTTCAGCGAGCCATAGATCTCCTCAATGCACTCGTGATTGAGGGCTTCGGCGACGACGCCGGCCACGCTGGCATTGATGACGGCGGTGGGGCCTCCGGACTGGCCCACCAGGACATTACCTACGAGTTCTTCGGCCATGGCTGTTGTTTAGGAAAATAGGTTGAGAGAACGTGAACGGTCAGGTTGACGGGCGGCCCGCGCCGCTGGCAAACCCAAAAAACCGGGTAGGTGGTCCCGAATGAAGGCGTCACATGATGCTGACGGGCCAACCGTCGCGTTGAGAGCAGCTTGCCGGGCTGCGAGGGACGCGGCCGGGCACCCTGCGTGCAGGAGTTGAGGCGCCGTAGCGACCCGGTCCCTTGACACTCCAGATACCCCTAATCATTTTTCAGCCATGTCCGCGAAGGAACTCACCGCCGAGGCGTTGGCCTTGCCGCTCGCCGAAAAGGTTACGCTGGCGCAGGCGCTCTGGCAGAGCATCGACGCGGAATTGCCAGACTCCGATGAGAAGGCGGTCGTGCGTGAAGCCCTGCGCCGCGACCAGGAATTGACCGATGGCACAGTTGCCGGTCTTCGGCACGATGAAGCGATGAGAACCGCCCGCCGTGCCCTTGGAAATCGTCCAGCATCCTGACGCTACGGCAGAGCTGATCGGCGCAGCGCGATTTTATAACGGCAAGGTGCCGACGCTGGGGATTCAGTTTTTGGACGCGGTGGACGAGGCCGTCGCCGTGATCGCGACGGCGCCGACGCGATGGTCCATCGTGGAAGAGGACGTGAGGCGGTATTTGATCCCTCGTTTCCCCTTCGCGATCTACTACCGCGTGTTGCCGGACCAAATCCGCATTCTCTCCTTCAAGCATCACAGCCGGCATCCGGACTACTGGCGGTACCGAACCGCCCGCTGACACCGGATTGCAGGCACGTGATACCCGTCTGTTGCAGCGGTCCTCCCGGCGTGCTTACAGCAGCTTGGCCGGCTCGTAACTGGCTGCGCCCGGGATCTTGCGGGCGATCGTCGTGGCGGATTTGACGAAGGCGTCGACCTGTTCCGGGGCGGCGCCGACAAAGCGGCCGGTGTCGGCGAGGATCGCCTTGAGCTGGGCCACGGACAGGCCGAGCCGGGCGTCACTGGCGAGGCGGTTGGTCATGTCAGGTTCGCCGCCGTCGCGGATCGCGGCGGCCGCGGCGAGCGCGTGCTCCTTGATCGCGGCGTGGGCGGTCTCGCGACCGGCGCCGCCTTTGACCGCTTCCATCAGGATGGTCGTCGTGGCGAGGAAGGGCAGGTTGCGCGCGCTCTCGGCCGCGATCACGGCCGGGAACACATTCATTTGGCGGAGGACGGTCAGCAGGGTCTCGAGCAGGCCGTCGATCGCATAGAAGGCATCGGGCAGGGCCACGCGGCGCACGACCGAGCAGGAGACGTCGCCCTCGTTCCACTGGTGGCCGGCGAGCGCACCGGTCATGGTCACGTAGCCGGACAGAATGGTCGAAAACCCGCAGATGCGCTCGCAGTTGCGGGCGTTGACCTTGTGCGGCATGGCGGAGGAGCCGACCTGGCCCTTTTGGAAACCCTCGGTGAGGAGGCCCTGGCCGGCCATGAGGCGGAGGGTGGTGGCAAAGCTGGCGGCGGCCGCGCCGACCTGGTGGAGGGCGGACACGACCTCGAAGTCGAGCGAGCGCGGGTAAACCTGGCCGACGGCGTTGAGCGCAGCCTTGAAGCCGAGGTGCTTGAGGACGCGGCCCTCGAGCTTGGCGACCTTGGAGGCGTTGCCACCGAGGAGCGTGAACTGGTCGAGCTGGGTGCCGACCGCGCCCTTGAGGCCGCGGGCCGGGTAGCGGGTGGTGAGTTCGTCGAGGCGGGTGTAGGCGAGGAGCAGTTCCTGGCCGAACATCGCGAGACGCTTGCCGAGCGTGGTCGGCTGGGCGGGCACGTTGTGGGTGCGGCCGGTGAGGAGGAGCTTGCGGTGCGCCTTGGCCTGCTTGGCGAGACCGAGGAGGGCGGAGGCCGCCTTCATGCGCACGATGCCGAGGGAGCGGTGGACCTGGAGCTGCTCGACGTTCTCGGTCAGGTCGCGGCTGGTGAGACCGAGGTGGATCGTCTCGCGGCCGGCGAGGCCGTTAAACTCTTCGATGCGGGCCTTGACGTCGTGAAGTGACACGCGCTCCCGGGCGTCGATCGAGGCGAGGTCGATCTTGTGCTTCACCTTCTCGTAGTCGGCGATCGCGGCGGCCGGGATGGCCACGCCGAGGTCGCGCTGGGCCTTCATGACGGCGATCCAGTAGTCGCGCTCGATGGCGATGCGGCCCGCAGGGGACCAGATGTCTTTGATCAGCGGCGAGGCGTAGCGCTCGGCCAGGACGTTGGGAATGGAGCTCACGGTGATGAAAGAAATGAAGTAAGACGCCCGATTCCGGGATGGCCACCGCAAAGCGCGTTTGCAGCGTGGAGACCATGGGCCACTCCGTTGCGAACCACCTGAACCTGCGCATCGCCGATTACGACCGCATCATCCGCACCTTTATCCCGGACTACGACCTGATGCGGACCGTCCAACTCGACCTGCTGGCCGGCGTGCTTCCGGCGGACCGGCCCTCGCTTGTGCTCGACCTCGGTGGCGGCACCGGGGCGCTCGCGGCAGCCGTGGCAGAGCGCTTTCCGCAGGCGACGGTGGAGATCTGGGACACGGATCCGGAGATGCTGGAAGTCGCCGCCGCCCGCTGTGCCGGCTTGGGTGGCCGGGTGCGTGGCGTGGCGAAGTCCTTTGCCGGACCCTTTCCGACCTGTGACGCGGTGGTCGCGTGCATCGCGCTGCACCACGTGAAGGACATGGGCGCAAAGGGGGCGATCTACGCGGCGATCCGGCGCGCGCTGCGCCCGGGCGGGATTTTTGCCAACGCGGATTGCACGATGAGCACGACGCCGTGGGTGCAGGCAAAGTCGTTTGCCGACTGGGCCGCGTTCATGGCCACGCAGGGCATCGATGCCGCGCAGGCCAAGCGACACTTCGCCGACTGGGCGCGGGAGGATTATTATCCGCCGGTCGCGACCGAGCTGCGTCTGCTCGCGGAGGCGGGTTTCGCCGAGCCCGATGTTTTTTGGCGCCATGCGCCGCTGGCGGTGTTTGGCGGCGTGGCGTGAGCCGATCTGATTTTACAGGAGGGAACCGAGTTAACGGAGCAGGAGATCGACTCTGTTCTCTCTGTTTTCTCCTGTAAAACGGGCTCGTCCCTACTGCGCTAGGCACCGGACGGCCAACTCTCGCAGGACATCCTCCTGATCATGCGGGCGACGGACGATTTCCTCGAACGCGTTGATCAGATCGAGCTGGTTGTCGATCAGCCGGCGCAGGGTGGGGAGCTTGGCACCGCCGGCGAGCTTGCCGACGTACCACGGGTTCTGCGTGAAGAGATTGTAGGAGCTCTTTTCCGTCGCGCCGGTGAAATGGCGGCCGAATGACGTTTGGGCGCGCGGCAGGCCGTCGAGGCCGCGGGGGCCGACGCGGACTTCGCCGGCATCAAGCAGGGAGCGCACCTGCAGGAGGATGCGGTTGCGATTTTGAAGGGCGCTGATCACGGGCCGCGCGTCGCCGCCGGTGAAGAAGTGGCGTTCGAGCGCCGCGAGCGTCCATGCGAGGTCGCCGCTGAAGAACGCCTCGGCCGCCTCGAAGAAATCACCCTCGGCGACATTGGGCGTGAGCTCGGCCACCATGGCCTCGGTGATGGCAACGCCTTCTCCTGCGTACGTGGACAGCTTGTTGACCTCCTCGATCAGCAGCCGGGTGTTGGCGCCGACGCGGGCGAGCAGCAGGCCCAAGGCATCGGCGTCGAGCGTGACACCCAGGCGCCGGGCCTCGGCCACGGCCACGCCGGCCAACGCCTCCGCGGCGCCTTCGCCATCGCCGCCGACGAGCGTGAAGTCGGCGTTCTTCTCGCACCACTTGGGGAAAGCCCGGCGGCGATCGACCGGCGCAGCCGTCACGAGGACCGCCGTCTCGGCGGGGTTGAGTCCGGCGAGGATTTGCTGGAGATCCTCGACCACCTTGAGCGTGCCCTCGGCGCGACCGGTGACGGTGTCGGCGAGAAAATTGACATCCTTGAGCCAGATCACACGCCGTCCGCCGAACATCGACACGGTCTGCACGCTCTCGCGGAAACGGTTCACGGCTGTGGCGACCTCGCCGACATTGCCGGCAAAGCCGCTGATGACCTCGCGGGAGAATTCGTCCGTCACCTCGCGCGCCATCTCCTCGAAGCGTTCGCGTCCCAGCCGGCCGACGAGAAAATCGTCGCCGCCACAGATGAACATGAAGGGTTTGGCGTCAGGCATGACCGGGAGGCGGCCATGCAAGCCGGGCAGGGGTGGACATGAAAGAAAATTAACGTCCCGTTCACGTTGGGTTCATCCGGGCGAGGTAGGCTGCGGCATGCTCTCTTCGAATGTTCCCGTTCATCCCGGTGGGTTTCGCCAGCGGTTGGACGCTCTGCTGGCCCGTCGTCATGGCGGTGTCGTCGTTTTCCTTTTGCTCTTCGGAGCCGTGGCGCTGCTAACCCGCACCGCACTCCTGGCGCGGTCGATGTGGTCGGTCAGCTGGGACGCGAGCCTGGTGGCGGCGTTTGGCTGGGGCCTGCTGTTTGACCTGGGCGCCGCGCTCCTCGCCTCGATTCCCCTGACCATTCTCCTGACCCTGCTGCCCGAGCATGCGTTTGAACGGCGCCGGTTCCAACTGCTTGCCCATGCGGGCCTGCTGGCGATCACGGCGCTGCTGCTTTTCGGCGCGGTGGCGGAGTGGCTCTTCTGGGATGAGTTCAGCGTGCGCTTCAATTTCATCGCGGTCGACTACCTCGTGTACACGACCGAGGTCGTCGCCAATATCCGCGAATCCTATCCCATGCCGGCGATCCTCGCCGTCCTCGGTGTCGCGGCCGTGGCGGTTTACGCGCTGCTTGCGCGCACGGGGGTGGTGGCGGTGTGGCTCACCGGTTGGCATGAGGGCTGGCGCCGTCGTTATGCGATGGGCGCGGCCTGGCTCGGCGCCGCCGCGCTGGCGGGCGTGGCGCTCGACAGCAATCAGATGCCGGCCTTCCGCAACACCTTCAATCGCGAGCTCGGCAAGAACGGCCTGTGGGCGCTCTTTGCCGCGTTCCGTAACAACGAGCTCGATTACGACCAGTTCTATTCGACGCTACCGGTCGACGAGGCCTTCGCCAAACTGCGAGGCGAACTCGCGGCCGATGGCGGCATCCCGCTTGGCGGCCCGCGCGACACGCTGCGTTACATCCGCAACGAGGGTCCGGAGCTGCGACTCAACGTGATCCAGATCACGGTCGAGAGCCTGAGCGCGGATTTCTTGAGCACGTTCAATCGCGCCTCGCGCCTGACGCCGAATCTCGGCGCGCTCGCGGCGCACAGCCTGGTGTTCGAGAATCTCTACGCGACTGGCACGCGCACGGACCGCGGCATGGAGGCGCTGACGCTTTCGCTGCCGCCGACGCCGGGGCGCTCGCTCATCAAGCGTCCGCGCAACGACAACCTCTTCACGCTAGGCAACGTGTTCCGTAGCCGCGGCTACGACACAGCGTTCATCTACGGCGGCTACGGCTACTTCGACAACATGAACACCTTCTTTGGCGGCAACGGCTACCGCATCGTCGATCGCGCCGCCGTCAAGGAGAGCGACATCACGTTTGCGAATGCCTGGGGTGCCTGCGACGAGGATCTCTACCGCTGGACCCTGCGCGAGGCCGACGCCGCCCACGCGTCGGGCCAGCCGTTTCACTACTTCGTCATGACGACGTCGAATCACCGGCCCTACACCTATCCCGAAGGAAAGATCGATCTTCCCTCGAAGCTCTCGGGCCGTTCGGGCGCGGTGAAGTACACCGACTACGCGATCGGCGAATTTCTGCGCGCCGCCGCGGACAAGCCGTGGTTCAAGAACACCGTCTTTGTCATCGTCGGCGACCACTGCGCGTCGGTTGCGGGCAAGGTCGAGCTGCCCGTTCAGAACTATCACATCCCGCTCTTTGTTTACGCGCCGGGCGGTCAGATCGCGTCGGGCCGCGTGCCGGACCTGATGAGCCAGATCGACTATGCGCCGACCCTGCTTGGTCTGCTGAACTGGAGCTACGCCAGCCGCTTCTACGGCTGGGACGTGCGCAAGGCGACGGGCGACCGCCGCGCGCTGGTCGGCAACTACCAGCGGCTCGGGCTGTACGAACCCGGCGTACTCGAGGTGCTCAAGCCGATGCGCGATGAGGATTCTTTCCACTTCGATCCGCGAACCTTTGCGCTGACGCCGCGCGAGCAAGACGATCACTACCGTCGCGAGGCCATCGCCTACTACCAGACCGCGAGCTACCTCTACCGTAACGGAGGCTATGGCGCGCTGTCCGCGGAAGAGCAGCAGGCAGCCGCCGCTCGGGCGGGTGTACTGACGGCCCTTGACGGTATCGCCCACTCTAACATGAATCTCGTTCAAGAAGGTACGCCATGAGTGTACGACGGTTTCTTCTCTTTACGGCTCTCCCCGCGGCAGTGGCCCTTGCCGACCCCGGCGCACCTGCGAGCAGCGCGATCTCCGACGACGAGCTGCGCATCAAGGGCGTGTTTGAGAGCAGCCTGCCCGGAACGGAGCGCAAGCACGCGCTCAAGCTGACCTTTCATCCGCGGGTGGGGGATCTTTCGCGCTACGATCATATGCGCATCCCGCTGGGATTCCGATACGGACTGACGGCAAACTGGGAGGCGACAGCGGAGATTGAGGGCTATTTCTCCCACGGGCTGGGCGACCGCCCATTCTTCGACGACGCCGGCCTGCTTCAGTGGAGCCTGGGCACGAAGTACAACTGGGGCACCTCGCTCTGGCCGGGCTGGGAGACAGCAACAGGCATCGAGTACACGATGCCGCTCGGGAGCCCGCCGATGGAGATCACGGATGGCCTGGAACATTACACCCCCTTCGTGACGTTTGCGCATCCGCTCGAGAGTATGCCCAACCTGCGCGTCTTCTGGGGTGTCAGCGCTGACATGGTAGCCGCGACCGGAATCCAGGGCCGCCTGAAGGACAACCAGCTCGGCGACGATTCGCTGAAGCTCACGGGAGGTCTCGTTTGGGACCGAGGCAATTTCAGCTATACGCTTGAGGGTTCCGTGGCCTCGACCCGGCTCTTGGGTGACCTCGACCGCGATGTGTATGCGCTGCAGCCGGGCGTGATCTGGAAGGTGCCGCAGCGCTTCACCCCGGGTTCGCGCGGGCAATGGCTCCTCGGCGTCGGCTTGCGTTCGTCTTACGGGCCGGACGGTTTTGACTACGGCGGTTCGGCCAAGCTACGTGTGAACTTCGACTTCAAGCGGTGGTGGCGGCGCGTGACACGATCCGAGAAATGAGCCGTGCGTCCGGATATTGGGGCATGGACCGTGCGTTCTGGCCGGTCCTGGGCCTGCTCGCGGTCGTGCTGATCGGCTTCGAGTTCACGGATCTGGATCTCGCGGTGCAGGACCGGCTGTTTGATTTTCAGGCCAACCAATGGCGCGTGGATCGGGACGATCCGCTGCTTCGCACCCTGTTTTACACCGGGCCAAAGGTTCTGCTGATCCTCGTCGGGGTGGGGGTCATCGCACTCGTCGTGGGTCCGGCCGGATGGCGGGAGCGCTGCGGACTTTCGTATCCGACGGGACGGCGGCACCTGCTCGTGCTGCTGGCGACCCTGGCGACCGGACCGGCCTTGGTCGGCTTCGGGAAAAACGTGACCAATGTCTTTTGTCCCTCGGAGATCCGCCGCTACGGCGGCGATGTGCCCTACGTCACCCTGTGCGGCGCCTATCCGGAAGGCGACCGGCCGGAGCGGAAGGGTCACTGTTTTCCTGCCGGCCACGCGAGCGGGGGCTTTGCCCTAGTCGCCCTGGCCGGACTGGCCCAGACCCGGCGTGGCCGGAGGCTCGGAATGGCCGCGGGGATGGTAGCCGGTGGAATAATGGGCACCTACCAGATGCTCAAAGGGGCGCACTACCTGAGTCATACGGTGTTCACCTGCCTGTTCATCGGATGGATTTTTCTCCTCTGGCGCCGGTTGCTGGGGGTGGCGGAGCGCGGGACCGGGAATTCGTCCGTTCCGGGATTGCAAAAGCGGTCCTAAACGGAACTTCTACCGGGCTGTACGGTTCAGTACGCAAGCGCTGCCGTCGCCCTCCCGTGTCCCAATCCCTTTCCCGTCTTCTTTTCTCCGTTCTGGCCCTGGCCTCGTTCACGCTGGGCGCGGCGGAGCCTGCGCCGAAGGAGTCCGGCTCGGACGACCGCTTCAACATCCGGGGCATCTTCGAGAGTCTGCTGCCGAACACCGAGGACAAGTACACGCTCCGGGTCACGCTTCGGCCCCACGTCGGGGACCTGGTCCGCAAGGATGCGCTGCGGCTGCCGATCGGCTTCCGTTATGGTCTCAGCGACCGGCTGGAAGGCCGGATCGAGTTCGAGAGCTATTTCGCGCATGGCCTGGGCGATGTCGCGTTTGGCAAGCAGATCGGATTCTCCGAGATTCGGCTCGCGACCAAGTACCACCTGCGTTCCTTCCCCGTTCTGGGCTGGGACACGGCGGTGGGTTTCGAGTACCTGCGCCCGGTCAGCCATCCGCCGCGCGAACTGACCGACGGTTACGAGCATTACATCCCGTACGTCACCTTTGCGCACCAGCTCGAGTCGCTGCCGGCCATGCGTGTCTTCTGGGGCCTGAGCTCCGACATCGTCAGTTCGACCTCGATCGAGCCCATCCGCGGGTGGAATGACTTGGGGGCGGACAACCAAAAAATCACCGGCGGCTTCCTCTGGGACCGTGGCCGCATGGCCTACACCTTCGAAGCGGCGTATGCGACCACGCGCTTCAACGACGCCGAGGATCGCGATCTGATCACGCTGCGTCCGGGCATTATCTGGCAGATTCCGCGCAAGTACACCTTCGAGGTGGGCGGCCAGTGGCAGGTCGGTCTCGGTCTGCGTACGGTCTTTGGGCCGGACGAAAATGACATTGGTGCCCAGGCGCGGGTGAAGGTCGATTTTGACTTCAAGAAGTGGTGGGCCGGCGTGCGTTCGCCGGATCGTTGAGGCCGGGCACCCGGTTGGGTGAATTTTAATTAATCTGCAGTTCACGGAGGGTTCATCTTCTTGGGCTAGGCTGGGGGATCATGAAGTCCCTGCTTTCCCTTCTCGGCCTCGCGCTGGCCACCCTCGGCTCCGCCTCGGCTGCCGACGTCGCTCTCGCCGTCGACAAGGCCCAGTCCCGCGTGGAGATCGTCGTCAAGGCCACGGTCGACTCCTTTACCGGCACGCTCGCGGACTACCAGCCGGTGATCCGCGTCAACCACGACACGGGCGAGGTGGTCTCCGCCGAGGTCGGCTTCGCCTTTGCGGAGGTCAAAACGGGCAAGCCCGACCGCGACGAGCAGATGCACACGTGGCAGGAGACGCCGAAGTTTCCCACCGGCGGCTTCAAGCTCGTCAGCCTTACCCCGACGGCCGACGGTCGCTTCACCGCGACCGGCACGCTCACGTTTCACGGCGTGACCCGCGAACTCGCCTTCCCGGTCACGATCACCACCGACCGCAGGCTGTTCGCATTCGACGGCGAGGCCGTGATCGACACCCGCACCTTCGATCTGCCCGTGATCCGCAAGTTCGGCCTGCTCAAGGTCGATCCGATCGTGAAGGTCCGCTTCCACCTCCAGGGCTCGGTCCTGGCCAACTGAACCTCTGCCCATTCCCTGCCATGGTTGCCCGCGCCTTGGTCGAGAACTCGCCGGCCACGCCGCAAACGGAGCCGCACCTGCGCGCCGTGCTCGACCACGCGACGGGTACGCCGGGCAAACTGGTCCGCGCCCGCCTCGTCTACGCCGCGGCAACCGCTCACGGCCTCGACGAGGACGAGGCCCTGCAGCTGGCCTGCGCCATCGAATATTTTCACCTCTCCTCGCTGCTCCTCGACGATCTGCCCTGCATGGACAATGCCGAGACGCGGCGCGGCCAGGTCTGTGCCCACCGTCTGCATGGCGACGCCTCCGCGATCCTCGCCTCGCTTGCGCTGATCAACCGCGCGTACGCGCTGGCCGGATTCGCGCTCGCGCGCATGCCGGGCTTCGTCCGCGTGCAGGCGCATGCCTGCATCGATGCCTGCCTCGGGCCGTCCGGCCTGGTCGGCGGACAGGCGAGCGACCTGCGCTTCGCCGAGGGCGATCGCACCGCGCGCTCGGTCAGCCGCATCGCCGCGGCCAAAACCGGCGCGCTCTTCTGGCTCGCGGTCTACCTCCCGGCGCTGGCCTCCGGCCCCGGTGCGCGCGAACGTCGTTCGCTCAAGGCGCTCTGTGTCTACTGGGGTCTCGCCTTCCAGGCCCTCGATGATCTGGGCGACGTCCTCACCACCAGCGTGGAGTCGGGCAAGACGACCGGCCGCGATCGCGCGCTGGCTCGCCCGAATCTCGCGCTGGTCATGGGCGTGCCCGCCACGCGCGCCCGCGTGTCCCGTCTCACCGTCCTGGCCGCGCGCGAGGTTGACGCCCTGATCGCGTCCAACCCCGAGCGCTACGCCTACCTCGCCCCGTTTCAGCACGGTTATCTGGCTTCCCGCTCCGCCGTTGCGGTGCGCGCGGCCTGAGTAGATCCCCTCGATGCGCCTGCTCTCCCTTGTTTTCCTCAATCTGCGCCGGCATCGGCTCCGAGCGATGATCGGCGTGGCCGGCATCAGCTTCGGAGTCGCCGCCATGCTCACGATCCTCGCGATTGTCACCGGGGCGATCGGCATGTTCGAGCGCATCCTCTCGAGCGACAGCCACTACCTCGTCTTCGAGCGCAACGTCTCGGACCTGTTCTTCAGTTCCGTGACGTCCGCCCAGGTCGCGGCGATCCGCGCGCAGCCCGAGGTGGCCGAGGCGCACCCGATGCTTTTCGGCATCGTCTCGTCGCCCGGGCACCCGGTCATCACCTGCTTCGGCATCGAGGCGGGCGATCCGCGGCTCAAGCGCGCCGACTGGCGCGCGGGATCGCGGTCCGACTTCGGCGCGCGCAAGGGCGAGATCTTCCTCGGGGCCCGCGCGGCCGAGTTCCTCGGCGCCAAGGCTGGAGAGACGATCGAGATCGGTCGCGGCACCTTCAAAGTCGGTGGAATCCTGCGCAATGAGAACGGCTTCGAGGACGGCGGCGTCTTCCTGCCGCTGGCCGAGGCGCAGGACTTTTTCCACCGCGGCGACGCGGCGTCGGTCGTGGCCGTCACGCTGCGCGAGCGTTCGCGCGGGCCTGAGTTCAAGCGCGCGATCGAGTCCGCGCACCCCGGCATCATCGGGCTGGAGAACCGCGAGTTCAGCCAGAGCTACAACAGCTTCAAGATCCTCAACTTCACCGCCTGGGCGGTGGGCATCTGCTCCTTCTTCCTCGGCGGACTAGGCGTGGCGAACACGATGCTGCTCTCCGTCTTCGGACGCATCCGCGAGATCGCGGTGCTGCGCGTCTGCGGCTTTTCCGAGCGCCAGGTGGCTGCGCTCATCGTGGGTGAGGCGGCGGCGATCGCGCTGGCCGGCCTCGTGGTCGGGTTCGCGCTCGGTCTGACCGGCCTCGCGATCCTCGAGCATACGCCGCAGTTCCAGGGCTACGTCCAGGCGACGATCCCGCCCCTGGTCGTTCTCGGCATCATCGCCACGGCGCTCGTCACCGCCGCGGCCGGCGCCGTCTACCCGGCCCGCTTTGCCGCCCGCATCCAACCTGCCGAGGCCCTCCGTTATGAGTAAGTCCTTTCCGTTTTCGCCCCAAGCTCCGCAGCCATCGGTCAACCCAACAGGTTGCTTGTTCTCGGGAGGTGCGTCGTGAGTCCGCGGGGTGAGGTGCTCGCGTCGGCGCGCGACGTGTGGAAGAGCTTTGATGCGGGACGCATCACGGTTCTGCAGGGCGCGGACATCGAGGTGCGCGCGGGCGAGATTGTGGCGCTGTGGGGTTCGTCGGGTTCCGGCAAGAGCACGCTGCTGCACCTGCTGGGCGGACTCGATGTGCCGGATCGCGGCGAACTTGCGGTTTGCGGACTCAATCCGCAGATTGAAGCCGATCGCCTGACGCTGCGGCGGCAGCACCTCGGCTTTGTCTTCCAGCTGCACAACCTGATCCCCGACCTCACGGTGCGGGAAAACATCCGCGTCCCGGCGCTCGCGACTGGGCGGCCGGTCGGCGAAACCGAGGAGCGCGTGCGTGCCCTTGCGACCAAGGTCGGACTCGGACACCGGCTCGATCATCGGATCCAGGATCTTTCGGGCGGCGAGCGCCAGCGCACCGCGATCTGCCGGGCTCTGCTCAATGCACCACGTCTCCTGCTGGCCGACGAACCCACGGGGTCGCTCGACGAGAAAACCGGCGGCACGGTCTTTGCCTTGCTGAAGCAACTCGCCGAGGAGGAGCACATCGCGGTGCTGCTCGCGACGCACGAGCGGCGATTTGCCGAGGAGTGCCACCGCATTCTCCAGGTGCGGGATGGTCGCCTGAGCGAGGTGTGAGGCTTCGGCCCCGCCGCGCTGCGCCGCCCCACGCTGACCGTCCCTTGTCATGAACGCCCTGTGTCCTGCGACCTCGTTGGACCTCGCGTCCCCGGTGCGGCGCCACGCCCTCGGCTGGCTGGCGGCGGCGAACGCGATTGGCGTGCTCCTCGCGGCGGAACTGCTCTGGCCGGCCTTGGGCGATGCGCTCGCACCCCTGAGTTATGGCCGGTGGATGCCGCTGCACCTGAACTGGCAGCTTTACGGCTGGTGTGCGGTTCCGCTGGTGGGCGGGCTCTTTGCGGGTCTGCTCCAGCGGGGCCACCCGCAGGCGTTGACGCATGTCCGGATCGCACTCGGTGCGTGGTCGCTCGCGTTGGCGCTGGGTGGGGCGTCCTGGCTCGGCGGCGTGACGAGCGGAAAGCTCTTTCTCGATTGGGCCGGATGGGCGCGTCCGCTTCTGCCGTTGGCGATGGTCGTGCTCTGGACCGTGCTCGCCGCGCATGCGGTCTGGTCGTGGCCTCGCTTGACCCGGGTGGGTCGCTGGATCCGCGGAAGTTTGCTCGCGCTGCTGCTGCCGGTGCCGGGTCTGCTGTACTGGTCGGCGGGCCGTGAGGTTTACCCGTCGGTGAATCCGGACAGCGGCGGCGCAACCGGCTCGTCGTTGCTGGGCTCGACGCTCGGCATGATCGCCATCTTCGGGCTGCTGCCGGTGCTCTTCGGGCTGCGCCGCTCGCGCGCGGGCGAGGTGCGGGCCTTCTGGCTGCCGTTGGCGGCTTCGTTTGCGGCGTTCGGGGTGATCGATCACGGGCACACGAGTCACCACGCCCGGGCGCAGATTGTCGGGCTGGGTCTGCTGCTGATCTGGGTGCCGCTGCTGATCCGGCACCTGCGGTCGTATCCGTGGTGTGCGGCGGCGCAGCCGTGGCTGCGGGCGGCGCTCGGCTGGTGGCTGGTGCTGGTGGTGAGCGGATGGATCACCTTTTTGCCCGGATTCTCGGAGCGCCTGAAATTCACCAACGGCCTGGTGGCGCACGCGCACATCGCGATGGCGGGGCTGGTGACCAGCCTGAATCTTGTGATCCTCAACCAGCTCAATCCCCTGCGCCCGGTGGGCCGGGGCGTTCGCCTCTGGCAGACGGCGCTGGCGGTCCACGCGGTGGCGTTGATGCTGCTGGGCTGGAATGAGGCGGAGCAGGCGGCGGATCTTTTCCGCAGCGAGGCGTGGACGCAGGCGCTGTACGGGATCCGCCTGGCTTCGGGCGCGGTCATGCTCGGGTTAGCGGTCGTCTGGTTTCGGTCCGCGTGGGGTGAAGGCTTGCGCACAGGCGCGATGGCCCAACGATCACGCATCCCTCGCATGCCCGATCCGTCCCTCTCAACCGCCTCGTTTTCCCTGACCCGTCTTGCGCGTGGTCTCGCCCTCGGCGCCGGCTCGCTCGATGCCGCGACCGGGCTGGGGCTCGTCTTTGTCCCGGTGCTTGTCCTTGGCCTGATGGGGGCGACCCCACCCGGGGCCGAAGCCCTGATTTACCTGCGCTGGGTCGGCGCGTTTGTGGCGGCGGTGGGTGCGAGTTACCTGATTGCGCTCGTTGCGGGCGGCGGGGCCCGTCTGCGCGGCGTGCTGGAGTTCACGATCGGGTTTCGCGTGGCGGCGGGATTGTTCTCGGCGGTGGCGATCGCGCGCGGCTGGCTGGCGCCGGTTTGGATCAGCGTGCCGGTGACGGATTTCGCGCTGGCGGCGGTGCAGGGCTGGTTGCTGCGGAAAGGAGTCGGTCGCGATGACTGATTCCACCGAGTTCAAGCCGGAGCGCAGCGCGCTGATCGCCGCGGTGGTGGCGATCGCCGCCACGTATTTCTATTTCCTGATTTTCGCGGAGTTCGCCTTCATCGAGCTGCTGCGTCCGGTGGCGGGCTCGTCCACGCGGCTCCGGTTTTTCATGCTGCTGCTCGGACTGGGCGGCGTGGCAGGCAGCCTGCTTGCGGCGTGGCGTTTCCGGCTTGATCGATTCCAGCGCACGCTGGCGACCGCGTTTCGCGCCTGTGCCGCGGCCGCGGCCTTCGTGCTGCTCGCGCGCGGCGGGTTCATGCTGATGCTGGCGGCGTTGTCGGTCGGTTTGGCCCTGGGCTGGCTGACGGTGACGTTGTGTGCCGGGCTGCGCTCCATGGTCGGCACGGGCCAGCTCGGCGTGGTGACGGGCTTGGGCACGGGCCTCGCCTATGCCGCGTGCAATCTCCCGTGGATCTTCGACGCGACGCCCTACGCGCAGACCGTGATTGCGGCCCTCGTTGCCGGTGCCGCTGCGCTCTCCGGCACGTGGCTCCAGCCGCAGGAGCCCTCGGTCTCCCAACTGCCCGAGTATCGGCCGGCGGGGTTGATGGCTTGGATCGCGATTTTGCTGGCGCTGGTCTGGATGGATTCGGCGGCGTTCTACATCATCCAGCACACGCCGGCGCTGCGCTCGGGCACTTGGGGCAGCACGGGCTCGCTGCTGAGCAACGCCGTGGCGCACCTGTCTGCCGCGGTCCTGGCGGGCCTCGCACTTGACCGGCGCTGGTCGGGCCGCGTGACCTTGGCGGGGTTTGTTCTGCTGGCGCTCGCCTGCGTGCTGCTCGACACCACGCGCCGCGGATTCCTGCGGGCTGAAACCCTTTATACGGCCGGCGTATCCCTTTACTCGGTGGTCCTCCTGTATGTTCCGGCGCGCGGCGGCCGGGTGTGGACGACCGCGCTGGTGTTTGCGATTGCGGGCTGGGTCGGTTCGGCGCTGGGCATTGGCATGGCGCAGGACCTGCAACGGGTGCCGTTCGCCTTCCTGCTGGCGGCGGGCGTGGTCGTGGTGGGCGGCCTGCTCTGGCGTCAACGGCTGAACCGTCTCGTGCTGGCGGCGGTCGCGCTCGCGGCGCTGGCGGGGATCGGCGGCTCCGATGCGCAGGCCCAGGCCGCGGATGCGGTGATTGCGCGCGGGCGCGATGTCTACGTCAGCGAAGGCTGCATTCATTGCCACTCGCAGTACATCCGCCCCGGGACGCTCGACGAGGTCCGCTGGGGTCAGGCCGTGCCGTTGGCGACGGCGATGCAGGCCAGCCCGCCGCTCTTTGGCAACCGACGTCAGGGTCCGGATCTCTCGCAGGTCGGCGCGCGGCGTTCCCCGGAGTGGAATCGCCTGCACCTGATCGCGCCGCGCACAATTTCCCCGGGTTCGCGCATGCCGTCGTATGCCCACTTGTTCGCCGCCACCGAGGGTGGTGGGGAAACCCGCGGCGATGCGCTGGTGGCTTACCTGGCCTCGCTGGGCGCGGAGACGATGGTGACGCGCTACACCCAGGCCCAGGCGTGGTCGCCGGCCGGTCCGGCCATTGCGCCGGATCAGGCGGCGGGACGCTTTGAGCAACGCTGCGTGAGCTGCCATGGCGTGGACGGACAAGGGGATGGTCCGGTCGCGCGTCAACTGGCGGTCGCACCACCGGATTTTTCCCGTGATCCCTGGCGGTATGTGCCGCCTGGGGCGGATCCTGCTCTGACGGTCGCCCGGATCATCCGTTTTGGAATCCCAGGTTCGGTCATGGCCGGGCATGATGAACTCAGCGATGCCGAGGTGGCCGGGCTGGCCCGCTACGTCCTTGCCCTGCACGATCGCCGCGTGGGTCTTGCGCTGGAGTGAGTTTTGGCGACGATAGGCCAGTCACCCCATGAAGATCCTGATCGTCGAGGATGAGCGCAAGGTCGGGCACTTCATTGAGAAGGCGCTCACGGAGCAGGCCTACACGGCGCGGCGCGTCGGCACCTGCGCAGCGGCGCGCGATGCCCTGGCCGAGTCGCCCTACGACGCCATCGTGCTCGACCTCGGCTTGCCGGATGGCGACGGGCTCGACCTGCTTCGCGAGTGGCGGCAGCACGGTTTTCTGGAGCCGGTGCTGATCCTGAGTGCGCGCGATGCGGTGGATGACCGGATCCGGGGGTTGAATCTTGGGGCGGACGACTACCTGCCCAAGCCCTTCAGCGTGGACGAACTGATCGCGCGCGTGCGGTCGCTGTTGCGCCGGCAGAGCACGGGAGCGCGGCAGACGGTGATCGACTACCGCGACATCCGCATGGACCTGCTGGGCCGGTCGGTGACGCTGGCCGGGCAGCCGGTCGAGCTGACGTCGCGCGAGTTTGCGCTGCTGGAGCTCTTTCTGCAGAGCCCCGGCCGCGTCCTTACCCGGACCCTCATCGGCGAAAAAGTGTGGGACGCGTCCTATGACATGGAGACGAATCTGATCGATGTGTACGTGCGTCGTCTGCGCCAGAAATTCGAGCGACCGGGCGGCGAACCCTTGATCAAGACGGTGCGGGGCACGGGTTATCAGCTGGCATGAACTCCTTCACCACGCGACTGACGCTCCGGTTTGCCGCCTTGGTGACGGCCACCACTGCGGTGGTGCTGGCGGCCGGCGGCTGGCTGCTGGACCGGCAGCTCGTGAGCGGGCTTGAGCTGTTGCATGACGTTGAAGGGGTGGAGCTGATCGAGCTGATCGGGCCTGATCCCAGCCTGACTGAGGCGGAGTTGAAGAATCGGATCGAGCACGACGCCGACAGTGACGCCGCGTTGTTTTTCATCCAGGTCCACAACGAGCAGGGCACGGTGCTCTTCCGATCGGAAAACCTCGGGGCCACCATCCTGCCGGATCGCGCCGAGGGTTCGGAGCGCTGGACCGCGGAGCTTCCGCAGATCGGCGATGTTCGCATCTCGGAATTCCGCAGCGCGCCCTGGCACATCCAGATTGGCAGCCGACTGGCTCCGAATCGCCGTGTGCTGCGCGAGTATGCGCGCGTGAGCGGACTCCTGGTGCTCGGCGTGGCGGTGGCCGGGGTGGCCCTGGGCTACGGTTTCAGTCGCTACACGCTCAAGCCCGTGCGCGCGATCGAGGCGACGGCGCGCCGTATCGGCGGCGACAACCTTGGCGAGCGCGTGCCGGTGCCGCCCGGCAGCGATGAGCTCGCGTCGCTGACGCGCCTGCTCAACCAGATGTTTGACCGCCTGCAGGTTTCCTTTGAGCAGGTGAGGCGATTCACCGCCGATGCCTCCCATGAGTTGAAGACGCCGCTGGCGCTGATCCGACTCAATGCGGAGAAGCTGCGACCGCGCCTCGCGGGCGACGCCGAGGCCGAGGCCGCGCTGGGCGACCTGATGGAGGAGGCCACGCGGCTGCAGCAGATCATCGATAGCCTGCTCTTCCTCTCCAAGGCCGAGAGCGGCGTAATGGCGATGGAGCGCAAGGCCTACGATCCGGCGAACCTCGTGTCCGAGCTGGCGCAGGACGCCCAGGTCCTGGCGGAGGATCGTCAGCTGCGGTTTGTCCTCGCTCGCAACGATTCAGGCGAACTGCGGGGCGAGCCCAACCTGATCCGCCAGCTTTTGCTCAACCTCGTGGTGAATGCGATGAATGTCAGCGCGCGCGACGGAGTGGTGTCGCTGGAGTCGTCCCGCGAGGGCGATCACTGGCGGCTGGTGGTCAGCGACGAGGGTCCGGGCCTGCCGCCCGAGCAGCTGGAGCGGATCTTCGAGCGCTTTGTGCGCTATAATCACGCCAAGGGCGAACGCCCGGGTCACGGGCTGGGGCTGGCGATCTGCAAGGGGATCGTCGGCTTGCACGCCGGCACGATCGCGGCCGAGAACCGCACGGACCGGACGGGCCTGCGCGTGGTGGTGACGCTGCCGATCGGGTAAAGTGCGATTCGCTGGGAACTAGTTGGATCGTCCTGGGAGCGCGGGCCGCTGGCCCGCCTGATTGTGGATCGGCTTGTAGGGGCGCGCCTCGTGCGCGCCCTCGGAGGGCGTGGTCGAGCCACGCCCCTACAACTTATGCGGGCCAGCGGCCCGAGCTCCCAGGGAAGACCGTTCAGAAACCGAGGCCGAGCTGGTCTTCGGTGCGCGGTGCCTCGTCGGGCGTAGGTGGCGTCAGGCAGGCGGGCTCGTCGAAATCGACGTGGTTGACGCGGCGCGTGACTGCCGTGGCGGTCATGGCCTCGGCCGCCCACGGGGCCAGCAGCGGCGCGAGTTGCGCGGGCTCCGTGTAGTCGGGATCAAGCCACGCCGCCCACTGCTTCTCGGCGAGGATGACGGGCATGCGGTGGTGAATCGGTGCCATCAAGGCATTCGGCGCGGTGGTGATCACGGCGCAGGATTCCCGCACGGATCCGTCCGGTGTGTTCCACGTTTCCCACAGCCCGGCGAACCCGAACGGCGCGCCATCGGGCCGGCGAAACAACCACGGCTGCCGGGCGGAGCCGATCGCTTTCCATTCGTAGAATCCGCTGGCAGGGATGAGGCAACGACGGCGCCGGAACGCATCGCGGAAAGACGGCTTTTCCGCGAGCGATTCGGCGCGGGCGTTGATGATCGGACTGTCGTCGTCGCGTGCCCAGGAAGGAACGAGCCCCCAGTGCAGGGCCGCGAGTTCACGTCCGGCCCGGCGATCCTCGCCGAGGCCGGTGTGGCTGCGCGCGGTCCGCGGTCGCACGGCGGGGATCACACCGCCGGGTGGGAGATTGTAGCGCGTGGATGGCAGGGTGCCGGGGCTCGGGATGCCGAGGCGGGTCAGGATCGCCCGCAGGTGTTCCTGGGCGAGGAGGTAGCGGGAGCACATCGGGTCAGAACAAGTTCATCTGCACGCCACCGGGCCGGCGGAAGTGCGCGGTGGAGAGATGGCTGCGCTCCTGCTTGAGGCCTGTGCGGCGCGCGGCAACGGCGAAAAGATCGTGGATCTGCTCGGCGAACACGCCTTCACCGCGCATGCGGGCGCCCCATTCGCTGACGTTGAGCTTGCCGCCGCGGAGATCGCGAACGCGGCTGAGGATGCGGTCCTTTTTTCCCGGCGCGTGCGCGTCCAGCCACTGACTGAAAATCGTCTTCACCGAGAAAGGCAGGCGCAGAACGACGTAACCGGCGCGGCGGGCGCCAGCCGCCTTGGCGGCATCGAGGATGGCGGGAATCTCGTGATCGGTCAGCCCGGGGATGATTGGTGCCACCATGACGCCGACCGGCACGCCGGCGTCTGCGAGCAGGCGAATCGCGCGGAGGCGGTGCTCGGGCCGGGCGGCGCGCGGTTCCAGTTTGCCCGCGAGCTCCGCGTCGAGGGTGGTGATGGTGAGGTAGGCGGAGATGCCGTTCCAGCGCACGAAGTCGGCGAACAGGTCGCGGTCGCGCGTGATGAGAAAATTCTTGGTGATCACGCCGACCGGATTGCGAAACTCGGCGAAGATCTCGAGGCAGGCGCGGGTCAGCCGGAAGTGCCGCTCGGCCGGTTGGTAGCAGTCGGTTACGCCGCTCATCGCGACGCTCTGCGGCTCCCAGCGCGGATGCGCGAGTTCGCGGCGGAGCAGCTCGGGCGCGCGCTTCTTGACGAGGATGCGCGTCTCGAAGTCCAACCCGCTGCTCCAGCCGAGGTACTCGTGCGTGGGGCGGGCATAGCAGTAGGCGCACCCGTGTTCGCAGCCCCGGTACACGTTGAGTCCGACGGTGAACGGGATGTCCGGGCTGTCGTTGTAAGTCAGCAGCGATTCGCTCGCGTCATCATAGAACTCGGTCCGCGGATCGGGCTGCTCGTCGTATGCCGCGCCCGGATCCGCCTCGGCATCTGGATCCGGTTCAAGGTGAAGCCGTTCGAACCGATTGGCCGGGTTCATGGCCGTTCCTCGCCCGGCGATCTTGTCAACCAATGGTTGACACGAGATCGGCGGCGTCGACGGGCGCGGGGAGGGCATGGAGGGGAAGGTGCGGGTTGCTCCGTGGCGTGCAATCCGCCACACACGGATTGCACCGGCACTTTCGCAGAGCGAGGGTGTCGCAACCTTTTCCATGAAATTTTTATCGATCCTCCTCGCGGTTTTTGCCCTTGCTGCCGCCTCGCCGCGGCTGGCGGCGCAGGACGATCCGGCCACGCGCGAACTCAAGGGTCTGGTCGATCGCCAGCGCACGCTGCTGGCGCGGGCTGCGGCGGCGGAGGATGCGGTGCAAGTCGAGGATGTGCGCGCGCCGCTGCAGCGACTGGTCTTCGAGTATGAGGATTACCTCAAAAAATATCCGGACGTCGCGGCCGGCTACGCCAGCTATGCGATGCTGCTCGGTAATCCGTTGATCGACGAGCGTCGGCGCGCGGTGGCCCTGCTCATGCGCGCGAACCAGCTTGATTCCGACATCCCGCTCGTGAAAAACCAGCTCGGCAACTACCTTGCGGAGGAAGGCCGGCCGTTGGAGGCGATCAGCTACTACCTCGCCGCGACCCGGCTGGAGCCGAAGGAGCCCTTGTACCATTTCCAGATCGGCACGCTGCTCTCCGCGGCGCGCGATGATTTCCTGAAGAGCGGCGAGTGGACGCGAACCGCGCTCGATCGGGCGATGCTCGATGCGTTCAAGCAGGCGGCGGAGCTGGCGCCGGACAACATCGCGTTTGCCTACCGGGCCTGCGAGGCGCACTACGACCTGGAGCAGCCGGACTGGGCGGCGGCGCTGGCCAGCTGGCAGGCGCTGGGCGCGCGACTGACGGCCCCGATCGAACAGCAGACCGTACGCCTGCACGAGGCGAACATCCTGATCCGTCAGGGCAAGCCGGACAGCGCCGCAGCGCTGCTCGAAACCGTCACCGATGAGCGCCTGGCCACCCAGAAGCAAAAGCTGGTTGCGCAACTCAACGCGCCGGGCGACAAGTAGGACTTATGGATTCTTTTGGCCTCAGTCCGGCGGTGCTCCGCGAGGGACTCATTCTCTACATCGTGCTCGTCGCGAGCCTCAGCATTCACGAGTGGGCCCACGCCTTTGCGGCGGACAAGCTGGGCGATGACACCCCGCGGCTGCAGGGCCGCGTGACGCTCAATCCGATCGTCCACATGGACCTCCTGGGCACGGTGATTTTCCCGCTGGTTTGCATTTTCATTCTCGGCGGGAGCTTCTTCTTTGGCTGGGGCAAGCCGGTCATGGTCAACCACGCCAACTTCACGCACAAGAAGCGCGACGACATCCTCACCACGCTGGCCGGTCCGTTTTCCAACCTCGTGCTGGCGCTGCTCGCGGCCATCGCGGGCGGGCTGGTTTACAAGTCGGATCCCAACACGGCGGAGCTCTTCATGCTGATCATCTCGCTCAATGTGGCGCTGGCGGTCTTCAACATGATCCCGCTGCCGCCGCTCGATGGTTCGCGGGTCATGCGTCACGTCGTGGGCATGAGCGAGGAGACGTTCATCAACCTGTCGCGCTGGAGCTTCCTGATTCTCATGATCGGCATCAACCTGCCGCCCGTTCGGGCTGCGCTGGGTTTTGTCATGCAGGTCTGCTCGATTCCGTTCCTGGTCGTTTACAACGCGCTGATTTGATGAAGGCGCGCCGCGAAAAAAGCCCGCGGCTCGCGGTGCTCCCCGTCACGGCCCAACTGGCCACGCTGCGGGAGTGGATGGCCTTGGCGGAGCAGGTCTATGCGCAAGCCGGTCTGGCGCTGGGTCAGGTGGCCACGACGGCGCACGACGAGGCGCTTTATCTCTTTCTTCGCACACTCGACTGGCCGCTCGATAGCGACCCGGCGGTGTTGGATCAGCCGCTGACGCCGCCCCAGCGAATCGCGTTGCGGACCGTTTTGCAGAAGCGCGCGATCAATCGGACTCCCGCCGCCTACCTGACCCACGAGGCGTTCTTGGGCGACCATGCGTTCTATGTGGATGAGCGCGTGATCATCCCGCGCAGTTATTTTCTCGAGGTGATCCCGACGCTGCCGGCGCATCTGCCCGCGGACGTCGAAGTCCGGCGCGCCGTCGATGTCTGCACGGGCTCGGGTTGCCTCGCGATCCTGCTGGCCCACCAGTTCCCGCGCGCGAAGGTCGATGCGATCGATCTTTCCGCCGATGCGCTGGCGGTCGCGGCGATCAACGTGAAGGGCCATCGTCTCGGCCGGCGGGTGACGCTGCATCGCAGCGATGTGTTCGCGAAGGTGCCGAAGGCGAAGTACGACCTCATTCTCAGCAATCCGCCGTACGAACCCAGTGCGGTGTGCGATGACCTGCCGGAGGAGTTCAAGCAGGAGCCACGGCTCGCGCTGGACGGCGGCGTTGACGGCCTCGACATCATTCGTCGTCTGCTGGTCCAGGCGCGCGAACGCCTCGCGCCGCACGGCATCGTGGTCCTGGAAGTGGGCGCGCTGCAAAAGGCGATGAACCGCGAGTTCAAGGCCCTCCGGCTGCAATGGCTGCCGACGATCGATGGCAGCCACTGCATCTGCCTGATCCGGGCCGAGCGGTTGCTGGCGTGGACGCCTTAAGGGGCGCTGGGCGGGTGGACAGTAGGCCCGCACACCAGGGGGTAGTGACTAATTTTACAATTCACAGCCCGAATGGCGTTTAAAAGTGACATTTTTTATCTATTTAATATAAAATGTCTTATGTGATTTAATTTTTGGATCAAAGGGTTGTTTTGAGCGTTTTTACTCAAAACAGGGCCAGAAGTACCGATTAGAGAGATGTTTTTACAAATATCCCTATGAACTGGACCATCGGTAAGCGTATCACGGCCGCCACCGGCCTGCTCTGCCTCCTCCTCGCCCTCGTCGGCGGGATCGCCATCAACAGCCTCGGTGGCATTCGCACTGAGGCGAGTACCCTCAAGGGAGACGTCATGCCGGGCATGATCAATGCCGCGGCCTTCTACAGCAACCTGGCCAAGGGCCTGATCCGCGTGCAGCTCTACGCTGATGCGCGCGACGATGCCGAGCGCAAGGAGTTGAAGGAGGAGATGGCCACCTTCACCAAGCAGGCCGACGAGGCCGCCACGGCCTACGAGGCTTCCATCATCAGTGCCGAGGATCGTCTGCTCTTCGACAAGCTGGTTGTTGCGCGCAACGAATACCGTGCTTCCCGCGTAAAGTACCTCGAGCTGGTGGACAGCGGCAGTGCCGAGGCGCTGAACTTCTTCCACGAGACGGCGTATCCGCATTACCGCACGTATGCGTCCGCGGCGGAGGCCCTGCTCGCTTACAACTCAAAGAATGGCGATGCGCTGTCGACCGCGATTGATGGATCCGCCTCGGCCACCACGAAGGCCATCGCGATTCTCGCCGCCATCGCCCTTGTATCGGGCATCGTACTCTCGACGTTCGTGATCCGAGGGGTGAACAAGGTGCTGGGAACGGTGTCGCAGCAGCTTGAAGCGGGTGCGGACCAGACGGCCGCGGCGGCGGGTCAGGTATCGTCCTCGAGCCAGACCCTCGCGGAGGGATCGAGCGAGCAGGCGGCCTCCCTTGAGGAGACAAGCGCGGCGCTGTCGGAGATCGCGAGCATGACGAAGCGTAACTCCGAGTCTGCCGGCCAGGCCAAGGGCCTCGCGAACCAGACGCGCCACGCGGCCGAGGCCGGCGCGGCGAGCATGACGGAGATGAGCGCCGCGATGGATGGCATCAAGGAGTCGTCCAACAACATCGCGAAGATCGTGAAGACGATCGACGAGATCGCCTTCCAGACGAACATCCTCGCCCTCAACGCCGCCGTCGAGGCGGCCCGGGCCGGCGAAGCCGGCGCTGGCTTCGCGGTGGTCGCCGAGGAAGTCCGCTCCCTCGCGCAGCGCTCCGCGCAGTCGGCCAAGGAAACGGCCGCGCTGATCGAGCAGTCGGTCAGCCGCAGCGACAACGGCGTGCAGATCAGCACCAAGGTCGCGGCCAGCTTCCAGGACATCGTGACCAACGCCCGCAAGGTCGACGACCTCGTCGCCCAGATCGCAACGGCCTCCGAGGAGCAAACCCAGGGCATCACCCAGGTGACCTCCGCCGTCGGCCAGATGGACTCGGTCACCCAGGCCAACGCCGGCAGCGCCGAAGAGGCCGCCAGCGCCGCCGAGGAGCTCAACGCCCAGGCCGCGGTCATGCGCGAGTCGGTGCAGGAACTCCAGACCCTGGTCGGCGCCGCGACGAAGAAGGCTTCCGTCACCGAGCGCGCTCCCGCCAAGGCCCGCAGCTTCGGCGGCAAGCCAGCCAAGAAGTCGGTGGTTCCCGTGCCCCCCAAGGGCGAACTGGTGACCGCCGGCAAGTCAGGCAAAGACGGTGACTTCTTCGCCTAAGGCCCGACCATGAGCACGACCACCGCCCTGGAACCCTCCGCGCTCGCCGGTCGCTATCTGACGATGGTGATCGGCGGCGAAGCCTACGGCATCGCCGTCATCAAGGTCCGCGAGATCATCCGCCTGCAGAAGATCACACCGGTGCCGCAGATGCCGGCCTGCGTGAAGGGCGTGATCAACCTCCGCGGCCGCGTCATCCCGGTGATCGACCTGCGGATCAAGTTTGGCCTCGAGGCCAAACTCGAGGAGCGCACGTGCATCGTCGTCGTGCAGATCCTGCCGCCGAGCGGCACCCCGCTCTCGCTCGGTCTCGTTGTGGACCGGGTCGAGGAGGTCCTGAACCTCGCGGCCGACCAGATCGCACCGACCCCGGAGTTTGGCGCGAGCATCGACACGGCCTACATCCTCGGCATGGCCAAGGCGAAGGGCGAGGTGCAGACCCTGCTCGACATCGACCGCGTCATCCTCGCCGACGTCTCCGGCCGCTCGCTTGAGACCGCAGCCGGTTCGCCACCCGACGCCGCCACCCTGTGATGTGAAGTCAGGCCCGGCTCTGCAGTCGTTGCGCAGGTGTCCTGCGTATTTTACTCAAGCGGAGCCGCACCGGACCGATAGTTGGGCTCTAGTTAAAAGACGGAATGAAAGAAACCATGGTTGAAGCCACCACGACCGCGCTAAGCGCTCCTGCCAGCGTGATTGATGTCCTGATCGTCGACGACGAGCCGGTCATCCGTGATTCGCTGGGGCTTGCCTTGGGTCACGCCGGCCTGCGGGTGCGCACGGCGGCTACCGTCAGCGAGGCATTTGCGCTGCTCGAGGCGCATCCGGTGCGTCTGCTGGTGACCGACATTTGCATGCCCGAAGTCAGCGGCCTCGACCTGATCGTGGCGATGTCGACGACCTGGCCGGACACGCCCGTCCTGACGATCAGCGGCGGCGGCGCGCTCGGCGGCGCGGAGCAGATCTTTGAGGTCGCTCAGCCCCTCGGGAGCTGTCGCATGCTGGCCAAGCCCTTCTCGCTCCGTGCCTTCATGGACCTGGTGGGCGAGTTGCTGAGCAAGAGCCCCGTGCCGCAGCAGGCCTGATGGTGTGCAGGGGCGGGCCGGACTCCGCGCCTGCGACAAATCGATTGTCCGTTGATTTTCCTGCCGGCGGCTACTTACACGCCACCGCCGCGTTCGGACAAGGTGGCGAGCAGGCGGGAGATTTCCTCGGTGCGGGCCGGCTTGCCGAGGACGAGGCTGACCCCGACGTCCCGCCAGCGCTGCTGGGAATCGGGCGTGAGATCGGCGGACAGCGCGATGACCGGAATGCGCGGGTCGAGCACGCCCGTCTCGGGCAGACGCAGACGCCGCGCGACTTCCCAGCCGTCGAGGTCGGGCATCATGCCGTCGAGCACCATGCAGTCGAAGCGATCGGTGCGCAATTTTTCCAAGGCGGGCAGACCGCCGTCGACCGAGACAACCGTGCAGCCGCAGCGGACGAGCAGCGCGTTGCTCACCCGCCGGCTGAGCTCGGTGTCGTCCACCAGCAGGACCCGCCAGCCGCGGGCGGGCGGTGGGGCGGGCTCGGCGGGTGATGCGATCGCGAGGCCGAGCAGGCCGGCGGCAAGCGCGCGGCGCTTGAGAACACCGGTGGTCGTGGCGTCGTCAACGGTCGCGAAGCGGTTCTCCGGCTCTGCTGGCACCACCTGAGCCCCCAGACTCCGTAGCCCTTGCGAGATTGCGCGGGCGCGCAAGGGATCGGTCACGCGCAGCGCAATGACGCGGTTGTGCAGACCGCTCGCCAGGGCGAGAAACGGCGCAGTGGTGGCGGCATCATCAACCAGCGGAAGATCGACGGTGAACACCGTGCCGGTGCCCGGGGTGCTGTCGACCTGGAGCGTGCCCTGCATGGCCTCGACCAGCCGGCGCACGATCACGAGACCCAGCCCCGTGCCCTCGACGCCGCGCGACGTGATGGGATCGCCGCGATTGAACGGCGTGAAGAGTTCGGCCCGTCGCTCCGCCGGGATGCCGGGACCGGTGTCGGCGACCTCAAGTCGCAGCCAGCCGGCCTGCGGTCCGGGCAGGGCGCGCACGGTGACCTCGCCGCGGCGCGTGAACTTCACGGCATTGCCCGCGAGGTTGAGCAGGATCTGGCGCAGCCGGTCGGAATCGCCGCGCAACCCGCCGGTGAGACCGGGTTCGATCCAATGGACGTAGGCGAGGCCCTTGCGCGAGGCGGAGACCGTCAGGATGTCCGCCAGCGCGTCGAGCACGTCATCGAGCTGAAAGGGCTCTGACCGGAGATTGATGCGGCCGGCCTCAATCACGCTCAGGTCGAGCAGATCGTTGATCAGGCGCAGCAGGCCGTCACCAGCCTCGCGAATTACGGCGATCTGCTCGCGCGCGGCGCTATCGTGCCGGCCGCCGAGCAGCACATCAGTCATGCCGAGGATCGAATGCAGCGGCGTGCGGAGGTCGTGGCTGACCTGCGCGAGGAAATTGCTCTTGGCGGCATTGGCGGCGACGGCCTCACGGGCGAGGCGGTCCGCGCGGGCCAGGGCCGCGGCCAGCTCGATTTCAATGTGTTTCTGCTTGGTGATGTCGCGCAGCACGATCAGGCGTCCCCGCGAGGCGCTGCCGGGAGCACTGAGCGAGGTAGCGGTGATGTCCCACCAGACGCCGTCGAGTTCGAGCTTGAGCGGGGTGTCGCTCGTTTCGGACCCGGCGAGGGTGGCGGCGAGCTGGGGGCGCGCGCTGAGCGCGTGAACCAGGGAATCGCCGGTATGACGGTCGAGTTGGCCGAAGCATTCGCGGGCCGCGGCATTGACGCGCACCAGACGGTTGGCGGCATCGACAACCAGCACCGGATCAGGAATGCGAGCAAAGAGACTGTTGGCTGCGACAGGGGTGAGCTCGAATAGCCGCATCCGCAGCACCGCCCACGTCAGCAGGAGTCCGGTCGCCGCGAAACCGACCGGCGTGTGATCGAGCTCCGGCCGGGGCCCGAGCCGCAGGACGTAGACGATGCTCGTGATCCACGGCGCGAGGGTCGCGAGCAGGATGATGGCGGCCTGCTGCAGGAAGATGCCGCCGAGGGCGAAGGTATGCCGCACGAGCAGGGCCGAACTCGCGAGCATGAAGCCGTAGCAGTAGGCGACGGTGACCCAGAACATCGGTCCGCGCTCGTACCGGGCAAAGACCAGATCCTCGCGGAGGACGGGCACGACCTCGGGCCAGAGCAGTCCGTGCCACGGATTCGTGAACGCACACACCAGAATCGCGGCCCCGCAGCCAAACAGAAGTCGCGATAGCGCCCGCGGTGGTGCCGCGCCGTCGTTGATGTAGGCGTAGGTGAAGTGAAAGAGCGCGACGGGACCGAGCACGATCCCGACGTAGGAGATCTGTGACCAGAAGATCTTGGCGCGGAGGTCGACCGCGGTGAACTCAAGCGAGCCGGCCGCGGACCAGAGGGATGCGCCGACCAGCACCAGCCAGAGCCAAGCCGCACCCTTGTCCGTTCGCGCACGAGGACGGACGTAGGCCGCGGCCACAGCCACAAGCACCGCGGCGACGGCTTGTGGCAGCGCGATGGCGGTTGGCTGCCACGAGAGAAACGATTGCACCAAGTCATGCTTGGCACCCCAGAGAAAGCGGACAAGGCCAGATGTGCGCCTGCGGGAATTACCCCAGGCGCGCTCTGATCAATTCTGTCGGACGTGCCGCGCTTACTTGCGGTTGAAGGGGCACGTGCTCAGCCCGATCAACGGGTAGAGCGGGCAGAAGCTCAGGATTCCGGTGAGCAGCGGGACGAGGCCGATCAGGCCCCAGTAGGATTTGAAGTACGCGGCCGACCCGAGCAAGGCGAGGCCGAGGGCGATGCGGAGGATGCGGTCGATGCCGCCAACATTGGCTTTCATGGGAGGGATGGGTTTGGGATTGGGTTTAGCCTACCGGAAAGTTCGCGTGCGGGCTGCGCATGGGCTCGCCAAAGTGCGTCAGTTTTTGACCGGCCAGCCCGACCGGCGCCATGCCCCGAACGAGCCAACATTGATGGCGTCGAAGCCCTCGCGCCGCAGTGAAGCGGCGGCGGAGGCGGACCGGGCGCCCGAGTGGCAGTACAGGAAGAGACGCTTTCCGCGGTGCTTGGTCAGGAAGGGTTCCCACCGGGTGCGCGGACCGTGCAGATCGCTCAGCGGCAGCCCGACTGCGCTGAGGGCCATGCCGCTCGTCCATTCGCCTGGCTCGCGCACATCCACGAGGACGGCATCGCCGGCTTTGACCGCCGCATGCGCCTGCTTCAGTGGCAAACGGGAGCGATTGGCGAAGAGGAGGTAGGCGATCATCAAGGTGCCGCCAGCCAGAAGAATGACTTCGGGACTGTTCATGCGGAAGGTTGGTTCGTGGCCGCGGCCCCGGCTCGGGCATTCGCCATGTAGTAGAGCACCGGCACGGCCATACGGCTGATGAGGAGCGAGGCGATCTCGCCGGCCATGAGGCTGATGGCGAGGCCCTGGAAGATCGGATCGGCAAGGATCACGCTCGCCCCGACGACCACCGCGAGCGCGGTGAGCAGCATCGGCCGGAAGCGCACCGCGCCCGCCTCGACCACCGCATCCCGCAGCGACAGCCCGTGGGCGCGACGCAGCTCGATGAAGTCGACCAGGATGATCGAATTGCGCACCACGATGCCGGCGCCGGCCATGAAGCCGATCATCGAAGTCGCGGTGAAGAACGCGCCCATCGCCCAGTGACCCGGCAGGATGCCGATCAGGGAAAAGGGAATCGCGGCCATGACGACGAGCGGGGTCACGTAGCTGCGAAACCAGCCGACCATGAGCATCGCGATCAGTCCGAGCACGGCCGCAAACGCGAGGCCGAGGTCACGGAAGACCTCCAGCGTGATGTGCCACTCGCCATCCCACTTGAGCGCAGGACGCGTGTCGTCGAAGGGCAGATTGAGGTGATGGACCGGCAGCGCAGCCTCGTCCGCTCCGTACTTCCGGGCATCAATCGCGCCAATCTTGCGGTTCATCGCGAACAACGCATAGGCCGGGCTCTCGACTTCTCCTGCGACGTCGGCGGTCACGTAGGTGACGGGCTTGAGGTTCTTGCGGTAGAGACTGCGTTCACCGGTGTCGCGTTCGATGTGAACCAGCTCGGAGAGCGGGATGAGGGTTCCGTTGGCGCCGGCGACCTGGAGGGCGAGGAGCGCGGCCGGATCATGGCGGGCGCTGGCGGGGAGTTCGACCCGCAGCGGGACATCCTCGCGCTCGACCGGCAGGTGCAGCAGGTCGACCGCGGTGCCCTGTGCGCCGAGACCGACGAGGGCGATGATGTCGGCCTCGCTCACGCCATGGTGCGCGGCTTTTTCCTCGTCGACGACATAGCGGACGCGCGCCTGGTCGGCCTCGACGTACCAGTCGAGATCAACGACGCCGGTGGTTCCGGCCATGATGGTGCGGACCTCGGAGGCCAGGGCCTGACGGGCAGATTCGTCGGGACCGTAGATCTCGGCGACGATTGACTGGAGCACGGGCGGGCCCGGCGGCACCTCGGCCACGGCCACGACGGCGCCATGACGCGCGGCGATCGCGGTCACGATCGGCCGGATGCGCTTGGCGATCGCATGGCTCTGATCCGAACGCTCATCCTTGCCCACGAGATTGACCTGCAGGTCGGCGACGTTGGGACCACGGCGCATGAAGTAGTGGCGGACCAGCCCGTTGAAATTAAACGGGGCCGAGGTGCCGGCATAGATCTGGATGTCGCGGACCTCGGGCTCGCCGCGAATTGCGAGTGCCATCTCGCGGGCGATGCGGGTCGTCTGCTCGAGCGTCGTGCCCTCGGGGGAGTTCACGATGACCTGGAACTCCGACTTGTTGTCGAAGGGCAGCATCTTGACCTCGACTGCGCCGAATCCGACGAGGCCAACGGCGGCCAGCAGCAGCGCAACGATCGAGGCGAGGAACGTCCAGCGCCAGCGCGCGTGGTCGAGCAGCGGCTCCATCACCTTGTGGTAGAGACGCGTGAACCAGTCGTTCGGTGCATGGTCGTGTCCAGCCCCGGCGTCGCCGACCCCCGATCCGGTGTCAGGGATGACGTGACTCTCGATCGGAGTGCCGCCGGTGGCGGGCGAGACGGGGGAGAAACGGCGACGGAGGACGCGGACGGCGGCCCACGGCGTGACGGTGAAGGCGATCGCGAGCGAGAAGAGCATCGCGGCGGTCGAGCCGATCGGGATCGGCCGCATGTACGGTCCCATCAGACCGCCGACGAATGCCATCGGGAGGATGGCGGCAATGACGGCCCATGTCGCGAGGATGGTTGGGTTGCCGACCTCCTCCACGGCCTCGATCGCGATCTGCGTGATCGATTTTTTCTCGGCGCCCGGGAGGCGGACGTGGCGGACGATGTTTTCGACCACCACGATCGCGTCATCGACGAGGATGCCGATCGAGAAGATCAGCGCGAAGAGCGTGATGCGGTTGAGGGTGTAGCCGTAGAGATAAAAAACGAGGAGAGTGAGGGCGAGGGTTGACGGGATCGCGAGTAGGACGACGAGGGATTCGCGCCAGCCGAGGAAAACAAGGATGAGGATCGCGACGCCGAAGACGGCGATGCCCATGTGGAGCAGGAGTTCGTTGCTCTTTTCGGCGGCCGTGTGGCCGTAGTCGCGGGTGATGGAGATCTCGACGTCGGCCGGCAGGAGTGATCCGCGTAGGGTGTCGACCTTGGCGAGGACGGCATTGACGACATCGACGGCATTGGCGCCGGGACGCTTGGCGACGCTGACTGTAACGGCGGCTTCCGCCTCGTCGGCACTACCGGATACATGGAGAACATAATCCGCCGGTTCCTCGGCCTCGTCCGTTATGGTGGCGACGTCGCGCAGGAAGACCGGGCGTTCAGCAAAGACTCCGAGCACGACCCCGCCGAGTTCGGCGGCGTCGCGAATGAAACGTCCGGTTTCGAGGCGGATCTCCTGGTTGGCGAAGGCGCGCGAGCCGGCTTGGGCCTGTTGGTTGGCCTGCTGGAGCGACGTGATCACCTGGCGGGGATCCAGGCCGCGGGCGGCGAGTGCGGCGGGATCGAGCCGGATCCGGACGGCGCGGCGGGCGCCGCCAATGAGGGTGGTTTCCGCGACCTGGTCGATCGACTTGATGGCGTCGTCAACCTGGGCCGCGAGGCGGCGAAGGGTGAGGTGATCGAGCGTGCGGCTGTGCAACGTGAGCGCAAGGACGGGGACGTCGTCGATCGTGCGCGGCTTGACGATGGGCGTACCGACGCCGGCGGGGATGCGGTCGAAATTGGCCTGCAACTTCTGGTTGAGGCGGATCAGCGCGGCCTCGATCTCGGTCCCGACCTTGAAGCGGACGATGACGAGGGACTGGCCTGGACTGGAGGTGGAGTAGAGGTACTCGGCGCCCGGGATTTCCCAGAGAAGCTTCTCCATGGGGCGCGTCACGCGATTCTCGACCTCCTGCGGGCTGGCGCCGGGCATGGCGACGATGACGTCGACCATGGGGACCTTGATCTGCGGCTCCTCCTCACGCGGGAGCATGAGGACCGAGAAAACGCCGAGCGCGATCGAGACGATGATCGCGATCGGGGTCAGCTTGGATGCGACGAAGTACGCCGCAAGGCGGCCGGCGAGTCCGCGGCGAGGTTGATCAGGCGTGTTCACGGGCGGATCTCCAGACGCTGGCCGTCACGGAGCGTGGCGGCGGGGGCGACGACGACGGACTCACCGGCGGTGAGTCCGGACAGAATGCGGACCCGGTCACCCTGACGACCGCCGGTCTTGACGATGCGCAGACGGGCACGGCCTTCCTCGACGACGAAAACCTGTTCCATCTGGCCAAACGACGTGACGGCGCGGGCGGGAACGAGGAGGGCCTCCTCACGACCGGCGGGCCAAAGGACGCGGACAAATTGACCGGAGCGCACGGAGAATCCGGCGGGAAGATCCACCTTGGCCAGGCGCGTGCGCGTGGCGGGATCGGCGGCGGGGGAGATTTCAGCGAGGCGCCCGGTGAGGGCTCGGTCGGAGCCGGCAAGATCGATGGCAAGCTCAGTGCCGGCGGCAATGAGGTCGAGTGACTCGGGGACGGCGAGTTCGGCCCTGAGATGATCGGTTGCCTCGATCTCCAGCAAGGGAACGCCGGCGGTCGCGAGGTCGCCGGCTTCCACGAAGCGCCGGGTGATGACACCGGCAAAAGGGGCGCGGAGGGACGTGTAGGAAGCGAAGGTGGTCGCCTCGTCGACCGCGGCGGCGGCGGCGCGGCGGCGATCTTCAAGGAGACGGACGGATTCGACGGATGAGGCGCCCTTGGTAACCAGGGTGTTTTCGCGGGCCAGCTCACGCTCGACCTGGTCGAGATTGGCGCGCGCCTGATCGAGGCGGGCCTGGATTTCGCCGGCGGAGAGTTCCATCAGGACCTCGTTGGCCGTGACGCGAGTGCCGAGTGCAGCCGGGGCGCGGGTGACATTGCCCATGATGCGGGCGGAGAGGGTGGCCCGTTCGGCGGGGCGGACGGTCCCGGCGACCGGCTGGGTGCGGGGCAGGACGACGGCTTCAACCGTCGACGTGGTGGCGACCGCGGGTGGGCGATCATCCGACGCCTTGCGGTCGGCGGGCTGACCGCAGGCGGAAAGCCCGAGGGCGGCGGCAAGGAAGGGGAGGGCGAGGGACTTCATGGACGGAGACGAATTGGCCGATCGAAAGGGCGGTTGGTTAGGGATTCTTGCGGCCACCCCAGTGGATGATGCCGTCATCGCCGAGCCAGCCGAGCTTGCGCAGGACGAGCGTCGGAGGGCAAAAGCCGGTGAGGGCGGACTGGATCAGGTTCAGTCCGACGAAAGCCGTCAGAAGCAGCCAGGCGGGGCTGACGAAGTAGACCAAGGCTGCGCTGAGGAGCGTCATGGAACCGGCGAGAAGGCGGATGAAGGAGTGGGCATTCATGGTTGACTTTGGTTCTTATGTATGAGCATATACGCATATAGTTGAAACGATGTCAACCTCTTGTTCACTGCAGCGAATGTCGAAGAAACCGCGGATCCTGACGGACGAGGCGCTGGCGCTCATTGCGCGCCGCTTTGCCGTGCTTTCCGAGCCGATGCGGCTCCGGCTGCTGCACACGCTGTTTGCGGGTGAGCGGAATGTGAATGCGCTCGTCGAGGCGAGCGGAGGCACGCAGGCCAATGTGTCGCGTCATCTCCAGACGCTGGCCGAGGCCGGGATTCTTGCCCGGCGCAAGGAGGGCCTGCAGGTGTTCTACGCCATTGCCGATCCGTCGATCTTCGAGCTGTGCGAGCTGGTCTGCGGCAGTCTGGAAAAGCAGCACGCGAAGCGGGTCGAGGCGTTCGCGCGCTGAGGGGCGCGAAAACGCTCAACGCTTAACTTTCAACGCTCAACGTTCAAGGGAACGGCAGTCGGACAGGTCGCGAGGGTTAGCGCTGTTGCGGCTCTAAATTGAGCGTTAAACGTTCAGCGTTGAACTTTGAGCGTTTGGGGCGCGCCGCGCCCCATGTCCCTAGCGCGTGAGGTCGTAGAGCGCGTAGCCGGCAAAGAGATTCGGCCGAAACTGGCACCGGGTCTTCCAGTCACCGCCCAGGTGGGCGTGACGGGCGATGCGGATGCCCTTGGTGGCGCAGAAATGCTCGAAGTCGGCGACGCTGATTGGATTGGTCGGGCGGCTCTCGAACCACTCGGTCGTGTAGACCTCGTTGCGCGGTTTGCGGCCGCGGAGGAGGGTGGCGAGGCGGTTCTTCCAGAAACCGTGGTTGATGAAGCCGACCGTGAGCACGCGGCCGACGCGCAGCGCCTCGGCGATGATCTCGCCGGGGTTCGGCACCTCCTCGAGGGTGCGCGAGCAGATCACGCGGTCAAAGTGGCCGTCCGAAAAACCGCGCATGAAGCCGACCATGTCGCCTTGGTAGGCGTTGATGCCCCGGCGGACGCAGGCGGAAATCTTGTCAAAGTCGAGGTCGACGCCGACCGGGAAGATGTCCTTGGACTGCACCAGCGCGTCCAGCAGCACGCCGCGACCACAGCCGAGGTCGAGCACGCGCGAGCGTGGCTCCACCCAGTCGGAGATGATCTGCATGTCGACGGTGCGTTTGACGGCGGTCCTGGTCATGGCTGGCGGGCGGTCCGTGGATACACGCGCAGCCGGTGGATGGGGTCAAGCGCGGGGGCGAACTGAGGGACCCACGGAATTTAACCACAGATGTCACAGATTCACACAGATAAGTGATCCAGGATTGAATCCGTCACCTTAGGCGAATGCACCGAGTTGAGACGCGATTAGTCCGGTCACCCCGATCGAGGATGGGATCTGTGCCCATCTGTGCAATCTGTGGTTAGCTGTGGTTTGAAACCGGCTACGCCTAAGCTGCGGCAGGGACGCCCGCCATGAGCTGCATCAGCGCGGCCTCGCTGAACTGGGCGCGCGGCAGTTCGCCGGCCAATCGGCCTTCGCGCATGACGAGGATGCGGCCGCAGAGGCCGATCAATTCAGGCAACTCCGACGACACGACGAGCAGGGCCTTGCCCTCGCAGGCGAGCTCGTCGAGGAGCTGATAAATCTCGGCCTTGGCCCCGACGTCGACGCCGCGGGTGGGTTCATCGATCAGGAGGACGTCGCAGTCACGCGCCAGCCACTTGGCCAGGGCGATCTTCTGCTGGTTGCCGCCGCTGAGGCCGGCCGTGATGGCCTCGGGCGACGGGGTCTTCACGCGCAGGCGGGAGATGAATTGTCCGGCGAGCGTGCGTTCCGCGAGACGCTTCACCCAGCCGCTGCGCGTCAGCTGCGGCAGCGCGGCGAGCGACGTATTCTCGCGGCAGTTGAGTCCGAGCACGAGGCCCTGGCGCTTGCGATCCTCGGGCACGAGGCCGAGTCCGGCTGCGAGGGAGGTTTGCACGGAGCCGAGGGCGAGCGGACGGTCGCCGACGCGAACCTCGCCGGTAGCGTTCGGATCGAGCCCGAAGAGCGCCTGGACCACCTCGCTCCGGCCGGCGCCGACGAGACCGGCCAGACCGACAATCTCACCGGCGCGCACGCTTAGGTCGATCCCGGCAAAGCGCGGGGCCGAGGCGAGTCCGCGGACGCCGAGACGGACGGGACCGGGTTCGCGCGTCAAGTGGACGGGTGTGCGCGCGACGAGTTCGCGGCCGATCATTTGGCTGACCACGCGCGCGGGCGTGGTGGCGGGGATGGGCTCGGTCGCGACGTGGCGGCCGTCGCGCAGGACGGTGATGGCCTCGCAGAGGGCAAAGAGCTCCTCCATGCGATGCGACACGTACACGAGGGTGAGCCCGCGGGACTTGAGTTCGCGCACGAGCCGGAAGAGTTCGCGCGTCTCGCCCGCAGAGAGTGAGCTGGTGGGCTCGTCCATGACGATGACCTGGGCGCCGGTACCGACGGCGGCGGCGATCTGGACGAGTTGTTCCTGTCCGGTCGAGAGCGCGCCGACGGTCGCGTCGGGGTCGATCGTCGAGCCGATCGTCGCGAGCATGGCGCGTGCCCGTTCGCGCAGGGCGGCGCGGTCGACCCAGCTGGCGCGATTGCGCGGCAGGTCGCCGAGGCAGAGGTTTTCCGCGACGGAGAGATTGGGGCAGAACGCGAGTTCTTGGTGGACCATCGCGATGCCGAGCTCGCGAGCGGCGAGCGGCGAGTCCGGCGCGATCACCTTGCCGCCGAGCCGGATCTCCCCGCCGTCGGCGGTGTGCACGCCGGCGAGGATCTTGCCCAGCGTGCTCTTGCCTGCGCCATTCTCGCCGATCAGCGCGTGACATGTTCCCCGCTCAATCCCGAAGCTCACCCCATCGAGCGCCAGCACGCCCGGGAAGCGCTTGGTAACGGATTGGAATTCAATGAAGGACACGGGGGTGGATTGCCCGCGGAATACGCGGAACAACGCGGAATCAAGACAATGACCCGGGCGCAGATTTCTTGCTACGGGTGTTGGCGATGCGCTCGTGCTGGATCTTGGGATAGTGGCCGAAGTTGACAAGGAGGCCGAGTTCAAGGCCGGTTGCGTTGAGGTAGTTGAGCAACTGGGCTCGATGCTCATCGGTCAACGTGCTGACGGCTTTGATTTCCAGGATGATCTTTTCGTAGCAGATGAAATCAGGAACGAAGCGATGCTTGAGCGGCTTTTCTCGGTAAGAAAGCGAAAGCATGGGTTGAGCGGAGAAGGGCAGGCCGAGGTGAGCGAACTCGATATCCAGGCACTCCTGATAAATCGGCTCGGTAAATCCGCAGCCCTTCTCCGTATAAACCGTGAAACACCCGCCCAAAATGGCGTAGCTTTCCTGTTCGTGAATCAGCATGGATCGATTTCGCGTCCTTCCGCGTGTTCCGCGGGCATCTTCATTTCGGTAGCCACTTGTCCCAGTTCTTGGCGAAGGCGTCGACGTTGTCCTTGGTGACGGGGATGAGGGCGCTGACATCCTTCACGGCGGGCGGGTCCTTCTTGAAGACGATCTTGTTGATGAGGTGCTCGACCGAGCGGTAGCCCCACTCGTAGCACTGCTGGGCGAGGAGAACGGGGACATGGCCGCTGCGGATGTAGGCGAGCTGCGCGGGCAGGGCATCGACGGCGACAACCTGGACGGAGCCGGGAGTCCACTTGAGGGCGTTCTCGGTGAAGAGCGGCCAGCCGCCGATCATGGCCCAGCCGGTGATGTCAGGGTTGGCCTGCATGACCTGCTCGACGCGGGCGGCGGCGTCCTGCGGAGTCTCCTTGTGGTAGTAGACGTCGCGGATCGTGATGCCGGGGTATTTCTTGGCGGCCTCGCGGACACCGCGGACGCGGAGCTGGAGATTGGGGGCGTTCTGGTTGCCGGCGAGGATGGCGACGACGCCGCGACCGTTCATGACCTTGGCGAGCTCGTCCATGGTCTGCACGCCGCAGGAGATGTCATCCACACCGTAGGTGACGAAGCGCTTGCTGGCGGGAGCGTCGGAGTCGAACGTCGCGACCGGGACGCCATTGTTGACGGCGGCGTTGATCGCATCGGTGAGCTTGTTGGCATCGGAGCAGGCGACGGCGATGCCCTCGGCGCCGGCGAGGACGAGTTGTTCGATGGCCTCGGCCTGCTTCTGGGCGTCCTCCTCATTGGGCGTGCGCCAGTCGATGCGCAGGCGGAGGTTGTGCTTGGCGCCGAGTTCGCGGGCGGCGTCCTCCGCGCCGACGCGGGCGGCCTGGAAGACGGGGTTGCCTTGGGACTTGGCGACGAGACCGATGGTGATCTGCCGCTGGGCGTGGGCCGGCAGGGCGAGTGCGAAGCACGCGCCGACGAGGGTGAGGAGGAGGCGTTTCATGGGGGTGATTGTTGGGGGAGAAGGGGCAGGGCCGGACTCAGACCGGGTTAACCACAGATGGACACAGATGCACACAGATGGAGCCGATTTCAAAACCCTGTCGTGATTCCTGATCTGTGCCCATCCGTGTCATCTGTGGTTCAACCGGATTGAATTTTCTCAGCGCGCCCCGGCCGCGAGGCGGCGTTTGGCGAGGGCGGTGTTGATGTTGTCGAGGACGACGGCGGCGATGACGACCGCGCCGATGATGATCTGGCTGTAGTTCTGATCGATGCCGAGGATGACGATGCCGCTGTTGATCATCTGGATCACGAGCGCGCCGAGCACGACGCCGAGCGCGGAGCCGCGGCCGCCGGTGAGGCTGGCGCCGCCAACGACGGCGGCGGCGATCACGTTGAGTTCATAGCCCTGGCCGTCGCCCGAGGTGGCGGCGCCGTAGTAGCCGAGGGAGAGGAGGGCGGCGATGCCGGCGCCCACGCCTGAGGCGAGGTAGACGCCGAGTTTGACCCGTTCGACGCGGATGCCGCTGAAGCGGGCGGCGAGCTCGTTGCCGCCGACGGCGTACACGCGGCGTCCGGCCGCGAGGCGGGAGAGATGGATCCAGCCGGCCACCATGACGAGGATCATCACCCCAAGCGGCACGAGACTGAGGCCGTTGCCGACCTCGAAGCGGACGATCTCGCGGAAGGCGGGCGGGAAGCCGCCGATCGATTGCCCGGTGGTGGCGACGAAGGCGATGCCGCGCAGGATGGCCATCGCGCCGAGCGTGATGATGAACGGATGCACCCGCAGCGCGACGATGAGCCCGCCGTTGGCGAGTCCGCAGAGCGCGGCGGTGCCAAGACACGCGGCGGCCCCGAGGCCGACGCCGAGCCAGGCGGGGGTGTCGGCGGCGGGGCCGGCGGGCCCGAAGTGTTGGAGCACGAGCGCGCCGATGACCGAGGCGAGGGCGAAGATGGAGCCGACGGAGAGATCGATGCCGCCGGCGATGATCACGAGGGCCATGCCCACGGCCATGACGGCGATGAAGCTGGTGTCCTTGGCGAGCTGGGCGAGGTTCTGCGCGTTGAGGAACTTGTTCTTCTCTTCGAAGGCCGGGGTGCGCTCGCCTTGCGCGTCGGTGACGAAGACCCGCTGGCGCGTGCCGTCCGGCAGTGTCTCGAAGACGGGCAGGCGCACGGTGCCGCTGAACACGGTCAGCAGGACGCCGAGCGCGAGGATGACGAGCACAAGGCCGCTTTCCTCAAACCGGAAGATCGAGCGCAGGGGGGAACGCATCGGGGGTGGAACGACATCCTGTCGGGGCCGCCGGTGGTGACTCAAGGCCGAATGCGGTCATCCCCTAAGCGGGTGATGATTCGTGGGCCCTGCCGAAACGTGCGGAATCAATCAAGTGGCCGGAGAACACATGGAGGGCAGATCCTGCCTTTGTGCACCGGCCTTCCCTCGCGGCCGGTAATCAACGGGTCGACTATGTGTCCTTCCGCGTGTTCCGCGGGCAACCTCTGCGCGGTTTTACTGCCGTAGGAAACCGCGGACCAGATCGTAGAGCTGGGGCGATTCGAGGAGAAAGGAATCGTGGCCGAGGTCCGTGCGCAGCTCGGCATAGCTGGCGCGCTTGCCGGCGCGGAGCAGGGCCTGGGCGATGCTGCGGTTCTGCTCGGGCGGGAAGAGCCAGTCGCTGGTGAAGCCGACGATGAGCGCCTCGGCCTCAACCGGGGCGAACGCCTGCTCAAGTGAGCCGTACGACGACGCGAGGTCGAACGAGTCGAGCGCGCGCGTGATGTAGAGATAGGTGTTGGCGTCGAAACGGTTGATGAAGCTCTTGCCCTGGTGACGCAGGTAGCTCTCGACCTCGAACTGCACGTCGAAGGAAGCGGTGGGGGCGCTGGATTCGTCGCCCATCATGGAAAGCTGTGAGGCTTCATCGGCCGACAGCGCCGTGCGCTCGGCGGCCGGACGGGCCTTGACCTGCTTGCGGCCGAACTTCCGGTCCATCGAGGCGTCGGAGAGGTAGGTGATGTGTGCCATCATGCGCGCGATCGCGAGACCGACGCGCGGGCCGCCGCCCTTGGGATAATTGCCCTGGTTCCACTCCGGATCCTGGAGAATGGCCTGACGCCCCACCTCGTTGAAGGCGATCGCCTGGGCGCTTTCGCGCGCGGTCGTGGCCATGGCGAGCATGCGCTTCACGAACGACGGGTACTCGATGCCCCACTGCAGCACCTGCATGCCGCCCATCGAGCCGCCGATCACGGCGTAGAGGCTGGCCACGCCGAGGTCGTCGAGCCAGCGCTTCTGCGCGCGGACCATGTCGCGGATGGTGACGTTGGGGAACGACAGACCGTAGGGCCGGCCGGTGTTGAAATTGATCGAGGACGGCCCGCTGGAACCCTGGCAGCCGCCGAGGACGTTGGCGCAGAGGACGAAGAATTTATTCGTATCGAGCGCCTTGCCCGGGCCCACGATGTTGTTCCACCAGCCGGGCTTGCGGTCGTTGAGCGAGTGGATGCCGGCGCAGTGATGGTCGCCGCTGAGCGCGTGGCAGATCAGGATGGCGTTGTCGCGCGCGGCGTTGAGCCGTCCGTAGGTCTCGTAACGCAACGTGAAGCCGGGCAAGGCCATGCCGTTGTCGCAAACGAACGGATCGGTCGAGATGAAGTCCCGGGGCTCGACCAGCCCGACTTCGCCCGGCTCGGGCCGGGTCGTGGGGGTGAAATCGTCTTCCGCGTCGTTCATGGTGAATCCGTTACCGAAGCACACGGAGGGCGGCGCGGAAGGCAAGACCGCCTTGGGGGCGGAAATCCGAATGACGAAGCCCGAAGGACGAAAGTCGGAGGGTGGGGGATGCGGCGGCTGCGGCGGACTCTACGGGTGTTATGGGGGCGGAAGTCTCGCATGAATCTCACGGACGGTCGTCACGACGCTTGCGGGATCGCCATTCGTCATTCGGATTTCGTCATTCGGGTTTTCCTCCCCCCGTGCTCGCTACCCTCGTCATCGACTACAACGGCTTTTTTGCCTCCTGCGAGCAGCAGGAGCGGCCGGAGCTGCGCGGACGGCCGGTGGCGGTGGCGCCGTTGCTGGCGGAGACGACCTGCGTGATCGCGTCGAGCTACGACACCCGTCCGCTCGGGATCAAGGTGGGCACGCGGGTCGACGAGGCCCGGAGGCTGTGTCCGGGGCTGGTCGTGCTCGAGGCGCGGCCCGAGGTGTACATTCGTTATCACGAACTTCTGATCAAGGCGGTCGAAACCTGCCTGCCGGGAGCGGAGCCGATGTCGATCGACGAGGTGCGCTGCGATTTGCCGCCCGAGTGGCGCAACCGGCGCGACGCCGAGGCGGTGGCCCGGCGGATCAAGCGGGCGATCCGCCAGCACGCAGGCGAATGCCTCACGTGCAGCGTCGGCATCGCGCCGAACATGTGGCTGGCGAAGATTGCGTCAGACATGCAGAAGCCCGACGGGCTGGTCGTAATCGAGTCGGAGGAATTGCCGGCGCGCCTCTACTCGCTCAAGCTGCGCGATCTGCCCGGGGTGGGGCACAACATGGAGCAGCGCCTCAAGGCCGCACGGCTCGATACGCTGGAAAAACTCTGCGCTGCGCCCGTCGAGACGCTCCGGGCCGCCTGGGGCGGCATCGAAGGCGAACGCATGTGGCGTCGCCTGCGAGGCGAGACGGTCGAGCTGCCCGAGACCAAAACCAGTTCGCTCAGTCACTCGCACATGCTGCCGCCGGAGCTGCGCACACAGGCGGGTGGCTTGGCGACTTTGCACCGCCTGCTGCAGAAGGCCGCCATGCGCCTGCGGCACGCCGGCTACTACGCCGGCGGGATGCACCTCGCGCTCAAGGCGCAGCCGGGCGGTCACTGGAGCACGGCGGCGACTTTCGTCGAGACCCAGGACACGCTCGAGCTGACCCGGGTGTTCAAGCTCCTCTGGGAACGCCGGCCCAACAAGCGTGCCGCGCTGCTGAGCGTTGGGGTCACGCTCTTCGAGCTTGGCACCGTTCGCGGGCATACGGGCATGCTGCCGGGAATCGTCGACAACGGCGACCGCCGCGCCGCACTCAACGCGACCCTCGACCACATCAACAAGAAGCTGGGCAAGAACTCGGTCGTCTATGGCGGCGCCCTCGGCGCGCTCGCCTACGCTCCGCTGCGAATTGCCTTCAACCGCATTCCCGATGTCAGCCTGGAGGAGGGCGAGGCGGACGGTGAGCTTTACCCGACGGATGCCGAGCTGGCGAAATTCCGGCTGCAGGCGCGGGTGTGGTGAGGGCTTGGGTTGAGATTCCGTAATTAATCATTTGCAAATCGAGTCAGCGGGATTGTCACTGCAAGCAACATGCAGGATCTATCGAGTGATCGCCCGGGCCCTCGTCGATTTACGTCTTCCCGGGGGTTTGGGCTGACGTTGGTGGTGATCGTGATCGGTCTGCTCGGCTGCGAGACGTTGCCGACGCATATCGAGGGGCGGCGTGTGGTCGGTACCCGGTATGTCGACGGCAAGCGGGTTTATCTGGTCGAAGACCGACGTGGTGATCGGACCGAAGTGATCGAGATTGCGGCGGAATCGGCCAAGGCCGCCAAAGACATTGTTTTCGAGGGAACGCGCTGATTGGGTCGAGCGTCGGCGTGACGCTTTCGTCGGCTTGAAACAAGGATTACGAGGAGCGAAAACGATTGGAACGGAGCGTCGGCGGTGGCGCACCTTTTTTGCCCGGAGTTAACCCGTGCAAACCGACCCTTGACACTCATCCCGCCCTTCGGCACTTCCTTAACCTCTTAACCACTTACTGTCATGCGTCCCACCTTCCGCCCGCACCGCAAGAAACGCGCCCGCAAGATCGGCTTCCGCGCCCGTATGGCCACCAAGGGTGGCCGCAAGGTCCTCAAGAGCCGTCGCCTCAAGGGCCGCAAGCGTCTGACGGTCGTCTGAGTCGGCGCCGATTTCCGGCGTTTGCAACTCGCGCTCTGTCATGCGTTTCTGCGCCGAGCAACGTCTGCGGCGCCAGGGCGATTTCACCTATCTGCGTACCCGTGGTCGCCGTTGCGACTGCGGGATCTTCACGCTGTGGTCGGCCCCCCGGGCGACCCCGCCTGATCCCTTTCCCAAGACTTGGACGCCTGTGCCCCCGGCGGCCCGTGTGGGGGTCGTGGCCTCCAAGGCTGCGGTCGGAAATGCGGTCCAACGAGCCCGCGCCAAACGCCGGATGCGCGAACTTTTTCGTAAGCATCAGGCCCTGATTCCGCCCGAGCACGATCTTCTGATCGTGGCCCGGGCCGCGCTCAATCGGCTTGAGTATGCCGAGATCGAGCGGAAATTCGTGGACGCCTGTCGCAAGGTTTTTCCCGCCACCACCGCTCCCCGCTCCGATGTCTGACCGCCTTCATCCCGTTCTCGCCGCCCTGCTGCGCCTCCCGGCGCGGGCGCTGCTCGGGCTGATCTGGCTCTATCAGCGGACGCTGTCGCCGGTCATCCCGGTCGTCATGGGTCCCTATTGCGGCTGCCGCTTTCATCCAACCTGCTCGCACTACGCGGCCGAGGCCGTGCGGACGCATGGCGCCGTGTTCGGGGCTGCGCTCGCGCTGCGTCGCATCGCCAAGTGCAACCCGTTGCACGAAGGCGGGCTCGATCCGGTGCCAGCGCCCCGCCGCGCCGGGCCAGTTTGTGTGCGCGCCTGAACCGCCCCTGATTTTTCTCCGCCTTTCCCTTTTCGATAATGGACAAAAAGAACACGACCATCGGCGTCCTTCTGCTCGTCGCCGCCTTCGCCAGCCTCTACTTCGGTGCCAAGATGGCGCCGGCTCCGTCTCCCGCGGCGCCCGAGCTGGCCCCTCAGACTGCGCCGATGCCGACCGCCGGCAACGCTGCGCCTTCGCCCGGCACCGTCGGTGCGCCGGCGAGTTCGCCGTCTGACGCGACCTTTGCCGCGGTTGTCCGCGACAACGCCGGCGCCACCGTCACCACGCTGGCCAACGACGTGATCGAGGTCCGCTTCACCGACTTCGGTGGCGCGATCCGTGATGTCGCCTTCCGCACCTACTCGGCCGAGCAGAACCAGTCGGCGCCCTACGTCTTCAACGAGGTCCACGCCGACCCGCTGCTGGCCTTCACCGATTTCCCCGGACTCGACCGCTCGGCCCGCTACACGCTGGTCAGCGCAACCGCGACCGAGGTCGTCTACCGCGCGATCTTCGAGAACCGCCTCGAGGTCACCCGCCGCTACACCGTCCGCGCCCCGGGCGACACGTCGGCGGATCCGTACCGCATCAAGCACGAGACCACGATCCGCAACCTGTCCGATGCAACCGCGCCGCTCCCGCGCGCGACGCTCAGCCTCGGCACGGCCTCGCTCGTGAACGTCAACGACGTGGGCCAGTACCTCAACGCCGCGACCTTTGACGGCGAGGACACGCACTTCACCGACCGCGGCGAACTCGAGGGCGGCGGTTTCCTCAGCTGGATCGGCATGCGTGATGGCGCGCCGAAGCCCTTCGTCGACAAGCCGGGTGTCGTCAACTGGGCCGCGGTGAAGAACCAGTTCTTCGCCAGCGTCTACACCCCCACGGTCCCTGGCGTCGGCCTCGTGGCCCGCCGCGTGGAGCTCCCGCCCTTCGCCGGCAGCACCCGGCCCAACATCGGCCTGACCGCTGTCGCCCGCTTCGAACTGCCGGTCCTCGCGCCCGGCGCCTCCACCAGCATGGAAGGCGAACTCTACGTCGGCCCGAAGGAGTACCGCCGTCTCGCCAAGTTCGACGGCAAGGAAGACCGCGTCATGCAGTACGACCGGTACTTCTTCAACCGCATCTTCCTCTCCGGCTATGTCGCGCCGTTCATGAACACCCTCATGAACTGGACGCACGGCATGACCGGCAACTGGGGCGTCGCGATCATCCTGATGACGCTGATCCTCAAGATCGTCACGCTGCCCTTCACGCTCGCCGCGTCCCGCTCGGCCAAGCGCATGCAGAAGCTGCAGCCGCTCATGCAGGCTGTGCGTGAGAAGCACAAGGACAACCCCCAGAAACTCAACCAGGCCACGATCGAGCTCTTCAAGGAGCACAAGGTGAACCCGATGGGCGGCTGTCTCCCGGTGCTCATCACGATCCCGCTCTTCGTCGGTTTCTTCACCATGCTCCAGGGCACGGCCGAGCTGCGCTTCCAGGGTTTCCTCTGGGCGTTTGACCTCTCGGCGCCGGACACGGTCTTCCGTCTCTTCGGTCTCCCGCTGAACATCATGCCCCTCCTGATGGGTGCGACGATGGTTTACCAGATGAAGCTCACGCCGATGGCCCCGGGCGCCGGCGACGCGGCCCAGATGCAGGCGACCATGATGAAGATCATGCCGATCGTCTTCACCCTGATCTGCTACAACTTCGCCTCCGCGCTCGCGCTCTACTCGACCGTCAACGGCGTGTTCACGATCATCCAGCAGGTGCTCGTCAACAAGTTCACCAAGGACGTCCCGCTCGCTTCCGAGACCGCCCCGGTTCGCACCGGCGGCAACCCTTGGAAGCCGGTCAAGAACGTCACGCCGAAGAAGAAGTGACCTAACCGGTTTCGGTCCAGCCGGACGGTGACACGCTGCGTGCCTCGCCGTCCGGATTGGGCCGCCCGTCGGGTTGCCTCAGGTTGGTTTGCGTTCGGGCCGCCCGTGGTTTCCGTGGGGGCAGACTGGAATGCGCATCGCCGTTCTCTCCGATACCCACGACCGCTATCCCCCGCGGTTGCCTGATCTTCTGCGTGAAGCGGATGAGATCTGGCATCTTGGCGATGTGTGCCAGCCTGAGACGCTGGTCGAGTTCGAACAGCTCGGGATTCCGCTGCAGGTCGTCTTGGGCAATAACGACTGGCATCCGGCCTGGCCGCTGGAGCGAACGCTCACCCGCGAGGGTGTTGTCTGCCACCTGGTCCACATCCCGCCCCGGCGTTCACCGGCCGGCGTGCAGTTGCTGCTTCACGGCCATACCCACGTCCCGCGCGACGACATCGATCTGCGCGGCGTGCGCTGGCTGAATCCCGGCTGCGTCTCCTACGACAACCGCGGCGCCCCGGCCAGTTTCGCCTGGCTCACGCTGGAGAAGGGCCGTGTCGCCGGGTGGAACGTGGTGAAGCTGTGAGGTCCTGGCTGGGAGCTCGGGCCGCCGGCCCGCCTGATTGTGGATCGGCTTGTAGGGGCGCGCCTCGTGCGCGCCCTCCGAACCGGGCGTGGACGAGCCCCGCCCCTACAAGATCATCGGAGCGGGCCAGCGGCCCGCGCTCCCAGGGTAAATCTCGCACAACACGCTGGCGCCGCGCCGCCGAATCCCTTTAGTCACCCGCATCGCAACGGTGAGCACGGAGAACCAAGCCGATCTTTTCGGGGTGTTTGCCCCAGCAGCCGGGATCCACAAGGCCCCGCCCGCGGAGCCCCGGCCTGACATCGTGTTCGAGCGCAGCGCCCGGGCCCGGAACTACCGCCTGACCTTGCGGCGCGACGGGACCGCGGTCGCCGTCATCCCGTTGCGAGGGAGCGAGCGCGAGGCCCGGGCCTTTGTCGCGCAGCAGAGCGAGTGGCTTGAACGCGCTCGGGCGCGTCAGCGCCAGCGTCCGCGCGCCGCCCAGATCTGGACGCCCGGCACGCGCGTGCTCTGGCGTGGCGAACTGCATGAGGTCCGCGTCGCGACCGAAGGCGAACGGCCGACCGTATGTCTCGCCGCCGATGTGTTTCGCGTTTCGCGACTCGAGGGTGATTTGCGGCCGACCCTGGAGGCGCATTTTGCGCGCCGGGCCAAGGTCGAGCTCCCGGCGCGGACGTGGGAACTGGCGGCGCTGACCGGCATGGGCGTGACCGCCGTGTCGGTCCGCAACCAGCGCACGCGCTGGGGTTCGTGCACCACGGCAGGCGTCATCTCGCTCAACTGGCGCCTGATCCAGACACCCGAGTCCGTGCGCGACTACATCATCTACCATGAGCTGATGCACCTGCGGGAGATGAACCACTCCGCGCGCTTCTGGGCGCGCGTCGAGGAGGTTTGCCCCGGCTGGCGCGAGGCCGAGCACTGGCTCAAGCGCAACGGATCGCTGCTGGGCCTCTGATTCAAGCTCGGTGTAGCCGGCCTCGCTGAGGCCGGTCCGGGTTGAACGCCTTCCAGCTTGAACTCCAATCCCCGGGGGCAGTGACCCCGGCTACACCCATCCGCCGAGCTCAGAACCCCACCGCTGCGGCGTCCGGGCTGCGCGTGTCGCTGGCGCCGAGCAGTCGTCCGTTTACAGGGTCGACCATGATCGTCTCGCCGTCGCCCGAGTAACGGGCGGAGGCCTCCGGGTCGTTCGGGTAGAGTTTGCGTGCGGCGAGCTTGTGGCCCTTGGCCGTGAGCAGCGCGACGCTGTCGGGCGAGGTGAGGAACGGCTCGTGGTTCACGACGTCGGGTTGCCACTGGTGATGGAAACGCGGCGCATCGACGGCCTGAGTCACACGCATGGCATGGTCGATCACATTGCTGATGATGAGGAAGGTCGTGTTGATGATGGTGGGGCCGCCGGGGCTGCCGGTGACGAGGAAGGGTTTGCCGTCCTTGAGCACGATCGTCGGCGTCATGGAGGAGAGCGGTCGCTTGCCCGGGGCGATCGCGTTGGCCTCGCCCTGGATGAGGCCGAACATGTTTTTCACGCCGACCTTCGAGGTGAAGTCGTCCATCTCGTTGTTGAGGAGAATGCCGGTTCCGGTGGCGGTCACGCCGCTGCCGAAGAGCCCGTTGAGCGTGTACGTGCAGCTCGCGACATTGCCGGCGGCGTCGACGACCGAGAAATGCGTGGTCTCGACCGATTCATCGGCCAGGTGGGCGAGAGGCGTGGTCAGGGCGAGCGGCTTGAGGCCGGCCGGTTTGCCGGGCGCGAGGCCGTCGCTGGGCGTGGCCTTCGCCGGATCGAAGTTCGTCATCAGGCCGCGGATGTAGTCGCGGTCCAGCAAGCCGGCCACGGGCACGGTGACGAAGTCCGGATCGCCGAGATACTCGGCGCGGTCACGGAAGGCGCGGCGCATCGCCTCGACAAAGAGATGGATCTTGGCGGCCGAGTTGTGGCCGAGGGCCGCGACATCGTGGGGTTCGACCATGCCGAACAGCTGGAGCAGGGCGATGCCGCCGGAGCTCGGCGGAGGCATGGTGATGATCTCATGACCGCGGTAGGTGCCGCGCAGGGCGGGGCGTTCGATCGCGCGGTAGGCTTTCAGGTCTGCGGCGGTGATCAGGCCACCGTGGGCCGCCATGTCGGCGGCGATGAGGCGGGCGGTCTCGCCCTCATAGAATTCACGTGGGCCCTCGGCCTTGATCCGGCCAAACGTGCGACCGAGATCGGCTTGGATGATCGTCTCGCCCGCAACGAACGGCTGGCCGTCGCGGAGGAAGACCCGCTTGGAATCCGCGAATTGCCCGAGCAGCTTTTCGCTGGCGCCCAGGTCGCGAGCGAGGCCCGGGGTGACGGTGAAACCCTCCGCCGCCAGCTTGCGGGCGGGCTCGACCACGTCGGCCCAGGTGACCTTACCGGAGCCGTACTTTTCGAGTGCGAGTGCGAATCCGGCGATCGTGCCGGGGACGCCGCTCGCCAGGTAACCGACCGTTGAGCGGCCGGGCGCGACGTCGCCTTTGGCGTCGAGGTACATGTCGCGTGAAGCTCCGCTGGGCGCCATCTCGCGGAAATCGATCGTCGTCACGCGACCGTCCGCGAGGCGCAGCACCAGAAAACCGCCGCCGCCGATGTTGCCGGCACGCGGGTAAGTGACGGTGAGCGCCAGTCCGGTGGCGACGGCGGCGTCGATGGCGTTGCCGCCCTTGCGCATGATCTCCACGCCGACGCGCGAGGCGATCTCGCTGGCGGACGTCACCATGCCATTTGCGGCCTCGACGGGCTGGCGCTGGGCAAAACTGCAAGGTGACAGGAAAATCAGGACGGAGGCGGCGATGACGGCGGCCGGAAACCTTTGGCGGAAGCGCAGAGGGTGCGAGCGATTCATGGAAGGAAGCCTAGTCAACTGACCCCGCAGGACAAGGGTGACGTGCCCTCTCGCCAGGCCACTGAGCTATGAAACTTGCGAATAACGGCGGGTTGGGTATATAAGCTTTCATGAACAACGGCTTGCCCCCTGCCGTGCGAGTTCTCCGCACGCTGATGCTGGTCGGCGGTACCACCGCCTTGGTTTCGCTTGTTACGTCCCTTGATGCCCAGACCACGTCTCCGGCCCCGGCCGCGGCCCCTGCTGCGCTGGCGACGGATTCGGAGGTGATTGAGCTCCAGGCCTTCGTCTCGGTCGGATCGCGCTTTGCCGAGCGCACGGCGACCGAGTCGATGGTGCCGATCGACATCGTGTCCGCGGCCGATCTCACGGCGGGCGGTTACACGGAAACGAGCCAGATGCTACAGTCCCTGGTTCCATCCTTTAATTTCCCCCGAGCTACGATCGGGGACGGCACCGACCATATTCGTCCCGCCACGCTGCGCGGCCTGGCGCCCGACCAGGTGCTGGTGTTGGTGAACGGCAAGCGCCGTCACACGAGTTCGCTCGTCAACGTCAACGGGACCATCGGCCGCGGTTCCGTCTCGGTCGACCTCAACTCCATCCCCTCGGCGGCCATCGGCCGCATCGAGGTGTTGCGCGATGGCGCTTCCGCCCAGTACGGCTCCGACGCGATCGCTGGTGTCATCAACATCGTGCTCGATAAGTCTCTGGGCTCCGGCCTGAACGCGACTTATGGCGTCACCAGCGAGGATGACGGCCAGGTGGTCGAGGCCAGCGCCTTTGCCGGGGTTCCCCTCGCCGGAGACGGGGTGCTGCGCACGACGCTTTTCTTCCGCGACCGCGAGCGGACCAACCGCTCCGAGGCTGACACGCGCATGCAGTACTTCGGCACGAACCCGTCGACGGGGGCCCAGGTTGCGATCTCGGGCAACTACCTCTCGGGCACGACCCTGCCTCCGGCGGGGGTGACCCTCGATCCGCGCGAGGCGACGATCAACCGCATCAACCACAGCCAGGGTGACGGTGACATGAAGGACAAGGGCGTCTTCCTGGACGCCGAGCTTCCGGTGGGCTCCGCCAGCACCACGCTGTATGCATTTGGCGGTTACAGCCAGCGCGACGGGACGGCGGCCGGCTTTTTCCGACGAGCCGGTGATGACCGTACCGTCCGCTCAATTTGGCCCAACGGCTTCCTCCCATTGATCAATACCGATATCGCCGACGTGTCGGCCGCCGTTGGCGCCCGTTCTAAGGTTGCGGACTGGGATGTCGACTTCAGCACCAACTATGGTCGCAACACGCTCGAGTACATCATCACAAACTCGAACAATGTGACGCTGGGTGCGGCGAGCCCCACACGCTTTTACGCGGGCAAGCTGGGCTTTGACCAGTGGACCACGAATTTCGACCTGACAAACGGCTTCGACATCGGGCTGCGCGCGCCCCTCAACGTTGCGCTCGGCGCCGAATACCGTTGGGAGGAGTACGAGATTGGCGCGGGTGAGCCCGACTCTTACCGCGATGGCGGGGTCCGTATTCTGGACGGTCCGTCTGCCGGCGCCCAAGGCGCGCCCGGCGCGCAGGTCTTTCCCGGCTTCCGTCCCTCCGATGCCACCCGGCAGGATCGCACGAGTTATGCCTTCTACACGGAACTGGCCAACCAGATCAACGAGCGCTGGGACGTCTCCTTTGCTGCGCGCTTCGAGGATTTCAGCGACTTTGGGACCACGACGGACTTCAAGCTCGCCTCCCGCGTGCAGATCTCCGCGCCCGTGGCGATCCGTGGCGCGGTCAGCACTGGCTTCCGTGCGCCGCATCTCGCTCAGCAGTACTTCAGCTCGACCGCGACCAACTTCATCGGCGGCGTGCCGTTTGAGAACAAGACCTTCCCGGTCACGGATCCGGTCGCGATTGCCCTCGGCGCCTCGCCGCTTAAACCCGAGGAATCGACCAACTATTCGTTTGGCGTGACCTACCAGCCGAACGAGGCGTTCACGACCTCGGTGGACTACTATCACATCGCGATTGATGACCGTGTGATTCTCTCGTCGAACTATACTGGTACGGCGGTGACGAATTTCCTCGTCTCGAAGGGCATCACCGGCGTCACGGGCGGCCGTTACTTCACGAACGCCGTCGACACCGAGACCGAGGGCGTCGACGTCAGCGTCCGTTACGTCCAGCAACTCGGAGAGCAGCACAAGGTCACCTACACCGCGGGCTTCAACTATAACAAGACCGAGGTCACGCGTTTCTCGCCGACCCCGCCGGTCCTCGCGGCCCTGGGCATCACCACGCCGCTCTTCGACCTGACCGAGCAGGTGCGCCTTGAGTCAGGCCAGCCGAAAACCAACTTCAACTTCACCCTCGGCTACGAGCTGAGAAAGTTCGGCCTGCAGCTTCGCACCGTCCGCTACGGCGAGGTTGAGTCGGTGGCGCTCCCGAGCGCCAGCCTCACGCAGATCGTGACGCTCACGCCGGGATTTGAGACCCGCTTGGCACCAACCGTACCCGCCAGCACGAATCAGCAGGTGATCCAGAACTTCGGTGAAAAGTGGATCACGGATCTCGATCTGAGCTATCAGGTCACCGAGCGGATCCGTGTTTCCGCCGGCATCAATAATCTCGGTAACGTGTATCCGGAGAAGAACCTCGCCTCCGTGGCGGCCGGATCGTCGGCCGTCAACGGCACCGACAACGTCGGCATCTTCCCGTACAACGGCATTTCGCCGTTCGGCTTCAACGGGGCGTTTTACTACACCAAGCTGAGCCTGAAATTCTGAGTTCCGGTATTCCGGAAAGGCGGCGCGGGACGCGAGCGGCGTCCCGCGCCTTTTTTTTTGCCGGCGGCCGATGAAAAACGAAGCTTTCCCCTGTCTTCGGCTTTCGGTTAGGTCGCCTGCTTCCATGGCTCTCTCCGTTGGCTGCTCCCTCCGCTACGACGTCCTGTCCCCGACCGCGGCGTTCACCTTCGATGTGCTCGTCAATGTCGACGAGCAGCAGCGCCTCCTGTCCGAGCAGGTGATCTGCGTGCCCGAAGTGCAGCAGGAGCGCGTGACGACCTCGAAGGGCAACCGCGTGTTCCGGGTCGAGGTTCCCACCGGTCCGTTCGAACTGCGCTACGAGGCCCAGGTGGAGGTCGCCCGGCCATCGCTTCCGGCTGACGTCAAAGCGGACAATCCCGGCCGCCTGCCGCTTTCGATCCTGACGTACACTTTGCCGAGCCGGTACTGCGAGAGTGACCGCTTCTCGCACTTGGCCTGGGAACTGTTTGGGCGGATCGAAAACCGCGCGGAGCAGGTGCGGGAGATCTGTCGCTGGGTCGACGTGAACCTGACGTATGCGCCCGGTGCGACCGACTCGCGGACCTCCGCGTGGGATGTGTGGGCGGGGCGCAAGGGCGTGTGCCGTGACTACAGCCACCTTTCGATCGCGCTGTGCCGGGCGCTGTCGATCCCGGCGCGCTACCTCGGGGCCTACGCGGTCGGGCTGGAGCCCATGGATTTTCACGCCTGCTTCGAGGTCTACCTCGGCGGTCAGTGGTACATCATTGATCCGACGGATAACATTTCGCCGGAGAACATCGTGGTCATTGCCCGCGGTCGGGATGCGGCCAATGCGCCGCTGACGACGATCTACGGGCGCGTGTTGCCCGGTCTTGTGTCCGTGAGCGCAAGCCTGACGCCGGTTGCGCCAACCCCACCTGCTTCCGGCCTCGTCTAAACCGTCGTGGTCATGGTCGCCCAGCATCGTGTCACCCATTAGTTGACGCGATGCTGGGCGACTGACGCAAAAAAGCCGCCCGCGGCCGGAGCCGGGGCGGCGTGAAGGAGCCAGGCGCGGAGGTGCGCCTTAGTTGTCCTTGAGCTGGGCGTCGGTCACCGCCTCGTCGTTGTCGACGGGGATGCGCATGCCGTAGAAGCTGCGATACACGAACACGAGCGCGACGACGAAGATGGCTGCGCCGATGAAGTGCTTAGGGCCGGCGGGCATCTTCACCGCGATCTCGACCGCCAGGAGGCCGAAGAGCGTGGTGAACTTGATCACCGGATTGAGCGAGACCGAGGACGTGTCCTTGAAGGGATCGCCCACGGTGTCACCGACCACCGTCGCGGCATGCAGCGGGGTGTGCTTTTGCTTGAGCTCCACCTCGACGATCTTCTTGGCGTTGTCCCAGGCGCCACCGCCGTTGGCCATGAAGATGGCCTGGAACAGACCGAAGAACGCCATGCCGATGAGGTAGCCGATGAAGAAGAACGGATCGAAGAACGCGAGGGCGAGGGAGAAGCAGAAGATCACGATGAAGATGTTGATCATGCCCTTCTGTGCGTACTGGGTGCAGATCTTCACAACCTCCTTCGATGCCTCGATCGACGCGGTGGCGGCGTCGAGCTTCATGTTCTGCTTGATGTAGACGACCGCGCGATAGGCGCCGGTGACGACGGCTTGCGTGCTCGCGCCCGTGAACCAGTAGATCACCGCGCCGCCCATCAGCAGGCCCATGAGGGCCTCGGGGTGGACCAGCGAGAGGCGTTCGATCGTGTTGGGGTAGAGTGCCTGCAGCATCATGATGATGCCGAACACCATCGTGGTGGCGCCGACCACGGCCGTGCCGATGAGGACGGGTTTGGCCGTGGCCTTGAAGGTGTTGCCCGCGCCGTCACCTTTCTCGAGCTGGAGCTTTGCGCCCTCGAAGTCCGGCTTGAAGCCGAAGTCCTTCTCGATCTCGGCGGCGATGCCGGGCTTGGCCTCGATCTGCGAGAGCTCGTAGACCGACTGGGCGTTGTCGGTCACGGGACCGAACGAGTCGACTGCGATGGTCACGGGCCCCATGCCGAGGAAGCCGAAGGCCACGAGGCCGAAGGCGAAGATCGGCGCGGCGAACTGGAACGCTGGCGGCATCATCGCCTGCAGCGCGGCATGGCCGGAGAAGTAGTACGCACCGGCCATCAGTGCGAGGATCACGAGGCCGGTCCAGAAGGCGGAGAAGTTGCCCGCGACCAGACCGGAGAGGATGTTGAGCGAGGCGCCGCCCTGCTTGGACGAGGTGACGACCTCCTTGACGTGACGGCTCTCGGTCGAGGTGAAGATCTTGGTGAACTCGGGGATCAGCGCGCCGGCGATGGTGCCGAGCGAGATGATGGTCGAGAGCACCCACCAGAGATCACCGTGTTCGGGCAGCGGCGCGAGGAGGGCGTAGCTGGCGATATAGGTGACGGCGATGGAGACGATGGAGGTGATCCAGACCAAGTTGGTCAGCGGATGCTCAAGATTGAAGTCCTTGGACTTGCCCCACACGGCCTTGCTCACGAGGTCGTTGACCCAGTAGCTGGCGAGTGAGGTGATGACCATCAGGATGCGCATGGCGAAGAGCCAGACGATGAGCACGGCGCAGAGGGTCGGGCTGGCGGCGAGCGCGAGCGCGAGGAAGGCGATCAGCGCCACGCCCGTCACGCCGTAGGTCTCGAATCCGTCGGCGGTGGGGCCGACTGAGTCGCCGGCGTTGTCGCCGGTGCAGTCCGCGATCACGCCCGGATTGCGGGGATCGTCCTCGGGCAGGTTGAAGACGATCTTCATCAGGTCAGCGCCGATGTCGGCGATCTTGGTGAAGATGCCGCCGCAGATGCGCAGGGCCGAGGCCCCGAGCGACTCACCGATCGCGAAGCCGATGAAGCAGGGTCCGGCGAGATCCACGGGGAGGAACGCCAGGATGCAGATCATGAAGAACAGCTCGATCGCGACCAGCAGCAGGCCGACGCTCATGCCCGACTTGAGCGGGATCAAAAGCGTCGCCAGCGGGTTGCCCTGCAGCGCGGAGAACGCGGCGCGGCTGTTGGCCACCGTGTTGATGCGGATGCCGAACCAAGCGACGCCGTAGCTGCCGAGGATGCCGAGGATCGACGCGAGCAGGATCACGACGACGTGGCCCGGGCTCATGTGCGAGAGCACGCCGAAGTAGTAGCCCATGCAGACGGCGATCAGCACCCAGAGTGCGGCCAGGAACTTGCCCTGCTGGAACAGGTAGGTCTTGCACGTCTCCCAGATGATCTGGGAGACGGCCGCCATCGACGCGTGGACGGGCAGGTTGCGCGTCTGGATGTATTGAAGCCATCCATACAGCGTGCCGAGCACACACACGACGAGTCCGATCATGAGGACGGAGGGTCCGCTGAGCGCGCCGTTGAAGAACGAGACGGCGTTGAGGTCGGGGATCCGGATGTCAGCCTCGCTCGCAAGGAGCGGCGAAGGCGCGAATGCAGCCAATGCAGTGGCCGCAGCAATCATCTGCCGGTTGGAGGGTAGTTCCATGGGGTGGGGTAACCCGGACAGTCTGAATCCGCGAGCCGATGGTCGCGAGCCAATTGTCCGCGAGACTGCCTCACGAATTCGTCAGCTGCGCCTCGCCGGCCGGTTTGGCTGGCCAGCCGCCGCCCCTTCCTCATCGTGGCAGGCCTGCGCCCGGGTGGCGGAATGGTATACGCATCAGACTTAAAATCTGCCGGCTGAAAAGCCTTGAGGGTTCGAGTCCCTCCCCGGGCACCAGCCTTGATCTTACGGGACGATGTCCGGCGGCCGTCTGTCTGTTCGTTGTAGATCAAACCGATCCTTCCGAGACCTGCACCGAACCTCCGATCTTATGACGACTGCCTCCTCCGTTCAACCGCGCCGCCGCTGGGCGCCCACGATCGTTCGTTTTCTCCTTGGCCTTCCGCTGGCCCTGTTCGGACTCAATGGGTTCCTCAATTTCATCCCGCAGCCGGAAACCCCGCTGCCGGAGCGGGCGGTTGCGTTTGCCACCGCCTTGATGGAAAGCGGGTACATGATGCCGCTGATCGGGCTCACGCAACTGGTGGTGGGCCTATGCTTGGTCTTCAATCGGTTCGTGCCGCTGGCGCTGGTGCTCCTTGCGCCCTTCCTGGTCAACAGCCTGGCGTTTCACGTATTCCTCGAGCCTTCCGGGCTCCCGCCTGCCTGTGTGTTTCTGGCCCTCCACCTCTACCTCGCGTGGGTGTATCGCGCCGCCTACCGGCCTTTGCTCACGGCGCGATTTTCGACCTAGGCATTTTCAGGAAACCTGTAGCCGGGGGCGCTGACCCCGGTCCGAACCTCGCGAGAGGAGAAACTCAATCTCCGGGGTCGACGACCCCGGCTGAACTTTTAAAACCCTAGCTGTGGCGCCTAGCCGGACTCCGGCAGGAAGGTAGGGAAAGCGATGCCGCGTGCAGCTGGAAGAGGGCCGGTGGTCTGAGCGGCATGGAGTTCCACATTGCGCGCGCCCCACGCGTAGCACGTCTGGACGAGGGTGCGGGCCGCGCAGGGAACCAAAAACACCACGCTCAGCCGGCGCATGGCATCAAGGGCGCGCCACAAGAGGGCCAGCGCGGCCGCTTCGTCCCGGGCGACGCCCGGTCCGAGCATGACGCAGGACGGGTGATGGCTCGCGACGAGAAAACCGTCGAGTGAGCCGTCACTGCGATCGAGCACCCAGACCCGCCAGTTGCCGACGGCGTTGCGCAAAAAGAAGGCGTGGTCCGCTTCGCGTTCGATGCCCTGCAGCTCCCGTTCGAGTGTGGCGAGGCGGCCGCTCTCGGCGGGATCGGTCACGTGGCGAACCTGCTCGGCCCCGGGCGAGCACAGGCTCCAGCATCGCACGGGCAACGCCGCGTCCCTGCGCCTCCGGCGCGGTTGCGACGATGCCGAGCGCGATGTGCGTCGGGCGCGGATGGACAAAGCAGACTCCGAGTAACGCGCCGGTCGCGGAATCGCAGGCCGCCACGGCCTCGCCCGGATCAAGCGCGGCGTACACCTCGGGAAATAAGCGGAATGGCTCGGCGCTCGAACCGAAGCGCGCGCCTTGCCGGAGGCGACTCTCGTACCAGTGGACGAGCGAACGATGAAGCAGCTGCGCGGTCGCCTCATGGTCGGCGGTTGCCAGCGGTCGGAGGACGAGCGTCGGGGGCATCGGGGTGGTGGGAGCCAACGGGAACGCGGGCTTTCCCGCAAGCGACGGATTTACGGCAGGAATCGTTCAGCATACGATCTCTGGCGTTTACAGCCGGGGGCGAGTTGATTGTTATTAGATCAGACTTGGCTTTCTTCCCCTGACGCCGCGTTGACGGGCGTCATTTCCCCGCCCCCCTTTAGACGACCTGCCCTATGCCTGCGGATGCTGCTGCCCGGCGCGCCCTTTTCTGCGCCCTGTTGGGTCTTGTCGGCTCGGCGTTGCCGGTATCGACGGCCCTCGCGGCCGCGGCGGTCAAGCCGTTGCCGGCCGTGGTGGAATTCAACCGCGACATCCGGCCGATCATGTCGAACACGTGTTTCAAGTGTCACGGGGCCGACGTCGCGGCGAACAAGGGATCGCTGCGGCTCGACCGGCCAGAGTCCGCCTATGCTCCGCTGACGGATCAGTTTGGCCGCAAGCGCACGCCGATCGTCCCGGGCGATCCCGAGAAATCCGAGGTCTGGCGCCGGCTCATCTCCAAGGAAGCGGCCGAGGTCATGCCGCCGCCGGATACGCTTCACCAGCTCTCCGCCCGCGACATCGCCTTGATGAAGCGCTGGATCGAGCAGGGCGCGAAGTACGAGCAGCACTGGTCCTACGTTGCCCCGCAAAAGCGGACTCCGCCCGCCGCGGCACCCGCCCAGGCGGCCTTTGTTCGCACGCCGGTGGATGCCTTCATTCTCGAGCGGCTGGCGAGCGAGCAGCTGACGCCTGCGCCCGAGGCGGGCCGGGCCACACTCATCCGTCGCCTGAGCTTGGATCTGACGGGACTTCCGCCGACGCCAGCGGAGGTGGAGGCGTTCCTCGCTGACCCGGCGCCGGATGCCTACGAGCGTCTGGTCGACCGGCTGCTTGCGTCTCCGCATTACGGCGAGCGCATGGCCGTGCCGTGGCTCGATCTGGTGCGCTTTGCCGATTCGGTCGGGTTTCACGGGGACCAGTTGCAGAATGTCTTTCCGTACCGCGACTACGTGATCGACGCGTTCAACCGGAACAAGCCCTTCGACCAGTTCACGCGCGAGCAGCTCGCCGGTGACTTGCTCCCGAATCCCACGCCCGAGCAGCTCGTCGCGACCGGTTTCAACCGGCTCAACATGATGACCCGTGAGGGCGGCGCGCAGCCGAAGGAGTACCTGGCCAAGTACGCCGCCGACCGCGTGCGGGCCGTGTCGACCGCCTGGATGGGTTCGACCATGGCCTGCGCGGAGTGCCACGACCACAAGTACGACCCGATCAGCGCGCGGGATTTCTATGCCACCGCGGCGTACTTCGCCGATATCAAGCAGTGGGGCGTGTATCATGATTACACGTACACGCCCGAGCCGGAGCTGAGAAATTTCACCAACGACCATCCGTTTCCGCCCGAGCTTCAGGTGCGGAGCGAGTACCTCGAACGCCGGCGCGACCGGCTTACGGCGCAGCTCGAGCAGTTCATCGCATCCTCGGCGCCCGGGCTGGCGTCGGAGGCTGAGCGCTGGCCGGCGCTCGACGCGTGGGTGGCCGAGGCCGCGTCCGCGCTCCGGACCGAGCCGCAGCGGGGCTGGACGCTGGCCGTGCCGGCGATCGCTGACGACCATGCCCACGCCACGGCGCTTCCGGACGGCAGCGTGCGCTTTTCGGTGCCCGCCACCGGGCGGGGAGCGGTGCGTCCACCCCTGCCGGTGGTGCCGCTGCAAGCCCCGGGCGGTTCCATTGCGTCGATCCGGGTCGAGGTGCTCCCGGATGAAACGCATCAGGGCAGGGTGGGCCGGGGTGGACGCGAACTCTTCAACACCCGCGTCGCCTTCGCGATCAGCCCGGCCGGCGGTGGCGACATGCGGCCGGTGGAGATCTTCAACGGTTACACGGAGCAGCCCAATGAATCCTATTTCAACGGGCAGCGCCTGCCTGCGATCACGACCGGCTGGCGCTCGTTCACGGCGCTGGCCGATCAGCCGCAGGCGGCGGTCTTTCTGCTGAAGACGCCGGTGACGTTGGCGGAGGGCGAGCGCCTCGTGGTGACCTTTGGCCGCAGCAGCGTGGCCGTGGCCGGCTCGATGAACGATCCCGGGCGGGTGCGCGTGTCAGTCTCGCCGCTCGCTGGCCGGCTGCCGGGTGACATCGTGCCGGCGTCGGTGCGCGCCGCGATTCTCGCGACGGCGCCGACCGACGAGCAGAAGGTCCAGCGCGCCGGCGAATACCTCCGGAGCATCGGGGCGGGCGACGCGGAGGCGCGGGTGGCGATCCAGGGGGAACTTCATCGGATCGCCGAGTGCTTTGACGGCAAGGCCTGGACGGCGGTGACGGCGGCGACCGCGCCGGCGACGACGCGCATTCTTCCGCGCGGCAACTGGCTGGATGAGACCGGCGAGGTCGTGACCCCGGCGCCGCCGCGTTTTCTTGGGCGCGGCGATGTCGCGGCGGATGCGCCGCGGCAGACCCGGCTCGATCTCGCCAACTGGATTGTCTCGCGGGACAACCCGCTCACGGCGCGCACGTTTGTGAACCGGCTGTGGGAGCAGTTCTTCGGGACCGGGCTTTCCGCCGTGCTCGACGACCTCGGCGCGCAGGGTGAATGGCCGAGTCACCCGGAGCTGCTCGACTGGCTGGCGGTCGAGTTCATGGACCGCGGCTGGGACGTGAAGGCGATGGTGCGTCTGATCGTGACGTCCTCGACCTACCGCCAGTCGTCGCAGGCTCGGCCCGAGTTGGTGGCGATCGACCCGGCGAACCGTCTGCTGGCGCGGCAGAATGCCCGCCGGCTTGATGCGGAGTTCGTGCGGGACAATGCGCTGGCGATCGCGGGACTGATCGACCGGGAGATCGGCGGACCCAGTGCCAAGCCGTATCAACCGGAGGGTTACTATGCGTCGCTCAATTTCCCGATCCGCGACTACGAGGCACATCGCGACGACCGGCAGTACCGGCGGGGTGTTTACCAGCACTGGCAGCGAACCTTCCTGCACCCGATGCTCGCGAACTTCGATGCGCCGTCACGCGAGGAGTGCGTGGCCGAGCGTGCGCTGTCGAGCACGCCGCAGCAGGCGCTCACGCTGCTCAACGATCCGACCTTCGTGGAAGCGTCGCGCGGACTGGCCCTGCGGATCCTCGCCGCGCCAACTGACGGCTCCGTCGACGCGCGCATCGCGGAGGGTTTCCGCCGGGCCGTCGCGCGCGAGCCCAACGCGCGCGAGGCCGCGTCGCTGCGCGACTTCCACGCGAAGCAGCTCGAGCATTACCGCACGCATCCCGAGGATGCGGTGGCATTCACGAGTGTGGGCCTGCTGCCCGTGCCGGCTGGCGTCGACCGGGTCGAACTCGCCGCGTGGACCTCGGTGGGACGCGTGCTGCTGAATCTCAACGAAACCATCGTCCGCTACTGATCCCCATGTCCGCCTTCGATCCCACGAATCTGCTCCATCATCAGCGGGCCTGGTCGCGTCGGACGTTCCTGGGCAAGTCCGCGCAGGCCATTGGCGCGCTCGCGCTGGGCTCGCTGCTCGATTCGCGTCTGCTGGGGGCGGCGGCGGCTCCGTCCGGCCGCTGGCGGGGCATCCTGCCCGCCCCGCATTTCATGCCGCGCGCGAAGCGCATCATTCACCTTTGCATGGCCGGCGGTCCGTCGCATGTGGACCTGTTCGACCCCAAGCCCGAACTGAACCGGCTCGACGGACAGCCGTTTCCGGAGTCGTTCACCAAGGGCCAGCAGCTGGCGCAGCTCCAGAACACGGTGCTGCTCGCGCGCGGCTCGCCCTACACGTTTTCGCGTTGCGGGCTGTCGGGTCAGATCATCTCGGACCTGCTGCCACATACGCAGACGATTGCGGACGACATCTGCATCGTGCGCTCGATGCACACCGAGCAGATCAACCACGATCCGGCCCACGCGTTCATGAACGCGGGCTCGATCATCAAGGGCCGGCCGAGCATGGGCTCGTGGCTCCTGTATGGACTCGGCTCGGAGGCGGACAATCTGCCGGGCTACATCGTCCTGATGTCGAACGGCCCGGGGGCGGACCAGCCGGTGTCGGCGCGCCAGTGGTCGTCGGGCTTTCTGCCCAGCCGGTTCCAGGGCGTTCAGTTTTACAGCAAGGGCGCGCCGGTGCACTATGTCGGCAATCCTGACGGCGTGTGCCAGAGCACGCAGCGCCAAGTGATCGACGAGATCGCGCGACTCAACGGATTCCAGGAGGAGGAATCGCTTGATCCCGAGATCCAGACGCGCGTCTCGCAATACGAACTCGCGTTCAAGATGCAGGCGAGCGTGCCGGAGCTGGCGGATCTCCGTTCGGAACCGCAGTCGATCCTCGATCTTTACGGGGTGAAGCAACCGGGCGACGGCTCGTTCGCGAGCAACTGTCTGCTCGCCCGCCGCCTTATCGAGCGCGGCACGCGATTCGTCCAGCTCTACCATCGCGGCTGGGACCACCACGGCGATCTCGACCCCCGCCTGCGCCAGGTGTGCAAGCTCACCGACCAGCCAGCGGCGGCGCTGGTGAAGGATCTCAAGCAGCGCGGTCTGCTCGAGGACACGCTGGTGATCTGGGGCGGCGAGTTTGGCCGTACGCCGATGGGGCAGGGGTCGGGTCGGGACCATCACATCAATGCGTTTTCCATCTGGATGGCGGGCGCGGGCATCCGGGGCGGTCTGACCTGGGGATCGACTGACGAACTTGGTTATCGCTACGTGAAAGACGGGCAGGAGATGCATGTGCACGACCTGCATGCGACGATGCTGGCGACGTTCGGCATTGATCACACCAAGCTGGTGCACCGCTACCAAGGCCGGGATTTCCGACTTACGGACGTGCACGGCAAGGTGGCGACGGGGATCTTCATCTAGCCGCGGCCCATGGAGAACCTGCTCCTCTTTCTCGGGCGGCTGCATCCGCTCGTGGTGCACTTGCCGATCGGCATCCTGCTGCTGCTGGCTCTCCTCGAATTGGCCGGCTGCTGGTCGCGCTTTCCGCGCCTGAGCGAGGCGCAATGCACGGCGGTGCTGGCCGCCGGGGCGATTGCTTCGCTGCTCGCCGCGGGGCTGGGCTGGCTCTTGGCGGAGCGCGGCGATTTTTCCGGAACGCTGTTGGAACGCCACCAGTTACTGGGCTTTCTCACGGTGGCGGGGGCGATTGCGCTTCTGGTGGTGCATGGGCTGCGGTGGCGGCGGGCTTATGCGCCGCTCCTCGCGGCGACCGTCGCGTTGCTCTCGGCGGCCGGGCATTACGGCGGGGCGATGGTGCACGGAGAGGATTACCTGACCGGGCTGCTGCCGCCGAGCTGGCAGCGTGCGCTCGGAGTTGAGGCGGTCGCGGCAGCAGGGGCGCGGCAGGTGCCACGAGAGCCGGCGACGGTGCAGGTGTTTGCCGATGTGGTGCATCCGATCCTCCAGCAACGCTGTGTGTCCTGTCACGGCGAGGCGAAGAGTCAGGGCGATCTGAGGCTGGATTCCTGGGTGGCGATGCAGCTGGGCGGCAAGCACGGAGCCCTGTTCAAGCCGGGCGATGCGAGTGGAAGCCGGCTGATCCAGCGCCTCCTCCTGCCGCTCGACCACGAGGAACGGATGCCGCCGAAGACGAAGCCGCAGCTTTCCGAGGAGGAACTTCTGCTGCTTGAGTGGTGGGTCGGTTCGGGCGCGCCGCAGATCCGGACCGTGGCTCAGGCGTCGCCGCCGCCGGAGGTGGCGGAAATCCTGGCGGAGCGTTTGGGCGGCGGAGCGGAGGCCGCACCGCTGCCGGATCGGGCGACGGTGTTGGCCAAGGCGGACGCGTTGAGCGCGCAGCTGGGGATTGAGATCCGTCCGTTGTCAGCGGAGACGCCGTGGCTCATGGTCAGCGCCCGGCTCCGGCTGAAGCAGTTTGGCGATGCGCAGCTGGCGGAGCTGGCTGCGCTGGGTGCAGCGATCCAATGGCTCGACCTTGGCGAAACGGCGGTGACCGATGCGGGGCTCGCCTCCCTCGCGACGATGCGCGAGCTCCGGCGCCTGCAGCTGGACCGGACGGCGGTGACGGATGCGGGGTTGGTGGCGCTCGCGCCGCTGACGAAGCTGGAATCGCTCAACCTCTTTGGCACGACGATCAGCGATGGCGGGCTGGCCGCGCTGAAGGCGTTGCCGCGCCTGCGTCGCCTGCACGTATGGCAGACGCAGGTCACGCCTGCGGCGGCGGAAGCGCTGGCGAAGGAGCAGACGGATGCGCGCCGCATCCGCCGATGGGAGGATGAGATCGCAGCGCGGGAGCGGATGATCCGGGCCGAGCGCTTTGAGGCGACGACCGGGGAGAGCTTTCCCGCGGTGAAGGTCGCGTTCCCGCCGCCGGGCGAGGAGAAGGCGGCGCCTTGACGGAGTTTGAACCACGGATGAACACAGATGGACACGGATTCGATCCGGGAAGCCGCCATCAATCCCGTGATTTTGAAATAAGATCAGTCGGATTCATGTGCGGTCCTGCGACCTCATCCTCTGAAAACCGGCCTTGCGGGACTCGCGGGGCATGGCAACGGTGCCCGGCGTGAAAATTGGCCTCATGGGCGGGAGCTTCGACCCGGTGCACTTCGGGCACCTGGTTGCGGCGCAGGATGCGTACGAGCAGTACAAGCTCGACCGGGTCATTTTCGTGCCTGCGGCCCAGGCCCCGCTGAAGCCCAATGATGTGCAATCAAGCTCGGCCGACCGGCTGGCGATGTTGCGGGCGGCGACGGATTGGGATCACCGCTTCGAGTTGTCGGACTACGAACTCGGGAAGGGGGGCATCAGTTACACCATTGATTCGGTGCGGCATTTCCGGGCGCTTTATCCGAACGACGAGCTTTACTGGATCATCGGTGGCGACCAGCTGCCAAAGATGCACCTCTGGAAGGACATCACGGAGCTGGCCCAGCTGATCGAGTTCATTTTCCTGGAGCGGCCCGGTCACCCGGCCAAGGCCCGGCCCGACATCCCCGGGCTCCGCCTCCACCGCTGCGACGGTCACTTGATCGAGATCAGCTCCACGGAGCTGCGTGCCCGCGTCCAGCAGCGGCTTTCCCTCGATTACTTCGTCCCGCATAAGGCGATTGTCTATATCCAGGATAAGCGTCTTTATCGCTGAAAACACTTCCATGTCTGACGAGAAACCCACCGCCACCGCCACCCAGGAAACGCTGCGCAAGATCGTGCAGGCGCTTGAAGAAAAGAAGGCCGGAGACCTTCGCGTGCTGCGCGTCAGCGCGCAGTCGTCGATCACGGACTACCTCGTGCTGGCGACGGGCACCTCGGAGCCGCATCTCCGTGCGTTGCGCGTCGAACTGGAAAAGGTCCTCGATGGCGACAAGATGCGCATCGCCGGCATGGACTCGTCCGAGGGGAGCGGCTGGACCGTGGTTGATGCGTACCAGATCATGATTCACCTGTTCACGCCGGACAAGCGTGACGCCTATCGCCTCGAGCAGCTCTGGAACGATGCGGAGGATATTCACATCCCGACTCTGCTGGGAGTGGCTGAACCCGTTGCTCCCGCCATCGTGGCGGTAGTGTCCGCGTCGGCCCCTGCGGCGGGTCAACCCACGGCGGCCGCCAAGCCGGTCAAGGCACGCAAATCATCGGGGGCGAAGCCGAAGGCCCAGTCCAAGCCGAAGAAGGTAAAGGCGAAGGCGAAAGCTGCGCCCAAGGCCAAGAAGGTCGCGAAAAAGGCCGCGGCCAAGCCAGCGAAAGTCGTCAAGAAGACCAAGGCGGCCAAACCCGTGAAGAAGACGGCGAAGAAGAAAACCGCCAAACCCGCGCCGGCCAAGAAGAAGGTTGTGAAGAAGGCGGCGAAAGCCGCGGCGACCAAGAAAAAGAAGTAGGCGGTCGGGATTGGTCGCGAGTGCGTCGTGTAGCCGGGGTCGCTGACCCCGGTCTTACATGCGCCGGAAAGAATTCGATCCCGGGGTCAGCGACCCCGGCTACACCTTCTACCTCTGAACCTCCTGGCGGACTCAGAACGCGTAGCCGAGCGAGCTCGTGATGCGTTGATCGGTGCGGGCGTCGCGTTTGACGACGGAATTGTCGAACTCGTGCTCGAAGCGCAGGTTCATTGACAGGCGGTCGGTGAACTTCCCCTGCAGGGCGGCGTCGAACTGCACCTTGTAGTTTTGGCGGCCGGCGAGGGCTGCGGAGTCGTCATCGGTCCATTGCACGAATGAGTTCTGCGTCAGGGTGAACCGGCCGTTGATCTTGTAGGTGTAGTCCTCGAAGAACTCGGCGAGCAGTTGCACATTGGGATCGGCGCCAAGGGCTTCACGGTACTGGGCGGTGGCACCGACGCCAGCGTTCACGATGTGGCGGTCGCGGTTGAGCACGCGGTAGCCGATGCCGACGTTCTGCTCGTAGCTGGCGTCGATGGCCTTGATCTTGTCTGAAAGATAGGTGGTCAGCGACTGGCTGAAGAGGTCGTTGTCGAAGTCGCGCCGCCAGCGGAAGCTCGCGTCGTTGCGGTCCGCGCTCTTTCGATCATTTTTTTCTCCGTAGATCGTACGGCCGGTCGCGCGGAACTGGTTGCGCTCGATCTTGCGTTCCGCTTCGCCGCGGAGGCTGAAGTCGATCGACTCGGTCGTGCCGGATTCCTGCTTGAAGCCGAACTCGACCTTGCCCCGCCAGCGGGACGGTGTGGGCTGAGCGGATGCCTTGGGTGCGGGGTGGGTGCCGGCTGCGGTGCGGGCGCCGGCGGGCACCGGCGTCGGATTGGCGGGCGCTTGGACCGCAGCAGGTGCCGTGGATTGCGGAGGCAGACCGGCCAGGCTTTCCACCGGGGTATCGGGCAGGTTGATGACGGTGACTTCCGTTGCGGCGACCTGCAGTTCACCGAGCGCGGCGGTGCGGAAACGAATGACCCCGTCGGCTTGAGCGATCACTTCCCCGGTTAGGCGGTCGCCATTCTTGAACCGCAGTTCGTCCGCTCCCTTGGCCACTCCGATGATCAGTGCAGTCGTAATCAACGTATAACCAAGGAGAAGAAGGCGCAGGCGAAGAGGCTTGGGCATGGCAGTGGACGGGTGGGCTGAAGCGAGTACGTCGGTGGGGCATGATCCCCTTTGGGTATTATAAACCCGGGATAGGGCGGCGAGGTTCCATCGGTTTATCCGGCTGCGGGAATTACCAATGAAGACACGGTTAATTTTAATTCATTAAGTAATCATGGTAAACGATTTAAGCCATTATTTTTAATGGATAATATCTGGGAATCGTAGCGCGGCGGTGCGGTGCGTAGAATCACGGCGGCTCCAGGATAAAACGACGCTGAAGTCGCCGTGCGGCAACGGGATTCATTTACAACTGCTTTACGAGTTTCACCTTGTCGGCCTACTGCTATTAGGGTTGAGTGACTCTACTGCCCAATTGGGCATTTTTATTATTCAAACCCATCCCGCACTATGAAGAAGCTCCAATCCTCCAAGGGTTTTACCCTCGTCGAAATCATGATCGTTGTCGTCATCATCGGCCTCTTGGCCGCCATGGCGATCCCTGCCTTCCAGAAGGTCCGCGCCAGCTCGCAGGACAAGGCCGTGTTGAACAACCTGCGCCAGCTTGGTGCGGCGGCTGACCAGTACTTCCTCGAGAACGGCGTCTCGGCCGTCAACTCGTCGGTCCTCGTCGGCACGAACTCCTCGCAGTACATCAAGGCGATCCAGACGGTCGCTGGCGAGACGTACAGCAATCTGCAGCAGGGCTCTCCCGTCACCGCGACCGGCGTCGCCGCGACGCGCACGATCACCTACAGCAACTAAGTCTTCCGACTTGGTTCCTTTTCAAGCCGCTTGGGCGACCAAGCGGCTTTTTTGCGCCCATCGACGGGTGTGTGTTTTTACAAATGCATTATGTTGTTTGTGGACGGTGATTTAGTAAGCTGGTTGTTCGAAGCCCTCGCATTGAGGGTCTATCTATTATCCCCCTAAATCCAATGAATACGTCCAAGAACACCAAGGGCTTCACCCTTGTCGAAATCATGATCGTCGTCGTCATCATCGGCCTCTTGGCCGCCATGGCGATCCCTGCCTTCCAGAAGGTCCGCGCCAGCTCGCAGGACAAGGCCGTGTTGAACAACCTGCGCCAGCTCGGTGCGGCGGCCGACCAGTACTTCCTCGAGAACGGTGTCTCCGCGGTTGGTTCGAGCGTCCTCGTCGGCACGAACTCCTCGCAGTACATCAAGGCGATCCAGACGGTTGCCGGTGAGACCTACAGCGACCTCCAGCAGGGCTCTCCCGTCACCGCGACCGGCGTCGCTGCGACGCGCACGATCACCTACAGCAACTAAGCTGACGGCTGATCCCTCCTCATTCCAAGCCGCCTGATGAACTCAGGCGGCTTTTTTGCGGATGAAGCCGAACCCCGCTCACGCCGGAAAGGGATGAAGACGCGCTGCAGCAGGTTCGCTCCTCGTGCATGACTTGATCGTCGCTTTTTCCGTCAAATCATTGGAATAGTCAGTTGGTTCATTATGTTTCGACGCATATTGTTGGATCGCAGGGTGTGGCTCGTGGCGGCTGGGCTGATTCTGGTCGTTATGCTCGCGCGAGTCGTGGTCTCGCCGGAGACGGGCTTCAGCTGGGTTATCCATGGGGGATACTGGTTTGTCCTTGGATCCCTCGTATTTTTCCTTGGCGCATTGGTCCCGCTGGTCCGTGCCCGTTGGGCGCGTTGGAAGTTTGAGCGGTTCGATGCGGGGGTGCTGCTGGCGATCGTGGCCTGCGTGAGTGTTTGGACCACCCAGGATCGTCCCGGATTCAAGATTCTGGCGGACGAAGTCCTGCTCCTCGGGACCTCAATGAGTCTGCATTACGACCGTGCGGCGGCCTACCCCGTGCGGGCGACGGACACGCAGGGGCCTTTCCTGATCCTCGACTACGCGCTCGATAAGCGTCCGCTGCTGTTCCCGTTTCTCACGGCAACGGTGCACGACCTGACGGGGTATCGACCGGAGAATGCCTTTTACCTCAACATAGGGCTGGCCGGGCTGTTTCTGGGCGTTGCTTATCTCTTGGGCGTGAACGCAGGGCGCGGGCGTTGGCCGGGTCTGTTTGTCCTCCTGCTCTTTGCCGGCCTTCCCCTTCTTGCCCAGCAAGCGACCGGCGGGGGATTCGAACTGCTGAACCTGCTCCTGATTGCTACGTTGGGGTTGCTCATGACGTGGTATCTGGAGGAGCCCGACGAGCGCCGGCTGCAGGCCATGGTTTATGGCGGGGTGCTGCTCGCCTCGACCCGATACGAGTCGATTCTCTTTTTGATTCCGATGGCGCTCACGGCAGTCTGGGGTTGGTGGCGAAGCGGCCGCGTCATGCTTTCGTGGCCGACGATCCTTTCCCCGCTGTTCCTCTTGCCGGTGCTTTTGCAGAATCAGGTGTTTTCCACGAATAAGGGGAGCTGGGAGCTGGCGGGCGTTGCCGGGGCGACCCGGCCGTTTGGTCCGGAGTATTTTGCGGATAATCTCGGTCATGCCCTGGCGTTCTTTTTTGATCTGGGTCCCTACCAGCCGAGTTCGCCGCTGTTTGCCGCGCTCGGCCTGCTGGCTTTGCCCATTTTCGCGCTCTGGGTGGTGCGCGTATTCCGTGCGCCCGGGGACCATGGTCCCCGGCAAACCGCGGCCGCTCTGCTGGGCTTAGGTCTGGGCGCGGTGACGCTGGTCCACCTGTTCTATTTCTGGGGGCGATTCGATGATCCCGTGATTCATCGTTTGAGCCTGCCCCTGCACCTGCTTCTTGCCTTGGCGCTTGTCGTGGTGGGGGCGCGGCTGGCGTTTTCTGATCGCGTATGGAAAGCCCTCGCGCTGGTCGCCCTGGGTGGACTTCTCTTCCACGGGCTTCCCGTGATGGCCAAGCAGGCCTACGCGCACGCCTACAGTCCCGGCGTCGAGATGGAGTTGCGCCGTGAGTTCATTTCGCTGCTTCCGGAGCGCGACTACCTGTTCATCGACAACGATTCGGTCTTCTGGATCACGCAGAAGATCCCGGCCACGCCTGCTGGCCAAGCCGGGGCGCGCAAGGACGGGCTGAGCTACCATCTACGGAACCACAGCTTCTCGCAGATGTATGTGTTCCAGAGCATCCTGGTCGATGACCAGACGGGTGCGCGTCGCGTGGATCCTGTGGATGACCTCGGCCCTGATTTTGAATTGGAGACCGTGCTGGAGCGCCGGGTGGGCACACTGCTCTTTGCCCGGATCAGTCGGGTGGTGGCGATCCGCCACGAAGGCCGGGAGGTTGCGCGTTCCACCACGGCGGTGCCGGTGAAGGTCGAGCGACGCTCGCCGGAAGAGATCGAGAAGGCGCGCGCGATCTACATGGAGAACTGGATCAAGCAGCTGCCGTGAGAGCGCCGCGTGCAAGCCGGCGAAGCGGCGCCGCCCGGACCGCTTCGAAAAACGCGGGGCAGGCGCGATCCCTTCTGCCTCTGGTGATCTTTGGCCTCGCGGCCGCCACGGCGGTGGCGTTCGGCTTTCTTGCGCACACGGCGGCCGAGGCCGGGTTGCTCGTTCAGCGCTACGGTTATTATGCGCTGGCGGGCACAACCCTCTGGTGGCTCCTCGCCCTTTACCGGCGGTCGCGAAGCCTGACGACGGGCGCCATCGGGGATTCCAAGCGAGAGCGCATCCAGGTCGTGGGTTTTGTCGCCGGAGTGAGCGTCGTCTCGCTGTTTATTTTCCCTTACTCCTACAAGATCCTCTATGACGAGCTGGTGTTGCAGGCCACCGCCTGGAATCTGCACTACTTTCGCGAGGTGGGCACCGTGGTGCGCGGGTATGAGATCGAGGGCATCTTTGCCTCGCTCAATATCTACCTGGACAAGCGACCGTACTTTTTCTCCTTCCTCGTCTCGCTGGTCCACGACCTGACGGGATACCGCGAATTGAACGGCTTCCTCGTCAACACGCTGCTGCTCCCGCTTGTACTGGTGCTGTTCTATGCAGTCGCGAGGAAGCTGGCCGCGCATCGGGCGGCCTTTGCGGCACTGGTCTGCTTTGGTGCCTCCACCTTGCTGGCGCAGAATGCGAACGGCATGGGCATGGAGTTGATCAACCTGGCCATGCTCCTGCTGGTCATGCGGGCTGCGGTCGACTACCTCGCGAAGCCGGACGATGACCGGTTGTCGGTCCTCATCCTGTCCTGCGTGCTGCTGGCCCAGACCCGCTATGAATCGGCGCTCTATGTCATTCCCGCTGCGATCGTGGTCCTTGAGGGTTGGCGGCGCGTGGGGCGGGTGATCCTGCCGGCGGCCGCCATGGCCGCGCCACTCCTGCTTATTCCGTGCGCGCTGCACAACACCTACCTGTCGGGTACGCCCGCACTGTGGGAGTTGCGCGCGGATCTTGATTCACGCTTCGGGGTGGAGCATGTGGCGAATAACCTGACCCACGCCGGGACTTACTTCTTTGCGCTGTTTGGCAACATCCTGAATTCCTGGTGGCTTTCGGTGACCGGCTGGCTTGCCCTTGGGTGGGCGACCTGCGTTGTCCTTGTGCGTGTGCGCGAGTGGCCGCGCGCACCATCCGGCGGGGTCGTGGCGGTGCTGTTTGCCGTCGCGGTGCTGGCTAACCTCGGGCTCCTGATGTTCTACTTTTGGGGTCAGCTCGACGATCCCATCGTTGCGCGTCTGGTGCTGCCGTTCCACGTCATCCTCGCGCTGGCTGTGGCCTGGGCCACGCAGCGGCTCGCGGGTTCGCCGGTGGGCGAACGATTGCCCCCGATCCTGGTTGGCGGGGCCTTGCTCGTGACCGCCGCATTCGGGATGCCGGCTGCGGCGCACCACTCCACGATCAATCTCCTCGCGACGGAGCTGGCCTGGGAATGGCGGGTCGTCGAAACCTGGCCCCCCAAGGAGCGGCTCGTCATCACCAACAAATCGGCGCTCGCCTGGCTCATGCGTCGCGTGCCCGTGATCGCGATCCATCAGGGGCGTTCGCGTAGTGACGCGGTGCGCTTTCATCTCGAGCAGGGCACCTTTCAGGAGGTGCTGGTCACCCAGGTGCTCCGCTCGAGCGGTCCTGACGGGGTCTTCGTCGTCGATCCGGAGGATCTGCTGCCGTCGATCTACGTGCTCGAACCGGTGGTCGAGCGTCACATCGGCTCCCGCATCGCCCGCATCAGCCGGGTGGTGCGGATCGATCCGGCGCCAGTCAAACCGGCAGCGGAGGTTGCCGGCGAGGAGGGCGCGCGTCGCGATGATGCAGCCGCCGCGCTCGCGTCAGCGACGGTGGAGCGTGCGCGCTAGCTAGCGGCTGATCGTGGCCCGGCTGGCGCGCGGGAAGGCATCGAGCGGCGCGTCCAGGGCAAAGGCGACTTCGTTATCCGTCAGGCGGAAGAGAAGAATGGAATAGCCCACCTGGTCGTCGGGCGGGCGCTCGTTCAGAAAATGACACAGGCGGCCGAATTGGAGCTGCTCGAGATTGAAAAGACGGGCGTTAACCTGCTCCGGGCTCAAGGGCGTCCCGTCGATGTCCGTCACGGCGGACCCGGGTGCGCGGTTGGCGGTGGCGCGGCGCCACGCCTGCAGCTGGCGATAGCTCGTCTCGTAGCCTTCGTCCCAAGGTCCGCGGACATGGGTGTAGACGCGGCGGAACATGGTGGCGCTGATGCAGTACACGCCACCGGTGAGGGCGGGCGGAGTGACGCGGCTCCTCCAGTCGAAGTAACCGTCACCCAGTCTTGTGGCGTGGATGCCTTCGTGCACCGGATCACCCGAGCCGAAGTATGATAGGAAGATCCGCTCGCCGGCTGCGTGGGTGTCGAGCCAGGTTCGCAGCCCGGGCAGATCCTGACCCCAGTCGAGTGAGCTGTCGACGAACAGGCGGTGCGCCTCCTTGGGTCCGCCGGCCAGTGGATTGAAGTAGGCGAGATAGTGGGGCCGGATCCAGAGCGATTCGCGGATGTGCCACCCCAACAGCAGGGCGATGATGACCACGATCCAGCGCCACCGGCGGATCATGAGCGCAGCACCTCCGGCGAGGAGAAAGAAGGCCGGGTAGAGCGGGAGCAGGTGGCGATGGCCGATGTTGAGCCGGCTTTGCAGCGAGAAAGCCCCGTACACGGCAATCAGAGCCAGCACCGGCGCAAGCCGGAGAAGCCAGACCGACCTGCGGCGCCGCGGGGCGAGGATCAGGCCGGTGACGCCCAGTGCCCCGAGTCCAAGGGCAGGCAAAGGGGTCTTCAGGAGAAAGGCCGTGGGAAAAAACTCTCGCCAGCCTTCCGTGCGGTATTCGCCAGCGAAATACGCCAGCCGGCCACGGGCGTGCTTTTCGACAAACGCCAGCCCATAGAGGTAGGCTTCGGGTAGAATCCGGTGATCGCGCATCCAAGCCACCGTGTGCTGCACCAAGCCAGGCCGTGCGACACTCACCTCGACCGACCGTCCGTCAGCCGCGGCGAGAGGCGGAGGCGGTGGGGTGATCAGCAGGACTTCGTCCCACGACTGGATGAAACGGGCGTTGGGATCGCCACTGGCGGAATAACGGAAGCCGTAGGCCGCCCAGATCGTCACGCTGGCCACGACCAGAGCTCCGCCGGCCGCACCGCCGAGCGCGAGGATCCGATGGACACCGGTCAGGCGATGGAAGACGCCCTGCCACCTGAAGGCGACGGGAGTCGGACGAAGCAGCCGGATGCCCGCGATGATCAGGGCGACGGGAGCGAAGAGCGCGGCCGAGTATTTGGACAGGGCAAGCGCGCCCGCCATCAGGCCGGCGACCACGATTCGGCCAAGGGTTACGCGCTGCATCAAGCGTGACCACGCAAGCGCAGTGGCCGCGAATCCGAGTGCGGCCGCCGTGTCGGACGTGGCGAGTCCGCCGTGCGCGAGCAGGGTTGGCGAGAAGACGGCCAGCGTGAGGGCGATCCAAGCGGCTCCACGACCGAATACACCCCGCGTCCAGACGTAGATTGCGAGGCACAAGATGCCGGATAACAGCGCGATCATCTGCCGAGCCGCGGCTAAAAGGGCGGGTAGATCGTTGCCTTCGTGATAAAAGAAAGCGCGCCCGACGGACCACACGTCCGCCGAAATCCAGGCCGCTCCCTGGGTCTCCGGAAAATGTTCGCCGCGGATAACAAGCGGCAGCGCCGCGAGGCGCTGGGGCAGATTGCCATTCTCCGGCTGAAAGCGGTAGTCGTGCTGGGTCCAGTAGGCGTAGCCTGCCGTGACATGGGCGATCTCATCCGCCGTCGTGCTGAACTGACGGGAGACGCTGGCGGCCATCCACACATGCAAAAGGCAGAGCGCGCCGACGGCGGCCAGGCGAAGGGAGCGGGATGCGCCTGGTTTCATGCGCGCGTGCGTGGCTTCTCCAGCACCACGAGCATGCGTGACGCAAAAAGCCGCGGGGCGATCCCCAGCAGACGCTCGGTGAACTCAGCGACAGGGCGGAGCGGGCCGGATGCGAGCGAGGGGCCGCGAAAGCCACCCGTCAGGAGCCAAGGCAGTGCCGGGCAATACGTCGGGGGGAGACGCGCCCAAGCCGAGAGTTCGGACTGATACTGGTCGCCACCGAAGATGCGCCACGCATTGCCCTGGGCCGCGTAGTAGGTCGTGGCGGTGGGGTCGAAACCGGCGGGAGCGTTCCATGTGATCGACTCACGCAGCGCTAGGGGCTCGTGGTGAAAGAGCCCGAGGACCACGCGCCCTAGCAGACCGGCGGCGGGTTCGAAGATCACGACCCGTCCACCGGGCAGAAGCACGCGATGCAGCTCCTGCAACGCCGTGCCTGGATACTGGAGGTGGTGGAAGACGTCGAAGAGCACAACGCCGCCAAGCGAGGCATCCGCGCAGGTGAGGGCATAGATGTTCTCCTGCCGGTCCAGCCAGGGATTGGGAAAAAGATCGCTGGTGATTGCGTCGGGCAGCACCGACTTGAGGTTGCCGATGCCCGATCCGCACTCGAGCACCGGGCCGGCGGGAATCCCGGCGAGGCGTTCGGCAATCATCCGATAGAATCGGGCATACTCGGCCTGTAGTGCCGGTTTGCGCTCCCAGTGACGGAGATTCTCGTGGATCTCCCGGTTGTGCTGCTCGGCGTCCATGCGCTGGCGGTTTAGGGAGATTTAACCACGGAATACACGGAACACACAGAAAACGGATCGACGATGGATAGTGCGTGTGAGCCGATTTTGGAACGACAGACTACAGGTGGCATGGCAGGAATATTCATTCCGTGCATTCAGTGTATTCCGTGGTGAAGCTTCGTTGATCGTTGTTTGATCACACGAACTTCAATTTCCGCGCGGCGAAGCCGAGCATGCGGAACAGCAGCAGGCCGTGGCGCCAGCGCTGGATGTTGGTCGTGCCGTAGGTGCGCTCCCGATACCGGATGGGGATGTCGCGGATCTTGAGGTTCAGCTTGTCGGCTCCGAAGAGCAGGTCAAAGTCGCCAAAGGGATCGAACTCGCCGAAGTAGGCGCGGTTCGCCGCGATTGTGAGGTAGTGCTGGCGGCGCAGCACCTTCGTGCCGCAGAGCGTGTCCTTCAGCGACTGGCCCAGCAGCCAGGAGAACGCCAGGCCGAAGAACTTGTTCGCGATCATGTTGAGGAACTGCATCGCGCCCTTCTCCATCGGATAGACCAGCCGTGAGCCATTCGCGAACTCGGCCTTGCTGCTCGCGATGGCCTCGTAGAATTTCGGCAGTTCCTCCGGCGGCATGGTCAGGTCCGCGTCGAGGATCATGAGCACATCGCCCGTCGCGACGGCGAAGGCTTCGCGCACGGCGTTGCCTTTGCCCTTGCCGGTCTGACGCAGGATCTTGATCCGGCGCTGCGGGTAGGCCTGCTGCACGCGCTGGATCTCGTCCCACGTGTTGTCCTTGGAGTGGCCTTCAATGAAGATCAGCTCCGTCCAGGCGCCCATCTCGGGTGTGCGGAGCACGGCCTGTTCGATATTGCCGGCCTCATTGCGGGCCGGAACCACGACGCTGACCGAGGGCGCGACGGCCGCTGGCTCCGGCCGGAGACGGGCAACGACGAAGATCGCAAAGCCGGCGAAGGGAACGAAGGGCGCGATCCAGCGGTTGAGCAGCGGTGCGATCACCGGCGTGGCGATCGGCCAGAGCAGACGGGGCTGGCGCTTGATGATCTCCCATCGCGACATCTCCAGCAGATTGTCGATGTCGTGGGACGACAGCCAGCTGGTCATGGGGGGCGGAGTTCGGGCGCCCAGCGCGTTGGCCACGGCAAAAACGGGGCGCCAGAGATTGTTGTGGAAATTCAGCAGCAGGCGCGTCTCCGGAGTCGCGACACTTGCGACGCGGTCAAGCATGCGCTGGACATCCGCCGCGAGATTGAGCGTTTCGGAGATGATGATGACGTCGAAGGTCTCGCTAAGATCGAGGCACTCGCCTGATTGAACGTGAAACGTGGCGTCGGGCAGCCGCTCGCGGGCGCGGGCGATCTGACCGGAGGAAAGATCGATACCGGTCTTCTTCCTGGCCCGGATCTGGGCCAGGAGGCCGCCATCACCGCAGCCGACTTCCAGCACGGACGCGTCCGGTGGAATGAGCAGGTTGTAGTAATGCGCGAGCAACCGGCCATAGCTTCGGGCGGCTCCGGTCGGCGCGCTGGACTCCTGATCGAAATGGGTGCGAATCGTTTCGAGGTGGGCTTCGGAAAGGCGTCCGAGAGGAGGAGTCATGAAGTGACCGGGAAAGCGGAATCCACGGCCGGGTCAGTAAAGGGATGCGGGCGAGGATAGAAAAGCACTTCTTGCGCGCACGACGGGGGGCGGTGAGCATTTTAAGTCTTTCTGACAACCATGGATCCGGCCGAATACACCAAGCTCGCGCAGGTCGAGGCCGATCATTGGTACTATGCCGGCAAGCGTGAGATCGTCAGACATTGGATCGCGCGCGCCCGTCCGCCACTCCCGATGGACCATCTGCTTGATTGCGGGGCGGGCACCGGGCTGTTTGCGCAGGAAATGGCCCGGCATTGTCAGGTCCAGGTCCTCGATGATCACGAGGAGGCGCTGAGAATCCTGCGGACGCGCTTTCGCCCGGATCAGATCCTCAGTCTGGCCGGTGATCAGGTTCCGCTGCCCGATGGCTCGCTTGAGTATGTCACGGCGCTCGATGTCTTGGAGCATGTGCCGGATGACGGCGCTGTGGTGCGCGGATTCCACCGATTGCTCAAACCCGGTGGTCTGGCGGTTGTGACGGTTCCGGCCAGCATGGCGCTCTGGAGTGATTGGGATGTCGTGCTGCATCATTTCCGGCGCTACGACCGGCGCCAGCTGGCGGCCTTGTTCCCTGAGTCGGAATGGGAGGTCGTCCAGCACGCTTACACCAATGTCGTGGTCTATCCTGCAGTCTGGCTGGTCCGTCGCTGGCGAGGATGGTTTCCGTCACCGGCGGGCAGCGCGCGAAGCGAAGACCGGCTCCCGTCGCCGTTCGTGAATCGTCTGCTGCGCTGGCTCTTCGTGATTCCCGCGCGTTGGCGCTTTCCCTGGCCCTTTGGCGTCAGCCTGCTGCTCGTAGCGCGTCGGCGTTAGCGAACAAAGGTTGCCGCCCCGATTTCCGTGCCCGACGCGTCAAGTAGCACGACGCAGGTGTCACCCGTGCGGTTCCATCCGTCGGCGACGGTTACGGGAATCGAGACTCGGGAAATGCCCTGGAGGGCAAATGCCTGGGTCGCCAAGGTAGGCGGACCGGCGACCGCGCCGTCGGCCTCCAGAGGCACAAGCTGCCAGGGCTTGCCGGGCGTAGGCTCGATTCGGGCCACGGTTGCGTCGGTTGCGTGCAGCGGACGCAACGCCACACTCGCGATCTGCCTTCCCTCGATTGGTGCCAGGACCAGTTCGAGTTCAGCCGCGCCGTTCGCTCCGGTCGGCAGCAGTCGAACCGTGGACAAGGGGGCGATGCTCCGGCCGCGGTGCAGATGCAATTCATAGAAGCCAACCGTCAGGACGCGGTCGAATGAGGCATCCAGATACGCACGGAGCTGACCTTGGGCGGGAAATCCACCGTCGCGCAGATAGTCCAAGAGGTAGCGATGAACCACCAATCCTGCCCGCGGATCGGCCTCAAGCCGCGCGATGATAGCCTCCTGTTCGGCGGCAGAGAGGAGCGAAAACCAATGGGTGACATTTGCTCCCGTCGGCGTTGGACGGTCGCTCCAGATGTTGAGGCTAAAAAGCCCCGGCAGACTGAAGAGCGTATTGCAGTGCATCCGAAGATTCTCAACGAGCACCGCAAGCTGACGCCGAAGATCTGCAGGCGGCCGCAGTTGTTCCGCGCCGGGCAGGCCCAGCGGCCGGCTCTGCAGATAGAACTCGCGTCCAATGAAAGCGAGACGTCCGGTCGCCATCAGCCCGCCCGCCAGAATCACGGCGAGCCCAACACCTCGCCAGATCCGCCATTTGTCGGAAAAAAGGGTGAGCGCTTCCGCCAGACCGGTCACGAGCAGCGTCGCCCAGAGGAACGTGCCCCAGGCAATCTGGCTGCCGGCGACAGGGAAGGCATGGAGTGTTTGCCAGACAAACACCCAGGCCAGCCAGAGACGCGCCCGGGCCGGACCGGAATCGCGCGAGCCCGCCAGCGGAATTGCCATGAGCCAGGCGAGGCTTGGACCGTAACTGAGCGCGAATCGTGTCATGCCCTCGTTCTCCGCCTGGAACGCGCCAGACAGAAACCAAAGCCCGGTCGCGATGCGCAGTCCCGCGATCACGGTGCCTAAGTTAGCCGGGAGCGTCGTGCGTTGGATAAAAAGAGCGGCGCCGAGCGAGCACAGGGCGAGGACTCCGCTTCCCGGAAGCCAGGCAACCGGGAAGAAGTAAACGCCAGGATGGCTCAGCGGCGCCACGACCATCCCATGCCAGAGGGCCGTCAAGGAGGTGCCGCGGGCCGCAACGAGGCCAAGGGTGACGAGACCAAGCCCAACCGAGGCGATGAAAAAGCTGCGCCAGCTCCGGCCATCATGCTCCGCCCGCGCCGCCCCCATGAGCCCCGGCGCAAGCGCGAGTGCGCCGCAGGCGAAGATGAGTGCGTAGTGCGTCACCCACGGCGCGGGCCAGAGGGACCGCATAAGCAGCCACGGAGACAGCACGCAACCCAGCGCGATCAGCCAGCCGAGGGCGCGACTGGGTCGCGTGGAGGCCGCCATCCACGAACCGGCGGCGATGAGAAAGAAGGCCCCGACGTTGATCTTGATCAACGCCAGTGCGGCTCCCGTGGCGCCCGCCGCCATGGCAAAGAGGCCGGTCCGTTCACGAAGAAGCGCAAAGGCACCGGTGGCCGCGCCCGCCATTGCGAGCAGGGCGATGAGACCGCCGGGGTGAATCGGTTCGCGGATCATGGCGACCAGCCCGGTGAAGGTCAGCGCCGTCGCAGCGAGCGCCGCCACCCTGCTGCGCGTCAGCACCCAGGTGAGGACGCCTCCGGCCAATGCGGTGGCGAGCCAGTACCCCAAGGTGAGCAGGCGCCCCGCGTCGTTCTCGAAGGGAAAACCAAGGAACCGGTGCAGCGCATCGTAGTAGACGTAGAAGAACGGACCGTACTGGCTGAACACGTCCACGTAGAGTCCGCCGGTCGCGCTGTAGCTTCGCAGGGACCAGAGCACGTAGCCCTCGTCGTCGTAGACCATGAAGGAGGTCGTGATCAGCCACAGGCCGCTCACGGCGAGGGCGGTGGCCAGCGCGACGATGGGCAGCGACTGCAGGATCCGTCTACTCAAAGCCGAGGCGGGACTTTACGATGTAGTTCGGACGCCGCTTCACCTCGTCATACACGCGGCCGAGGTACTCGCCGAGCACACCGATGCCGATCAGCTGGATGCCGCCAAGGAAAAGCACGAGCGTGACGAGGGTGGTGAACCCCGTTTCCGCGATTTCGATTCCAAGGATGCGGCGGATGGCGAAAAACAATCCGATCGCGAATCCGATGAAGGCCACGAATAGGCCCGTGTACGTCATCAACCGCAGGGGCAGCCGGGAGAAACTGAACACGCCGTCGAGCGCGTAGCGGACGAGCCTACGCAGCGTCTGGCCGGGCTGGCCGGCCGCGCGCTCCTGTCGTTCGTACAAAACATCCACGCGCTTGAAACCGACCCACGAGCGAAGGCCGGGAAAGAAACGGTGTTTCTCCGGCAGTTCGTTGAAAGCATCGACCGCAGCGCGACTGAGCAATCCGAACGTTCCGGTGTTGGGTTCGATCGGGAAATCGCTGAGCAGGCCAAAAAATCGATGAAACAGATCGAAGCCGACGCGGCGCAGTCCGCGCTCGCTGCGCGTACGTCGTACGGCGAGGACGACGCCGGCGCCCTGCTGCCAGGCTGCGACCATCTCCGGGATCAGCTCCGGCGGATCCTGCAGGTCGGCGTCCATCGTGACCACGGCGTCTGCATCTCCACAGTGGGCGAGGCCGGCTGAGAGCGCGTTCTGGAAACCAAAGTTACGGGAGAGCGCGAGCAGGCGAAAACGCCGGTCCATCCGGCAATGCTCCGATATGATCTCCATTGTCCGGTCGCGGCTCCCGTCGTCAATCAGCACGGCGCGCCACACGATGTCGGGCTGAGCGTCGAATACGGTCGAGAGCCGGGAAAAAAGTTCAGGCAGAACCTCCGCTTCGTTAAAGGCGGGGATGACGATCGCGACGTGGGGTGGGCGGTTCACGCGGAGGGCGGTGGCGGTGCGGGTGACGGGCTGGTCTCCGTCGGAAGCAGACGATAGGGTGAATCCGGACGGACGGAAGACTGTTCTGTCAGAGCGCGCCGGAGCCGGCCCAGCGCCATCCCGAGGATCAGCACGAGGCCAGCCAGAAGAAGAGGACGGGGCACATCGGCGTCGCCGACAAAGGTCCATCCGGTCGCGAGCTTGTACTGCAGATTCAGCCAGGCACCGGGTCCGTACGCGCTCAGGACGCCCGCGGCGTTGTGGGCGAGATCCGACGGAGGGAAGCTCAGGTTTTGCAGGTGGAATTGCAAAGCCACTCCGAGCACGAAGTCGCCGGCGAGGCCGATCGCCAACGCAGTCCTCCATCCGCGGGAAAGGTCATCAATGCGCCCGGCGATGAAGGCGAGGCCGAGCACCAGCAAGCCCAGCAAACACAGGTGGGCGATGCCCCAGGCATCGATTCCGCCGTTGGCGGCAGTTCCGAGAACGATCGTGCCGCCGACGAACCAGGCCCAGAATCCCCGCTGGCCGCGCGGAGCGGGGGAAGCGTGCTTCCATGCGAAGACCAGCAGGCGTATCAACACAACCGCGCCGCTGCTGCCGAAGAGCAGAGGCAGGTTCACCTGGTAGAGCAGAAAGGTGAAATCGCGCACGTAACCGAGGGTGCTGGATTGCTCGATGAATGCGTAGTCTGGAGCGCGCAGCAGGTGCGGCACGAGGGTGTTGACCAGATTGAGCGCTTTCTCCGTGAAGAACCCGGTGAACGAACGGGTGTGGCTCAGGGTGACGGAGGTGTTGCTGAGAAACGTATCCGAAACCCCATAGCGGGCGATGGCCCATCCGAACCACGTGAACAACAGCAACGCGGCCGGCAGGGCCGCGAGCGCGGCCTGCCGCCAGGCCTGCACGCTTCGCCATTCCCTCCGGCGCTGCCAGACGTAGATCGCCACCAGGCTGAGAATATACGGCGCCGCCGAGTAGTGCGTTAACAGGCCGCCAGCGAGCAGAAGAAAGGCGAGGCTGAGGCGCGACGGGGAGCTCGCCTCGGACTTGATCGGGACGAAGAGATACAGGCCGCACAGGACCAGAAACACGGTGGGGAGTTTCGTCCACGCAAAGGTCGCGTTCTCCATCATCGACGGATTAACCATCACCAGCACGGTGAAGGCTGCAGGGGCGAAACGTGACCCGCGGCCGATCCGAACGGCCCACAACCAGCCCGGCAGGAATGCGAGGGAGGAGGCGAGCGACGTGAGGATTTGAAATTGGCTGAACGAAAAGCCCGTCACCGTCAGCAAGCTGCCGGTGACGACATTGGCCAGCGGAGGCCGGGAAGGCACCACGTCGTTGCCGAAGAGCGCGCGATCGGTCGGCCAAATGCCGCCAAACACTTGGGCTCGCTCATAGTGGCCGAGCCAGTCCAGCGCCCAGCTGGCTCCTGAGTAGCTGCGGACCAACGCCAGAAAACCAAGTACCCAGACTGTGACCAGAAGGTACGAGGCAAGGAGGTCGCGAACCGAGGGGTCGCGAAGGATTTCACCGCATGCGCGCCAGCGGAACGCGACCAGGATCACCGCGCATCCCGGCATGGCCAGACGGAGGAAGGGCAGGCTGGGAAGCGCGTAAGCGGCCAGGCCGAGGAGATAGGCGGCGATCAGCCCGACGCCTGCGCCAATCACGGTCTTCTCGGTCGCGCGCAACGCGCTTCCGGCCACCAGCGGCAGCCCCAAACCGAAAACGACGCCCCAAAACAGGACCGCGCAGCCGGTGAAGTCGAGGAGCAGGCTCACGGCGTTGGACGTTGCGTCGGTCCAGTCAATCCCAAGCGAGGATCAACCAGGGGCCATCTTGGTGCGGCGTGGCGCTCCCGGGCGCGAGCTTGGCAGCGACGCCCCACTGGGTGGCGGCCGTGGGGAAGGCCATGGCCTTCATGGCCGGCGGCGTTCCGGCGCGCGCCTGCGTGAGTGAGACGGGGTGACCGGTGATGAAACGCACGTAGAGCCCGTCCTCGGCGTGGTCGAATCGGCCCTCGGCGAAGTGGGTGACCAGCGGGTTCCACGGCAGCCAGAGTTCCCCCGGTCGGGCTGCGAGCAGGGCTTGGGCGCGCTGGAGATCCGCGACGGCCGGCCGCAGTGGCGCGAAGTCGGCCAGACCGATCCGTGTGATCACGGCGAAGAGGATTGCGCTGGCGAGCAGGGCGGGTGCTCGTGGCACGATCAGTCGTGGCAGCGCAAACAGCAGCAACGCCGGCAGCAGGTACTGGTAACCTTGAAACGAATTGATCGTGCCGCCGGTGCTGAAGACTCCCGCCAGGCCGAGCGGCAGGCTGGCGAGAAAGGTGAGCCCCGCGAGAGCGTCCGTTTCGCCGCGACGAACGAACCGTACGGAGAACACGCTGATGAACGCGAGCGGGAGCACGGCCTGCAACGCGAGATGGGGCGCCATCTCGGTCAAGCGGGCGAGCCCATCCTCCGCCAGCGGCAGCGCACCGGGAACGGTCACGAGACCAAACCACAGCTCACGGGCGCCGAACTGCGCCCCGGCGAGTCCGAGCAGAACGGCACCGCAGGTTGCGACCCGCGCGGCGTGGGCGAGGGCGGCGGTCCGGCCGTGACCAAGCCAGAGCCAGATGAACTGGGCCACGGGCAGGCCGAGCGTGGTCTGCTTGCAGCCCAGCGCCGCCGCCGTGGTGAGGGCGGCGAGCCACAAGGTCCCGCGCCGGCCCGGCCGATTCGTCGCGAGCAGTAGATTGGCGACGAGCCCAAGGGCGACGGCGACATTGTCCGCCTGCAGAAAGCGGAAGGCGTGGTCCGGCCAGAGCACGAGACAGGCGGCGAAGGCGAAGCTGCGCCGGGTCGGCGATATTCCCGGCGCCGGCCACCATCGGCAGGTCGCGGCCAGCGCAGCTACCGTGAGCATAGTGTTGAGCGCACCGGCGGTCATCAGCGCGCCAAACGCATCCTGTGCGAGCGTGGCCGGCCACCAGAGCCAGAGGGGGACGGGCCCGTACATCCACGTCGTGAGGATGCCCTCGCCGGGCAGGGTATAGACCGGAACACCTTGGGCGGCCATGAAGACCGGCGCGAGGCGAAGGTCGTTCCAGGGCGAAGCCGGGAAGCGACAGAGATTGATCCACAGCCAAATGACCGCCGCTGCGCTGGCCAGCACCAGCCAGGGAAGGGCCGGGCGATCGGTCGGCGACTTCGAGGCGGAGGACATGCAGGGTGCAGGCTGTCCGGAAGAGGCGGGCGAAGAAAGCGGATTACCCTGGGTGCGCCGTCTTTAACCGGCGGTTTACCGCCTCAGCGGAAGAGATTGTACTTAACGATCGCGTACAAGGCCCGGAAGCCATCGCGCCAGCCGATCTTCTTTCCTTCCTTGTAGGTGCGTCCGTAGTACGAGATGCCGACCTCGTAGATGGCGCAGTCCTCGAGTTTGGCGACCTTGGCGGTGATCTCGGGCTCGAACCCGAAGCGATTTTCCTCGATCGTGATGCTCTGGATGATCTCGCGGCGGAAGACCTTGTAGCAGGTCTCCATGTCCGTGAGGTTCAGGTTGGTGAACATGTTGGAGAGCAGCGTGAGGAACTTGTTGCCCATCATGTGCCAGAAATAGACCACGCGGTGGGCATCGCCGCCGGCGAAGCGCGAGCCGAAGACCACGTCGGCCTTGCGGTCCTCAAACGGCTTCAGCAGGCGCGGGTATTCGTTCGGATCGTACTCAAGGTCGGCGTCCTGCACGATGACGAGATCGCCGGTCGCGGCGGTGAACCCGGTGCGGAGCGCGGCGCCCTTGCCCTGATTGACCTCGTGATAGAGGATCTTGTCGACGAGCGGGGCGATCTCGGAGCGCAGGATGTCGCGCGTACCGTCCTTGGAGCAGTCGTCGACGATGATGATCTCCTTCTCCGCCACCGGCGCTGCGCGCACGCGGTCGACGATGTTGCGGATCGTCTTGGCTTCGTTGTAGCAGGGAATGACAATGGAGAGCTTCATCGGACGTCCTAAACGTAGCGCTACCCTCCGGTTGGGGAAGCATTTTAATCCAAAGGTGTCGGCTGGCCATGCCCGCCATTGACCCGGCTAGTCCATCGCCTAACGCATTACCTGTGACCAAGCGCCACTCCCTGATCGACGGTTTGTCCGCCACCCTCCTGTGAATCCACTGCAGGGAATTTTCTCCGGTGATTCCCTGCGCCGTACGTTGGCTAATGCGGGCTGGCTGTACTTTGACCAGATTTCTCGAGCTCTGGTGGTGCTGGTGGCGTTTGGGGCGGTGGCCCGCCGCCTCGGGCCGGAACAGTTCGGGGTGTTGAGTTATGCGGTGGCCCTGCCTGCGATCTTCCTTCCCGTGGCCATGCTGGGCCTGGACTTTGTGCTCGTGCGCGACCTGGTGCGCCTGCGTGATCGCGCCGAGGCGCTGTTGGGCACGGGAGCTTGGCTGAAATTGGCTGGCGCGCTGCTGGCGGTGGGGCTGGCCGTGGTGGGGATGATCTTCGTGCCCGCCGATCATCCGGCACGCCCGCTGGCGTGGATCACCCTGCTGACATTGCTCGCTCAGCCCTTCCTGTTGTTCGACTTTCATTTTCAGAGCCAGACGGCGTCGAAGTACCCCGCCATGGCGCGGCTGATTGCCTGCCTGGTCGCGAATGGAGGACGGCTGTGGCTTGCTCTCACGGATGCCCCGCTCGTCTGGTTTGCGTGGGCTGCGGTGGCCGAGGCCGTGTTGTATGCGCTTGGCCTCGCGATGGCGTATTGGGCGAGCGGTGCGCCGACGTTCAAACTCTGGCGAAATTTTGACGCCGGTCTGGCCCGACGGCTGTTGGCCGATGCCTGGCCGCTTTTTCTTGCGGACGTGGCGATCGCCCTGTGCCTGCGCGTCGATCAATTGCTTTTGAGCTCGCTGGCGGGAGCTGAAAGCCTGGGCCGGTATGCGGCGGCATTCCGGCTCGCGGACGCGGCTGAGTTCTTCTCGCTTGCGCTGATCAATTCGTATTTCCCGCGGTTGATCGTGTTGCATGGGCAGGGTGGCGGAGCATTTGAAGCTGCGCTCAAGCGCTTTTTCCAGGTCATGACCTGGTTTTCCCTGGCGGTTGCCGTGGTGCTGAGCGCCACGGCACCGTGGGTGGTCCAGTGGGTACTTGGCCCGCAGTTTGCCGGGGTCGCCCCGGTTCTGGCATTGCTCACGTGGGCCAATATCTTTGTCACGCAGGTCGCGGTCCGGGGAAAATGGTTTCTCATGGAGGGCCGGCAACGCCAGTCGCTCGTCTTCTTCGTTATCGGAGCGGCGGTGCACCTCTCCGGCGTCTGGATGTTGGCTCCGCGCTGGGGCGCATTGGGCGTGGCGGGCTCCTTTTTCATCACGCAGATCGTGATGGTGATCGGAGCTCCTTTCCTGTTCGCGTCGACCCGCGAGGCGGCGGTTTTGGCGTTGCGCAGCTTTTTGCCCCGACGAAGGTAAGACCCATGGCCTCAAACGACTATGTCGCGAAATCGGCGTACCGTGGTGACGTGGCCGCCCGCTACGAGGAGCAGCGGGTGGGTGAGGCAACCTGGTCGGAGGAGCAGGCCTTTATTGAGGCCTGGGTCGACACGCTACCCGAGGGTTCGCGCGTGCTCGACATCCCAACCGGGACGGGACGCTTCCTGAGTTTTTTCAAACGCCGCTCCCTACGGATCTTCGCTTGGGATATTTCCGAAGACATGCTGGGCGAAGTCCGCCGTTTGTATCCTGAGGCCGAGGCGGCCGGGTGGGATATTCGAAAAGGTGATGCCGAGCATCTCGACCTGCCGGTGGACTCAGTCGATTACGTCCTCAGCTGGCGCTTCTTCCACCTCATTCCCGTCCCGGTTATGGATAAGGTGCTGCGTGAATTTCATCGTGTCTGCGCCGGCACCATCGTGATCCAGGTCTTTGCGGTCCGTCCTGTCGGCTCCCGGAAATCCGCCTGGGTCGCGTTCAAGGATGTGGTCCGCCCCTGGTTGCGCCGGCTTCGTCTGATTAGGTCAGAGCGACCCTGGGCGCATATCACGAGCTACTCGCATCGGGAGGAGGAGTTGCTCGGCGCATTTTCCCGGGCCGGGATGATCGTGTGCTCGACCCAGACCTCGGGCTTTTACGACGGTCTGCCATCGCGCGTTTATTTCCTCCGCCGACGGGGCGCGGGGGCATCGGCATGAGCTCATGGTTGCAGCGGTTTGCGTTCCGCTGGCTCGCCCGAAGTGAGGTGGTGCCGGTTGCCGAGTGCGTTCACTTCGGAGCGTTCCGGTATGGCACCGGCGGGTTCAATCCGTACGAAAACTATGCCGTGCGCTATCTGCAGGGGCAGCGCGACGCCGCCCGCGCCGGCCTGGTGGAGTTTCTGCGACACTACCGCCCGGTCGACCTGGCCTCGGCCTTGGGCGTGACGCTTTCGCGATCGGTCGGATTGTGGGAGTATCCTTGGATGCGCCGGGCGCCGGTTGCCTTACGGGGACCGAGACCGGGTTGGTATGACGACCCGGCCGAAATTCCGGATATCGTTACGCACTTCTCCGAACGAGGCATCCTGCAGCGGCGCATTGAAGAGGAGTTTGCGTGGCTCGAGCAGACCGCCGACTCGATTCGCCAGCACGGATATTGTCCGGATCGATTCGGTGGCGATATCCAGGTGCGATGCCTGATCGCATCCGATGGTGCCCGCCGGTACCTCGTGTACGACGGCAACCATCGGCTCAGCGCGATGGCGGCCGTCGGCATCCCGCTGGTTCGAGTGCGTTACGTTCCCGGGATGACGCTGCGCGAATCCGCCTTGTCCCGCTGGCGCGGCGTGGTGGGCGGGGCTTGGACGGCGGAGGACGCAACCACGGTTTTTCACGCCTATTTTCCTGGCCGGCAGTCCGCCCGGACCACGGAAATCGCCGCCACCGTGCTGCCATGAGTCCGGTGCTCACCGCTGTTTTCCGCCGCCTGGTGCCCAAGCCTTGCCGTCGCTGGCTGCGTCAGACGTTTGGCTGGCGTTGGTTCCACGGCGATTTTGGCACGTGGGCTGAAGCTAGGTCGGCAGCGCGAGGTTACGATGATGGTGCAAACGTGGCCCGCGCGGTCGCGGCGGCGCGGTCAGTCCGGCGCGGGGAAGCAGCGTGGGAGCGCGATGGGACGCTGTTTGCCGTAGGCGAACATCACCGGCCTTTGGTGGAGGCGCTCCAGGAGTGCCTCCGTGGGCGTGGATCGCTCGATGTGGTCGACGTTGGTGGCGCGCTCGGCAGCACGTGGTGGCAGCACCGTGCGGCCTTCCTTGGTCACCGCGTGCGTTGGCGGATCGTGGAGCAGCCTTCCTACGTGGATGCTGGGCAACGCGAGTTTGCCGACGACGTGCTCTCCTTTCATGCCCGTCTCGACGAGGCCCTTGGCAACACGGCGGAACAGACCGCTCTGCTTTCGTGCGTACTTTCCTACGTTGAGCACCCCCATGCCATGCTCTCGAGCGTGACCGGCGCCGGCTTTGGGCACATCATTCTTGATCGGACGCCTTTCATCACCGGCAATCGGGACAAGCTGGTCGTTCAGCAAACACCCCCGGCTTTGGGCGGTGGGAGCTATCCGTGCTGGCTCTTTGTTCGCGAGAACGTGATGCGCCACTTCCAATCGCACTACGATCTGGTGGGCGAGTGGCCCGGCTTTGACGATCCGGCCGCGGGCGTTGAGTATCGGGGCCTATGGTTCCGGAAGAAGGAGATGCGATGAACGCGTGTGCTCAAGCGGCGCCGTTGAATTGGCGCGAGCGTCAGCAATTCCAGCCTAGAGGATTGGTCGGGATGCTGGTGAATCCCTTTTATTTTTCCCGGCGCGGACTGTACCTCGGATTACAGGCGCTGTGCCCCCGGTTGAGCGGGGACGTGCTCGACGTCGGCTGCGGACGAAAGCCTTACCTCTCGCTCGTATCCGCGAAGCGATACGTGGGAGTCGATATCGATTCACCGGTCACGCGCTCCTTGGGTGTCGCGGATGTCCTCTATGACGGACGGATCCTGCCGTTTCCCGATGCGAGCTTCGACGGTGTTCTTTGCTCGCAGGTGCTGGAACACGTCTTCACGCCTGATGAGTTTTTGCGGGAGATCGGCCGCGTGCTTCGTCCCGGAGGGAATCTTGTGCTGGCCGTACCCTTTGCCTGGGACGAGCATGAGCAACCGTGGGATTACGCGCGCTACTCGTCTTTCGGGTTGAAGGCCTTGCTGGAGAAGGCGGGCTTCGAGGTGATCGAACAGCGCAAGTCCATGCCGGACGCGCGCGCTCTGGTGCAGTTGGCCTCGGCCTACCTCTACAAGGTGACACGCAGTCGACGCCGCTGGCTCAACGCGGTCGCGCAGATCGGCCTGATTGCTCCGTGCACGGTCTTGGGTGGTTGTCTCGCCTGGCTGCTGCCGGCGAATCCGGATCTCTACCTCGATAACCTGGTGTTGGCGCGGAAGCCGGGACCGGCGAAGGCGTGAACCACTACTGCACCTATTTCGACGGCGGCTTCCTGTTGCAGGGGGTGGCCCTGTGGCAGTCGCTCGCAGCGCACGATCCGGACGCGGTGCTGTGGGTCCTGGCCCTCGACGAGGAAGCGGCGGAGCCGCTCCGGATGCTGGGCGAGGCCAACCTGCGCGTGGTAACCCTGGGGGAATTGGAGGCAGCCGACCCTGGCTTGCGTGCGACGAAGTCGAGTCGGTCGCGCGTGGAATACTATTTCACCCTGTCACCTTGCTGGCCGCGGTATCTCCTGCAGGCACGGCCCGAAATCGAGCGGCTGATCTACCTCGATGCCGATCTTTACCTGTTCGCGAACCCCCGGCCGATCTGGGAGGCCCTTGCGCGCGGCAGCGTCTTGCTGGGTGCGCATCGCTTTCCACGCTTTCTCGCGCACTACGAGCGCCACGGGCGTTACAATGTGGGCGTGCTGGGCTGGCGCCGGGATGCGGCCGGGCTGGCCTGTCTCGATCATTGGCGCGAGCAATGCCTGACCTGGTGTCGCGATGTGGTGCAGGACGGGAAATACGCCGACCAAAAATACCTCGAGCAGTGGCCGCAGCGGTTTTCCGGAGTCGTTGAATGCATGCATCCCGGAGTTAACCTGGCCCCCTGGAACTGGCTAGCGCATCGCTGCGAAGTCGTGGCTGGCGCGGTGCGCGTCGATGAGCATCCGTTGATTGCCTTTCACTTCGCGCGCTTCCGGGCGCTCGTGGATGATCGTTGGTGGCAATCGGGGCAGCTTGATTACGGGGTCATGCCGTGGTCGCTGCGACAGGCGGTCTATGGTACCTACTGGCGCGGCCTTCAGCATGCGCGCCAGACGGTCGAGACGGCGTTGCCCGCGTGGCGTCCGCACCCCACGCCCCGGCGCTCGGGACGGCCTGCCCTGCGCGGACTCCCGCTGCGCATCCTGTTTGGCAGCGACTGGCTGCGGATTGGCGACGACTTTATTTCCGGTCGCCTTGGCCTGGGTCGCTACTCGGGTCGTTTTCTCGCCTGGCTGCGGACGATCTTTTTGCGCAGGTAGCGCACCACCGAGCCAAGGTCCCACAGCCAGCAGGTGGGCAAGGGAAAGTGGCGGTGACGCACCGTGATCTCCTCGCGGTAGCCGATCCATGAGCCGGCATCGCTGAGGCCGCCACTCATGCAGTCCGCTACGTGCAGAGCCAGACGTTCAAAGCGTGCGCCCGCGAGGAGGAGCCGGACGTTGAGATCATAGTCGGCCATCACGCGCAGCCGGGCATCGAAACAGCCGTGGCGCACAAGCACGTCCTTCCGGTAGAATGCAGCCTGATGGTGCACGAAATTGCGCTGCACCGCCGTTTGGGTCGCGGCGAAGGAGTAGCGCCTTCCGTCGTCGAAGTGCGCCTCGCCGACCACGACTTCGGCCGGGCTTGTGCGCAATTGTACGGTGGCGGAGGCGAGAATCTTCGGTCCAGCCAGACGGTCGTCGGCACCCAGGAACAAGAGCCAGGTTCCGCGGGCGGCTGCGATACCCTTGTTCATCGCATCGTACACGCCCCGGTCAGGTTCGCTCACCACGTGCAGGTCGGGGGCGGACTGGGATTCCAGCCATTCACGGGTGCCATCGTGGGAGCCCCCGTCGATCACGATGAGTTCAACGCTGGCGCCGCGCTGTTCGCGCACGCTCGCAAGGGCCGTCCGTAGTGAAGGGCCGGGGTTTTTGCAGACCACGATGACGCTGAGAAGCGGCGCGGGGGCAGACATTGCGTTCCGTCCAAGCATCGCTCAGGCTCTCGATCTGTCGATGCAGGAGTTGCCGCTGCTTTCCGTGGTCATTGTCGCGTACAAGTCGCGCGACGAAATTGCCGCGTGCCTGGCGTCGATCCCGCATCATATCGATGGCGGTGTGGTGGAGACGGTGGTGGTCGACAATTCGGCGGGCGACGGAACGCGGGAAATCGTCCGGCGCGATTTCTCGCATGTCACCTACCTGGATCCCGGCGCCAACCTGGGCTTCGGTCGCGCAAACAATCTCGGCTACAGCCGCACCCACGGTGCCTACGTGCTCTTCCTCAATCCCGATACGGTCAGCAACCTGGCTGCGCTGACCCACTGCATCCGGCGGCTCGAGTCCGAACCCGATGTCGGGTTGATTTCACCCAAGCTGGTCCAGGCCGACGGCACGATGGACCTCGCCTGCCGTCGTTCCATCCCGACGCTGTGGGCGGGCTTTTGCCGGGCCAGCGGATTGGCGGCGGCGTTTCCCGGAGTTGGACTCTTTGCGGGCTACAATCTGACGCACCTGCCTGATAACGCGACCTACCATGTCGGGGCCATCAACGGCGCCTTCATGCTCGCACCGCGGCCCGCGCTGAAGGCCGTCGCGCCCGACGGGCGCGTGTTCGACGAGGCTTTCTTCATGTACGGCGACGACCTCGATTTGTGCATTCGCATGGCCAAGGCCGGGCGAAAAATCATCTACGACGGCCGCGTCAGCATCATCCATCTCAAGGGTTCCAGCGTGGCCAAAGATTTCGACGCGATGTCGACCACGATCTTCGATGCAAACCGCGACGTGTACCTGAAGCACTTCGGGACCAACCCGCTGGCGCGCTTCGTATACCGTTTGATGTTCGGTCTGTGGAAAAAGGTGGCTCTCTTCCGTGCGGCCCGACGCGGGCGTCGTGAGGTTCGGCCTTTATGAGTAACGTCGTTTCCCGCAGCCGCGGCGGGATCGCGCTGGCTTTGGCGGGTATATCGGTGCTGGCCGGACAACTCCTGTTGGTCGCTCTCGCGGGAACCGACATCCCTTTTCAGGATCAATGGGACGCCGAGGGTCGTTCGCTTTATCCAGGCGTGATTGATGGGACGCTGAAATTTGGCGACCTGTTCACGCCCCATAACGAGCACCGCATCGTCTGGACCCATCTATTGAATTGGCTGCTGTTCGATCTCAACGGCCAGCGCTGGGATCCGTTGTTGCAGCAGCTGGTCGGTGCGCTCCTCCATGGGGTCGTCGCCATGCAAGTGGCCGGTTTGCTCACCCGGGGTCAGGCGGGAACCCGGTGCGGGCTGATCGCGGGGCTGGTGGCGCTTACGTGTCTGCCGCTGACGGGCTGGCATAACGCACTTTGGGGATTCCAATCGCAGGTCTACCTCGTCCTCATCGGATCGCTGGCGGCGATGCATCTTCTTACAGACGCCGATCCTGGATCGAAGCGCTGGCTGGCGGGCGTGGCTGCCGCCTTGGCCGCGCAGCTGGCCATGGGGGCCGGCGCGTTCGTGCCGGTCGCCCTGGTGGGCTTGTGCCTGCTGCGCATACGCGCTGGTCGGACGTTGATTGGGCCAGCGGCCACGGCGCTCGGGCTGTTCATGGTCGCCCTGTTGCTGCGGGTTGATACGGGTGCGAGTGATGGTTTGCGTCCGTCCAACTCGTTCGAGTTTTTCCGGGCCCTGCTGCGGATGCTTGCCTGGCCGCACACAGACCAACCGCTGGCTGCGATCGTTTTGAATCTCCCCCTTCTTTGGCTCGGCTTACGTCGCGGGCGAGCTCCTTGGGGGTCTGCTCCCGCCATCGATGGCCTCCTTGCGATGGGGTTGTGGGCCGGAGCCGCGGCGGTGGCGGTGGCGTGGACGCGCGGGGGCAGTCCGGAGCTCGCGGTGGGTGCGCCATCACGCTACGCGGATTTCATGCTGCTGCTGCCGCTGGCCAACCTCGGTAGTCTGTGGCTGCTTTGGCGCACGGCGATGGAGGAGCGCCGGACCATGGTCCGCTTCGTGGCCATCGCCTGGTCGCTTTTTCTGGCGATCGGTTGGCTTGGTCTTTCGGCTCAGGCGGTCCGCGGAGTTGTGATCCCGCGAATCCGTGATCGCGATGCTCCGGTCCGCTTGGCTCGCGCGTTCCAGCAATCGGGTGACGACGCGGTTTTCGTGAACCAACCTCGGCTTTTGATTCCTCACCCCGACCTCGGCGTCGTCCGAGTGGTGCTGGCGGATCCGCGTCTCGAGGGAGCGCTTCCGCCGTCGTTGCAGCCGAGGGAACCGCAGGGTGTGCTCTCACGCGCGGCCCGCTGGTTTCTGCGGCGCGATGACATCTTTCCGTGAAGAGGACTTGGGAGGCCACTCGATGGCGTCTCTAGACGTTGCCCTTCCAGCGGACAAACGTCAGGGCCAAGATCTGCAGGTCGAGCCAGAGGTTCCAGTTCTCGATGTAATAAATGTCGTGCTGGATGCGGCGTTCGATCGAGGTGTCGCCGCGCAGGCCGTTGACTTGGGCCCAGCCGGTCATGCCGGGCTTCACGAGGTGGCGTGGCAGGTAGTGCGGGATCTCGGCGGAGAGACGGTCGACATGATAAGGCCGCTCCGGCCGCGGTCCGACCAGGCTCATCTCGCCGCGCAGCACGTTCCAGAACTGGGGCAGCTCATCGAGATTCCAGCGGCGCATGACCGCGCCGATGCGGAGCAGACGCGGGTCGCCATGGCGGGTGCTGGGGTTGGCCGCGTCCGCCGCGGCGGCGTCGGGCGCCATGCTGCGGAGCTTGTGGAGCGTGAATGGCCGGTGACCGGCTCCGATGCGGGTCTGCCGGAAAAACACCGGGCCGCCCGGCGACTCGCGTTTGATCAACGCCGCGAGCACGGCCATCACGGGCAGCGAGAGCGCGAGCCCCACGCACGCGCCGGCAAGGTCCAGCAGGCGCTTGAGTCCACGGTTGAAGAAGCGCGTGATCGGCAGCGCTTCCACGCCGAGCACGGGGACGCGCCCGATGGTTTGCAGGCGAAGTCCGCTGAGAAAGATGTCGAAGGTGCTGGGGACGATCTTCCACTCAACGTAGGCCCGCTCGCAGGTTTCGACGATGCGCTGCAGCTCGTCACGGGGCAGATCGAGCCGCGTGATGATCAGCAGATCGGCCCCGGCGTTGGCCAGCACTTCCGCGAGCTGCTCACTCGTGCCCAGCCAAGGGGCATGCTCCGAGCCGTTGTCATGTAGGGCGTGACGCCGCCCCGCTGGCTCGGCCGGAGCGGCAAAGGGTGGGGTGGTGTCGGCACGCGTGACGATGCCGGCGAGGCTGAAGGGATGGGCTGGATCGCGGGCGATCTCGTTGGCGAGCGAGCGTGCTTCGTCGTTCCAGCCGAGGATGACGGCGCGCCGCCGCAGGCGCGACAGGACGGGCGTGCGCGTGAGCAGGGCATAGATCAGCGACCGCCACGTGTAGAGCAGCACCACCACCGCCGCAAAGGCTAGGAGCACAAACAGGCGCGAGATGGGCGGATCGAACTTCAGCACGAGTGACAGCCCGAGGTAGGCCACCAGCCAGACCGAGGCGCCTTTCAGGATCGCATTGAGATTCTGGTAACGGCGCAGGAGCAGGCGCGTGTCGTACAACCCGAACTGCACAAACGCAGCCACGAGCAGCGCGACGCCGACCAGCAGCAGGGGCAGGTAGCGCGCAAACGAGGCATCCGGCACATCCAGACCAATGCGACCCACGGCGGTTTCGTAGCGCAGGAAGTAGCCGAGCGAGAGCCCGGCGAACGTTACCACCGCGTCGCCGATCAGGAGTGTGAGCGGCAGGGTCGTGTCACGCCAGCGGTCCCGGCGGGGCGACGGACGGATCGGGGAGGGTGTGGTTTCGGCCATCGGTGCGGGACGGGCCATGCTTTCGCGTGGGTGGCGTCGCGTCGAGCGCGGTTTGGCTAGGGCGGAGTGTGTCCGCAAGCCCGTGTGATGGTAGCGGGGCCGCTGACCCCGGATTAGGTGGCACGCGTTGCCCTCAACACGTCGGCTTTGGTCGTTCACTGGCAACTCAACCCAGCGTCTTGGGGGGCAAGCCGCTCCACCTCGTGGGAGACACGGACCGGGTTCAGCGAGCCCAGCCACATCCAATTCCACCCCTTACGGTAGCAGCCTGGCGTCGTGCCAGGCCTTGCCGGGGATCCAGCCGCGATGAGGGAAAAGCGTGTTCGTCAGCGGGGTGAGCAGGAGGTTGCGCTCGAAGACCGCCGCATCGCTCGTGACCGGTGCGTCCGGGTGGCGCATGATGACGCGGTGGCCGCCGCGGAGCGTCCGTTCGGCCCGGCGCCAGGCGGAGGTTTCGCCGAGGGGCGACGTCACGAAGGTCAGAAAATCTGGCGCGGCGGCGAGGCGTGCGTTCAGTTCGTCGGTTTCGCGCGGATGCAGGCCGGCGGGAGCGGCCCCGGTCGCCCAGGCCACGCCGGGGAGTCCCCACGCATCCGCGCCCGGCCAGGGTCCCGCGCCCTTTGTGGGAGCGGCGGCCAGGCTGCGCAGCAACGCCGCCGGTTCAGGGGCAAGGCCGGCGGCGATAGTCTCCAGCGCGCGCGCGTCGGGTTGCAGCCACCAGGCGATGAGAGCAGCCGATGCGCGCAGGTTCTCGCGTTCACGCTCGGTCGGCAGGGTGGCCGCCAGCGCGTCGGCCTGGGTGGCGATGCTGACGCTCACGGCGGGGATGAGGGACTTTATGCCTGCTTCCTGCCACCAGCCTTCCGTGACGACGGCCGGGTTGGCCAAGCACTCCCGGGCAAAGGCGCGGATGGCAGCGACCGTATCGCCGCTGCGCAGGCATGCGAGGGCGTAACCGAGGTGCGCGCCGCGACGATGGGGAGCGAGCCGCGTGGCCGCCGCAAACGTTTCCAAGAGGTTGGGGCGGCCCAGCTGGAGGTCGAGCCAGGCGAGGTTGGAGAGCGCAAACTCCGATGGCCAAGGGTCGTCAGATGCGACCACCGGACGGAGCGCGTCGGCCGCCTGGGCCTGCGTGGCCGGGTCGGTCCACTGCCACGCCGCGCTGGTTTCAGCATAAAAGCGGTCCCAGGGCGCGAGCAGGTGGGCGTGTCCGAGTGCGCGGAGGGCGCTCACCGGACGCCGCGTGTCGTGAGCGTGGATTGCGCCGGCGAAGGCGGCGCGGGCAGCGACGTCACGGCTGCGATAAGCCACCGGTCCGGCGATCGCGAGGACGGCTGCGGCGAGCCCGAGCTTGTGGCGAAGCGGTGCAAGCTGGGCCGGAGCTGCCTCGATGGCGCCCGCAGCGGCGAGGCGAGCCCCATGCGCCACCAAGAACACCGCAATGAACGGAACATCGAGTTGATGATCGGTGAGCGCAAACGCCGCATAGGCGAGCGAACCGGCGGCAAGGACGGCCTGCTCCGGCGGTGCGGCCGGGCGGAGCGCACGGATGACCACCGGCAGAAATGCTCCGATGAGCAGAATCCCGGCAAGCGCGCCGGCAGGCCCCGTCGTGGCCCATATCTGGAGCGGCAGCGAGTGGAGCTGCAGCGTCCCGTCCGGCGCGCCCACCTGGGCGGACTTTCCCGCGAGCGCCCCGTAGGCGAGCGGCGTGGTGCCGGGACCGGGTCCGAGCAGACCATGGTCGGCGCCGAGTTCGAGGGCGGCGGCGGCAAGCGCGGTTCGCTGGGTGTTGCTGGCGGCGGCGAGCGCACTCCAGCGGCCTTCGAGCACCAGGCTGCGCAGGCGCTCGTTGCTCAGCACGGCGCCGCCCGCAACGATCAGGAGAAGAACCGCTCCCACGATCGCGTCGCGCGAACGACGTCCGCGGCGCAACCAGAGACTCACCAGAAAAACGCCGACCCCGATGGCGAGCGCGGCTACGCCGGCCCGGCTGCCCGACGACAGCACCAGCACGACGCCCAGGCCCGCGCCGGCGCCCCGCCATAAGCGTGCGGCGGCTTCCGCTCCCCTGGCGCCGGCCGCGAGCCACGAGGTGGCCAGCAGGGCGGCTCCGGCGGTGTAGTTGACGTGACCGAAGGGGGCATCGTTGCGGAAGGCCAGATCGCCGACGTTGGCGAAACCGGTACGGACCACCGGCCAGATCCAGAACAACAATCCGGCGGCGATCACGCCGACGGCACTGACGTCGAGCGCGGCCTGCAGACGTTCGCGCTCTGGTTCAGGTCCGCGAAAGGCGCTGACGAGAACGTAGATCAAGGCGATTCCCGCGACCGTCCCGCTGGCGGCCGCCAGGCTGCCGCCGCGCCAAGGGCTGGCCCAGGCGGAGGCGATCGTGACCAAGCCAAACGCGATCAAGGCCAGCTCACGTCCGCCACCCAGGCGCACGGTTTGCGCGCGCTTCCAGCCCAAGCCGATCATCACCAGCCAGCCGGCGAACAGCCAACCGGCAGCGGGCCAGGTGTCGATCCGCGTGGCCGAGGGCGGCAGGACCGACAATCCCACCACCCACGCCGCTAGGGCGAGAGGGGCCATACGCGGGAGCGCGGGCTGGGCAGGCGGCATGTGCAAACCGTTAAGCCATGCGAATAAGCGGCGGGCAAGCCTCCCCCGCGCGCCCGCTTGGGCCGGCAGCGCGCTTGACGGTCTCGCTCGGGGTCAGGCATGGTCGCCGGATGGTCCAACCGGATCCCCAGGTTTCGCGCGCGCGTCGCATGCTCGCCCTCAAAATTGTCGCGGTCCTTGCCGTGCTCGGCGTGGTCGGGCTTTTCATGTTGCGCGGGCTGGATGTGAAGGCGCTCTATAACCAGGGGGTTGATCTGATCCGCGGCTTTGGGCCGGTGGCGTTCTTCAGTGCGATGGCGATTTTGCCAGCGCTGGGCTGTCCGATCACGATCTTCACGATTTCCGTCGGGCCGATTTTCGGCGGACAACTGGGACTTCCGCTGATCCTCCTGCTCGCCGCAGGGGCGATCGTGTTCAATCTCGCCTTTGGCTACTGGCTGGCCCGTTACGCCCTGCGTCCCTGGGTGGAGTGGTTGTTCAAGTGGCTCGGTTACACCCTGCCGCAGGTCTCAAGCGAGGACCGGCTTGCGCTCTCCGTGCTGGTCCGAGTGACGCCGGGGCCGCCTTACTGCGTGCAGAATTTCATCCTTGGGATGGTGGGCGTTCCCTTTGGTCTCTACATGGTGGTGTCCGCGTTGATCACCGTTCCCCTTTCGTTCGGGTTCATCGTATTCGGTGACTCGATTGCGCAGGGGAAGGGCAAGGTCGTGGTGGCTTCGCTTTTGTTGATCGTCGCCTTGTCCTTTGGCATCAAGTTTCTGCGCCGTCACTTCGCACGCCGGAACGCGATCGCGAAGTGATGGGACGTTGTTGAGCCATCGTCATGATTCCTCCCGCTGCTCCTGAAATGGACCTGGGTGGTTCGGACCAGGTCGAGACCGTCACGCAGTTCACGCGACGGGTGAAGACCCTGCTCGAAGGCGGACTGCGCTCGAGCTGGATTCGCGGCGAGGTCTCCAACCTGCGGGCCCAGGCGAGCGGTCACGTGTATTTCTCGCTCAAGGACGGCGGCGCGCAGCTCTCGGCCGTCCTGTTCCGTGGCGACGCCGCGCGGCAGAGCGTGGTGCTGCGCGATGGCCAGCAGGTCGTCGCGTACGGCGACGTCAGCGTTTACGAGGCGCGTGGACAGTACCAACTGATCGTACGGGCGCTGGTCGAGGACGGCGTTGGCCGGCTCCAGCGCGAGTTCGAGGCGCTCAAGCGCCGCCTCGCGGCGGAGGGCTTGTTCGAGGAATCGCGCAAGCAGCGGCTCCCGGCGATGCCGGCGACAATCGGCTTTGTGACATCGCCCACCGGGGCGGCGGTGCAGGATTTTATTCGCATCCTCCAGCGCCGCGGCTGGCGTGGGCGACTCGTGGTGCTTCCGGCCAAGGTCCAAGGCGAGGGCGCCGCGGCCGAGGTCGCGGCGATGATCGAGCGCGCCCAGAAGCTCGGGATCTTTGACCTGCTCGTGGTCGGCCGGGGCGGCGGAAGCCTCGAGGATCTGTGGGCCTTCAATGAGGAGGTCCTCGTTCGCGCGGTTGTGGCATGCCCGATTCCGATCATCTCGGCCGTGGGGCATCAGATTGATTTTACGCTCAGCGACTTCGCGGCCGATGTGCGCGCGGAGACGCCGAGCGCGGCGGCCGAGCTGATCTCGAGTCTGCACCTGGCCTGCATCGAGCGCCTGCTGACCGCGGCCGAGGCGCTCGGGCGGCATGCCGATGACGCCTTGGCGGATGCACGCGACCAGACGGCCGGGCTCAAGGCGCGGTTGCGTCTGCTCGCGCCGGCCTCGCAGGTCGAGCAGGGCTGGCTGCGGCTCGACGACCTGCGCAACCGGCTGGGCTCGTCGCTCGTCCAGAGCGTGCAGCGTGCGCGGGGGCGTCTCGGCGAGGCCAAAGCGGGGCTGGCGCAGCGTTCGCCGGAGACGCGCGTGCAGATCGAGTCTCACCGCCTGCTCGCCCTGTGGAAACGCCTGCAGTCGGCCAGCCCGGCCTCGGTGCTCAACCGCGGCTTCGTGATCATGCGCGACGAGCAGGGCCGCCCAGTGCAGCGCCGCGAAGGGATTGCGCCTGGGCAGGCGCTCGCCGCGGAATTTGCGGATGGTGCGGTGCGGGTGAAGGCGGAGTAAGCGAGGGGTCGGAAGCGCCCGCGAATCCCGCGAATCGTCGCGAATAAACGGAGCTGTTCACCACGGACTACACGGAACACACGGAAATAAATTCAGGCACCGGAATCGAATCCTTCGGTGTGTTCCGTGTAGTCCGTGGTTCCACCGGATCGAATTCGCGTCGATTCGCGGGATTCGTGGGCGCTCCTTCCGTTATCCGCGTCGGCGTTTGCGCCACTGCCACCAAGCGGAAAGGCCGCCACCCGTGATGAGGAGAGTCCACGTCGAAGGTTCGGGTACGGGCGTGAACTGGCTGAGCTGCAGCGTGGTGGCGTTCTGGGTCACGAGGAATTTCGCGAGCCCGTCGGTGGTCGTGAGGTATTGCCCGGAGCTGATGTTGGTGAACGCTCCAGTGAAACTGCCGGCGCGCAGAATGGTGAAGGTGTCGGCATTGGTCACGCTGGTGCCGAAGCCGCTGACGAACGCAAGGGTGAGCGTGCCGCCCAGGGTGGCGGTGCCGGTGACGTCGATAAAATCGTAGCCGGTGCCCTGCGTGGTGCCGCCCAATTCGATCTGGGTAACGGCGGTAGAGAGCAGGGAGAGATTGCCCGTGATGGTGAGTTGACCGGGCGACGTCCCCACGTTGAACGTCACGGGCGAGGCCGCGAGGTTGCCTCCGAGGGAGACATTGCCCGTGAGCGTACCGCTGCCCTTCAGCGTCCCGCCCTGGAGGCTGAAGGAAGAGGCGCTCGCGTTACCGTTGTTGAGGAAGAGGGACCCGGCGGTCTGGGTGTAGCCTCCGCTGAAGGCGAGCGTGCCACCGTTGATTTCGACGGTGCCGGCATTCGTGAACGCGACGGACGAGAACGTTGCGGTACCCGATCCGGACTTTGTGTAGGTGGCACCCGCTGCGTTGGTGAAACTGGCGCCGCCGCCGAAGGGATTGGAGAACGTCGAGCCGGCGGAGTCGTTCCAGGTGGCGTTGTTGGTGACGGCGCCATCGCTGCCGGTGCGAAGGGCTCCGGCCTGCCAGTTGACGGTGCCGTTGTTGATGAGCGAGCGGCTGTTGAAGTCGTGGTCGGCGCTGGTGGAGATGGTGAACGTTGAGCCCGAGGGAATGGTGGTGGTGCCGCTCGAGCTGAGACTGGACCCCTTCCATGTGGTGGCGCCGGTGAGGGTGTGGGTGCCGGCAAGCGTGCCGCCCGCGAGTTCGAAGTTGGAGAGGCTCACGCCACCGCTGACGGTGAGGGTGTTGCCGTACAGTTGATAGGTGCCCGAGCCGGAGAGGGTGGCGCCGGCCGAAAGCGAGAAGGCGCTGTTGAAGTAGACGGTGGTGCCACTCGCGGCGCTCATGGTGCCGGTTGAGGTGAAGGAGCCGCCACCCTGAAACTCGAAGGCGCCGGCAGTGAGCGCGATGGAGCCTGAGTTGGTGAACGTCGTGGAAAACGTGGTCTGGCCCGAACCGGAGCGATTGTAGGTGCCGGTCGACGAGTTGGTGAAGGAAGCGCCGCCGCCAAAGGGATTGGAGAACGTCGAACCGGCGGTATCGCTCCAGGTGGCGTTGTTGGTGACCGCGCCATCGCTGCCGGTGCGAAGGGTTCCGGCCTGCCAGTTGACGGTGCCGTTGTTGACGAGCGAGCGGCTGTTGAAGTCGTGGTCGGCGCTGGTGGAGATGGTGAACGTTGAGCCCGAGGGAATGGTGGTGGTGCCGCTCGAGCTGAGACTGGACCCCTTCCACGTGGTGGCGCCGGTGAGGGTGTGGGTGCCGGCGAGCGTGCCACCCGCGAGTTCGAAGTTGGAAAGGCTCACGCCACCGCTGACGGTGAGGGTGTTGCCGTACAACTGGTAAGTGCCCGCGCCGGAGAGGGCGGCGCCGGCCGAGAGCGAGAAGGCGCTGTTGAAATACACCGTCGTGCCCGTCGCGGCGCTCATGGTGCCGGTTGAGGTGAAAGAGCCACCGCCTTGGAATTCGAGTGCGCCTGCGGAGAGTACGATGGAGCCTGAGTTGGTGAACGTCGTGGAAAACGTGGTCTGGCCCGAACCGGAGCGATTGTAGGTGCCGGTCGACGAGTTGGTGAAGGAAGCGCCGCCGCCAAAGGGATTGGAGAACGTGGAACCGGCGGAGTCGTTCCAAGTGGCGTTGTTGGTGACCGCGCCATCGCTGCCGGTGCGAAGGGTTCCGGCCTGCCAGTTGACGGTGCCGTTGTTGACGAGCGAGCGGCTGTTGAAGTCGTGATCGACGGTGTTGGAAATGGCCAGGGTTGAGCCGGACGGAATGGTTGTCGTCCCAGATGAGCTGAGGCTCGACCCCTTCCAGGTGGTCGCGCCGGTGAGCGTGTGGGTGCCAGCGAGCGTGCCTCCCGCGAGTTCGAAATTGGAGACGCTCACGCTTCCGCTGACCGTGAGGGTGTTACCGTACAACTGATAGAGGCCGGCGCCGGACAGCGCGGCGCCGGTTGCGAGCGAGAAGGCGCTGTTGAAGTAGACGGTGGTGCCACTCGCGGCACTCATGGTGCCCGTGGAGGCGAAGGAGCCGCCGCCCTGGAACTCGAAGCCGCCGGCGGACAGGACCATCGCCCCTGCGTTGGTGAACGTCGTGGAGAAGGTGGTCTGTCCGGTACCCGACCGGGTGTAGGTGGCGCCCGAGGCGTTGGTGAAGCTGGCGCCGCCGCCAAAGGGATTGGAAAACGTGGAGCCGGCGGAGTCGTTCCAGGTGGCATTGTTGGTGACGGAACCGCCGCTTCCGGTCCGGAGCGTGCCCGCCTGCCAGTTGACCGTGCCATTGTTTGCCAAGGTGACCCCGTTGAAGTCATGGTCGTTTGTCGACAGGATATCGAGCACGTCACCCGATCCCACGGTCGCCGGATTGACGACGGTCAGGATGCTTCCGGACGTCCAACTCAGCGTGGTGAGGGCCGGCGCGTCGCTTTGAGTGAGAGCGAGGGCCGCACTCGCGGCGAACATCCGCAAGGCGACGCGATCAGCTGATCGATTTATCGGCCTGAGGCGGGGCCTCACCATGCAATCAGCCAACAATAGCACCGAGCTTCTGTCGAGCGCCTACCCAAACACGTCAGTTATACAGCCAGTACTTGCGGCTCTGCTGCTGATAGACGGCAGCCTTTTGCCGCCAGTCGGCGAGGAAGGCCTGCAAATTCACCTTGGCTCCGTCGCGCTTCATCGCGCGGTAGAATTCCTCGGAGCCCATGTGACGCAGGAAGCCGCCAGCCTGCACATCGCTCAACGCGGCCACGGGGTTCGTGGGTTTGAACTTGGGGGCGAGCGCCATGAGATAGAACGAGAGTTCGGTCGGGCGCCAGTCGTCCCAGTCGGTCACCTCGACGTACACGCCGGTCGCATTGCGGCCATCGGCGCCGGGAACGCTCACGCGGCGGAAGCCGAGGCCGGGCAGGTCGAGGGCCTTGAGTTCCTTCTCCAGCACCTCGCTGCGAACCGACGTGTGGGAAAGTCCGCGGAACGCGTACTGCGCGCCGACGCCATGACGGAAGCCGAGGTCGAACTTCTGGTTGGGATCGAAGTAGGTGCCGAGCCCGACCATCGCGTAGCCCACGCACGCCGCGAAATCCTGCACATAGGGCGACGTCGGCACGAACGTCAGGCCCGTCTCCGGCCAGCGCATGCTCCGGCGCCAGCCGCGCATCGGGATGACGGTGAGCTTGCCGGCGAGGCGGTGCTTTTCCGCGATGTTGAGGGCGTTGGGCACCTGCATGACGCCGGGGGCGTCCTTGGCCATGCGGGCGAGTTCGCCGATCGTGAGGCCGTGGACGTACGGCACGCGGAACGCGCCGACGTAGCTCTTCCACTGCGCGTCGAGCGGCGGGCCGTCGACCTTGAGGCCGCCGAGCGGGTTGGGACGGTCGAGCACAATGACCTCGACGTTGTTCTCAAAGCACGCGCCCATCGCGTAGAGCATGGCGCTGACGTAGGTGTAGCTGCGCGTGCCGATGTCCTGCAGGTCGATCACGAGCGCATCGAGGCCCTTGAGCATGGCGGGCGTCGGCTTGCGGTGCGTGCCATAGAGGGAAAACACGGGCAGGCCGGTGCGCGGATCCTTGCGGTCGGGGATTTTCACCTCGGCCTTCTCGTCACCGTAGATGCCATGCTCGGGGCCGTAGAGAGCCACCAGCTGCACGCCGGGGGCGCGCCGCAGAACCTCGACGGTGCTCACGCCGCGGCGGTTGACGCCCGCGGGGTGGGTGAGCAGGCCGATGCGCTTGCCCTTCACCGCGGCAAAGCCGTCGGACTCGAGCGTGTCGATGCCGAGCATGACCGGGAAAACGGGTGCGGGGCGCGTCGATTGGACCGCGGGCACGGTCACGGACGGGGCCTTCACGGCCGCGACCGGAGCCTTGGTGGTGGTGGCTGCGGCTCTGGTGGCCGCCGGCCGGGTCGGGGTCTGCTGCGTGTTGGTGGACGCGCAGCCAAGAAAACCGCCGAGCGCCAGCCCGAGCAGAGAAACGAGCGACAGAAAGCGATGCGATCGGGGGCGGCCGGCCATGGCGCGATTACATTGCGCCGGACGTCGATTCCGTCGAGCCGGAATGATCGATTCTGGTCATCTAAAGGTGGAACGCACCGCAGCGTCGAGGAAGGCGGACGTCCTCGGCAGCGCGTCGGTGAGCGGCAGATCTGGCGGAGTGATGGCGTGCAGGTGCAGTCCGGAACGGGCCGCGGCGTCGACCTGACCGGCGAAGACATGCACCGTCTTGCCGGCGGCCAGCGCGCGGGCGGCGATCGCGCCCGGCCCCTTGCCACCGAGCGAACTTGAATCGAAGCGACCCTCGCCCGTGATCACGATGTCGGCGGCGTCGATCTGGCGGTCGAGGTCGAGCCAATCCGAGACCAAATCGAAACCGGGCAGCAGGCGGGCACCGAGCGCGCCCATCAGGCCAAACGAGATGCCGCCCGCCGCGCCTGTTCCCGGCGTGGTGACCAACGACTCCGGTTGACCGCAGTGGACGCAAAGCTGGCGGGCGACGGTGGCACTGAGCGCCTCGAGGCGATCGCGGTCAGCGGCACGGAGCCCTTTCTGCGGCGCAAAGACGGTGGCGGCGCCGCGCGAGCCGAGGAGCGGGTTGTCGACGTCACAGGCGATGAAAACCGGCGGAAATCCGGCCGGCGGGCCGCCTTCGATGCGGGCGAGCCGGTCCCAGTCGGCAGGCCGGGCCGGGCCGAGATCCTGGCCATTGTGGTCGAGAAAACGAAATCCGAGGGCGTGCAACGCACCCAGGCCGAGGTCGTGGGTGGCGCTTCCGCCCACTCCGAGCAGAAGGGCGCTTGCGCCCGCCTCTGCGGCGGCGCGCATGAGTTCACCCGTGCCGGCCGAGGTCGCGGTCCAGGGATCGCGCTGGTCGGTTGGGACGAGGGCGAGACCGCTCGCGGCGGCCATCTCGATGACTGCGACGGTGTCACCCTGGCCGCTGAGACGTTGACGCGCAGCGGCGGGGACGCGGGGGCGGGGGACCAGGGCCCACGTGGCTTCGAGGGCGTTGCCTCGGGGCCCAGTGACGGCGGTACGGAGTTCCGGAGCGTGGGTGGCCTCGGCGAGGATTCGCACAAAGCCATCGCCGCCGTCGGTCAGCGGAGCGGATGCGATGATCCAGTCGGGATGCAGTGCCTGAAGCGCGCGGTTCGTGACCGCGCAGGCGTCGTGCGCACGAATGGCGTCCTTGAACTTGTCGAAGGCAACGAGAACGCGCATGCCGGCCGAATCGACGGGAAACCAGACCTCAGGCCGGTCCGACGTACGTGAAACGCGGCACCTTGCCGTTGGGCGTGTCGACCATGCTCATGAACATCTCGCGTGGGCGAACCCACAGGCCGAATTCATCGTAGAGTGGGCGATAGACAACAAACTCTTCTTCCGTCTCGGAGTGGCGCGCGACGCCCAGGACCAGGTAGTCCTTTTCCTTGTAGTGGCGATAGCGTCCGGGCAGGGGACCGTCCGGGTGGGCCGGAAGTGGGCGTTTCACGGAACAGAGAATGGAGGCAGGAACCGGTTGGATCAAGCAAACGCCAGTACGCAGAACCCCCTAAGCTTGCGACCTTCGGAACGTTCGTTGTGCTCGTCGTATGCCGTCCGTTGCGCCGCTGAGCCTGCGTTCCCTCTCGTCCACGCCCCTCGACATCCCGCTGCATGCGCCCTTTGGCATTTCGGGTGGAGCCCAGGATGTGGCGCGTAACGTATTGGTGACCGTCGAGCTTGCGGATGGCACGCGCGGCTACGGCGAGGCTGCGCCGCTCCCGGCCTACAATGGGGAAACCCAGGCCCAGGCGCACGCGGTCCTGCAGGCGGGACGGGCGGCGGTGGTTGGCCAGGACGTCCGCGACTGGCGCACGCTGGCGGCGCGCTTTCGCTCGGCGGGGGGTGCGGCTTGCGGATCGGCTCAGGCCGGTTTCGAACAGGCACTGCTCGATGCGTTGGCGCGGGCGGAGGGGCGATCGTTGACGGCTTTCTTCGGCGGTGCCGGTACGGAACTGGAGACCGACATGACGGTAACAACGGGAACGGCGGCCGAGGCGGCGGACGCCACGCGCGATATTCAGCGCCGCGGGATTCGACTCATCAAGGTCAAGGTCGGCGGCAAGGGCGGACCGGCCTTGGATCTGGCGCGGCTGGCGGCGATCCATGAGATCGCGCCGACCTCGCCCCTGATCATCGACGGCAACGCTGGCTTGTCGCGGGCCGATGCGGGCGAACTCGTCCGCGGACTCAAGGCTCGTGGCATCGTGCCCGCGGTGCTGGAGCAGTGGCTGGCCAAGGACGACCTCGCCGGCCTGCGCGCGCTGGGCGCGGAGTCCGGTTGGCCGGTGGCGGCGGATGAGGCTGCCTGCACGGCGGACGATGTGCGCAAGATCGCCCGCGAGCGCGCGGCGCAGATCGTGAACATCAAGCTAATGAAAGCCGGCATCGCCGAGGCGCTCGATCTGGTGGCGGCCGCGAAGGAAAACGGTCTTGGGTTGATGATCGGCGGCAACGTCGAGTCGATCCTGGCCATGACCGTGTCGGCCTGCTTCGCCTGCGGCCTCGGCGGTTTCCGCTACGCCGATCTCGACACGCCGCTCTTCCTCGCGACGAACCCGTTTAATGGCGGCTACGCGCTGGACGGTGGTCGGATTTCCGTCGCGCACATCACGGCCGGTCACGGCGTGGTGCCGGTGTAGCTGGGGTCGCTGACCCCGGTCCGAAAGAATTGGGCGCGAATGCCCAAACCACCGGCCTCAGCGAGGCCGGCTACATCAAACCGAATCACTTCGTTGCCAGCGTGACCGTTGACACGACGTTGTGCACGCCGTCGGTGTCGAGGGCGATCGCCACGGCGCGGCCGAGGTGTTCGGCGGTGGGGACGGTGCCGCTGAGCGTCACCGCGCCGTCGGTGCAGGCGACACGGATGTCCAGCGCGGACAGATCGCGTTCGACCACGTACTTGGCCTTGATGACCGTGACGATGCGGGCGTCGGTGATCTTTTCCCCGGCGACTTTGGCCTTGGAGCGGACGATTTCGCCGCCCTTGGCGAGGTCGCGCTTGATCGCGTCCGTATCGAGATCCCAATCCTGGAGTTTGCGCGTGATCGAGTCACGGGCGTCGGCCGCGGTCTCGCGGGCCTTGTCGGCGAACGAGGTCTTGCCCGCGGGTGTGGTCGCGCCGCCCGACGCGGGGCTTTCGGCGGTGGCCGCGGGGCTGTCCTTGTAGAGATACAGGCTGACGCCGCCGGCGATGGCGCCGAGGAGGAAAAAGATAAAGGCGGTTTTCACGAGGAGATGGACCAGCGTTGACCGGAATGGTTCGCCGGTTGCGCCAAGGGATACACGCGACCGAGGGCAGGGAGGAATCAGAATCTTGCGCGAAGGCTGCAGCGATCACCCAGAATAGGAGCTTGGTTTGCGCGTGAGTGATCGATCCCCCAACCGTTTTACCACTGAACACACGGAAGCGGATTCGGAGTTCCTGACCGGAAACGTCCGTGTGTTCGGTGTATTCCGTGGGTAACTCCGGATCGAATTCGCGCCGATTCGCGTGATTCGCGGGCGGAGATCCCGCTGGGCCAGTCGTGGCTGACGAAAATGCTTTGAAGCGGGGGCGGGTGGGGTGTTGCTTCAATGGCCATGTCCGCCCCGTCTGCCTCTGTGTCCGTTCCGCCCGTGCCCACGACGTCCGCCCGTCCGGGCTCGCTCGTGCTCGGGCAGCCGGGCTTTGAGGACCTGCTGGCCCGCGAACTCACCGATGGCGGGGGCAAGGTGGTGGGGAAGGGCGGAGGTTGGGTGCAGGTCGAGGGGATCGATCCGGCGGCGGAGTGGTGCTTTGCGCACACGGTGCTGCGGGATCCCGTCGAAGTGACCGGAGATTCCGTCAATCAGCTGGCCGGGCGTCTGGGCGACATGTTCCTCGCGGCGATCCGGACCGAGCGTATCGATAGCGCCTGGCCGTGTCTGTTTCTGGCCGCGGCCGGGCTCGATGGCTTAGGGCGGCGGGTCGACGGCGTGGAGAAGGCGTTTTTCGAAATCATCCGCAAGCGCATGTCGCGCGTGGCGAAGCTGGCGGTGGCGGATGCTCCGCGCGGCGTCGCGGTGGCGACGGGGCTGTATGTGGTGTTCGTGGATTTCAAGCGGGCGCTGGTCTCGCGCACGGCGGCCTTTGGCGGCCAGCGGCGGATGGCGGACGACGATTTGGCGCCGTCGCGATCCTATTTGAAAGTCGAGGAGGCCTACGCGGTGCTCGGCCGTGAGCCGGCGACGGGCGAGACGGTGGTCGACCTCGGCGCGGCGCCGGGCGGCTGGAGCTACAGTGCGGCCAAGCGCGGTGCGAAGGTCATCGCGATCGACAACGGCCCGCTCAAGGGCGGTGCGCTCAACCATCCCCTGATCGAGCACCGCCGCGAGGATGCGTTCGGCTTCCGCCCAGCCGGGGGCGAGACGGTCGACTGGATGTTCTGTGACCTTGTGGAGGACCCACACCATGTGGTGCGCAACCTGATCACGCCCTGGCTGGAGAACCGCTGGTGCAAGCGCTTCGTGGTGATTCTCAAATTCGGCCGCGTCGATGCGATCGCGCTCCTGCGCGAGGTCACGTCGCCCGATTCGCCCTTCGTCAAGCACACGACGTCGCTGCGCGTCCGTCACCTCTACCACGACCGCGAGGAGTTCACGTTGGTGGGGGAAGTGCTCCCTTAAGGTTCACGCAATGTTTTGGCGTTTGGGCTGGTGCGGATCCCGTCCGCGGCTATGTCTGGGGCATGGTTTCCCTGCTTCGATGGATGGGTGTTGTTTCAGCGATTCTGGCGCTGGCTGAAATTCGCGCGAGCGAACTTCACTTGGTGGTGCCCCACGAAGGGCAGGTGCACCGCGTTGTCCGCGTCGAGAACGGACAGGCGCAGATTCAACTGGGGACGACTTGGCAAACGATTGATCCGGCTCTGATTCGGCTGGAGGGAGACCTGCGTTCATCGGCCCGTCAGGTATATTGGTCGCCGACCTATCAGATTTACCAGCGAACGGACGCCGAGCAACGAAGTCATCCTGCGAAATACCGCGGCATGGTTGGCATCCTGCACCAGAATGCGATCGGCATGAATGGTATGCCGCTGGAAAGTGCTTTGCTGAGAACCTGGCCGCAGGCGCTTAAGCAGCCGGGCCTGGCGGTTCTCGCGTGGGTGGTGGATGGCCGCGTCTCGGCAACGCGGGCCATCCCGGTCGATCCGGCGAAATCCGGCAGTCGGATGCTGCTGGACCACGCGTTTCTCCTCACTGCAGGTGAAGAACGAGGTCAGGGAGTGATCCTTTGGTGGACGGCGGAAGGGTTCATCGATCCCGCGAATCAGCCGGCCGATCCCGCCGTGGCTGAAGCCCGTATCGCGACCCTCTTCGACGATGAGAGCGCATTGCGGTCATTGTTTGAGCGCGGAGTCAGCCCCAACGCAGTTGTGGCAGGCACCGCGACAACCCTGCTGCACTACGCAGCGGAGGCGGGCTCGATCCGGGTGGTCGACGTGTTGATCTCGGCGCGGGCGAAGCTCAACGAGAAGGAGGCTAACGGCCTGACGGCGTTGCATCTGGCCGCCCGTAATGGTCGGAGTGACATTGTTCAGCGGCTGCTGACTGCAAAGGCGTCGCGGACTGCTCAGGGACCGGAAAAGGAGACCGCGCTGCTGCTGGCCGCTCAGGCTGGACATGAAGAGGCCGTCCGGGCTTTGGCGATTTCGCGTTCGGATGGGAACGTCATCTCCATGAGGAATGAGACGCCTTTCACGGTGGCGCTCGATCGAGGCTATGCCTCGATTGCCGCATTCTTGGTGGAGAAAGGCTACCGGCATGATTTCAAATCCGAGCAAACCGAGCGCGTGCTGATCACGCAGGCCGGGCGGGGGCATACCGGGGTGGTGCGTTTTCTGGTCGACCGAAAGGTGCGCGTCGACCGCGTTGACCGCGGGGTGACGGCACTGCAAGCCGCGGCCGAGGCGGGCGATGTCGAATCGCTGCGCATCCTGATCGCCGCCGGAGCCAAGCTGGGCGCCTCCGAGGGATCTTCCGCAAGTGCGCTGGCGCTGAGCGCGAGCCGCGGATACGTCGATTGCGTGCAGGTTCTGCTGGCGGCGGGTGCTGATCCTTCGGAGGTAGATGCGAACGGGACTACGACCTTGCATCTTGCAGCCATCGCCAACAGTCCGGAAATCGTTCGCCTGCTCTTGGAGCGCGGTGCCGATCAAGAGCGGCGCAACGCTGCGGGGATGACGCCATTCGGGATGGCGCTGGTGGCCGACAGCAAGGAAACGGTTGAGTTGCTGTGGGCACAGGGTTCCCGGCTGGATCTCTCCAGCGACAAGATCAGCGCTGCGTTGGAAGGCGTCCTGCGCGGCGATCATGCGCTGATTTTAGACCAGATGTTGAAGGCCGGGTTGGATCCGCGTTCGGAGCCAGTCCCCGGCTGGTCCATGCCAGAGATCGCCGGTGTTTATCGGGCAACAAAGTGCGATGAGATTCTACGCGCGCTGCCGGTGGCTGCGCGTTCGACCACGGCCAACCGGCTGGCGCGCCCTTCCGATGTCACGGCCCGTCCGCAACTCGTCCAAGCGGGGCCGCCGCGTGATCCTCGCCCCGTCCGCGAGGAATATGCGGCGACAACGGTGTTGGTGGAGCTGGTGATCGGGCCTGACGGGCAGGCGCTGTTTCCTCGGGTTGTCGATACGTCGGACCACCGACTTGGCATCTCGACTCGGGAGGCGCTTCGCCGCTGGCGCTTCTCGCCACCGAAGGCGGGCGACCAGCCGGTCGCCGTTCAGGTCAAGGTTCCCGTGTTGTTTCCCGCGTCCCGCGACCGGGTGTTGGACGTGGCCGATGTGGATGTGCTGCCGAAGGTCATCCGACAAGTTCCGCCCGAGTACCCGATGGAGCGCCGCCGCGCCGGGGTCACGGGTCAGGTGACGGTCGAATTCGTTGTGAATACCGAGGGACAGCCTGCTGAGATCCGCGTTGTTTCCTCGTCGGACCCGGCCTTTGACGTCGCAGCGATGGCCGCGGTTCAGAAATGGTTTTTTGAACCCGGGCAACGAAAAGGGGAAGCGGTGAACGTGAAGATGATTGTGCCGATCGTGTTTTCGCTCAGCCAGTAGGCAGCGACCTGGCCCGGTCTACATCGGTAGGCACCGCAGGTTGGCGTAGGTTTAGCGCTTCGGCTCCCGTGGAGATCCGGTTTGCTCCTGATCGGGATACGCCAAGCATGGCCGGATGAAACCCTCCACGATCAACCTCTGCGGCCTTGCCGCAGTGAAGGCTCGGTTCGAGCGCGAACCGGGCTCGATCGTGCGCCTGTTTTTCGACGAGGCCACGAGCCGGAAGATTGCGCCGATGTGCAAGGCGCTCGCGGCGGCGCGGAAGGTTTATCGGTGCGTGCCACCCGCGGAGTTGGAGAAGGTGGGCGGGTCGATTCACCACGGAGGGATTGTCGCGGTGGTGAACGCGCCCGCGCTGGTGTCGCCGACACAAGCGGATGTCGTGCGCTGGGCGAAGGCCCACACGCCCGTGCTGCTCCTTGATCGGATCGGCAACGCCCACAATCTCGGTGCGCTCGCTCGCACGGCGGCGTTTCTGGGCGTGGAGCATCTCGTCATTCCCGCGCACCCGTCGGCCGCGGTACCGAACGATGCGGCGTACCGTGTGGCGGAAGGCGGACTCGAGTCGATCAAGGTGTGGCGGGTCAATGATCTGGCGGCCTTTGCCAAGGCGCTCGCCTCCGCGGGCTACGAGGTCAGCGGCGCGGCGACGCGCGGCGGTCGGATTGATGCACTCGTGCCCGGCTCCAAGCCAGTCGCGCTCATCATGGGCAATGAGGAGCACGGCCTGGATCCCAAGGTGTCGGCGGCCTGCACGCGTCTCGTGACCATCCCCGGCACGGGCAAGGTCGAGTCGCTCAACGTGTCGGTCGCCGGTGCGATCCTGTTGTATGCGCTGCTGCGCCCCCCGGTGAATTGACCGCAAAGGTTTCGATCAATCGAAACGCCGATCCTTTAACCACAGATGAACACAGATGGACACAGATTCGATCCCGCCAGAGCGAATTTTATCTGTGTGGATCTGTGCTCATCTGTGGTTGAACTTCTGAATTAAACAGGATCAGAGTTTGGCCACGAGAAACACAAAAATGGCCCCGCCTGCGTACATATACCGTCCGCGCGCCTAGAGGCGCTACGGGAGCTTCCTGCGCCGTACGTTTCTTTGTGTTTTTCGTGGCTAACCGGCTTGAGCCTCTGACCGCATCTTGAACGCCCCACCAATGATCGCGGCGGCGACGGCCAGAGGCACATACGGCAGGATCCCGCGGCCGAGGACCATCGTGGCAACCCATGGCAGCAGGCCGACCACGATCGCCAGGACGATGTAAGTTTTAGTCGACTGCAACCAAGCGTAGGGAAGGAAATGCCCGCCGACCACCGCCGCGAACGCGACCGGCAGCAGCGCGTGGTTCAAGGTCAGGACCACGATCACGGCGGGCAGGGCAATGACCTGTGTCATGGCGAGCTGGATGACGAGCGGCAACAGGGGGTTGTCCTTGGCGAGCTTCGGGTAGCCAAGCACTCGCTCCAGGCCGAAGGCCAGCGGGAGGGTCACGCCGCCCTGGAAGAGCAGCGCCCAGGCTCCGGCCTTTGAGCCCAGCACCAGCCCGATGATGCCGGCGGCGAGCCAGCCGAGGCCGTTGGCGATCAGGAAGGCAAAGCCGCCGCCGGAGCTGCGGCGGATCTCGGCGCGGGCGCTGGTCAGGGAGTGCATGGGTGCTAAAAAGCCCGGCCAGGATCGGCGGATCAACCCTTACTGGGATGGACGGTTAACGGAAAAGGATGGGTGGCATCCGGACAGATCGGATGCACGTAGCAGTTATGATCGTCGGTTTGGCGCCAAAATCGTTCTCGTTCTCATCATCGTTCTCTTTCTCCCGTTCGAGGCCCAGCGACGGCCAAGCCCAATCCCGAGAACGAGAAAGATGACGAGAATAAGAACGAACCAAGGCCAGATCCGGACTGTCATCCACCCGCCCTTTGTTCGGATGGAATAGGCTTACCTTCCCGCGCTCTCATGACAGACTCGCTTGTCGTCAACCCCTTCGCCTCATGCTCATTCGCTCCAAGAAAGATTGGGAACTGCCGGAGTCGGCGGTCACCGCCGAGGATCTTTACCGCCGTCGCAACCGCCGTGATTTCCTCAAGCACCTCAGCCTCGGCACCGCAGGCGCGATGCTCGGCGGGCATTCGCTCTTCGGCGCGAGCGGCGGCTTCCCGTCGAACGCCAATCCCGCCTACGTCGCAGGCGATCTCAAGGTCACGCCCTATGAGCTGATCACGAGCTACAATAATTTCTACGAGTTCGGCCTCGATAAGGCTGATCCCAAGGTAAACGCCAACATGGGTTGGATGACCGAGCCTTGGACGGTCGAGATTGGCGGTCAGGTTCGCAACCCGCTGAAGCTCGACGTCAATGATCTGATCAAGCGCGTCGGTGGTATCGAGCAGCGCGTCTACCGTCATCGTTGCGTCGAGGCCTGGTCGATGGTCGTGCCGTGGGACGGCTTTGCACTCTCCAAGCTGATCGCGCTCGCCGATCCCAAGCCGGAAGCGAAGTTCCTCGCGATGACCACGTTCTTCGACCCGAAGAACGTGCCGGGCCAGCGCACCGACAATCTCGACTGGCCCTACGTTGAGGGTCTGCGTCTCGACGAGGCGAACAACGAGCTCTCGTTCATCGCCACTGGCATCTACGGCCGACCGATCCCGAATCAGAATGGTGCGCCGCTGCGACTGGTGGTGCCGTGGAAGTACGGGTTCAAGGGCGTCAAATCCATCGTGAAGTTCGACTTCGTCGCCCGCCAGCCGAAGACCACTTGGCAGACGATGGCGCCGCAGGAGTACGGCTTTTACGCCAACGTGAACCCGAAGGTCGACCACCCGCGCTGGTCACAGGCGACCGAGCGGGTGATTGGCACGGGGTTCTTTGCCGGCAAGCAGGAGACGCTCATGTTCAACGGCTACGAAAAACAGGTCGCGTCTTTGTACGGCGGCCTCGATCTGCGCCGGAATTACTGAGGGTTGCCCGCGAATCACGCGAATCGCCGCGGATCCGATCCGGATTTAACCACGGAATACACCGAACACACGGAAACCGCATCAGGGTTCGGAATCCCTTCCGTGTATTCCGTGTTTTCTGTGGTAATCAACTTCTGTGATTCGCGCTGATTCGCGTGATTCGCGGACGCCATTTTTCTCCTGATGTCCTTTCTCGAAAGACTCCTGCGCTCAAAGGCGTTTGTCGTGACGCTGCTGGTCCTGCCGGGGCTCTGGCCGGCGGTGCCGATCGTGCGGCAGGACGCGAGCGTCCTCGCAGATCCGGGCAAGTACATCCTGCACCACCTCGGTTTCACCGCCTGCGTGCTGCTGGCGATCGTCCTGACGTTCACGCCGCTGCGCGTTGTCTTTCCATCTTCAAAACTGGCGCAGGCGCTCAATCGCCACCGGCGTCTGGTCGGCGTCACGGTTTTCGTCTACGCGGCGCTGCACCTGACCATGTACCTCATCTACGAGGGTGGCTTTGGCACGCTGATCAACGATGTGGCCAAACCCTTCATCACGACCGGCCTGATCGCGTTCACCCTGCTGCTGGCACTGGCGGTCACGAGTTTTGACCGCGCGATCAAGCTCCTCGGCGGCAAGCGCTGGAAGAACCTCCATCGGCTCATCTATGTGATCGCCCCGCTCGCGGCGTACCACCAGATCGCGGCGCGGAAGATCTTCCCGACCCAGGTCATCTGGATCTTCGGCCCGGTGCTCCTGCTTCAGGTCCTGCGTGTTTGGAAGCGAACCGCGAAAAAATCAGAAACGATCCAAGCTTGAGCCCGCGGATCGCGCTAATCGGCGCGGATTCAAACCGGGATTAACCACGGAATACACCGAATACACGGAAGCTCGGATCAAGAATTCAAAATCTCTTTCCGTGTATTCGGTGTATTCCGTGGTGGGTAAATTTTGTGATCCGTGCAGATTCGCAGAATTCGCCGGCGGTCACTCCGGGTGGTTCTTCCGCAGTACGCGGCCCGGCCTCGCATCGAGGAATTCGCCAGCGCGGATCACGGATTGGCCGTTGACCAGTACCTCGACCATGCCTTCGGCGTAGCCGTGCGGCTTTTCGTAGGTTCCGGTTTCGCGCACCTTTTCCAGATCAAAGACGATCACGTCCGCCATCGCGCCGGCGCGGAGCACGCCGCGATCCGGCAGGCCGAGCACCGCTGCGGGCAGGGCGGTGGCGCCGTGGATGGCCTGCTCCAGCGACAGCGTCTTCTCGGCGAGTACGTATTTTTGGATGCGCCGGGCAAAAGGTCCGTAGGCGCGCGGGTGAGGCACGCCTTCGCCGAACACCGCTACCGCGCCATCGGATGACGCCATCGTCCACGGCTGGACCATGAACGCCTTGATGTCGGTTTCGTTCATGTTGTACGAGACGATGCCTGGGCTGCCGCGACGGAGCAGGTCGATCGCCAGATCCACGGGATCCATCAGGCGCTCGCGTGCGAGCGCGCCGAGACGTTTGCCGGTGACGGACGGGTCAGGCGCGTAGTTGCCGAGCTGGATGTTCTCCGCCCCGGCGCGGCGCTTCAGGTTCTCGACCATCTCGCGCCGGATATCGGCGAGGGTTTCCGGATTTTCGAAACGCTTGAGCAGGGCCGGGCGTCCACCTTCCTGCGCCCACGGCGGGAGCAGCGCGGCGGCGAGACTGGTCGACGAAGCCTCGTAGGGATACTGGTCGGCCCAGATCTCGAGGCCCTCGGCGCGCGCGGCGTTGATCCTCTGGATGATCTCGGCTGACTGACCCCACACGTTGGGGCCGAGGGCCTTGATGTGGGTCACGATCCCGGGAAGCTTGGCCTCGCGCGAAACCTGGATGACCTCCTCCACCGAGGCGACCACCCCGATGTTGTAGTCGCTCTCGTCGCGAATGTGGCTGGTGTGCACGCCGCCAAATTCTGCCGCGACCTTGGCCAGGGCGACGATCTCATCCGTCTTAGAGAAATTGCCCGGGGTGTAGAATGGCCCGGACGACAAACCGTAAGCACCGGCCTGCATGCCAGCCCGCACATGATCCTGCATCGCCTGCAGCTCGGTGTTGGAAGGAGCGCGGTTGTCGTAGTTGAGGACCGCGATGCGCACGGTGTTGTGACCAATGAGCGGCGCGACGTTTACCCCGGGACCCGCGGACAGAATGTCGGACATCTGCTTGGGTAGATCGAGCGGGCCGCCGCCGTCAGGGTTGATGAACACCGTGGTGACGCCTTGGGTGACGATCGGACGTACGCCGGCGCGTTCCTTGATGATCAGCGCCTCGCCGGCGTGCGAATGGGAGTCGATGAAGCCGGGGGCAACGTAGAGCCCGCGCGCATCGATCACGCGCGCAGCCGTGGCAGTCGCGGGAATCGGGCCGACCTCGACGATCCGGTCGCCGGTGATGGCCACGTCGGCCTGCCGCCAGGGAGTGCCGGTGCCATCAAGGACCCGCCCGCCGCGGATGAGGACGTCGTAGGGCTGGGCGAGAAGCGAAAGGGCAGAGGCGAGACCGAGTGGGAGCAGGAGGAACGCTTTCATAGGCAAATAGGACGGTCTTGGTTCGTTTCAGACTCAGCTTCGTTCTCATTCTCGTAATCGTTCTCGTTCTCCGGATCGAGTTTGATCTGCGGCGCCTACGATCCATCCAGTCGGGAGAACGAGAAAGATAACGAGGAACGAGAACGATGCGGGAGCGGGCGTCAGGCCATATTTGTTATCTGCGAAGTTGACTCGCCCAGCGCGGCAAGACCCCCATTGTAACCCGTTGGACCCATCCCCGTCTTACCTCTTTTCCATGCCGCCCAAAGTCATCGTTCGAGACCTGCGCAAACGTTATGGAGGCGTCGAGGCCGCACGTGGAGTCAGCTTTGAGATCCAGGCCGGCGAAATCTTCGGCCTGCTGGGCTCCAATGGCGCCGGCAAGACGACCACGCTCGAGTGCGTGCTGGGGCTGCGCGAGCCGGACAGCGGCACGATCGAGGTCTGCGGCATTGATGCCCTGAAGGATCCGCGCGAGGTCAAGCAGCGCGTCGGCGCCGCCCTGCAGTCGATTGCCTTGCAGGACAAGCTGACGCCGCGCGAGGCGCTGGCGCTTTTTGGATCCCTGTACCGCCAATGCGTGCCGCCGCAGGAGCTGATCGCGCGCTTCGGCTTGGAGGAGAAGGCGGACGCGCCCTTTGAGGGCCTGTCGGGCGGCCAGCGCCAGCGGCTCGCGCTGGCCCTCGCCTTCGTGAACAAGCCGGAGTTGGTGTTCCTCGATGAGCCGACGACCGGCCTTGATCCGCAATCGCGCCGCGAGCTGCACGCGGAGATCCTGCGCATGAAGGCGGACGGCCACACCGTGCTTCTCACCACCCACTATTTGGAGGAAGCTGAAATCCTCTGCGATCGTATCGCGATCATCGACCAGGGCCGGGTCGTCGCCACGGGTTCGCCCCGCGAGCTGATCGGTCAGTCCAGCGCGCTGCAGACGGTGACGCTGACCACGACCGAACCGCTCGATGCGGCGGCGCTGGCCGGCCTGACGGGAGTTCAGGACATTGCCTGCGTCGGAGGTGAGGCGCGCTTTCGCGTGCGCGAGGCAGGCCAGGCCCTGCGGGAGATTGGCGCGCTGCTTGAAACCCGGCGCGTGGAACTGGTCGAACTCAAGGTGCGCAAGGCCACCCTGGAGGATGTCTTCATTGCGCTCACGGGCCGTCCGCCAGACAGCGACAACCGGACGACGGGATCATGAACGCGTTTCTGGCCCAGGTGGCCGCCACCCTCCGGCTCTACAGCCGCAGTCGGATGGCGCTGATCTACAGCTACCTCTTTCCGGTCATCTTCCTCGTGGCCTTCTGGGTGCTGTACCGGTACGACCGCATCCCCCTGCTGCGGCACATGGGCGAACTGCTCACGGTGAGTGTGCTCGGTGGCGCCTGCTTTGGCCTGCCGACCTCGCTGGTGGCGGAACGCGAGCGCGGCATCTGGCGCCGCTACCGGCTCGCGCCGGTCGGCGCGGGGCGCCTGATCGCTGGCACGCTGGTGGCGCGCTACTTCATCGCGATCTCAGCGGGACTCCTCCAACTCGGGCTCGCGATGGCGATCGGCATGACGGCGCCGGAGCACCCGCTCGATCTGTTTGTCGCGTTCACGGCGGTGACGTTTGCCTTTCTCGGGCTGGGTCTGGTGATCGCCGCCATGGCCGACACCGTTCCCGCGGTGCAGGCGCTGGGGCAGTGCCTCTTCCTGCCGATGTTGATCATCGGTGGCGTGGCCGTGCCGCTGGCGAGTCTGCCGGACTGGGCGCAGCACATCTCGGCGTTCTTTCCCGGTCGGTATGCGGTGCAGGCGCTGCAGGCGTCGGTTAACGGCGGAGGGATGAGTGCATCCACTTTCAGTCTCGTGGCCCTCGTGGTTATCGGCGTCTCCGCCGGTATCGCGGGAGCGGCGCTGTTCCGCTGGGACGCGCATCAGAAATTTGTCGCCCGCTCGGGCAAGTCGTGGATCGCGGTCGCGCTTGCCGGCTGGGTCGTGGTGGGCGTGCTTGCCGAATGGAGCGGACGCATCTTTGTGCCGGCGGAAACGTCGGCGCCGGCGCCGACGGTCACCAAGACCGAACTGACGCCCGCGGTTGCGCCCGCCCCGGTTGCGCCGGCCACTGCAGCGGAAGTGCCTGCGGTGAAATCCGAACCTGCGCCGATTCCGGTTGCCGCCGCACCGTCAGTGGCCGCCGCCTCCTCGGCCACGACTGAGCCAGCCCCGTCATTGAATCCGACGCCGGGCCTGGAGCCCGATCCGGTTCCGGCAGGCTCAGGTCTGCCGAAGTCCTGGCAGGGGCTCACCGTCGCCAAGATCGAGGAGGAGATCTATTTCACGAATCTGCCGCCGGATGATGGCGTGGTTGCGCCCGTTTCCCACCCGGACGATACGCCGCCGCCGGACGTCCAGCCGTGGTTGACCGAGATCGAGCGCCGCTTGCCGGACTGGCAGCCGGCGCAGGAAAGCGACCGCGTGCAACGGCTGCGCAACATCCTCTACGTGGCGGCGGTGCCGGATTCCCTGCAGATCGCACCGCTCGAAAACTACATTCCGCGCGTGGTGTTCAGTTACATCGAGACGCTGGCACCCAAGGATGAATTGATCCGCATGCTGGCCTGGATTGCCCTTCATCCGGGAGATGGCGATCTCGTCGCGGTCTCGACGCTCGATCAGGTCGTCGGTTTTCCGATCAACGATCCGGACCTCGAAGGTGTGCGCGAGCGCACCGCGCTTTACTCCGTAAAACTTCTCGGCCGCCTGATGGGCCGGATTGTGGAGTAGGCCAACCATGACACGGAGGGGATGCCTGTTGGGCGGATTGCTGGGCGTGGCCGCCGCCGGGAGCGTGCACGCCGCAGCGATGCGGACCCAGACGGTCGCGGGGATTGAGTTTGCGGTGCCGGAGGGATTCGCGGTGGAGCGGGTCGTCCCGACAGAGCGCACCGACAGTTATGTCGTGGTGACCTTTGACGCGCATGGACGCCCGGTGGTCTCGAAGGAGAACGATTTCCCACGCCGGTTGATCGATCGCGACGGGGACGGCGTGTACGAGTCAGAGCAGATCATCACCGAAAGGATCCGCAACGCGCAGGGGCTGTGGTTCGACGGCGAGACGCTGTATGCGATTGCGACGCCGGTGCTATCGCGCGACGAGATTGCCCGCGAGTTGGCCGAGGCGGCGATGGCGGCGCGGATGCCCGGCGCCTCGACATTGCCCGGGGGCGGAATCCGGCGGGCTGCGCCGACGCGGGGTGATCCGACGGCGGCCGGGCTGTTCAAGCTGACCGATGCCGAGGGCGATGGTGTGGCCGAAGGTTTCGAAACCGTGGTCCGCCTCGTGGGCACGATGCAGGAGCATGGCGCCCACGCGCTGCGCCGCGGACCGGACGGTGCGTTGACCTTTGTGGTCGGCAACGTGGCCGGCACGCCGCCCGATGCGGCGCTCGATCCGGCGACCTTGGTGCTCGGCGACTCGGAGGTGCCGTTTCTGTCGCCGCTCGCCGAGGCGGAGGTCGGTCAGCGCGACGGCGTGCATGGCGCGATCTATCGATTGGATCCGAAGACCGGCAAGGTCGGGATCATCGCGGCTGGCCTGCGCAATGCCTACGACTTCGCCTTTGATCTGAACGGAGAACTTTTCCTGCACGACTCCGACATGGAGAGCGATCAGGGCACGCCCTGGTACCGGGGGATCCGCACCGTGCATGCGACCTTGGGCGGGAATTTCGGCTATCGCAATGGATCGGGCAAGGTGCCGGACGATGCGCTCGATGTGCTGCCACCGGTGCGCGACCTCGGGCGTGGTTCGCCCGTGGGCGTCGAATTTTACCAGTCCTATGCGTATCCGCAGGAGTACTTCGATGCGCTGCTGGAGGCCGACTGGGCACGGGGAACCCTGCGGGCGAGCGCCCTCGTGCCGCAGGGAGCCAGCTTCACGACGCCCGCGACACTGACCACGCTGCTGCGCGGGTCGTCGCTCGCGATCATTGACGTGGAAGTGGGGCCGGACGGGCTGATCTATTTTACGACCGGCGGGCGCGGCACGGCCGGTGGCCTGTGGCGGCTGCGCTACACCGGAACCGCGCCGGCGGCACCGGATCGTGCGGGGATCAGCGCGGTCGTGCGTCAGCCGCAGCCGCTGTCCAGCTGGGGCTGGGCGGCCATTGCGCGCGTTAAAGACGAGATGGGGGCTGACGCTTTTGGCGCCGCCCTGTCGACGCTGGCGCGTGACACCTCGGCGGCTCCGGTGGATAGGGCGCGGGCCGTGTATGAATGGCAGCGGCACGGACCGACTCCGTCGCTGGATCAGCTGAGCGCGTTGATGGCTGATCGCGTCCCTGAGGTGCGCGCGGCGGCGGTTTACGCATTGGGGATGCGTGCCGATTCGGGTGCTGTGGCGATGGCGGTCCGCGGCCTGCGTGATCCCGCTCCAACGGTCAAACGCCGGTCGGCGGAAGCCTTGGTGCGGTTGATCGCCTCCGGTGCGTCCGGCGAAACGATTCCCGTCGCCGAGGTGCTTGCTGCGCTCGGCGATGAGGATCGCTTCGTGCGCTGGGCCGCCCGGCAATTGCTGGAACGCCTGCCGCGGACGAGCTGGCAGGAATCTGTCCTGACGCTGACGAGTCCGCGGGCTGCGACCGAAGGGCTGTTCGCGTGGGTGCGCACGGCGGGCGGCGTGTCGTTCGACGCGGTGCTGGCCCGCCAGCTCGCCCTGCTCGGCGCGGCGCAGTCGGCGGAGGACGAACTCCGGTTGCTGCGACTGTATCAGATCACCGCAACGCGGATCCCCGGCGGCGTGCCGGTGGAGCGCCGTCAGGCGTTTGTGGCCGTGGTGGCGTCACGCTTCCCATCGCCCGATGACCGGCTCACACGGGACTACGCCCGTATTCTCGCGCATGCGGGTGGCCCTGCGGTGGTCAGCCGGCTTCTCGCCGCGCTGCCGGCAGGGGATGAGAAGCCGCTGCGGCAATTTGACCTGCTGGTGGCGCTGGCTGCGGTCGACGAAGGTTGGACGCCGGACGCACGTCGCCAAGCCGTCGCGGCGTTTGCGCGAGCCGAGAAACGCCTCATGGGTCTTTCGGGACGACTCTATCTTGGGCAGCTCTTCGCGCGGATCACCGCGAATTTTCCCGCGGAAGAGCGGGCCCAGGCTTACGCGTCGGTGCCGGCGCTGGCACCGACGGCGCGGCGGTGAAGGTTTGATCGAGCGGTGATTGAGGTGGAGCGTGTTGCCCTCAACGCGCTGGATTGGGCGCACGCGTTGAGCGTATCCGATCCAGCGGCTTGGGGACAAGCCGCTCCACCTCGATCCCAGGGTTCGGCGCGAGCCCGAGGACGTTGTCCCTACCGCAGCAGGCCGCCGACCGCGGCCTGGCCGATCATGCGCCAGAGCGCGCTTGAGTCCGGCTTGGCGGCGGTGCCGCCGAGCGAGATCGGCGAGCTCATCAGGTAATAGCCTTGGGCATCCTGAGTGGTGCCGAGCACGCCGGCGCGGTTGAGGAGGAACGCGAGGTTGTCCTTGCCGGCGAGCTGCAGGTCGAAGCGCAGGGGTTGGCTTTCGATCGGGACCCCGGCCTGGTAGGTGACGCTGCCCGTGCCCGTGACGCGGGCGGTCGGGGAGAGGAACTCCATGGCGGTGACCTTGAAATCGAGTGACGCGGCGCGCTCGACCTTGAGCGTGAACTGGTCGAAGGGCAGCTCGTTCAGCGCGGACGCGAGCTCGGCAACGGCGACCGTGGTATCGGATCCGCGCAGCGCGCCGACGATGCCCAGGACGGTGGAGGCAGCGCCCACCGCCTGACCCTTGCGGCCGAGGGCGCGCAGCACGCCCTTGGTGCCGGTCAGCTCGAACTGACCGGTGGCCTGCTTGAGCAGATCGTCGAGGTTAATGCCGCTGCCGCCCAGCTTGGCGGAGACGGTGGCCTTGGTTTCGAGGGCGGGGCGTTCGGACGGATTGGTCGCGCGCAGGAGTTCGCCGATGTCGAGATTGGTGACATTGGCCGTTCCGGTGAGGCCGTAGGGCTTGGGTTGCTGCGCGGCGAAGGTGAGGCCACCGGCGAACTTGAAGGGGTTCTCCTTCAGGCGGCCCTCGAGGGTTTCAACGGCGAGACGATCCTCCGTGATGGCGAGCGCGCCGCGGAGGCCGCTGATCGGATAATCCTGACCATACTGGAGGCGCTTCACATCGAGTTCGAAGCGTCCGGTCACTCCCTGCCAGAACGGCTTGGTGTCGCGGGCCGCGGGCGGGGTGCTGGTGGACGCAGGGGTCCGTGCGGGCGTGTTGGCGGGGATGCTGCCGCGCGGCGCAGTGGCCGGCGTGGTGGCCGTGGTCGGCGACGGGGTGGCGGGAGCGAGCGCGGCAAGGGCTTGCAGGTCGTTGAGGATGATCTGCTCGCCGGTGAGCTTGCCGTCAAAGCGGTAGGCTTCGCCGGACTTGGCGACGGTGCCGTCGATGGTGACATCTGACTTGCGATTGCCGACGGTGACGACGAGCGGGAGTTTTACTTTGCCATTGCCGGCGGGGTCGAGCGCGACGTCGGCCGCGACCTCGATCGAGCCGAGGGCCTGGTTGCCCTGGCGGGCCACGAGATCCTTGGCGGAGACGGTTGCCTGCAGCGCGAGGGTTTGCCCGTAGCTGCCGTCAAAGGCCACGGCGAGATTGCCGCGGGCGAGGGTGGCGTAGGGCGCGAGGATGGGCTGGCGCAGCGCGGCTGGGAGATCGGCGGCGAACGTGCCTTTGCCGGTTACCGTGATGGCGGCGCCGAGCCCTTCGCCCACCGTGCCGCCCACGCGCAGCGTCGCGAGACTGGCTTCGCCTTCCTTGAGTTCGAGCTGACGAACATCGTAGGTCAGGATCAGATTGCGGAACGACGCGGAGAAATCGAGGTTCACGTCAACGGCCCGGGCGAGCGTCTCGCCGCTGATCGTGGCGCCGACGCCGCGCAAGGTGATCGGGGCTGAAGTGACGGCGGCGAGATCCCGGCGACCACGGAACGAGAGATCGAGCGTACCACCCGTGAGGGCGCCGGTGAGCGTCGAGTCCGCGACGAAGGCCTGTGCCCAGGCGAGCGGCACTTCACCGAGCTGAATGCGGGCGGCGGGGGAATCCGGCTGCGCGGTGCTGATCGCCATCGTCGTGGTGTCGACGCGAAGCGGCTGCGACAGCGTAACGCCGACCAAGGAGGCACCGGCCTCGCGGTTGACGGCGAGCGCCAGGCGGGAGACCTGCAGCTCGGTGCCGGCGAACGTACCGGCGGTCTCCGTCGTGAACGTGAGCGGGCCGGGATCGAGCGGGAGGTAGGGCTTGAGCGCGTCTGCCAGGCGACCGCCGAGGCGCGTGGTGAACGTGATGGCGGGCGCGGTCGAGAGATTGGCGACCTGGGCCGAGACCGTGCCATCGATCTTGTCCGCGGGCGACAGCACGAGGGTGAGGTCGGCGAGTTCGGCGTCCACGCGGTCGGCGGAGTAGTCGATGCGGGGACTGACCGTGAACGAGGCCTGATCGACAAGGCGGGAGTCACCGTCACGCACCGTGACGCCGCGGAGCGCGACGGGCTCGACCGTGCGCACGGCGACGCGGCTGCCATCGGTTGCGGCCTCGACGGCGAGGACGAGGGAGAGGTCGCCGCTGTCGATCACGAGCGGGCTGACCAAGGACTGGGCCCACGCGAGCGGGAGCGATTGGACGGAGATGCGCGCGAGCTGGGCGTTCGGATTGGCCAGGGCGACGAGTTGAGTGCGGGTGTTGAAGGAAACCGGCTGGAGGGCGTTGATCTCGGCGAGCGTGCGTCCGTTTGCATCGGTGGCGGTGAGCTCGAGTTTCTCGAGGCGGGCGAGCTCACCGGCGAGGCGGGCATCGAAGACCGTGCGGACCTTCAGGCTGCCGACGGCGGCGAGGGCAGGGGAGATCGTGCTGAGGTTCGCGACATCGGCCTCGAGCGTGCCGTCGGTGGCGAGATTCCCCGAGGTGGGCTCGAATGCGAACTTGCCCGTACCGCGGGCGGTGAAATCAGGCAGACCGAGGCCGGAGAGCAGGGCGCCGAGCTGACCCGCACCGACCGTGACGTTCCATGTTCCGGCGAAAGCGCGGGTGGCGGCAAGGTAGTCGACATCGGCGGCCAGCAGCGGCTCGACCTGGGCGCCGCGCACGAGCCCGATGCGGGCCTGGAAGGATTCGTTGCCCGCGGCGGTGGGTTGGGTGGCCGTGAGATCGATGCGGAAGGCGTCGGCCGGCAGGCCCGGTCCGCGCGCGGAGGCGGTCGTGGTCAGCTCGATGCGATCAATCCGGCGATCGGCCGTGATGCGCACGGTGGCGGTGCCGTTGAGCTGGGCCGAGGCCACCGGGACGTTGGCTCCCGCGTCGGTGAAATCGACTTTCCACGCGAGCTGTCCGCTCTGACCGGTGGCGATCCCGCTGCCCTCGAGCGAGAACGTCGCCGCTTGGTTGCCGGGCAGGAGGGCGCGGCCCTCGGCCGTCACGCGACCGACGCTGAGGTCGACGGGCAGCGCGAGTAGATTGAAGATGCCGGCGAAAGGCTGAGTCGCGGTCGAAGAGGAGGTGGTCGCGGCCGGGGTGGGGTTGCCAGCGGCGGGCGCCGATGCGGTTGAAGCGGGAGATCCGCCGGCGGACGCGGGTGCGGCGGAGCGCAGGTCGACCGCGAGGCCTTTGAGCGCGGCTTGGTCAACCACGATGCGGCTGCCGCTCAGGTAGTCCCACGCGGAGTAAGTCGCGGTGATGGAATCGGCTGTCAGGATGGTGCCGTCCTGCACCACGCGCAGCCCGGTGATTTCGGCGTTCGATAGACCGGCCGAGACGCGGCCGACTTCAATGGTCAGGCCGGGTTGGCCGGCGACGGCCTTGCGGACGGCCCAGGTTTGGACCCCGGAATTGAGCGCCAGCGCGAGACCGGCGACGACGAGCAGCGTGAGCCCACCGAGGACGAATGCGGAGATCTTGAGAGCTTTCATGAGCAAAAGGAAAAGGATATACCGTGGTTCCCGAAGGAGGGTTCCCGGGAAAGGACATATCGCCCCATCCGGTTGCCACCCGGCAACCCAGAAAGCTTAAGCAATCTCCGCAAATTTGCGAGTAGGGGGTTCCGACGGACGACTGTCAGGTTTGGCGCAACGCCAGATCCTCGATCGCTGCTGAGAAATCAGCCAGGCCGTTTCTTTTCGCGTAGGTTTGGACCCGCGAAATGGCGCGAGGGGAGAGCTTGATGGTTTTCTTGACCTTGCCGTTCGGTTTGCGGCCCGCGCCAGCGCGAGCCCCGCCGCGGAGGGTCTGTGCCACCGTGGCGGGTGTGGGCAGACCGAGGGCCGCCTGCTGGGCCGGCGTAAGTGCGGGCATGGACCGCAGCTCTTCAGCCGTGGGCAGCGGACTCCCGCCCATACGAGTAAGGTCCGGCTGATACCCGTCGGAGTCGAAAATGAGGGATGTGGCCGGAGCTTGCTTAGCGGATCTGCTTTTCATGGTAGATTTTTCGGTAGGCGCGCCAGTATCCGGCGCCAATCAGGCGAATTTTCGCGTGGCGTAGCGTGAAACGAACCGTGAGCACGCGACCTTGAACGATTCCGAGGCAGAAGTAGCGAGCCTCACTCTGGCTGTGCGCGGAATCGGGCAGAATGATGCGGTGAGGATCGGCAAAGGCTGCTTGGGCTTCGATGAAGGTGACTCCGTGGTCGATGAGATTTGCGGCGGCTTTGGACTCATCCCATTCAAAGTCCACGTTGATTTGAAATCGTACCAACGATTTCAAATTGGGCAAGCCTTAATGAATGCGCCCTTTACGGTGTCTTCGTCGACCGCAGGGGCGTGACCGGCGTGCCATCGCTCCATTGGCCCATGAAGGTCTGCTCGGGGCCGCCGCCGAGGGCGAATTCGCGGTGCGTGCCGTGAAAGGCGGCGGCACAGAGGGCGTCGAGGAGCTTCCAAGTGCCGTAGTAGTCGAGCGCGTCCACGACGGCCGGGCCGGTGTCGGGCTCGGCGCCCTCGCCGATTTTCTTGGCGATGCGTTTGCGGACGGCTTTCGCCAGCAGGCCCTTTCGCTTCGGGCGCTCCTCGGTGGGCTCGCCCAGGATTGGCGTAACGGGTGACGCTGGGGCGCGGTGGCCGGCGACGAGTTCAGGCGAGCCGTGGTCGTCCGACATGAGCACGATGAAATCCTTGTTCTCCAGCGGGACCTGCGTGGTTTCATGGAAGACGCGTTTGGCGTCGCGGTCGCCGACAAAGGTGTCGTCCTCACCGGCCACCACGAGCAGGAGGGTGGAGGGAGCGACTTTGGAGAGATCGAGCACGGGCACGCGCGCGTTCTCGTTCTCGCCCCAGGATTTGGCGGGTTCGATCGATAGGACGGCGCGCGGCACGGGCAGTCCGGCCTCGGGCAGCGCGACGGCGAGGTTGGCCGCGAGCAGACCGCCGGCCGAGTGCCCGGCGGTGGCAACGCGTTCCCGGTCGGGCTTCACCGGACTATCGGCTGACTCCAGACGCGTGAAGGCCGCGCGAATTGCGGCCACCGCATTCGGCACAAAGTCCTTCGTCGGTGTGCGCAGGCTCGCCTGGTAGCGCGGATAGATGACGATGTTGCCCTTGCGCGCGAGGTGACGGAGCCACGCGAGGTAGTTGACCGGCTCCATCGCGCCCCAGCCGTGGGTGACGATGATCACCGGCGCTTGGTCCGGCCGGGGTGTGTCTGGCAGGAAAAGCCAGTATTGCTCGGCGCCGCTGCCATGCGACTGCTCGTTCACCCCGGCATGCGCATAATCAGCGCCCCCCGGCCCCGTGGTGGGTTGACCGGGTGGCGTGGGAGTAGCGCGAAGTGAGGTGATCACGATCAGCGGAAGGAGAGTGAAGAGCAGGAGGTGAAGACGGCCGTGCATGACGTGAGGGTTTGATCCCTGGTCCAACGTGCGAAGCCGTGATGGGTTTCATGCGAAGCCAAGTGGGTATCACTGCGGAACACAACGAACACGCGGAAAAGGTTCGTAGCTCCCCGGTGTAGTCCGTGGTCAAATCCGGTTCGAATTCGTGCGGATCCCTGGGGGACTTACGGGATCTGCCGGGGTCCGATAAAGCCATCGACGGCGCGGTCAATTTATCCGACGTTGGACGGGTCTGCCCCTCGTTTCGTTGCACCCCGACCGGTTTGGCCCGGTTTGATTCAACCCCTTGCTCCCATGTCTCTGTCTCGCCTACGCACGACGTTGTCCCTGTTGATTCGGTTCAGTTTGCTGTTCGGCCTCGGTCTGGCTGCGGCCCGCGCGGCCACGCCGGCGCCGGCCAAGATCATTTTGCTCGCCGGTCGTCCGAGCCATCCGCCGGGTGCGCACGAGCATCGCGCCGGCATGTTGCTGCTGCAGAAATGCCTCGTCGGCTTTCCGGGCGTGGTGACGGAGGTCTACGATATGGGCTGGCCCACGGTGGAGAAGGACGGCCAGCGGGTGGACAACAACGCGGTCTTCGAGGGCGCGTCGGCGGTGGTGATTTACAGCGATGGCGGCCGCAACCACCCCGCCTTGCAAGGCGAACGTCTGGCGCTGCTCGACCGGCTGGCGCGTGCCGGCGTGGGCATTGGCCTGATTCACTACGCGGTCGAGCCGACGATTCCGTTGGGTCAGAAAGAATTCATCCAATGGACGGGTGGGGCATTCGAGATCCATCACTCCGTGAACCCGCACTGGGAAGCCGATTTCACCTCGTATCCGGAACACGCCGTGACCCGCGGCGTGAAGCCTTTCCGCGCGCTGGATGAGTGGTACTTCAACATGCGCTTCCGCGAAAACATGACGGGAGTCACCCCGGTGCTCACGGCGGTCCCGCCAGAATCCACCATGAGCCGCAAGGACGGCCCGCATGAGGGCAACCCGACGGTGCGCGCGATGGTTGCGCAGAAAAAGCCACAGACCATGATGTGGCTCTCCGAGAGCCCGACGGCGGGCGGCGGTCGTGGCTTTGGTTTTACCGGCGGTCACTTCCACGCCGGTTGGAAAAACGACGAGCAGCGCAAACTCGTGCTCAACGCGATCGTCTGGATCGCGGGTCGCGAAGTCCCGGCGAACGGCGTCGTGTCGACCGTGACGGACGCCGACCTCGCGGTAAATCTCGACCCGAAGACGCCCCGGCCCGCGGCCGCGAAGTAGCGCGGCGGGTGAGGGAGCGGTCTTTGTAAAGGTGGAGCGGCTTGCCCCCAAGACGCTGGATCGAATTGTCGAGCGCTGACGTCCAAGCCAACGCGTTGAGGGCAACGCGTTCCACCTTCCTGCGACCCCAGCTACATCGAGCCGCCTGCCTCGCCTGACTGTCCGCCGCGCAAGCCGGCGATTCGCGTTGCCCGGATCTGGGTTCGTGCGAACGGTGGATTCACCCCGCTGTTCGTTCGTTCACCCCTGCGCTTTGCCATGAAATCCTTCCTGCCGTGTCGGTCCGGTGTGTTTGCTCTGCTGGTTGGTGTGTTCGCGATCGGTGCGATCCGGCCGCTCCCCGCGGCGGCTCCGCTCGCGCCTTCCCATCTCGCGGTGGATGACGCCGTCAACCCCGTTGGTACGCGAGCCCGGCCGTTCTTCGGTTGGCGCGTGAATGATCCTGACGCCGGCGAGATCCAGACCCGTTACCAGGTGCGTGTCGGCAGCACCGCTGACGCGTTGGCCCAGGGACGCGCCGACGTCTGGGACAGCGGCGAGGTCGCGAGCCGGCAGCAGAATCATATCGCGTATGCCGGACCGGATCTCGCGGGTGACCGGGCGTATTTTTGGCAGGTGCGGACGTGGGACAAGGACGGCACGCCGGGGCCGTTTTCCGCGCCCGCGCGTTTTGTGGTCGGGCCTTTGACGACTGCGGATTGGGCCGGCGCCTCCTGGATCCGGCGCGTTTCGGATGAACCCGACGACTACACCTATTACCGCAAGACGATCGAACTGCCGGCCAAGCCGGTGCTGCGGGCCACGGCGTACGTGACCAGCGTGCACAAGTACGAGTTGTTCCTCAACGGTCACCTCGTCGGCAAGGGTCCGGCCTATCAGTACCCGCAGTACCAATACTACAATGGTTTCGACGTCACCGCGTTGATCCGCCCAGGCGCGAACCTCTTCGCTGTCTTCAACCACTGGTTTGGCGGCGGCCAGGGGCGTGCGACGAGTGCGCGCGGCGTGCTGATGAAGACGATCATCCACTACGTCGACGGGACCACGGTCGCCGTTGGCACGGATGGGACGTGGAAACAGCTGCGGGCGCCCGGTTGGATTCCCGGCCAGGCCCATCGCAACCGCGGCGAAGGCGTGGGCTACGTCGAACGGATCGATGCCCGCCTGCACCTCACCGACTGGCAGCGTCCGGAGTTCGATGACTCCGCCTGGGCCGCGGCCGAGGTCATCGGGCCGGTGCCGACGGCGCCTTGGGTGAATGTGCCTCAACCGGACCTGACGCGTATCGTGGAGCGGGAGATTGTGCCGGCCTCCGTGCGTCAGCTCGACGACAAGACGTGGCTGGTTGATCTCGGCAAGGTCTGGGCCGGCGTTCCACGCGTGACCTTCACCGGAGGTGAGCCGGGCCAGACGGTGACGATGCTGGGCGGCTTCGGTCTTGGCGCGGACGGTCGCGTGGATCCCAAGCAAAACCAGGTGACGAATCTGACTTTCCTCGCCGACCTCGACGGCAAGACCTTCACCTATGCGCCCATCGAGTACATCGGCCTGCGCTACCTGCAGGTCGAGAACGCGCCGATGGCAGTCACGACGGACAATGTGCGCTTCGTGGTCCGCCACAGCGCGCTCGACGATTCGCTCACGACGTTCTCATCCGCGAACCCGATGCTTGATGCCGTGTGGGCGTTGATGAAGCACTCGATCCTCGTCTGCGCGCAGGAGGAATACGTCGATACGCCGACCCGGGAGAAGGGTGGCTTCCTTGGCGATGCGGCGATCATGGGCACGGTCGCCATGCCGGTCTATGGCGAGCGGCTGCTCAGCCGTCGGCAGATGAACGAGCTGTTCACGTCGATGGATCAGTTCTGGGCCACGCCGGAACGGCGCGGTCGGATCAATGCGGTCTATCCGAACAACGACAACGGCCGGGACATCCCGGATTACACGCAGGCCTTTCTGGTCTGGGTTTGGGACTATTATCAGGAGACCGGCGACCTGACGTTGCTGCGTGAGCGCTACGCGCATCTCCGCTCGGTGGCGGAGTATGTCTACGGCGCGCGTGACGCGACGACGGGCCTCATCAAGGAACTTCCGGGCGGCTCGGGGCCTTACCTGCACGGCATCGTCGATTGGCCGGCGTCGATGCGTTACGGCTACGACATGGACACCGTGATGCGCGCGGTGATCAACCAGTGGGCGTGGGCGGACTTTGATGTGATGGCTCGGATTGCGGATGCGGTGGGTAACGCGGCGGACCGCGACCTTTATCGCCAGCGTGCGGATGCGTTGAGGACGGCGATCAATACCCGGCTGATCAATGCCAGCGGGGTGTATGTCGACGGACTCTATGCGGACGGGCGTCCGAGCGCGAACGCCTCGCAGCACGCGAACATGTTCCCGCTGTCGTTCGGCTTTGTTCCCACCGAACACCGCGCCGCGGTGATTGCGCGGGTCAAGGAACTCAAGATGCGTGTAGGCATGGTGACTCTGCTGCACCTCGTGCGCGCGGTCGGTGAGTCGGGTGACGGGCCGCATCTCATCGATCTCTTTGCTGATGCGTCGTGGGACGCGGGCTGGGCGCGCATCCTGCAGCTTGGCGCCACCGCCACTTGGGAGTCTTGGATTGCCAACGAAGACCCCAACAACAGCCAGTCGCACGCCTGGGGCGCGGCGGGGCTCGATGGCTACGTGCGATCAATCCTGGGGATTCGCCTGATGACCCCCGGCTACGCCGAGGTGGCGATCAAGCCGCTCGACTTCGGCCCCAAGCTGCCCTGGGCCCGCGGCAATATTGTGACGGATCGGGGACCGATCGCCGTGGCGTGGGAGCGGAGCGATGCGCGCTACGCCATCACCGTGGAGTTGCCCGCCAATGTGACTTCCCACGTATATGTGCCCCGCGGGCCGGCAACGGACGCGACCGTGCGGGTGAACGGAGTGGCCGTCACCGCAACGGTCGAGGGCGACCAGCTGCGCATCGCGCTTGGCTCGGGCACCCACACCCTCGAGCGCTTGCTCAAACCCTGAGTCGGCTTAGGCCCGCGAATCACGCGAATCGGCACGAATCACAGAAATTAATCACCACGAGTTAAACCAAGCACACGAAAGGTGATTCAGAAATCAGGGGTCATAACCTTTCGCGTGTTCCGTGTATTTCGTGGTTAATCCGGATTGAATTCACGCCGATTTGCGTGATTCGCGGGCGACCTCGGACTCGGATCGTTTGAGGCGTTTGCGCTGCGCGCGGCTTGTGCCGGCGCGATTCGCGGGTCAACGTAGGGGCGATTCGTTGTCCCCTTGTCACCCCATCCCATGAATTCCCTCCGCACCCTGCGCCTGCTCATGTCCTCCGCACTCCTGTCCACGCTCGCGATCGGCGCCGAGCCGGCAAAGTCGGCTCCGCTCGCCGATCAACTTGGTCTCCAGCTCTACAGTGTGCGCGCGAGCTTCGCCGTGGATCCACTGAAGTCGATGGACATGGTCGCCAGCTACGGGATCAAGGAAGTCGAGACCGCGGGCACGGCGAGCCTGACGGCCCCGGCGTTTCGCGCCGAGTTGGAGAAGCGTGGTCTGAAGGTCACGAGTGCGCACGTGCAGTACGATGCGCTGAAGAAGGATTTCGCGGCGGTGCTCGCCCAAGTGAAGGACCTTGGTGCGGGGTATGCAATTGTTCCGTGGATTCCGCACGAGGCTCCTTTCAACCACGCCAAGGCCGAGGTGGCCGCCGCGGATTTCGCGCGCTGGGGTGAGGCGTTCGCCAAGGAAGGCATCAAGTTTGGCTACCACCCGCACGGTTATGAATTTGGCGGCGGCAAGCTGACGGGCGACACGCCCTTCGATCTCATCGCCAAGGCGACGGCGGGCAAGAATGTCTATTTCCAGATGGACGTGTTCTGGGCCGTGCGCGGCGGTGCGGACCCATTCAAGCTGCTCGAGCAGTATCGCGGTCGCTGGATGGGGTTTCACGTGAAGGATATCCGCAAAGGCGCGGATCTTGGCTTGGCCGACGGTGGTGCGCCGGCGACCGACAAGGTCGTGGTCGGGACGGGCCAGATCGACTGGCCCAAGCTGATCGCCGCCGCGAAGGCGCAGGGCGTGCAGCACTTCTACATCGAGGACGAGTCCACCGATCCACTCGCGAACATTCCGCTGAGCCTCGCCTACCTGCGCACGCTGAAGCTCTGAGTGGGGGAACGTTTCCCACGTTGTAGCCGGGCTCGCTGAGCCCGGTCCGGAAGGTTGCTGAACAAGCGTCCTCAGCACCGGCCTCGGCGAGGCCGGTGCATCGTTGTTGATCCAAGCGGGCGCCCGGCGCGAGCGGTGAGACAATCACCCCATTGGGTGAGACGATTGTGGTAGAGAACGCGGCTGCGGTTCAGCTAAGATGATCGTGAAACCCCCGATCCCCTGAACCCGCAGCTCCTTTCCTGTATCGATGGCGATCTCCATCGGCGCACGTTCAGGGCTGACCTGTGAATCCCCCATGCGTGCCCGTCCGTTCTCCGCTCGTGTCCTTCGTCCCGGCGCTTGTCTCGCCGCCCTGAACCTGTCCGTCGCGCTGCTCTCCGCCCAGCAGCCGGGCGGCGGCCAGCCACCGGCTGTCTCCGGCCCGCCCGGTTCGGTGCCCTCGATTCTGCCGCCGCCCGCGGAAACGATTGGCAGCCTGCCGATGCTGACCCCGAGCGTGGTCGAGCAGGTCCAGGCTCAGATCGCCGAGGGCAAGATCAGCGCGCCCGAGGATTTCGATCTCGGCATCTACGCCACGCCGCCGGTCGTGTACTCATCCGTGGCCGTGGCCGCGGCGCCGGACGGCACGACGTACGTCGGTCTCGATGGCAATCTCTCGATCAGCCAGTTTTCCAAGCTCGGGCGCATCGTGCGCCTGCGCGACCTCAACGGCGACGGCGTGGCCGACGAGGCCAAGGCCTTTGTGCCCGACATCGATTCGGTCCGCGGCCTGGTGTGGAACCACGATCACCTGATCGTGATGCACACGCCGTACATCTCGGCCTTCTACGATCGCGACGGCGACGGCGTAGCCGAGGAGCGCAAGACGCTCATCACCGGCGTGGGTCGCCCCGTAGTCGAGATCCGCGATGACCACGGCCAGAACGGCCTTGAGGCCGGCATCGATGGCTGGATCTACCTCGCGCTCGGCGACCAAGGCATCAAGGACGCGGTGGGCACCGATGGCCGTCATCTCCAGGTGCACGGCGGCGGCATCGTGCGTTTCCGGCCCGATGGCTCGGGCCTCGAGGCCTGGGCGACCGGCACCCGCAACAACTACGGCTTGGCGGTCGGTCCGCTGCTCGACATGTTCGCGCGCGACAACACCAACGACGGCGGGGGCTGGAACGTGCGCATGCACTACTTCAGCGGCTTCACGGATCACGGTTACCCGCAGCGCTTCGTCAATTTCCAGCAGGAGATCATCCAGCCCATCGCCGATTACCCCGGTGGTTCGGGCTCGGGCGGCATGTGGCTCGATGAGCCCGGCATTCCTGCCCAGTGGAACAACATCCCGGTCACGGTCGATTGGGGGCAGGGCGGCGCCTATCGCCAGCAGCTCACGCCGAACGGCGCGACGTTCCAGATCTCCAATGATCCCTTCCTGAAAGCTCCCTACGCGGCGGACGTCGATGTCGATGCCCACGGCGTGATGTACCTGGTTTCGACCCGCAACGCGGGGTTTCGCTGGGTCAACCCCGAGCGCCACGGCCTGATGCTGCGGATCGCGCCCAAGAATCTGCAGCGCACGCCGCTGCCTGATTTCGAGCGCGCCTCGCCGGCCGAGCTCGTCCGGCTCCATGAATCTCCGAGCAGCCGCCTTCGCCTCGAAGCCCAGCGGGCAATCCTGCGGCGCGGCGCGGCGGTGACGGCCGAGGTCGCGCCGGGACTTGAAGCAATCATTCGCGACGCCTCCAAGGACCTGCGATACCGCGTGGCCGCGCTTTTCACCTACAAGCAGTTGCTCGGCAGCCGGGCGAATCCGACGGTTGGCCGCCTGTTGGCCGATTCCACGATCGCCGCCTGGGCGCTCCGCGCGCTGGGCGATGATCCGGCCCAGGGTGCCGGTGCCCCGATCGAACTCGTCGTGGGCACGCTCGGCTCGGCCGATCCGCGGGTGCGCAAGGAGGCCCTCATCACCCTCGCGCGCCTCGGTGCGGTGCAGCATGCCAGCCGGATGGCGCCGCTCATGGCCGATAGCGATCCGATCGTCGCGCACACCGCGATGCAGGCGCTGCGCATGTTGCGCGCGTCTGATGTCGTGCTCGCCGTGCTCGGCGCGTCCGATGTTTCGCCCGCGATGCGCGGCGGTGCGCTGGCGGTGGCGGGTGGCTTTCATGAGACCCGCACGGTCGACGGCCTGCTGACGCTGATTGAGCGTGAGACCGACGTGAAGCGCCGCGCAGAGCTGGTTGGTGCGGTTGCGCGCCTTTCCGCCCGCGAGACGGAGTGGGATGGCGAGTGGTGGAGCACGCGCCCCGATACGTCCGGGCCTTACTTCAAGCCAGCCTCCTGGGCCGAAACGGAGAAAATCACCGCGGTGCTCAATCGCGTGCTCGATCGCGCGGATGCCGAGGAGACGATTGCGCTTGGCGTGCAGTTCCAGCGCATGGGCTTCTCGGTCGGCGCGGCGGTGGCCAAGTTCATCGCCTACGCAGACCGGGAACCGGCGCTCGTGCCGCAGATCGTGAACCATTTTGCTGCAGCTGACTCAGTCCCCGCCGAGGCCGTGCCGGTGCTGGTCAAGACCGCGCAGGCTGAAGCCACGCCGGCCGCGCTTCGTTCCCGGGCGGTCACCGCCTTGGTGAAGACGGATCGCGCCGAGGCGTGGGACGCGGTGCTCTCGGCGCTGCACCGCCTGCAGAGCGCGGGTGCGCCGCCACCGCCGCCCGCGCCGGGGGCTCCGGCCAATCCACCGGGAGGCAACCAGGCTGCGCAGGCGCGCAACGCCGCGCGGGCGCTTGCTGACCAGACGCGGACGCGCGTGCTGGAGTCGGCATATATCGACGCGATGGCTCCGCGCCTGATGGCGCGAGCGGCCAAGCTTGACGATCCCGAGGCGGTCTCGGCCGACGCGATCCTTCTCAATCTCGCGGCGCGCCGGATTGGCGACTCCGATGTCTCGGGTGCGGCGGCTCAAGCCCTTGATGCCGGCTGGTCGGGTGATGTGAAGCGCCGGGTCCAGATCATCAAGGCGGCTGCACTGATCCGTGACACGAGCCGTGCGCTCGCGATCGCTGATGCCTCCGCGGATGGCGATGCCACCGTGGCGGAGGCGGCCAAGGTCGCGGTCCAGCAGATTGGGATCAAGGCCGATGAAATCCGCGCCGAGGCCGCCCTGCCGCGCGTTGGGTCGATGGAATGGGACGCGGTGCTGACGGCGCTTGAGACCACCAAGGGTGATGTCGCGCGCGGTCGGCAGATCGCGGTCACGGTGGGTTGCGCCGCGTGTCACACCTTCACCGCGAACGAGACACCGAAGGGTCCCTTCCTGGGCGCGATCGGCGGCATCATGCGCCGTCGCGAACTAGCCGAGGCGATCCTCGATCCGGGCCGCACGATTTCACAGGGCTTTGCGACCAACAGCTTCACGCTCAAGAATGGTGAGTCGCTGGTTGGCTTTGTGGTTCGCGAGGCCGGCGATACGCTGACGATCCGCGACATCGCGGCCAAGGAACGGCGCGTCGCGCTGACCGACATCGCCGAGCGTGAACACCTCGACATCTCCCTCATGCCGGCGGGTCTCGTCAGCGACCTCAGCCTGCCCGAGTTCGCGTCGCTGGTGGATTACCTCGAAAGCCTGAGCGTGACGCACTGAGGCAGGGGATCGGTGTAGCTGGGCTCGCTGAGCCCGGTGCCTTGGCCGGATTCGAACTCGGACCGTGCTCAGCGAGCCCGGCTACACCAAGGCCCGTCTCCGCGCGGATGTTTCAAGAGTCCGTAAAGAGCTGCTGGATCGCGTCGCTGCAGTCGTCGAAGCGACACCGGCGGAACCTTCGCATCCGGATGGCCGGTTCTCCGACCGGCTGCGGTACGCTCAGGACCTCTTCGATCAGGACTTCGGTGCGATCGAACACAAAAACATAGTCGAGCCAGGCCTGTAAGCCGGAGGCATCAGGGGCCTCGGGGTAGCGGTGATGTTGCGTGACGCGGATCCGCTCCTTGAGCGAGGCGTGATCGAGTTGTCCACCGGCGACATCCTGAATCCACGCGCGAAGCTGGGACTCGGTGCGGTCGAGCTCCATCCGATCGATCTCCTGAAAGTCCGCGGGATCGCCAAGGTAAAGGATGTGGCCCGCCAGAAGATTCAAGTAGGGCCAGCGTTCGTCGGAGGTCATTCCAGCAAATGAGTCCATGCTTCCCAGGTCGTGCCGGGACTGCAGCTGAAAAAAACAACGAAACGCGGCCTGACCCTATGGATTGTGTGACCGGTGACGTGCTCTGGGTCGGCGTCACTAACGCTGACGTGGTGTCAAAACTGACAGACTTGGGCTGGTAAGCCGCACACTGGTAATAACACCGGTAATCTCTCATTGTAGCACCATGGCAACATTCACTTCTGTGCACATTGCCCACAGAGAAGGGCTTCGCTTGTTGGATCTGTTGGGCGTCAAAAATGACTTAGCCCGCTGTCTCAGCATGATCGACGCGATTGTGACGCGGAGTCATGATGGATCGACAGCGGACGCCCTCGCGGTGGCTATCCTGACGGTGTATGGTCGGATTTTTCTAGGTGGAGTGCGTAGTGAAGCGAAGATTCCGGCAGGAAAAATCTTAAGCAGTGATGAGATGATAATCCACCGACAGTTTTTGGACATGCGTAGCAAGCACATCGCCCACTCAGTAAATGCGATGGAAACGCCAAAACTTAGGGTGTGGCTTAATCCGGAGGAACGCGGTGGCAGGAAAATCAACAATGTGAATGCTGACCTCACTATGCTGCTTACGCTGAGCAACAGCGACTATCACCATCTCCGCGGTTTTTGCGTAAAACTAAAAGCATGGGTTGAAGCAGAGGAAGAACTCGAGCAGTCACGCCTGAAGGGGATTATCGAGACAGAGTATACCTTGGACGAGCTTTACGGGATGCGTGCCGACGTAGCACGTGCCGGCGGTTTGGATGACGTGTCTAAAGGGCGTGCGCGATAGATCGCTTATCTGAGAGGCCCCGGTCCTGTCTCCCGTTTGCGGCCACAAAAAAGCGCCGGCCTGAAAAGGCCGGCGCTTTTGCTGAAGGGAGAACGAGAACGATTGAGCCGCTTGGCGGCTCAGCGGTACTCCTCGCCCGTGAGGGCGTTGATGATCTTGAAGTTCTCGACGTGGTAGTTGAGGTCGGCGCGGAAGGCCAGTTTCACGCCGTACATCTTCTCCATGCGGACGAGCAGGTCGGCGTCCTCGCTGCGGAGGCGCTCGAGGATGCTCGGGTGGACCAGCACGCGGAGGGCGTACTCCTTGCCGTCGTTGCGCGCGATGAGGCGGCGGACGATCGAGGAGAGCTTGCGCTGCAGCTCGACCGACATCGTCGTGGCCGACTTCACGATGCCGCGACCGCGGCAGTACGGGCAGTCGGTGTACAAATTCGACGAGAGCGACTCCTGCTGGCGCTGGCGCGTCATCTGCATGATGCCGAGCTGCGAGATCGGGAGGATGTGGGTCTTGGCCTTGTCGTCCGACATCAGCTCGACCATCTTCTCGTACACCGCGTTGCGGTGACGGCGCTCCTTCATGTCGATGAAGTCCATCACGATCAGGCCGCCGAGGTTGCGGAGCTTGATCTGGCGGGCCATCTCAGCCGCGGCCTCGAGGTTCACCGCGTAAATGACGTTCTTCTCGTCGCCACCCTTGTTGCGGTGGGAGCCGGTGTTGACGTCGATGGCGATGAGCGCCTCGGTCTCGTCGATCACGATCTCGCCACCGGACGGGAGCTGCACCTTGCGCTGGAAGGTCTGCTCGATCTGGCGCTCGATGTTGAAGCGCTCGAAGATCGGGATGTTGTCCTTGTAGAGAGCGATCTTGGACTTGCTGCGCTGGGAGATCTGGCCGACATGGGCGGCGCAGCGTTCGTGGTCCTCCTTGTTGTCGATCAGGACGCGGTCGACCTCCTCGGTGAGGAAGTCACGCACGGTGCGCTCGACGATGTCGGGCTCCTGGTAGAGGCAGGCGGGCGCGCGGTCCGACTTCATCTTGGCCTGGATGCCTTCCCACGTCTTGAGCAGGAGGTGCAGGTCGCGGACGAAGTAACGCGGCTTCTTGCCTTCGCCGGCGGTGCGGACGATGACGCCCATGCCTTCGGGGATGGTGAGCTCGTTGATGAGCTGGCGGATGCGCTGGCGCTCCTTCGGGTCCTCGATCTTGCGCGAGATGCCGCACTGGTCGGAGTACGGCATGAGCACGAGGTAACGGCCGGGGAGGGAGAGGTTGGTCGTGGTGCGCGGACCCTTGGTGCCGATGGGGCCCTTGGTGACCTGGATCACGATCTCGCTGCCGGGCGGGTAGAGGCCGGGGATGTCCTTGACCGTGGGCTCGGCGCCGCGCGGCTGGGCGTCCTTCTTGCGGTTGACGCGGACGACCTCGACCGAGGAGTCGGCGGCGGCCGGGAGCATGTCCCAGTAGTGGAGGAACGCGTTCTTGGAGTAACCGATGTCGACGAACGCGGCCTTGAGACCCGGGTCGAGGTTCTTGATCTTGCCCTTGTAGATGCCGCCAACCATCCGGTTGTCGGAATCGCGCTCGATCTCGAACTTCTCCAGCGTGCCGTCGACGAGGAGCGCGACGCGCTTCTCGAGCGGTTCGGAATTGATGATCAGTTCGCGAAAGGAGGATTTCTCCTTCTTGAACACGGACAGGATCTTTTGGAGGAGCGGGCGCTGCTTGGAGCGCTCGACGGCGCCGGCCTTCAGTTCGGCCCGGTCAACGGGCTCGGACTCGACGGACGGGGGAGGATTGGCGAGCTCCTCATCATACTTGTGGGAATCGTCCGGGGCCGGCTGGCCGCGGGAGGGGGATTGCGACTGATCGCTCATGGTGGGTGTTGTCCTGGGTTGGGACGGAGCCCCTCTGAGCGCGGGTTGCGGCGCAGGAAATTCCAGTCGGGAGGTCGGACTCGCTGATCGGCTTCAGTTTCACGTGAAGTCCTTTCGGAAGCGATAGACGCTCTGGACCAGTCCTTGCAGCAAGCAGCAACTGAGCACAAAGGAGCCACCGTAGCTAATAAAGGGAAGCGGTATGCCCGTGATGGGCACGAGCCCGATGGTCATGGCAATGTTGACGAAGACGTGAACCGCAAAGAGCACCGTGACCCCAATGACGAGGAGGGTGCCGAAACGGTCACGGGCTAAGCCCGCGATACGTACGCCGTTGAACATCACTATCCCAAACAGGCCGAGAACCGTGAGGCTTCCCAGAAAACCTTTCTCCTCGGCGATGACCGAGAAGATAAAATCGTTGTGTGCAACCGAACGCGGCAGGTAGCCCAGCTGAGCCTGCGTGCCCTGCGTCCAGCCCTTGCCGACCATGCCGCCGGAGCCGACCGAGATCAGCGACTGGCGCTGGTTCCAGCCGATGCCCATCGGGTCGATCTTGTCGGGGGCGACAAAGGAGATGATGCGGTTGCGCTGATAATCCTTGAGCGGAACCCACGTCGTAACCTGGTACTTTCCGCGATCGCTCACGTACGACAACTTGTTGTCATCCATGAACTTCATGTAGCTGATGCTATCCCAGGCGACGATGCTCACGATGAGGAGGAACGCTCCCAAGGCTCCCGCAAAAAAGCGGGTCGAAAGCTTGGAGACGTAAAGCATGGAGAACACCATCGGGGGCAACACGATCGCGGACTTAAGGTCCGGTTGAAGCAGGATAAGGAACATCGGTAATCCCACCGCAAGCGCCAACTTGCCCAAGACCCCCCAGGATTGCTGGACGGTGCCGATTTGGGAGCGGATCAGGATCGTGGCCGTGATCAGAAGGACGGCGGCCTTGGCCGGTTCAGACGGCTGCAGGGAGATGAATCCGAAATCGAGCCAGCGCTGGGCGCCATAGACCTCCTGCCCGATGCCCGGGATGAGCACCGCGATGAGCAAAACGAGGCAAGCCAGGTAAAACCAATGAATTACGCTGATCCAGAACCGGTAGTCGATCAGCGAGACGCCGATGTACAAGCCGGCGCCGATCGTCATGAAAATCAACTGCTTTATCCAGTCGCTTTGGGCGGTGGAGAGCTGGGCACTGTAAATGAAACTCAGGCCAATGGCGGCCAGCGCGAGCATGGCGAGCGGCGTCCCGAGGTCCCATCGCTCGCGCGTGGTGACCTTGAAGACGCTCAGCAGCTCGGTCGGCGCGCGGAGGTTCATGATGGCGGGTTACGGGTGGATGACGCTCAACGGATGGCGGGTTCGGACTCCGTCTGCAAAGACGGATCGTGAGATTCTGCAGATTTCATGGCCGCGGCGGCTTCCGTGACGGCCTTGGTCGAGGCATGGGCGAGTCCGAGCAGGATCCAGAACACGACCGCCCCCATCGGGTTTTCCAGCACGACCCCGAAGCAGGCGCTGATCAGGATCACCCAGCAGGCGCACCACCAGGAGAGGGCGCGGGCCGCACCGTCGAGCTGAGCGCGGGCGGCCTTGGCCGCCGTGTGGGTGCGCCCTAGCATCACGGCCACCAATGTGAGGAACAGCGTCAGCCCAAAAAATCCGGTGCGGCCGAGGATCGTGAACACAATGCTGTGGGGGCTGCGCACGGCAAAGTCGTCACCGACACCCTCGTAGGTGCTGACGAAATCACGCGCCAGGTCGTAGCCGAAGCCCAGGCCGAAAACGGGGTTTTCCTCGAGCACCCGCGCCGTGATCGACTGCCACCAGACCACGCGAAAGCGGTTGTTGTCGCCGCTGTCGGTGCTGGCCGTGCTTTCGTAGCGGCCGCTGCCGTCGAGATCCGCGATGGAGATCAGGTGCTCGTAAAGCGCGTAGCCTCGACTGTCCCGCAACGGGACATCCTGCACAAGCGACGTGCCGATCGTGGCCGCGAGACCGAGGGGAAGCGCAATCAGGGCAATCTTGACCCAGGCAAGCTGCCGGCCGAGCAGCGCGAAGGTCCCCGCAACCGCAAATCCGACGATGGCGGCGCGTGAAAGCAGGGCCAGGCCCACGAGCAACGCCGCCGCGGCCGCCCCGGCTCGCCACCACCGGGCGGAAAGCGAACCTGCACGGGCGAGGAGAGGAAAAAGGCCGGCCAGCAGGAACGTCGCCGCCAGGTCGTCCTTCATGAAGATCACAGGAATTCCTGACAGCGTGAGGGTGGTGCCAAAAAAATCCGGAAAGCGCTGAAAAAGCAGGGCGATGACCGGCAGGACCGCCGCCGCGCCGAGGAACAAGGTTTCCAGGCGATGGCGCTCCCGGTCGTCGGTGGTCACGGCCTGAGCGACGAAAAAGTAGGCGATGTAGTAGATGGTGGCGAAATCGCGCACGGCCCAGAATCCGAACGTGCGAACGTCGAGGACCATGCGTGCGACGCCCAGCGTGATGATCAGCAGCAGGATCCCGTTGAGCCGGTCATTTTTCCACGGCAGCTCCCGGCGGAACGCCGATTGCACGGCGACGATGAGGCCGGTGATGGCCAGGACGATTTCCCCGAAGAGCAACGGCAGCCCCGGAAACGGCATGATCTGGGCGAATCCCCGGTTGCCGATGAGGTAGCCCGCGAGCACAAACGCCAGGAGGGCGGTCTCCAGCCGCAAGCAACGGCTCCAGATAAGCACGAGGCTTCCGCTGATGACTGCGGCCATGGCGGCCAGGCCGACGCTGCCGTCGGCAAGCGCGCCGCCGATCCACACGGCGAGGAGACACGCTCCTCCGATGATCAAGCCGTTGCGCGAACGCGAATCCACCCGGGCAGCAAACCAGTCACCGCACCCATGGCAATCAGCCAGTCGCACGGTTCCGCTGATGAACCTTTCAGCGGATCGCTTGGCTCAGTCGCTGGCGGACGGCGGCCTCGACCAGATCCACGGTCCAGTGGTTCAGGCAGGCCAGCGGGTCGCCCGTGTTGGCGCAGCGATCAACGCCCTTGGCGGGCGATTCGCACGGCAGGCAGGCAAGGTGAGGGCGGCGGAGAACGGTCCAGCGATCTGGATACCAGTAGGGATCCCAGCCGTAACTGGACGGACCGGAAAGAATCACCCCCGGCGTCCCGAACGCATTGGCCAAATGCATGGGGCCTGAATTATTGCCGATGTAGAGGCGGGCATCCGCGACGAGTTGCGCGAGCTCACGCACGTTGGCCGGGCTCACCGTGGTGATGGCGGGCGAGAGCGAAACGCCACGGGTTTCAGGTCGGTCCACCCAGATGACCGGATGATCCCGCGCCAAGCGTGCAGCCAGCTCGGCGAAGCGCTCCATCGACCACTGGCGAATCGCCATTTTCGTGCCGGCGTGAATCACAATCGTCTGCTTTGGCTCCGGACTCGGGCGGGTCAGCAGGTGGCGGAGATCGGGTGGTGGAACGACGTCGGGCCAGTCCACGCGCGGATCGAGCGCCTGGGCGAGCGCCCGGCCCATCGCCCAGTTCCAGCGAACCACATTCCAGTCGGTCGGTGGAGGCACTTCATGGGTGATGGATTGACGCACGCGGACATAGTGCATGTTCGCGCCGATCCGGACATCGCCTCCAAACCAGCGGCTGATGAGGTGGACGAAATTTCCCTGATCGTAGCTCACGAGACAGCCGTTGGCCCGCATGCGGGCGAATCGCAGCAGCCAGCCGGGGACGCTCCAGGGTTGCTGGCGCCACGCATGGTTGAAGGCCGGTCGTTCCGCCGGGGCGAAGATGTCGCCTGCGGCCAGGACGCCCCGGTAAAGAATGGCTTCAGCCGGCGTGGAGACGAGGTGCAGCCGGGCCTTGGGGAAGGCCGCGCGCAGGGCCTGGACGACGGGGACGAACACCACGTTGTCGCCCAGGTGATTGACCTTCAGGATGAGGAGATTCACGCGGAGAGGGTGCTTCGGTTGACGTTCCAGACGGCCCAGGCCAGCCCGGGAATCCAGATGGCGGCGAGGCCGATACTGGCCAGGGCGAGCTGCGTGGCAGGCGATGCGTCAGCGCGCGCGGCGATGACCAAGGCGATGAAGGCGAATCCGTGCCCGGCGAGTGAACTCAATCCGACCGCTCGCCACCGACCCACGCCAACGAGGAAATGGTACAGGGGTTGGGCACACAGATTCAGTGCGAACCAAAGGCCGGCCAGCCAAGCGAAGGCTGGGGGCGGAACTTCCACTGCGGGCCCCACCCACCACGCGAGGATCCACTCACGGCCCAAAACCAGGAGGGCAAGCATGGCGCAGGCGGTGAAGGTGGCGGTCACCGAAAGCCGCAGCATCCGTCGGAGCCAGACGAAATCGCCGCGGGCATGCGCCTCGACGTAGGTGGGCCAGAGGGGGGTCAGGATCAGGCCCTGCCCTTGCGTAAGCGGTGCGGCGAGCCGCTGGATCAAGCTAAAGGCTGTCACTGCTACCGGGCCTCCCACGGCAGCGATGGTGAGCGGCGGAGCAACCTGAAGCAGCCCCTGTCCCAGTTGAGGGAGCGCCAGCATGAGGCCGCGGCGCAGGCGGGCCTTCCATTCTGCTCCAGGCAGGGTTTCAAACCACGCCACGGGCCAGCCGAGACGGCGGAACAGCGACAGCAGCAGCCCGGCATTCTGGAAAAGAGGAATGAGGCTCAGCGCGGTCACCAGCGTGAACCAGTGCCACCCGAGTTTCGCGGCCACGACGGCAACCACCAGAGCGGCGACCGACCCGATTGCGGTCCAGGCCGCATTCAGTCGTCCGACCTGAAGCGCTCCCGCCAACCGCGGGGCGAGGTTAAGCGGCACCCCAATCGCCGCGAGGCCATAGACGAGGCAGGCGCCCAGCCGGGCGGTGCGCTCGTGTTCCGGGGCGAGGCTCAACAATGACGACCAATTGATCCACGGGAGTGCGAGTGCGCCCGCGACGAGGTAAAGCCCGCCGATGGCGGCCAGCGTCAGCAGCCCGCTCCCACACACCTGACGCAGACGCCGGTCGTCCGTTTGCGCGTGGGCCTCTGCCAGGGCGGTCTCGATCGTCACGCCCACACCTGCATCGAACAAGGTGATGAATCCCGCCAGCGCGAGGAGCGCGATCCATAGCCCGTAACCTTCGGCGCCAAGCACGCGCACCAGAATCGCGACCTGCAGCAACGCGCAAACCCCGGTGGTAAGTCGCGCGGCTCCACCGGCGGCCACGTTGAGCCGAAGTTGGAGCCAACGCCGGCTTGAAGAATCAGCAGAGGAAGCGGAAGCAGCGCGGGTCACGAAGCAACAGGACCTTGTCCGGGGCGCGGGCTTTGACAACCCCGCTGATTTCCCGACGCTGCTCCCCCATGTCGTCCTGCGCGAAGGTCACCGCTGTTGTCGCTGCCTACCGGCGACCGGAACTTCTGGCACGACTGCTCTCCTCCCTTGAAACCGAACGGCCTGCCTTGGCGGAGGTGGTCGTGGTCGACAATGGTCGCGACTTGGCCGATGCCGTCGCGCGTTCGCCCGTATCGGCCCGGCGAGTCGTCCCGCCGAAAAATCTCGGGTGTGGCGGTGGCGTCGCCCTGGGTTTGCGCGAGGCCCTGGCCAACCCGGCCTGCACGCACGCCTGGATTCTGGACGACGATGCGTCGGCCACGCCGGGCGCACTGGCGGCGATGTTGGCCGCCTTGAAAATGGGCCGCGCTGATGCCGTCGTGCCGCTCGTCGTTGATGCGGAGGGCCGGATCGCCTGGTTTCCCGGTCCGCTCGAGGCGGCGACTTGGGCTGCGATCCGTGCCGCCGGGGCCACGCCGGCCTCGGTGCGTGCGCTTGGTGGCGAAGTGCCGGTTCCGTGGTCATGGGCGCCCTGGCCCTCGCTGCTGGTGACACGTGACGCGATCGACCGCGCCGGATATCCACGGGACGACTACTGGTTTCAGGGCGAGGACTTGGAGTGGACCCTTCGCCTGACCGCCTCCGGTCGGGGAGTGCTCGCGCCGGCCGCGGTCTGTCTCCACACGCCGCCTGCAGCCCAAGACGAAAAGCGTGCCTACCGCAAACAGCTGCTGATGCTGCAGAATAATTTTTTCACCGGAGGCCTGCCGCATGGGCGCAGGCTGCGCCGACACGCGGCGGGAAATGTTTGGCGAACCCTGCGCGCGGCGCGTTTTACGCCGGCCGCGTGGCGCGATGTGACCCTCAGTTGGTGGCGGGGAGCCGTGTGCGGTCGACCGGCCGGTCAGGCTGGCGGGGACGGGTTTCGGAGAGCCTGGAGTGATGCGATATGACGGTTCCGGACGTCACCATCCTCACCGTGACCCACAACACGGGACGCTATCTGCCGGCCTGTGTGGCTTCGGTGCAGGCCCAAGCTGGAGTGACGTGGGAGCATCTCGTCGCTGACAACGGCAGCACGGATAACACGACATCGTTTCTGGAGTCGGTGCGGGCGGCGGATTCGCGTTTGCGCGTCGTGCGGTTTCCCGAGAATTTGGGTTACGGCGAAGCGATGCGCCGAAGCCGGGCGGAAGTGAGGGGACGGTTCATCGCCTTTCTCGATGCGGATGATCTCATGCGCCCGGACCGATTGGCGCGGCAAACCCGGTGGCTGGTGTCCAATCCTGAATTCAATTCAGTCTTCGCCGATGCGGAGCCGATCGATGCTGAGGGAAATTCGTTGGGCGCCCGGGTTTTCGCTGCCGGGACCGAGGCGGCGCTTCGCAAGTTTTCGGAATTCTCGATGCCGGCGTGCCACAGCACGGGTATGGTGCGCGCGGAGGACTATCATCTAGTGACCGCCGAAGCCTACCTCAGGCAGGCGCCCGATTTCGATATCGTGTGCCGCTTGCTGGACCACGGGCGGGTCGGCTTTTTACCGGAGATCGTGGGCTCATACCGGCGTCATTCCTCCCAGGTGAGCCGGACCAGGCAGGTCTCCCAAGCTTGCGAAGGGGCGGGTGTCGGCTTGCTCGCAGCGCGGCGGCGGGCCGGCCTGCCGGAAGATCTGGCCGGATTGCGCACGTGGATCGAGACCTTGAAGGAATCAGCTGCGAGCCTGGGCGAGGTTCACGCTGCCTTCGCGGCGCGTGCGGGTCGGGAAGGGTTTGCCCGGCTGGAACTTTACCACGCCCGCCGGGCGGTTCGTCGGGGTTGTCTGCGCTCCCTGCCGCGGGTGGCAACCGCCTTGTTTGCTCCGCGGGCCCATGCCGGCCCGTGGGGTGAGCGCTGGACACTGGCATTGGCCGGGCCTTTGCGGTTGTCCGGCATCAAAGCCCGTTGAGCCACGCCTCCACCCGTTCGCCCACCCTGTCCGTGTCCAGATCGAGCAGGCAACGGGGCGAGGTAAAGCGGCAGGAATCGAAACAGGGTTTGTGGGGGCAGGGCATGCCCTCAATCCAGCCGGCCTGCGGATGAACGGGTGCGAACAGCTCCGGTAATTGGGGTCCGAATACAGTGAACGTGGGTAGGCCGAGCAAGGCAGCGAGATGTCCGGGGCCAGAGTCGTTGCCGATGAAGGCATCCGCCCGTTCGAGGGTGGAGATCAGCGAATCAAGATCGCCCTGGTCGTCGTCAATGGTGGTTACCTCAATGCCACGGACGGCGAGTCGCCGGGCGATCTGCGCGAAACGTTCGGCGGGCCAGATCCGGACCGGATGGCCCGCGCCCCGGTGAAGGACCACCTTTCGGATCGGCCTGGTGCGTCGTTCGGCCGAAGGAGGGGCTGGCCAGCCAAGGGCGCCTGCGATCGCCGCCCAATGGGCCGCGCGGTGCTGGCTGGGTGGGGGAGGGAGGGAGTGGGTGAGGAACACGCGGGAGCCACGGCGCGGGAAGCCGTACCGATGCTCGGCGCCGGCAAGCAGCATGAGGCTGTGATCGCGGGGATCGGGCCGCGCCGAAACGGCGATATCATTGTCGCCGGCCCGGATTGCCGCCATCGCCTGATGGAGTTTATGCCATGGCCAGCGGTGGAGGCGATATTTGCCCGAGAACGCGGTCCACGGTGCTTCGAGGGAAATCAACTCCACGGCGGGGGCGAACCGTCGCAGGAGCGGCGCGGCGTGCGGCTTGGCCACGAGCGTGACGTGAGCGTGTTGGCTGGCGACCCGCAGAAATCGTAGCGCGAGCGCGACGTCGCCCAGTCCCCAAAGCTCAAGCGCGAGAAGGCGGGGTTTTCGCGGGGAAGGTGCCGTGCGGATCGACATCAATGAATCGGCTTCCGCCAGACGGCGATTCGGCTGCCGACAATATGCCGAACAGGAAGGCGTTTGCTGAGCGCGGCCAAAACCTCCGGGACGCAGTTGGTTCGATAGACCCACTCGTTCCCTCGGTGGCAGTAGTCGTGCCAGGCGATGATCCCGCCCGGGGCCAGTCGATCTAGGGCGAGTTCCGTGTCGGCGCTGGCGCCGACCTCCGTGTGGTCACCATCGACATAGATGAAATCATAGGGCGCTTCGGCCCTCAAGCGCGCCTCGTCCGTCGGGAAACTGACATACCTGCGTTCAATCCGTTCCCGGAGGGAGGCGGCGGATTCGTCGATCAAGCGCCCGGCCTGAAGATTGATGTCGTAGGTGACGATTCTGGCCTCGGGGCAGGCCAGGGCGAGGCTGAGGGTACCGGCGCCGAGATGGCATCCGATCTCCAGAATCCGCCGCGCGCCGATGCTGTGCGCAAGCGAGCAGAGAGGAATGAGGTCCTCAGGCCCCGTGGTGATCGGCGGAGTTGCGAGCTGTCGGAACGGAATCACCGGGGCAGGGGCGCCGATGAACTCGTCGAGCGTCAGGGAGGGCAGTTTGAGCCTCCCGGGCTGGAGCTGGGCGAGGACGGCGCTGGCCGCAGGGTTATCGATGAATAGACGCTTCAGACCGAGGTTGAGCCGAAATCTGAAGAGGAAAGAGCTCATCTAGGTTTTGCAGTAGGCGCGACTTAATCTTTGGCTGTGAGGAATGACAAGCCGCGCCCTTCCCACGAACCGCCTGGTTGGAGCTGCGGTCGTCGCGCTTGCCGGGATCGTGGTCTTCCAGTTTTTCGGCAACGGCAGTCGTGGCTACATTGATACCTCCTCCCTTTTCTATTGGTGGGGCTTTCAATGGTTCAATCCGGGCTCCGAGACCGAGCACGGACCGATGATCCTCGGGCTCTCGCTGTGGCTTTTTTGGCGGAATCTTAAACAGAGGTCAGACGTCAGAGGTCAGACGTCAAGGGACGGAGATCAGAGGTCGGAGGCCAAAGAGCAGACGTCAGAGGTCAGGGGGCAGAGGTCAGGGGGCGGTGATCAGAAGTCGGAGCCGAGTGAGGGAGGCCGCAATCCGCAATCCGCAATCTCCAGTCCGCAATCGACCGGGGCGGCCGACCTTAAATCTCAAATCTCAAATCTCAAATGCGCCGCCGTCGCGGCGGCGCTTGGGTTGGTGTTGCACGGGCTGGGCTACGCGGTGGAGCAGGCGCGCATCTCGATCGTGGCGCTGCTGGTGTTCACCTGGGGTGTGCTGACGTTGGCTGGTGGGCGGCGCTGGGGACGCGCGGCGGCGTTTCCGCTGGCCTTCCTCGCGTTTGCCATCCCGTTCAACGCCCTCGACTCCATCGGCTTTTATCTGCGCCTCTGGGTCATCGATGCTGTTCATGGATTGGCGCCGCTGATCGGGATCGAGGTGATTCGCAACGGCACGCAGTTGTTCTCGCCCGATGGCACCTACCAGTACGACGTCGCGGCAGCGTGCTCCGGCGTGCGCTCATTGATGGCGCTCATGGCTCTGAGCCTTCTCACCGCCTACCTGAATCTGCAGTCGGGTTGGCGGCGTGCCGCCGTGTTTCTGCTCTGCTTTCCCCTGACCTACGTGGGCAACGTGGTCCGCATCGGCGCGATCGTGATCGCGGGTGAGTGGTTCGGCCAGGGCGCCGGCGAATGGCTGCATGAATGGGCCGGCTTCGTCGTGTTCGTGATCGTGCTCGGCGGCGTCCTCAGTGCCGTCACGCTCTGGCAAAAGCTTTCCCCGGAAACGTGTCGCGTAATACGTGACACTGACTCGCTTCCGGTTGACGACGTAACGTCCCAAGCATCGTGTCAACTAATAGTTGACACGACTCCGTGGCGCGTGGCCGCAGGCGTTGTCGGCCTGGCGGTGCTGACGGCGTGGTTCACGCATCGCGTGGATCAGTGGCCGGTGCTGGGCGGGGCCGGGATCGCGCTGGCTGACGATGGGATGAACCCGGCGGAATTGCCCGCGTTCCTCGGCACGGAGTGGATCGGACAGCGCACCGCCGTCACGGCGATTGAGCGCGAGGTGCTGCCGCCCGACACGGGGTTTGCGCGGCGCAACTACGTCTCCACCCGCAACCGGCAGGACCAGGTCTTTCTTTCGATCGTCCTCAGCGGGCGTGACCGGACGTCGATCCACCGCCCGGAGCTTTGCCTGGTGGGGCAGGGCTGGACGATCGAGAGCCGCTCGGTCGAGACCTTCGTGCGTCCCAACGGGGCTCCGCTGCGGGCTTCGGTTCTGCAGATCACTCGCGAGATCGTGGATCCGGCGGGGGGCCGGCGCGTGATTCCTGCTCTGTTCGTCTACTGGTTTGTCGGGCGCAACGAAGTCGTGGCCACGCACGGCGAGCGGCTCTGGCGTACGGCGCTAAATCGATTGCGCGGTCGCACGGACCGGTGGGCGTACGTGGTCGCCCAGACGATGGTCCTCGATGGTGACGAGGCGGCGCGGACGCGGCTCCAGGCCGTTTTGGCCGAGACCCTGCCGGCCTTTCAGCCGGGATTGTGATCCTCCGGGTTGCCACCCGGCGAAGAAAGGTTGAACTTTGCCGGTCGTTTCCCACCATCACGCCCTCTTGAAATCAGCAAGCGCCGCCGACTTCGCCTTGATGATTGCGCAGAGCGGTCCCTCGTCTTGGCCGCTGGCGCTTTCGCTTGGCGTGGGCGCAGCCGCCGGGTTTGGCGCCGTGTGGTTTCTTGCCCGCAATACCCGGCGCAACGCGGCGGAACAGGCCGCCCAGTTGCTCGATGTCGCCCGCCGGGAAGCGACCGTCGCCGGGACTGAGATCAAGCAAAAGGCCGAGGAAGAGCTCGCTGCGCGTCGAGCGGAGTTGAATCGCGAATTCGATCGCCGCGAGATCGAGAGCGACCTGCGCCTGCGCGAGATCCGCGCGCATGAGGAATCCCTCGCGCTGCTCGACTACCAGCTTGAACAGAAGGGCGAGCGGCTCGCGCGCGAGAACGCGGCGATCAAGCAGGCGCGCGATGCGATCCGCGCCTTGTCCAAGTCGCTCCGCAAGCGCCTGGAAGGCGTTTCGCAGATGGACGCCGAGGAAATCAAGCGCGCCCTCCGCGAAGAGGTGCAGCATGAGTGTGCCGACGAGTTGCGCGCGCTGCGTCGCGAGATTCTCGAGCGCTCCGAGCAGGACCTGCAGAACGAGGCCAAGCGGATTCTCATCACCGCGATGCAGCGTCTCGCGGGCAAGCCGAACAACGACATCACCGCGACCATCGTCCAGCTTCCGAGCGAGGAAATGAAGGGCCGCATCATCGGCCGCGAGGGGCGCAACATCAAGGCGTTCGAGGCGGCCACCGGCGTCACGCTGCTGATCGACGAGTCGCCGCAGATGGTCCTCATTTCCTCCTTCGATCCCGTGCGCCGCGAGATTGCGCGTGTCGCGCTTGAGGCGCTGGTCAAGGACGGCCGCATCCACCCGGCAACGATTGAGGAATTCGTGGTCCGCGCCCGCGCCGATATCGACCTCAACGTCGAGCAGTCGGGCGAGGACGCTGTCCAGCGTCTCGGCATCAACGGCCTGCACCCGGAGATCATCAAGCTGCTCGGCCGTTTGAAATTCCGTTTCTCCTACACGCAGAACGTGCTCGATCACTCGATCGAGGTCGGCTTCTTCGCGTCGATGCTCGCGAGCGAGCTCGGACTCGATCCCAACATCGCCAAGCGCGCCGGCCTCCTGCACGACATCGGCAAGGCCATCGAGGGCGAGTACGAAGGCAGCCACGCGATCATGGGTGGCGACTTCGTCCGCCGCCACGGTGAGACGCCGATCGTGGTCAACGCGGTTGCGGCCCATCACGAGGAGGTCAAGCCCGAGACCGTCTACGCCGGCCTCGTGATCCTGGCCGACACCATTTCCGCGGTCCGTCCCGGTGCCCGTGCCGAGTCGATGACCAGCTACATCCAGCGCCTCGACCGCCTTGAGAAGCTGGCGCTGTCGGTCGAAGGGGTGCAGCAGGCTTACGCCATTCAGGCAGGCCGTGAAGTCCGCGTGGTGGTCAACCCGCAGATGGTCACCGACGACCAGGCCAAGGACATGGTCAAGCGCTTGCGGCAGAGGGTGGAGGATGAACTCCAGTACCCGAGCACGATCAAGATCACGGTGATCCGTGAGTCGCGCTTCACCGAGACGGCCACGTAACGCGGCGGAGCGCGGCCAGCCGCGCGCTGTAAGCGATAAGCTGTAAGCTCCAGGCTCTGCCCGGGCTGCTCACGCACCCGATCCCCGGCCTCAGCGAGGCCGGCTACATGAACGACAGCCGCTTTTGGCTTTAAGCTTACCGCCTAAAGCTTAAAGCTCCGGTCTTACCAGCATGTCCGACCCGAAGCTTCTTGAGACGTTTCCCAATCCGGCGCCCAAGCGCGACTACGTGATCGAGCACACGCATCACGAATTCACGTCTCTGTGCCCGATGACCGGGCATCCGGACTTTGCACACATCCTGGTGCGTTACGTGCCGGACAAGACCTGCATCGAGCTCAAGTCGCTCAAAATCTATTTTCATGCCTTCCGCAACGAGGGCATTTTCTTCGAGGCGGTGACGAACAAGATCTGTGACGATCTGGGGGCGGCGTTGAAGCCACGCAGCCTGACCATTGTCGCGGACTGGAAGGCGCGCGGGGGCTTCACATCGGTCGTCACTGCGGAGTGGTCTCCGCGGCGCGGCCGCGGCTGATCCGTGCGCCCGGCGCTCGCCTTCCTGTTGCTGTGGGTGGCCGGCACGCAGGGCGTGCGGGCGCAGGCAGTGGGACCGGACGTGCCGCGTCTCACCGTGGGGCAGCCGGTGGTGATGGAGAAGTTTGTCGTTCAGGCCACGCTCGCGAGTGTGGTCGTGCGCACCAACTACGAAATGCGCAACAATGAGGAAGCAACCTTGGTGCGCGTGGTCGTCGAGGAGGTACGGGCTGACTCGCGGGCCGCCCGCGCCGGGGTTGAAAAGGGGATGCATATCCTCGCGATCGAGGGGATCCCCATCCGCGGGCTGACCGAGAAGGATTTCAGCGACGTGATGGCCCGGGAGATCGATGGCAGCAGCCTCACGTTGACCGTGCGGCGACGAAATGGGTTTCGTTCACTGAAGATCGAAATCCCGGTGAGGCAGGCCGCACCGCTCAAGGATTGAGCGCGCGGATGACCTCGGCGTGCAGCCCGGGGCCGGCGGCGACTGTCGAACGCGCCGGGTAGGCGTGCGCGCCCTGCCAGTCGGTGATGACACCACCGGCGCCGCGGATCACGGGCACGAGGGCGGCGATATCCCACGGGTTCATCACCGGATCGACGCTGAGGTCAGCCCAGCCGCAGGCGAGCAGCAGATAGCCGTAGCAATCGCCCCAGGTCCGCACGAGACGCGCGCGCCCGGCGAGCGCGTCAAAGGCTGCGCCGTTCTGGAAGCGCGCAGGATTGAGCCAGTCGCTCGTGAGCAGCGTGGCATCCTCGATCCGCTCGCAGGCGCGAACGCGGACTTGGCGGTCATTGAGCGTCGTGGTCGTGCCGTCGCCGACACAAAGCTGCTTCAGGACCGGCTGGTGAATCGCCCCGAGCACCGGCTGGCCCTGGTGGAGCAGCGCGATCAGCGTGCCCCAGAGCGGCACGCCCGTGATAAAGGCCTTGGTCCCATCGATCGGATCGAGCACCCAGACCCACTCTGCATTGGGGCGGTCGTCCCCGTGTTCCTCGCCGATTACGCCGTGTTCCGGAAACTTGGCGGCAATCATCCGGCGCATGACCTCCTCGGCTCCGCGGTCGGCCAGCGTGACGGGCGAGGCATCGGACTTGGTCTCAACGGCGAGCGCGACATTGCCGAAATGCGGACGGATGAATTCGCCGCTGGCGTGGGCCAGTTCGTGCAGGAAGGACCGGTAAGGCGTGAGATCCATGCCGACGTTGAAACCACGAAACGCCCGAAACACACGAAAATTACCACATGGATTAGCCGTGATTCCCGGGAAACGGTGTGTTTCGTGGTGCGTGTATGCCTCCGGCGACTCCACGCATTCACTTCATCGACTTCGAGGGCAGCCTCGCGTCGGGGATCCTGGAGTATGGCGTGGTGACGCTGCAGGCGGGCATCATCGTCGACGCGCGGACCCGGTTGTGCCGGGCCACCGGTGCAGTTCGGGCGGAGGATGTTGCCGTCCACGGACTGGAGGCCTGCGATGTGGCCGGCGCGGCACCGTTTGCGGCGGACTTTGACTACTTTGCGGGGCTGCGGGAAACCGGGCCGCTGGCCGCGCACTTCGCGAATGCGGAGAACACGCTGATCAAGAGCGTCTGGCCGTATCCGCGAACGTCGCCGGATTTTGCGCGCGAGCAGGGCATGGTCACCGACTGGGGGCCGTGGATCGATACCGGCCGGCTTTATCCGCAGTTTTATCCGACGCTGACCTCGGCGCGGCTGGAAGACTTGGTGGAGGTCTTCGGTCTTCAGGCCGAGCTGGAGACGGCGGCCGCGCGCTGGTGTCCGCCGGAGCGCCGTCGCTACCACGCCGCGCTTTACGATGCGCTAGCCGGGGCGCTGCTGTTGGTGCGTCTGGGAACGGAGCCGGCGATCAAGGATCGCCCGCTCGCGTGGCTGCTGGCGCACAGCACGCTCGATCCGGAGAAACGCGACGCGATTAACCAGGGAAATTTGTTCTAGGGCGATTTGGGTTTGGTCGACCGGATCCGGAAATCGCGCAGAGCCGCGGAGCCGCAGAGAAATCCCCTGAGAGCGGATCGTGGTTTAAACTCTGCGCCTCGGTGTCTCTGCGCGATTTCAGCGCTTCGTTACTCGTCCACGGAAAAGCGCTTCATTCCGCTGAGCTGGCCGGCGATCAGGCTGAGGAAGAGCGGGCCGTTGCGTAGGTAGCGCGGGCCGAGCCGGCGGGGTTCGCGAATCAGCCGCCAGAGCCACTCCAGGCCGCTCCGGCGCACAAACGGGGGTGCCTGTCGAATCCGGCCGGAGAGTAAATCGAAGGCGGCGCCGACGCCCAGCAGGACGCCGCGTTCGAGCCGGGGTGCGAGGGCGGCCATGAGGGCCTCCTGTCGCGGCGTGCTCAGGCCGATCCAGATGATGTCGGCTTGCGCGGCGCGGATGCGGGTAGCGATGGCGTCGAGCGCGGCGTCGCTGAATTCGCCGAAGGGCGGTGTTTCGGTCCCGGCGATCGTGAGACCGGGAAAACGCAGGCCCAAGGTGGTGGCGAGCAGGCTGGCGGTGCCGGGACCCGCGCCGCAGAAATAGTGCCGGTGTCCCGTGGCGGCGGTGGCGGCTGCGACCGCGAGGAGGAGGTCAGGACCATAGACGCGCTGGATGTCCTTGTGGCCGGCCCGGCGACCGAGCCAGACGAGCGGCATGCCGTCCGGCGTGGTCAGGAACGCGCGGTTGAGGATCGACCGGTGGCGGGCATCCCGGCGGGCCGAGCAGATGCTGTTCACGTCGCAGCAGCACACGAGGCGCGGCGGGCCCGCGCGGGCAGCGGCGATGACTTGGTCCCGCGCCGACGCCAGCGTCAGTGCGTGCACGCCGACGCCGAGAACGTTGAAGCGCGGGGGCGGAGTCATCCGGTCCGAGCAGAGAACCGCGCGAGTAGTTCGTCAAACGTCGTGTGGGCGAGGGACGGCAGCTTCAGGTCGGCGTGCGGAAACGCGAAATGGGCGGTCGATGGGTTGGGCACGACCACGCAGTTCAGGCCCGCGCGCTTGGCCGCGACATGGCCGGGGACCGAGTCCTCGAAGGCCACGCTGGTGGCCGCGGGAGCATCGAGGGCCTTGAGCGCGGCGAGGTAGACGTCGGGCGCGGGTTTGCCCGCGGACACGTCGTCGATGCAGCGGATGGCGGCGAAGTAAGGACGCAACGACAGCCGGTCGAGGTGGCGCTCGACGTGGGCGTGGTCGGAGTTCGAGGCCACGGCCATCCCCAGCCCGCGCCGTTTGGCTTCGTCCAGCAGCGCCATCACGCCGGGCAGCACGGGCTGGCGGTTGGTGTAGAGCCGCGTGCGGCGACGGTACTCGCGTTCAAGCTCCGCGCGATCCTGGTTGGCTGGAAACGCGCTCCACGGATCGAAGTCGATGCCCACATGGCCGACAACGCCGTGGGCCTTGGCGAGTTCGTAGGGCAGGCCGTGTTCGGCGTGCAGTTCCACCCACGCCTCGACGAGCGGGGTTTCGGTGTCGACGATCAAACCGTCGAAATCAAAGACAAGGGCGCTGATCATGCGATTGGACCCGCGAGCAAGACCGAGAATCCGCCCGTCGTCACGACACGAAAACTCAACGGCGTAGGTTGCCGGGTTGGAATAAGGCTTGGGGCGGACTGGCCGGGTTTACTCTGGGATCAGGCCGGTGGGGAGTCCGTCGATGCTCACGCGGTTGTGTTCGGCGCGGTAGGCGGCGACGGCTGCGGGGCCCTTGCGCTCGGCCCAGTCGCGGAGCTGGGTGCGCTCGCCCTCGTAGGTGTAAAAGGGAACGGCGAATCCACAGGATGTCTGCACGCTCTCCACGTCGGTGATGATGAGCTGGCGCTCCCCGGGCAGCGGCGGGCCGAAGAGCGGGCGGTACTGGCTCCAGTCGGCGTCGTGCGGACGCACGGCCCGCGCGCGGCCATAGATGCGGAGGATCAGAGGTGCCTGCTCGAACGAGCAGAACATGAGGGTGATTCGGCCGTTTTGCGCGAGATGGGCGGCGGTTTCGTTGCCGCTGCCGGTGCCATCAAGGTAGCCGACCTTGGAGGGCGTCAGCACCCGGAACGTGTCCATGCCCTTGGGCGAGAGGTTGACCCGCCCGTGGTCTGGTGCGGAGGCCACGAAGTGCAGCTTCTGCGCTTCGATGAAGGTGCGGTGCGCCGGGGTGAGGGCGGGAAAGAATTTGGCCATGGCACCTGCCTAGCGTCCGGTCCGGGGCGGACAACGCGATTCAGGCGGCGGGGCGAAGCGACCCGGTTGGGGCGGGATGGATCGAGGAGCGGCTGGCGAGCATGGCGGCGAAGGCGACCAGCACAATTCCGCCCAGCCCGGCGAAACCGAGTGCGGCGCTGTGCCGGGCCACGATCAGGGTGGCGCCGAACGTGAGGACGGTGCGGAGCAGTCGGTCGAACGCGGAGAAGAACATCTGCACGCGACCCATGACGGTGTTGGGGACAAGGTTGAGCACGAGCGCGCCGCGTGCGACGCGCGAACCGGCGCTGCCGAGTCCGAGCAGGAGCAGGGCCGTGTAGTAGAACGGTGTGGCGTGGAAGAGACTGAGCACGGCGAGTCCGACGAGGAAGAGGCCCATGGTTGCCACGATCGTCCGGTGCGCGCCGTGGTTGGTCGCGAGCCGCGGGATGAGCAGTCCGGCGAGGATGGCGCCGAGCGCGAAGACGACCTCGCCGCGACCAAAGACATCCGAGGAAGCGGCGAGGACGCGATCGACGTAGAGAGGGAACAGGTAGTTGCCGACCATCACGGCGACGAAGGGCACGTAGGTGGCGAGGAGAAAGACGCACAGCCGCGGCCGGTCACGGAGCCAGCGTCCACCCTCCGTCATGGCGAGCCAAGCGTTCTTCGGGGCGCGCTGGCGCGCCTCCTCGAGGTGGCTGGCGTGATAGGGGATGGTCGATTGGACGACGAAGCTGAAGAAGTAGGTGCCGGCATCGACGAGCAGGATCACCGGAAGGGCGATGTGGCCGATGAGCAGGCTGGCCAGACCGCCGGCGAGCATCGATGCGGTCTGGCCCTGGATTTCCATCAACCCGGTGAGCGACTGGTAGTGACGGCGTTCGAAGGTCTGCTGGATGAAGGCGAATTTTGCCGGGTAGTGCAGCGTGTAGTAGAGCATGCCGCAGAAGTAGCTCGTTATGAGCTGCCAGGTTTCAACCCGGCCGGAAGCAAAGGCCCAGATTGCCATGGCGAGAGTGGCGAAGAAGCCGAACGCCTCTCCGACGAGCATCATCCGCTTGCGCGAATGCCGGTCGATCCAGGCGCCGTAGTAGGGCATGAACAGAAAGAGCGCCAGGGTCGTGCCCAGCGTCGCGTACCCGTAGGCCTGTTCGCCGCCGGGCTGCTGGATCAGGAGCCACGGGATGGCGATGATGGTCACCCCGGAGCCGACCGAGCCGGTGATGTTGGCCAGCAGCAGGCGTTGGACGCGGGTGTCCTGGAGGAGATCCTTCAAGCAGGCCGCTTAACAGCGCGAACCGTGCCGAAGTCAGACGTCAGGACGGCAGAACCACGAAACCCTTAAGGAACACAGAGAAGGTTTTCGTATCTGTAACAATCCAATCGGTCGGGAATCGCCCCGGGGTCGCCTGCGAATCACGCGAATCGGCGCGAATGAACCTGATTGGGAACCACGGAATAAACGGAAATGGATAGAGAACTTGGATGGGTCCTTCCGTGTATTCCGTGTGTTCCGTGGTTTATCCCGGATTGAATTCGCGGCGATTCGCGTGATTCGCGGGCGCGCGGCGGGTGCCGGATCAGAGCCCCTGCGAATCGATCAGGTAGATCAGCGCGGCGAGGGCGGCGGCGCCGAGTTCGAGCTCGCGCTTGTTGACCTTGTCGATGCTGTCCGCGGCGGTGTGGTGGACGTCGAAGTAGCGCTGACCATCCGGCACGAGGTTGGCGACGGTGGAACCCTGGAGGAGAAGAGGGGCAACATCGGCGCCGCCGCCGCCCTTCTGCAGCATGTGGATGCCGTAAGGCTCGAACAGCGGCAGCCAGCGCGCGGCGCGCTCATGGGCGTCGCCCTGGGTGCTGCCGAGGGTGAAACCGCGCGGGGCGAAGCCGCCGCTGTCGGTCTCCACGGCGAAGACGTGCTTTTCGCCGGCCTCCTTGGCGTAGCTGGAGTAGGCGGCGGCGCCGCGCGTGCCGTTTTCTTCGTTGGTGAAGAGCACGGCGCGCAGGGTGTGACGCGGCTTGATGCCGAGGGCCTTGAAGGCGCGTAGGACTTCGAGAGACTGGACGATGCCGGAACCGTCGTCATGCGCGCCGGGGGCGACATCCCACGAATCGAGGTGGCCGCCGACGACGATGATCTGGTCGGGGAATTCGGAGCCGCGGATCTCGCCGATCACATTGTGCGACGGAGCGTCGGGGTGCCACTTGGCGTTGATCTTGATCTCGAGCTTGAGTTTGGGATCGGCGGCGAGGGCTTCGCTGAGGGCATTGGCGCCGATCGTGCTGAGGGCGGCGGCCGGGACGGTGTTCAGGCCCGGGCTGTAGGCGGTGCTGCCGGTGTGCGGGTAGTCGTCGAGGGCGAGGGTGAGGGAGCGGATCACGACGGCGACGGCGCCGTACTTGGCGGCCTCGCTGGGTCCGGCGCGGCGCTGGTCGCCGGCGGCGCCGTAGGCCTGCATGGTCTGAATGAAGGTCGGGTCCATGGGGCGATTGTAGAACACAATCTTACCGGCGATCTTTTCCCGACCGAGATTGGCGACCTCGGCCAGGGATTTGACCTCGATGACCTCGGCGGTGATGCCGCGGGTCGGGGTTGCGAGGGTGCCGCCGAGCGCGAGCGCGGAGAGCGGGCGGGCCTTGCCCTTGGACGGGAGGATGCGGACGGATTCCTTGGCGCCGCGTTCCCAGTGCGGGACCATGACGTCCTGCTTCCAGACGCGATCGAGGCCCATCGCGTTGAGCTCGCGTTCGCCCCAGAGCACGGCGCCCTCCAGGGCCTTGGAGCCGGCAAGGCGGCCACCGTGCTCGGTGGTGAGGACGCGCAGTTGTTCGTAGGCCGGACTCGAGGTCAGGATCTCCGAGTAGATCTTGCGCACCATGGCTGCGTCGTCGGCCGACTGGGCAAAGGCGATAGAGCTGGCGGCAACAAGCAGGGCGGAGAAGGACGGAAGGCGCATCAGGAAACGTTCGGAGGCGGGCCCAGCGGTGGCAAGCGCGGGTTGGTGGACGGGTGGTTGAGGAAAGGAGGCGATCCTGCTAGCGTGCCGCATGCCATCGCCGACCGAAGCCCAACGTCTCCAGGAGCGCGTGCGTCCGGAACGCGGCGCGGTGATGTTCCAACGGTGGGCGGAACTCTTGTTCCTGCATTGGTCATGGGATCCGGATGTGGTGCAGCGAACCCTGCCGCCGGGGCTCACGGTGGATACCTACGATGGCCGTGCCTGGATTGGGCTGGTGCCGTTTTTCATGCAGGCGGTTCGGCCGCGATTTTGTCCGACGGTGCCGGGGCTGTCGGACTTCTTGGAGCTCAACGTGCGGACCTATGTTCACGATGACGCCGGGCGCCCGGGCGTCTGGTTTTACTCCCTCGATTGCAACCAGTGGCTGGCGGTCAAGGTGGCGCGCGGACTCTTTCACCTGCCCTACGAACATGCGGGCATGTCGGCGCGGCGTTTGCCGGGCGGAGGTTGGGCGTACGTTTCCCAGCGGCAGGGCGATGGAGTGAAGGGCCGATTCGAGTATGCGTCGGCGGCCCAAGGACAGGTTGCTGCGCCGGGCACGCGTGAATTTTTCCTACTGGAACGCTACCGTTTGTATTCACACGACGCGCGCCGGAACCGCCTGCTGAGCGGACGGGTTGCGCATCGGCCTTACCGGTTTCAGCTGACGGAGACGACCGTCTATGATGATCGGGTGCTGACGCTTGCCGGTTTCGATCCGGCAGGCCGTCCGCCCGAGCACGCCTGCGTGGCGGAGGCGGTCGACGTGGAGGTATTCCCGCTGGAGAGAGTGCAGCGCGCGTCCGGCTAGAGCCACCGCTTGCGGCGGAGGAAAAGCAACATGGCGAGGGTCGAGGCGACGGTGAGCACGGCGACCAAGGGATAGGCGAAGGCGGGTTTGAGCTCGGCCATCCGCGTAAAGTTCATGCCAAACCAGCCGCCGATCACCAAGGGCGGGATGGTGAGTGCGGTCAGGGCGGTCAGCACGCGGATGCCCTCGTTGGCCTCGTGGCTGGACTTGTTCAGATAAATGCGGAACGAGAGGATGAGCTGATCAGCCCAGCTGCCGGCCTGGGCTTCGATGCGGGCGAGGTCTTCGCTCAGGTCACGCAGGTAGGGAACGATCACCGAGCGGACCAGCCGGGTCTTGCCCGACGCCAGCAGGGTCGCGACCTCGCGCTGTGGCCGCACGATCTGCCGGAGCATGGCGAGTTCCTTGCGCAGGGCAACAACGCGAGGGAAAAGAGTGGAGGCGTTCTCGTGCTGGAGGACTGCGCCTTCAATCGACTCGAGCTCATGGCGCAACTCGTCGAGCGCCGGCTTGTAGGCCTCGACCATGAAGTCGAGGATGGTGTGGGCAAAGCGGTCCGGCCCGCGCACCGGGTAGTTGGGGTTGCGCAGCGACCGTTCCAGGGCGGCCTGGACGGGCTTGAGTGGCTGGCGGTGAAAGGTAACGAGAAAGGTTTTGCCGAGGACGAGGTCGAGTTCGGTCGTGGAGAACTTGTCGGTCTTCGAGTAGTCGACCGCGTGCATCACGAAGTACAGGTAGTCGTCGTAGTCCTCGAGCTTGGGCAGTGGCGAATCCCCGACGCAGTCCTCGATCACGAGGGGATGCACGGCGAAGACCTGCTCCAGGACCAGTTTGATTTCGTCGGCGGTCGGATCAGAGAGATCGACCCACAGCATCACGCCCGGCTCGTTGCGCAACGCCGCGAGCGTCTCCGCCGGCGGATTGTGCGCGGCGAGCTTGCTGTCGCGGTAAACGAGGGTCGTGAGCATTTTGACGGCTGCGCCGTAAATCCTAAAGGATCAGCGATGAGAGGGTGGGCGTAATTTTGGGATTTAGGTTTCCAGGATTTAGGATTTCCGCGCGAAGGCGCGGCTAGATCCACCGGCGCTTCTTGCACCACCAGGCCATGAGGGCGGTGGCGGTGACGGTGACGACGACGACGACGGTGTAGCCGTGAGGAGAATCGAGTTCGGGCATATGCTCGAAATTCATTCCGTACCAAGTGCCGATCAACATGGGCGGCAGGGTGATGGCCGTCAGGGCGGTGAGCGCCTTGATGCCCTCGTTGGCCTGGAAGCCGGATTTGCTCAGGTAGAGATCGAAGGAGATGAGGAGCTGGTCGGCGTAGCTCGAGGCGGTTTCATCGATGCGCACGAGGTTGTCGCGCAGATCGCGGAAGTACGGCAGCATGACGGCGCGGATGAGCTTGGAGTCGCCGTGGGCGAGCTTGTTCACGACGTCGCGCTGCGGGCGCACGATTTGGCGCAGGTGATTGATCTCGCTGCGGACGGCAATCAGGTCGGCGGTGAGATTGGGCGTGCCTTCGGCGAGCACGGATTCCTCGATCTCCTCCAGTTCGCCGCGAAGCTCGTCCGTGACGGGCTTGTAAAGGTCGACGAGCGCGTCGAGCAGGTAGTGGGCGAGACGGTCGGGGCCGCGGGCCACGATCCCGGTGGCCTTGATCGTGCGATCGACCAGCGTGGCTACGGACTTGAGGGGCGTGCGGTGGAAGCTGACGAGGTAGTCCTTGCCGAGGAAGAGATTGAGTTCGGCTGTGTTGAACTTCTCCGTCCGGGTGAAGTCGACCGCATGCATGACCATGAAGAGGTAGTCCTCGTAGTCCTCGACCTTGGGCAGCGAACTCGGGGTCACGCAGTCCTCGATTGCGAGCGGGTGAAACTGAAAGACGCCTTCCAGGATGGTCTTGATCTCGTCATCGGTGGGGTTCTCGAGATCGACCCAGAGGACGAGGCCCTTGTCGGCACGCACGAGGCGCAGCGCCTCGATCTCGAGGTCGCGTCCGACCAGCCGGCCTTCGCTAAAGATGAACGAGCGAATCATGCGCGAAGGCGATGGTGCGGCGCGCGTGGATTGAGGCAAGCCCGGCGGCGTGGCCGCTAGGCCCAGAGGTCAGGAGTCAGAGATCAGAGGTCAGCCGGATAAACAGAAGCCGAAATGACCATCGAAAATGGACGCGTGAGGCTGAGATTGATCTGACCTCTGACGTCCGACCTCTGACCTCTCTCTGATTCAGGCCGGAGCGAGCATCCGGTCCTCGGCGGCGACGATTGCGGCGATGAAGTCGGCGGGGGTCGCGGCCTGGAGCAGGGCCTCGCGATTCGAGGCCTCCTTGAGGATCTTGCAGAGGGCGCTGACCACTTGCAGATAGTCGCCCGGATTCGATTTCGGCGTGCCGAGGACGAACATCAGGCGGACGTTCTGGTTGCCGTTTTCGAAGTGAACCCCGGCCTCGCTGCGGCCGACGGCGATCACGATTTCCGCGACATGCTCGGTCCGGGCGTGGGGCAGGGCGATCTCATTGCCCAAGCAGGTGGTGTCGAGGCGCTCGCGGGCGAGCAGCTCGTTGTAGAAACCCTGGAAATTCGTGACGCCCGCATGTCCATCCAGGAGCCGCGCGACCTCGTTGAGGGCGGTGGTTCGCTTGGCGCTCGTCACGTTGAGCGTGATGCGCGTGGGATCGAGTAAGGAGGACAGTCGGCCGGCCATGGAGCGAAGGTTTGCGCTTTCGGTTTGGTTAACTGACGCCGCAAAAAAAGCATTGGCAAGCGCGGAGTCGGCTTGTGACCGAGAATTTTCCCCGGCTTGTAAAGCAAACGGCCGCCGGAGTGCGGCGGCCGTTTGGGCGGAGAGGCGAATCTCTGGTCAGGTCGCGGACGCGGGGGGCGCGTCGGCGGCTCCGGTCTGCTCTTCCTCGGTCTCGACGACCTTCGCGATGGAGAGCAGCTTGTCGCCATCGGCGAGCGACAGCAGCTTCACGCCCTTGGCACCGCGATTGGTCTCGCGGATGTCCTTCACCGGGCAGCGCACGCTCTGGCCCTTGGCCGTGAGGAGCATGATCTCGTCCTCATCGCGGACGCTGAGTGCGCCCACGAGGTTGACGGAGCCGTCCTCCGGGAGATCGATCGCCCAGACGCCGCTGCCGCCGCGGTTGATGAGACGGTAGTCCTCGAAGCGTGTGCGGACGCCGAGACCGGCTTCGCTCGCGACGAGGAACTTGGTAGCGTGGTCGACGACTTCGATGGCCTGCAGGTAATCGCTGGCGAGCTTGAAGCGCATGCCGGTGACGCCGCCGGTGGCGCGGCCGGTGGGGCGGAAGAGGTCCTCGTTCGACTCCGGGTCGCGCTCGCGGAAGCGGACGGCGAGGCCCTGGTGCGAGACGAGGATGAGCTCGTCGGCGCCGGTGGTCTGGACCGCACCGATGACGGTGTCGCCTTCGGAGAGATTGATGCCGATGAGACCGCCTTCGCGGGTGGAATTGGCGTAGTCGGACAGCGCGCTCTTCTTGATGACGCCGCTCTTGGTCGCCATGACGAGGAAGCGGTCGGGCGCGAAGTCGTTCACGCAGAGCATGGCCGCGATCTTGTCGCCTTCGGTCAGGCGCAGGAAGGAGCCGACCGACTTGCCCTTGGAGGTGCGGGTACCCTCGGGGACATCATACACCTTGTTGGCCAGGCACTGGCCCTTGGTGGTGATGAAGAGAATGTAGTCGTGGGTCGACGCGGTGAAGAGCCGCTCCACGAAGTCATCCTCGTAGGTTTCCGTGCCGATGATGCCCTTGCCGCCGCGCTTCTGGCTGCGGTACTCGGCAACCGGGGTGCGCTTGATGAAGCCGAGGTGCGACACGGTGATGACGCAGCCCTCGTTCGGGATGACGTCTTCCATGCGGAACTCGCCGGACGAGCCGAGGATCTCGGTGCGGCGGGGCGAGGTGTACTTCGCCTTCATCTCCAGCAGCTCCTTCTTGATCAGCGCGAGCAGCTTGGCCTCGGACTCGAGGATGCCGCGGAGTTCTTCAATCAGCTTCATCAGCTCGAGGTACTCGGCCTCGATCTTGCCGCGTTCCAAGCCGGTGAGTTGGTAGAGACGGAGCTCGAGGATGGCGTCGGTCTGGCGCTCGGAGAGCGGGTACTTCGCCATCAGGCGCTGCTTGGCGTCATCGCGGTTGGTTGAGGCGCGGATGATCTTGACGAAGTCGTCGAGGTTATCGAGGGCGATGATGTAGCCCTCGAGGATGTGGGCGCGGTCCTCGGCCTTCTTCAGGCGGAAGCGCGTGCGGCGCGTGACGACATCGCGGCGGTGCTCGAGGAAGCAGTCGAGCAGTTCCTTGATGTTCATCTGCTTCGGGCGCTTCTTGTCGAGCGCGAGCAGGTTGACGCCGAAGGACGACTCGAGTGCGGTCTTCTGGAAGAGCTGGTTGATGACGACCTTGGCCTGCTCGCCGCGCTTGAGCTCGATGACGATGCGGGTGTTCTCGTCGGACTCGTCGCGGAGATCGCGGATGCCGTCGAGTTCCTTTTCGCCGACCAATTCCGCAATGCGCGTGACGAGGGTCGCGCGGTTCACGTTGTAGGGGATCTCGGTGATGACGATCATCTCCCCGCCATTCTTCATGTCCTCGGTGTGCGCCTTGCCGCGCATGCGGACGATGCCGCGACCGGTGCGGAGGTAGCTCTCAATGCCCTCGCGGCCGGCGATGGTGCCGCCGGTGGGGAAGTCGGGACCGCGGATGATCGTGCAGAGGTCGTCGACCGTGGTGCCCGGCTTGTCGATGATGACGCAGGCGGCGTCGATGAGCTCGTCGAGATTGTGCGGCGGGATGTTGGTCGCCATGCCGACCGCGATGCCGGTCGAGCCGTTCATCAGCAGGTTGGGTAGGGCGGAGGGGAGGACGGTCGGCTCTGTGGTCGACTCCTTGTAGTTGGGGATGAAGTCGACGGTGTCCTCGTCGATGTCCTTGAGGAGATCCTCGGCAATCTCGTTGAGGCGGCTTTCCGTGTAACGGTAGGCCGCGGCCGGATCGCCGTCGACGGAGCCGAAGTTGCCCTGCGGGTCGATCAGCGGGTAGCGCATGACCCAGGTCTGGGCGAGACGCACGAGCGTGTCGTACACCGACGAGTCGCCGTGCGGGTGGTAGTTCTTGAGGACCTCGCCGACCACGCCGGCGCACTTGTCGAAGGCGCGGTTGTGGAGGAGACCCTCGCGCAGCATCGCGTAGAGGATGCGGCGCTGCACCGGCTTCAGGCCGTCACGCGCGTCCGGGAGGGCGCGGGAGACGATGACCGACATCGAATAATCGATGTAGGCCGTCTGCATGATGTCGGTGATGTTAGCGGTCGAGAGCTTTTCGTTGGCGGTGTACACGGGCTGAAAAGGAGTCAGAAGACAGGAGTCAGAATTCAGAAGTCGGAGTCGAGGGGTGTCGGATTATGCTGAATCCTGACTCCTGGCTTCTGACTTCTTCGGGAAGATCACACATCCAGGTACTGGACGTTGAGCGCGTTGTCCTCGATGAACTGGCGGCGGGGTGGGACCTCGTCGCCCATGAGGAGGGTGAAGAGGGCGTCGGCCTTCGCGGCATCGTCGATCGAGACCTTGAGCAGGCGGCGCTTCTCCGGGTCCATCGTGGTCTCGAAGAGCTGCTTCGGGTTCATTTCACCGAGACCCTTGTAGCGCTGGATACTCAGGCCCTTGCGGCCGAGGCTGCGGATGTGGCTGAGGATCTCGAGCGGAGCACGCAGCTCGGTCGTGGTCTCGGTCTTCTGGCCGACGTTCTCGGTCACGGTGTAACGCGCCTCCTCGGTCGGGCTGAAGCGGTTGATCTCCAAGCCGGTCGCGGCGATCGCCTTGAGCAGCTTGGTCATCTCCGTGCTTTCGAAGATCTCGTGCAGGGTCACGCGGCGCGCGGGCGCGGCGGGCTTCTTGTCGAGCGGCATGGGCGGCGTGCTGCCGGTAGGATCGGTCACGACGGGCGTGAGGTCGGCGTTGAGGCCCTGGGCGTCGAGGAAGGCGCTGCGGGCGGCCTCGTCGCGGAGCAGCTCGTGGGTCTCCTTGTTGCCTTCGCGGATGCGGGCAATGTAGCGGGGCAGCGCGTGGGTGTCCTTCTCGTGCTGGTCGAGGTACTCGGCGAGGCCGGCCCCGTAGCGGGTGACGCCGGCGCCGAGTTTCTCGAGGGCGGCCAGGCTCTCGACAATGCGGTCGATCACGGCGGGGGCGAAGGTGTGGCGATCCTTGAGGCGCGTGAGCACGACATCCTCGGAGCCGAGCTCGAGGAGGATGCGGTTGAGCTGCTCGTCGTTGTCGACGTACTGCTCACGCTTCTTGCGCTTGATCTTATACAGCGGCGGCTGGGCGATGTAGACGTAGCCACGCTCGATCAGGCCCTTCATCTGGCGATAGATGAAGGTCAGCATGAGCGTGCGAATGTGGGAGCCGTCCACATCGGCATCGGTCATGATGATGATCTTGTGGTAACGGGCCTTGGCGGCGTTGAAGCCGCCGACGGATTCGTCGCCCTCGCCGATGCCGGTGCCGAAGGCGGTGATGAGCGTGCGGATTTCGTCGTTGGACAGCACCTTGTCGAGGCGGGCCTTCTCGACGTTGATGACCTTGCCCTTGAGCGGAAGGATGGCCTGGAAGCGACGGTCGCGGCCCTGCTTGGCGGAGCCGCCGGCCGAGTCGCCCTCGACGATGTAGAGTTCGGTGATCGCGGGATCGCGCTCTGAGCAGTCGGCCAACTTGCCGGGCAGGCCGCCGCCGGAAAGGGCGCCCTTGCGGACGGTCTCGCGGGCCTTGCGGGCGGCCTCGCGGGCGCGGGCGGCGTTGAGGGACTTGTCGACGATGCGCTTGGCGATCGAAGGCGTGGTCTCGAAGGCCATCATCAGGCCCTCATAGCAGGCGGAGCCGACGATGCTCTCCACCTCGGGCGAGAGCAGCTTGACCTTGGTTTGCGACTCGAACTTCGGATCGCTGTGCTTGATCGAGATGACGGCGGCGAGACCCTCGCGGACGTCGTCGCCCGTGATCTGCGGGTCCTTGTCCTTGAGGAGATTGTTGGCCTTGGAGAACTGGTTGATCGCGCGGGTGAGGGCGCTACGGAAGCCGGAGAGGTGGGTGCCGCCATCCGGGTTGTGGATGGTGTTGGTGTAGCACAGCACCTGGTCGTTGTAGGTGTCGTTGTACTGCAGCACGGCCTCGAGGTGGATCTCGGCCTGCTTGTCGTCGGTCTTGACCGAGGTCTCCTTGACGATGCGGAGGGGCTTCGGGTGCAGCGGGGTCTTGCCCGTGTTGATCTGCTTCACGAATTCCTCGACGCCGTCCTTGTAGTAGTACGTCTCGGGCTTGGCGCCGGCGGGGCGCTCGTCGAGGAAGACGATCTCGAGTCCGGAATTGAGGAAGGCGAGCTCGCGCAGGCGCTGGCTGATGCGGCCCGTCTGGAAAACCGTGGTCTCGCGGAAGATTTCGCCGTCCGGCTTGAACGTGATGTAGGTGCCGGTGGCGCGCGCCTTGCCGACGACCTCGAGCTTCTTGACCGTCTTGCCGCGCTCGAAGCGCATGTGGTGGACCTGGCCACCGCGGGAGACCTCGACCTCGAACCACTCCGACACCGCATTGACACACTTGGCGCCGACGCCGTGGGTACCGCCGGAGAACTTGTAGCCGCCCTGGCCGTACTTGCCGCCGGAGTGGAGGGTGGTGAGCACCATCTCGACGCCGGGAATCCCGTACTGCGGATGGATGTCGACTGGGATACCGCGACCGTTGTCACGGATGCTGATCGAGCCATCGACATGGATGGTGACCTCGATCCGCGAGCAGTGGCCGGCGAGGTGCTCGTCGACCGAGTTGTCCAAGACCTCGGAGACGCAGTGGTGAAGCGCCCGCTCATCGGTGCCGCCGATGTACATGCCCGGCTTCTTCCGGACGGCTTCCAGGCCCTCGAGCTTGCCGAGCTTGGAGGCATCGTAAGTCTCGGAAATGGGCTGATTTTGGGGAGGATTCGACGAGTCGGTCGCTTCGGACATGCGGGTTAAAAAGAGGGTGGCCTAGGGCTGCGATTTAAAGGCGAAATTCCATCCGAAAGCGGGTGCGGTCACAATCGAATTTTTGGTGCATTTTCGACCGCTTTTTAAGGGGTGAAACGGTATTTTAGGTTGCGGACCTAAGATTGAGCCCTACCTTCCGCCGCTGAGTGAAGCTTTCCGTCAAAGTCGACTACGCCTGCCGGGTTCTGGCGCAGCTTGCGCGGTCCCACGGAACCGACGAATTGGCTCATATCGAGGAGCTGGCCCGGATTGAGTCCGTTCCGGCCAACTATCTGGTGCAGATCCTGAGTGAGCTTCGGAATGGCGGGCTGATCACCAGCCGCCGTGGCAAACAGGGTGGCTACGCGTTGGCGCGGCCGCCCGAACAGATCACGCTGTACGACATCGTGAAGCTGATCGAAGGCGAGCTGCTGGAACTCAACGGCACGGGCGAAGGTCAGTCGGGTCGCCGGGTGAACCAGATCTGGCGCGACGTCCGCGCCTCGCTTGAGGCGAAGTGCCGCTCCTACACGCTCGACAAGTTCCTCGCGAAGTCGGGCGAGGACATGTACTACATTTAGCCCCAGCCCCGAATTCCTCCGGGGCGGATGGCCCCGGCCTCCCTCCCATGCGCCCTCCCGTTCTCGAAAAGCTGCTCATCCTGCAAGATCGCGACCAGCAGCGGCTGGCGCTCGAAGCGCAGCTCAAGGCCGTCCCGGCCGATGTGGAGCGCGTGCAGCAGAAGATTTCCGCCGAAAAGTCGGCGATTGAGACCGCCCGTACCGAGGTGCGCGAGCTGGAGACCAAGAAAAAGCTCCTCGAGACCGAGATCGGCTCCGCGGAGGACAAGCTCGCCAAGTACCGGACCCAACAGCTCCAAGTGCGCAAAAACGAGGAGTACCAGGCGCTCGGTCATGAGATCGAAACGACGAAGACTGCGATCGAGGGCCTGGAGGAGAAGGAACTCGGCATCATGTTCAACATCGACGAGGCCAAGAAACGCTTCGTGGCCGCCGAGGCCGTCCTCAAAACCAACATCGCCGGTCACGAGGCCCGCCTGAAGACCCTGGCGGAGCGCGAGGCCAATCTCCGGGCCGAGCTCGACACGGCCCGTGCAGCGGTGGCCGCGGCGCGCCCGGCGGTCGATGATCTGTCGCTTCGGCTCTACGACCGCGTTTCCGCCCGCCAGATGCCGGCCTGCGTGCCGGTGCGTGGCGGCAACTGCGGGGGGTGCCACCTCAAGCTTTCCAGCGAAAACGATGCGGTGGCCCGCAAGGGCGAGAAGCTCGCCACGTGCGACCAGTGTGGACGCATCGTGTGGTTCGAAAGCTGAGTGGAGCTCGGATTGCGGAATTTTTCGCCCGCGAATCGGCGCGAATTCAATCTGGGATAAACCACGGAATACACGGAAGGACCGATCTAAGCCCTTGTTCCATTTCCGTGTATTCCGTGTGCTCCGTGGTTTCCAATCAGGTTCATTCGCGGCGATTCGCGGGCGGTGATTTGGTTTTGATTCCGCGTTCGACAACGTCCCGGCCGTGACCCAAGCTGATCCTCCTTGGTTTTGGGGCTGGTCGTCGCTCCGAGTTCTTTGATCCCAAGGCGCGGGTAACGCCGCGCCCGATAGATATTCGGAGAGGAAAGTCCGGACACCGCAGGGCAGGATGCCGCGCAAGCTTCACCGCAAGCGCGGGCGTCGCGTTTCAAAGCGCGGCGACGGAGAGTGTCACAGAGAATAAACCGCCTGCCGTCGTCTCGCGAAAGCGGGGCGTTGGCGGGTAAGGGTGAAAAGGTGGGGTAAGAGCCCACCGCGTCGTCAGTGATGACGGCGGCACGAAAAACCCCGTCTGGTGCAAGGCAAAATAGGCGGCTGGGCGGCCCGTCCCATAGCCGCGGGTATGCCGCACCCTCCTTCGCGCCGCGAAAGCGGAGCTACGGAGGGCAGGCTCGCAAGAGCCTGAGAGAAATGACGACCGAATCCTGCGTAAGCAGGAGGAACAGAATCCGGCTTACCGCCCCAAAACCAAGATTGCCCCCTCCCTGGGAGCGCGGGCCGCTGGCCCGCTGAATGGCGGATTGCGGAGCTGTAGGGGCGCGCCTCGTGCGCGCCCTCGGAGGGCGTGGTCGAGCCACGCCCCTACAACTTAAGCGGGCTAGGGGCCCACGTTCCCGGCAAGCGCGACCGCCTTCGCCCCGCGAAGACCGCTTACGGAACCGAGAACGCCAGATCGGACGAGTACGCATTGCGCGCCGTCGCCGTCGTGAGCTCGCGCCAGGCACCCAAGCCGTAGGGGTTGCCGTCCGTCATGTCGGACAGGGCTTCGTCGTAGTGGAACTTGGATCCGCCCACGAGGCTGATGTTGTTGGCGACGACCGCGCCGCTGACCTGGCCGCTCGATCCGCCGCCGTTGATGGATACATTCGAGTTGGGGGCGTAGACCACGGCGTTGAGCTGACCATTGCCGGAGATGCTGATCGTCTGCACGGGGCTGGCTGTGGTTGCGCGCGTGCCCCACACCTGAAAATTTTCGGGAGCATTGGCGTTGGCCACGCCGTTGCCGGCGATGCTGAGATTGGCCTCGGTGTAGATCTCCAGGCTGGAGCCGGTGCCGACGGCGATCGAGGCGTTGCCGCCGATGTTGATCGCGGTTCCCGTGGTCTGCGTGAACACCAGCACCACCTCCCTGCCGGCGGCGATGGTGAGCTTGTTCGTGGCCGCGCCGGTGAGGCTGAAACCCGTGGCCACGGTGTAGTAATATTTCCCGTCAGCGGCGGCGACATCGGAGCCTCCGGGCAGGGTGGTCACCCAGCTACCCGGGGCTGCGTTCATCACGCTGGCGGTCGGAGTCTCGGCGTTGGGGAAGTCGGCGGTGAAGTCAGTCGAGACGCGTTCGCTCACAATCGTGCCGGCGGCGGTGCCGAAGGGGCCGATGGTGCCGCCCGGTCCGACATCGAGGCCCGAAAGATCCGGCGTGCCCACTGCCACGTAGCCCCAGATGTCGGCGTTGCCGAGGCTGAAGGTGTCGGCGTCGGTCGAGGTGCTGGCGGAGCGGCCGCGGGCGTAGCGGTTGCGGGTGCCGTCGGCGAGGACGGCGTTGTAGCCGCCGAGGCGGGAGTCGTAGGAGTCGACCTCGCAGGTGCCGTTGAAGGTGATCTCGTTGCGGGCGGTGAGGCCGTTGGCGAAGAGCGAGCGGCGGACGAGGGTGACCTCGACCCACTTTTCGATCACCGGCCCCTTGGCCGGAGTGATGGTCGAGCGCGCGACCATGATGGGGGCGCTGCCGACTCCGTTGTAGTTGTCGATGAAAACACGGATGACGCCGTTGGCGTTGGCCCCGAGGTCAAAGCCGGACCAGCCGCGCGTGGCGTCGTTGCCGGATATGGTCCAGCCCGTCCAGGCGCCGGCGCCGCCGTTGATATCCTTGTTGATGGACCAGACGGCCTCCTCGAGGCCGGTCTCCGCGAGGTTCATCGCGGCGTTGCTGAAGAGCGCGCGATTGGAGATCTCCATGGCACCCGAGCTCATCCGGATGTAGGAGGCGAGGGACACGCCGATGACGGCGGAAAGCAGCATGGCCACGATGAGCAGGGCGCCGCGCTCGCTGCGCGGGAGGGATTGGCGACGGGTTTTCATGTGGTGATCCGTTTGTTGCGCAGGATGAACCGGGCCGAGAGCACCGTGTTGGTGGCGGTCGCGACGGTGGAGGAGGTGCGGCTTGCGTTGAGCGAGATCTGGAGCTGCTTGGTGTCGACGTTGGCTTGGGCGAGATCGCCGTCATCGTTGAGTTCCTCCAAGTCGATCTCGGATGCGTTCACGCGGTAGGCCTTGAAGGTGAATTCACTGATGCCGGAGATGAGGACGTCGACGGTCCCCGTGGTCGGACCGGTGCGCTGGCGGGTGAACTGCTGGGTGGAGGGATTGTACGTGTAGGTGTAGCGCTCGTTGGTGCCGCTGGCGGGGACCACGAGGGTGACGCTGTTGATGCTGTTCCACACGATGTCGTTCGCCATGCGGGTGTCCTCGGCGAAGAGCTCGAGCCCGCTGCGGGCCTGGGCTTCCATCTCCGTGTAGTTGACGAGATTCGCGCCGCTGCGCCCGAGCATGAGGAAACAGGTCAGCACGCCGGTCAGGACGAAACCCGAGAGCCCGGCCGCGACCATGAGCTCGACCAGTGTGAAGCCGCGGGCGCGGCGCGGGGTGCGGTCAGCGGGCGAGCGTGTAGTAGTAGTCATACAGTCCATCCTTGGTGTAGCGGGTGATGAAGCGGCGCGAGTGAGGGGAGCCGGTGACGCCATTCCACGTCACGGTCAGGGTGACACTCTTCATTTCGCCGACCTTGCCCGACACATCGGCGACGGTGCGGGCCAGGGTGAACTTGTCGGCGAGCGCGGGATTGCTGGTGAAGAATGAAGACAGATCCACGTCGGTGTTGTCACCGGGGAGGGCGGCCCAGTTGAGCAGGCGGATGCGCTCCATCTCGCTCTGCATGATCTGAGCGGCGAGCGTGATGTTGCGGGCGGTGTCGATGGATTCGAATCCCCGCTGCATGGTGATGAGCGAGGTCGAGATGCCGAAGATCATCACGAACGTGGCCATCGCGACCTCGACGATCGTGAAGCCACCTTGGCGGCTGCGGCCACGAAAGAGGGAGTGGGCGGGGGCGGGCGCTCCGGATTTCATGCCCCCAGTCTACTCCTCATCCCGGTGCGACCGTTAGAGGCCTGCGGGCGGTTTTTCAGGCCGGTTGAACTAAGTCCGGCCGAGCCTGCCTGAAGATCTGAACGGGCCTAGTCCGGTCGGGCGGGAGGCCCTAGAAGCGTCCCAGCGCGTCGCGGTACGGAGCCTGTTCGTCCCGGGTGGCGAGGCTGCGCCACCGAACCACCCCATAGGGCTGGTTGTCGGTCAGGTTCGCGAGGGATTCGTCGTAGTGGAAATCAGCGTTGCCGTTCAGGGTGATGGTGTTGCCCACAACCGAGCCCATGACGTCACCATTGCCGTTGATCTGGACGTCCGCGTAGGGGGCGTAGACGACGGCCTTCAGGGCCCCGTTGCCGGCCAGGTGGATTGTCTGGGGCATGACGGGCTCGCCGACGCCCCAGAACTGGGCGCTGACCGGCTGGTGGTTGGGGTTTGCGAGCCCGTTGCCGGCGATCAGGATGTCGCCCTCGGCGTAGACCTTGAGGCTCGAATTCGGCGCAATGATGATGGAGGCGTTGCCGGTCACATCGAGGGCACGCGTGCCCGGTCCTCCGGTCAGGATGATGGTGACGTCGCCAAGGATCGTGAGCGTATCGCGGCCACGGAGGGCGATGCCTGGGATTCGCCAGGAGGTCGTGGTGCCCAAGGTTCCGAGGGTGGCTCCGACCGAGGCGAGAACCGTGCCTCCGGCCGGCAGCGCCACGGAGGGCAGGTCGGCATTGAAATCCGTGGCGACGCGTCCGGGATGAATCGTGCCAGCCGGGGTGCCGAAGGGCCCGATCAGGCCTTGCGTGCCGACGGCGGGCTGTTCCCCACCGGTGGAAACGTAGCCCCAGACGGTGGCCTGCTGCACGAGCACGGCGGTGTTGAGCACCGACATGCTGGCCACGGTGCCGCGATCATTGCGCACCGGGACGGAGTACGGTATCGCGGCGGTGGCGGCGTTGCTGTCGGGATCCGAGTTCCAGCTGTCGACCGAGGTGCGGGTGCCGGAGAAGCGGATGGAGTTGCGGGCCATCAATCCGTTGGCAAACAGCGAGCGGCGGGCGAGCGTGATCTCGAGCATCTTCGTCACGCCGGATTCGCCGGGCGCCTCGACCAGCGCCTGTGCAATGATGCGCGGCCGCACACCGGCGGCCGGGGCCTTGTTGTCGATGTAGACTTTGACCGAGCCGGTCGCGGCAGCGCCAAAGGAGAAACCGTCAAACTTGCGCCAGGCGGAGGAGCCGTCATCGGTCCAGTCTGTCCAGGCGGCGGGCGAAGCGAGCGCGGCCTGATTGAACGACCAGAGCGCCTCCTCGGCACCGGCTTCCGCAAGATTGAAGGCGGCCTGCTGGTGAAAGCTCCGCCGGGCGAGGCGCGCGGAGCCGAGGTTGAGGTTGATGTAACTGCCGAGGGCGACCGCGATGAGGGCGGAGATCATCAGCGCAACGATCAGGACGGATCCCTTGGTGCCCGCCGGGCGCAGGCCGGTCCGGCGCCCGCGCGCCGCCGTGCCGTCGGTGGCGGACGGTGAGCAGGGAAGGGCGGCGTGGCGTGGGCGGGTCATTGGCTCACGCGCTTGTTGCGCAGAAGATAGCGGGCGGAGATGACCGTGTTGCTGGCTGCTGCGCCTCGGGCGGAGCGGACGGCGCGTAGCGTCAGCTGAATCTGCTTGGTTTCGAGGTCGTTGCTGGCCGCGGCGTCAACGGTGCCGGATTGATCGAGCTTGTACCGCTTGAACGAGAAGTCCGGGTCGACGTCATGCATGAGCACCCGACGACCGGTGCCCGCGGTCGCGTCGCCCTCGACGCGGTAGAAACAGCGATAGGTCGCGCTGGTCGCGTCGGAGTCGTAGGCGTAGGTGGTCTCCGTGCTGCCGGTGCCGGCGGGCCGGATGAGCGTGAGACTTTGCGCGCTATTCCAGCGCACATCGCTGGCCATGCGCACGTCCTCGGCAAAAACCTCGAGCCCGCGGCGGGCCTCGGCCTCCATTTCGCTGTAGCTGCTCGCGTTGAGTCCCGTGCGTCCGATGAAAAGGAAGGCGCTGAGCACGCCCGCCAGGACGAACACCGACAGCGTTGCGGCCATCAGGACCTCGCTCAGCGTGAAGCCCGCCTCGGTCCGCGGCCGGCGCTCAGTGCGTGGTGTAGAAATAGTCATTCAGTCCGCTCTTGCCGTACCGGGTGATGAGGCGCGCGGACTGCGGGCGGCCGTCATAGCCGCGCCACTCCGCGCTCAGGACGATTTCCTTCATGTCGGTCTTGAGATCGCTGATGGTCCGCGTGCAGGTGAACCGTGCACCGGCGGCGGCGCTGTCGAGCGGAACGGTGGTGTCCCGGCTGGCCTGCAGGGCCTCGAGCTGAGCCCAACTCTTGAGCCGGAGCCGCTCCATCTCCGACTGCATGAGTTGCGACGCCATCGTGAGATTGCGCGCCGAGTCGATCGCCTGAAACCCGCGCTGCAGGGTGGTGACGGCGCCCACGATGCCGAAGATGAGTACCACGGCGGCGACCATCACTTCGACCAGGGTAAAGCCGCCGCAGGTCGGGCGCGCCCTGCGCGATTGGGATCCTTTCAACATCAGGCCCTGACTCTAACCGACCCAAACGATTGCCGTTAGGGGCTAACGGATCCTTAAATGAACCTATCCATAATAGGCCCAAAAATACCTATCGCCGCTCGGGTAAAGGTATCGCCGGGGTCGCTGCCCCAGGTCCCCCATCGTTGATAGGAAGAATTCGAGCCCCGGGGTCAGCGACCCCGGCTACACCCAATTCAAACCGCCTTAGTTGCGCGCGGGCTTGGCCTGCACGTAGAAGGCGGCGGCCTGGGAACGGCGTCGCACCTGAAGCTTGTCGAAGACGCTGCAGAGGTAGTTTTTCACCGTGTTGTCGCTCAAGCCAAGGTCGTCGCCGATCTGCTTGTTGGTCTTGCCCTCCGCGACGAGCGCAAGGACGCGGCGCTCCTGCGCCGACAACATGGAAAGATCCGGTCCCTCGTTGCGACCGCCGCCCCGCATCAGGCGCAGCACGCCCGCGGTGATGTCGGGGGCGAGGATCGACTTGCCTGCGGCGATGTCGTGAATCGCACGCACGAGCCCGGCGGGATCGATCTCCTTCATCAGGTAACCCTGGGCCCCGGAGGTGATCGCTTCGTACGTGAAGTCGTCGTTGGTGAACGACGTCAGGATCAGGACGCGCGCGGTTGCGCGCTGCTTGATGATCTCCCGGCATGCCTGCAGTCCGGAGCCGTCAGGCAAACGGATGTCGAGGAGGACAACATCGGGCTCGAGCCGGCGGGCCTCGGCAATCCCTTCGGCGACGGTGCCGGCTTCACCCACGATTTCGATGGCCGGGGAGGGCCGCTGCGCGGCGAGGACGGTTTTGATGCCCTGGCGCACGAGTGCGCTATCATCGACGAGGAGGACGCGAATGGGGCCGGAAACGGGGGTCATACAACTTTCGGAGTTGGTATTGGGAATTTAACCACAATGCGAGTCCCTTTTCCCCGCACGGACTCCAGCAAATACTCGGCTTCAGATTCCCGCGCGCGCTCCGCCATGTTGGCCAGACCCTGGCCGCCGGGCCGCGATTCGGCGGGATCAAACCCGGTGCCATCGTCCACGATCTCGAGCCGGGCAAAGTCATCGGCCCGGGTGAGGCTGATGGTCACCTTCGCCGCATGGCCGTGGCGCAGGCTGTTGCTCATGGCTTCGCGGATGATTTGCAGGGCGTCGGTGCGGGCTGTGGTGGGCAGCATCTCGACCAGGGGTTCATCGATGGCCACCCGCACATCCACCGATCCCGTCGACTCGAGAAACTCGACGAGTGCGCTGACCGCCTGGGTGAAGGTGCGCTGCTTGAAGGCCTCGGGTTCGAGGCCGGTGATGAACCCGCGCAGCTCGCGGATTGTCTCGTTAAGTGCGGCCCGGACCTGGTCGATGCGCTGCTCCGCGTCTGCCGGGTTGCTTTTCAGGATGGTCCGGGTGGCGGCGAGGCCCATGCCGGCAGCGTAGATGGATTGGATCACGCCGTCGTGAAGATCGCGGCCGAGACGGGCGCGTTCCTCGAGGGTGCGCCGGAGGGCCGCCTCGCTTTCTCGGAGGGCGGTCTGCTGGGCGAAGGAGGATTCGATCAGCTGGGCCACGCGGCTCAGTTCGGTGCGCTCGCTGAGCAGGGGCCGAATGGCCGCCGGATTGCCGGTCGCGAGGCTCTCGCCAATCCAGCCGAGCGGTTGCAGCACCCAGCGTTGCAGGCTCAGGCCGAGCGAGACGATCACGAGCAGACCGAACGCGACAAAGGTTCGCGCCTCGAACGCCTCACTGTGCAGCATCTGGGAAATCTCCGGCAGGCTGCGATGCAGATGCAGCAGCTTGAGCGTGCGCCCGGTCCCGTCGTTGAGTGGACGCAGGAGCGAGATCCGGGTCTCGTCCTCGGGCTCCGGCAGCGGGGGGGCGTCGGGCGTGGTGAGGCGAACTTCACATTCGGTCAGATTGGCGAGGGTGCGGAGGTGGGCGTCGTCCCAGCGCCGCGCGACGAGCAGCCAGCCCACGCCGGGCGACGTGCGGGTGAGGTCATCGGAGGGCTGAATCGGCGCACCGCGGATCTCAATCAGCTCGCCGTGGTGTTCGGCAAAAAAATGGAAGAAGGGATTGTTCGCCGTGAGGGCGAGCAGGTTGGCGCCGGCGATCGGGGCGTCGGAGGGGTCGTGATCTTCCGCGTCGACGCCATAAAGCACGCTGCCATCGGGCCGCATGATCCAGAGGGCGTGGGCATTGAAATTCGGCAGGCTGGCCTCGAGGTTGATCTTGGCCCATGCCGGGTCGGGTTTGGCCACGTACTGGACGGTGTCGTCCCACAGGGAGTAGTCGTAGGCGAATTGCCGAAGTGATTGGCCGGTAAGATCAATCCAGCGCTCAATCAGCTCCACATTGTCGCGCTGCGAGCTGGCCAGCATGACCTTGAGCTGCTGGTCTTCGAAGCTTCGCAGCACCAGCAGGGAGAGTAAAAACACGACCAGAAGGAGGCCCAGTAGCAGGGCGAGTCGGAATTTGATGCTCATGGAGGGCGGCCGCCGCCTCCTAGGGACGTGCTTGCTGCCGGGGAGTCAAGGAATTCACCCTTGACTCCACCCCTGCCGTTTGAGTGTTTAACCCCTCATCTTTTAACACCCAGCCATGGCCAACACGAAATCTGCCATCAAGGCCGCCCGCAAGACCGAGCGCCTCACCGTCCGTAACCGGGCCGTTTCCACGCGTCTGAAGACCCTTCACAAGAAGTTCGAAGCCGCCGCGAAGGCCGGGGACAAGGAAGCCGCCCGCGCTGCCGGTGCCGCCTACGCGTCAGCCATGGACCGCGCCACCAAGTCCGGCGTCGTTCACCGCAACGCCGCCTCCCGCGCCAAGGCCCACGTCGCCAAGGCCGTCTTCGCGAAGTAAGTCGCGTCCGACCCGTTTTTTGCCACCCCCGTCGTGCCACCGGCGCCACGGGGGTTTTTCTTGGCCGGATTCCTCGGGTCGACCGCTCGACGCTCGCCATGATCTCCCTCCACGAAGGCGCCCCCGCCGTCCGCCCGCGCAAGAAGGCTGATCGCGCGCTCGTGCTCCGTCTCTCGGTTGCCGGAACGCAACCGGAGATCTGGCGCCGCCTGGTGGTGCGCGAGTCACTCTGGCTGTCGCGTCTGCACGACGGCATCCAGATCGCCTTCGACTGGTTCGATTACCAGATGCACGTATTCACGGTGGGCGAACGCCGTTTGGGCAACCCGCAGGCGGGCGCCACGCCGGTGGACGATGACCGTGACATCACCCTCGCCGAGGCGGGGATCCCGGCCGAGGGACGCTTTTCCTACCGCTATCACTTTGGCGAGGGTTGGACGATCAACGGCGTCGTGGAGGAAATCCGTCCCTTGGCCAAGGGCGAGCGGGTGCCGGCCTGCCTCGGCGGCGAGCGCGCGGGTCCACCCGAGGACTGCGGCGGGATCGAGGCCTTCCACGACATGCTGGCCTGCCTGCAGGAACCCAACACCGAGCTCGGTCGCGAGTGGCGCGAGTGGGTCGGGCCCGACTACGACCCGGCGCGCTGCGACGCCGCGGCCATCACCCGCGGCCTGCGGAAACTTCCGCGCTGAGGCCGGGTCTGCCGCGCCATGGCCGCCCGGAAATCCTCACGTCCCCGACGCGCGCGTCCGTTCCTGTGGTTGAATGCGCTACTGCTTGGCCTGCTGGGCAGCTGGTATCTCTTCCAGCCCCCGGCGCGCAAGGCCGAGGTGGACCAGCTGATCGGTAACTACTTCGAGCGAAACAAGCGCATCGACCTGGTTGATGTCGTATGGGACCTCTACCAGCTCTATTACAGCGAGGAATTCGTTCGCGCGCCGGCCCGCGCCGATGGCGGCGATCTCTACGGCGGCGCACCGCGGGCCGACGGCTTTGCGCACCCCGTCCGGGTTCTGACCAACACGGCTTACACCGTGGGCTACAGCGATGCGCTCGAAAATCCGGTCTGGGCGGCCTACCGCGTGCGCGACCTCGATGTTTTGCGGGAGACCGCCGCGCGCCCGGATCGCTTCGCGGTCGATGCGCGGACCGTGGCGCGGGTCACCCCCGAGGCGTATTCAGGCAGCGGTTACGACCGGGGGCATCTCGCGCCCAACTACGCGATTGCCACGCGCCATGGGGACGCGGCGCAGCGCGAGACGTTCCTCATGTCCAACATCGTGCCGCAGCGGCATGCGCTCAATGCCGGCCCGTGGAAGGAACTCGAGCAGCGGATCGCCACGAGCTATCCCGGCCGCTTCGGCGAGATCTGGGTGCTGGCCGGACCGGTGTTCGGGGCCGGGCGCGAGCGGCTGCCGAATGGCACGGTCGTGCCCGAGGGGTTTTTCATGATCCTGCTCGATGAGAGCGACGGACGGCTGCGCGCGCTGGGCGTCATCCTCCCGCAGACAGCGGGCGCGGGTACGGATCTGGACCGCCACGTGGTCTCGATCGACGAGATCGAGCGCCGCACGGGCTTCGACTTCCTGCCGGGGCTCGACGATGCGACCGAGGCGGCGCTGGAAGCAAAAATCCCCGCCCGCGTCTGGTGACGCGAGACGGGGATTTCGGCAGTTGATTCAGGAGCGCGGAGCCGACTCAGCGCTTCTTGCCCGGCGGGCCCTTCTGCGGGGCGTCGACGACGAATTTGTAGCCGAGGAACACGTCGGTTTCAAATTCGACGAACTCGCCCTTCTGCTTCCTCGGCTCGTAGGCGAGCTGCTGAAGGTAGCGGGCGGCGGGTTGCTCGACGATGCCCTTGGGGCCGGCATCGATGATGCCGATCTGCATCACCTTGCCATCAACCCCGATCCGGAGGGCGGCGCGAACGTAGCCTTCCTGCTGGGTCTGGACCAGTTCGGGTGGGATCTCGGCGCGGAGGGTGGGATTCGCGATGAGCTTTGGCTTGGCGACAAAGGTCAGCTTGAAGGGCCCGGTCTTGATTTTCTTGAAAGCGTCGGGCGTCAGCTCAGCCGTGTGCATGATGGCGTAGCCGATCTCCCGCGGACCCTTGGGCGCTGCGGCTGCAGCGGCCGCCGCGGGCCCGGCGGGAGCTTGGGCCAGAAGGAGCACCGGGCTGGAGAGCACGGCGCTGATGACGAGCAGACGAGGAATGAATTTCATTGGGGTGGACGGAGTAAGGACGAGAGATAATGACGTAATTACGTCAAATGAGGTTACATGCGGGGTGGCCGCCCATCCGCGAGTGAGTGGCTTGGTGTAGCCGGGCTCGCTGAGCCCGGCTACACCAAGCGCTAACAATTATCCATCAGGGCATTAAAAAGCCGGGCGCGATCGCCCGGCTTGGGGATTCCGACCTGGTCGGAGGCTTATTTGGCCACTTCCGGGACCGTGCCCGACTTGATCAGGACGAGGCTGTCGGGGCGCACGTGCTTCTTGATGGCGTTGTTGACGTCATTGACCGTCATGGCGGCGACGCGCTTGGGCAGTTCATCGGGCCAGGAAACGCCGTAGCCGCGCTGGACCGAGGCGAGCAGGGCGTTGGCCATGCCGTTGGTGGTCGCGAGCGTGACCTTGTAGGTGCCGATGTAGTTGCTCTGTTCGCGGGCAAACTCCTCGGGCAGCACGCCTTTGGTGTGCCACTCGGTGAGCTGGCGCTGGGTGGAGGCGATGCCCTTTTCCAGCAGTTCGGGCGAGAAGTTGGCCACGATGCGCCAGTCGCCGTCGGTGTGCGTGTCGTTCATCACGGCCGAGTAGATGCCGTAGGTGAGGCCCTCGCGGTCGCGCACATTGGCCATGAGCCGGCCGGTGAAACCGCTGCCGAAGATATTGGTGCCGACGCGCAGCGCGAGGGTGTCGGGATCGCTGTACTTCAAGCCGGTCGTCTGGCCCCAGATCATCGAGACGTTGGTCTTGTCGGCGATGAACACGACCTGGTCCTTGGCTGAATCGGTCGGCCGCGCGCGCGCGGGTGCCGGGGCCGGCTTGCCGCCGCTCCAGCCGGCGAAGGCCTTGGTCACCTCGGCCTGCAGCGCCGTGGCGTTGACGTCGCCCACCACGACGAGCGTGAAGGCGGCCGGACCGTAGTAGGTGCGGTGGAAGGCGCGCAGGTCATCGACCGTGGCGGTCTTGACCGCCGCGAGAAATTCCTCGGTTGGCGCTTCGCGGTTCGGGTGGCCGATCGGGTACACGGCCTGGGAGAATGCGAGATTGGCGCGGTAGTCGGTGCTCTCGAGCGCGCGCTGGAAATCGCCGGCGAGCTGCTTCTTCACCTTCTCGAGTTCGGACTCAGGGAAGGCCGGTTCGCGCAACTGCTCGGCCAGCAGGCTGATCACCAGCGGCATGTCCTTGCTCAGGCACTTGCCGCTGATGGTGAGCATCGTGCCGTCGACGCTGAAGCTGAGCGTGGCGCCGACGCTCTCGAGTTTCTGGGCGAGCGCGAACTTGTCCTGCTTGAGCGTGCCCTGGTCGAGCATGGCGCCGACCAGGGTGGGGATCGCGATGTTGTGCTCGGGCGCGAGGCTGTCGCCGGCCGGGATCGACCCGCGGAAGGTCACGACGTTTTTCACGCCGGTCGGGTAGGCGATCAAATCGATGCCCGCGATGGAGGTGCGCACGGCGTTGTCGGCCACGGCGGCCTGCAGGGATGGGCAGGCGGTGGCGAGGACGAGTGCGGCGGAGGCGAAGAGGATACGGAAGGACGTCTTCATGGCGTTCAGGGGGTGAAGGCTTAGTTGTTCGCGGCGGGCGCGGGCGTGGCGGCGCTCGGGACGATCGGGATGAACCAGCCCGTGGTGCTCTGGTCCTCGAGCAGATAGAGGTTGGCCACGCGGCGGACATCGTCCGGGGTGACCTTGGCGATGGCGTCGTCGAAGGTGACGTAGAGCGTCCAGTCGCCGCTCGCGATGTACTCGTTGAGGGTGCTGGCCATGGCGAAGGAGCCGTCGCCGCGGAAGGCGGACTGGGCGAGCGTCTGGTTGATCGCGGCGGAGACCTCGGCAGCGGTGACGCCCTCCTTCTTGAGGCGCTCAATCTCGGCGAGGATGATTTTCTCGACCTGCTCGTGCGTCACCTCGGGCGCGAGGCTGGCGTAGATGTTCATCAGGGACGGATCGTGAAACTGTCCCGTGCCGACGCTGACATCGGTGGTGAGATTGGTGTCGACCAGGGCGCGGTAGAAGCGGCTGCCTTTGCCGCGGCCGAGGATGGCATCGAGGATCTGCAGGGCGGGCATGTCCGGGCTGCGACGGGAAGGCGTCTTGTAGGCGACGCCGACCACGCCGAGCTGGCCCGCGCGCTTGACCGTCACGCGGCGGGGACCGCTCTGCGCGGGTTCCTCGGTGTACATGTCAGGAATGGGCTTCGGGGCCTTCGGATAGGCGCCGTAGTACTTCTTGATCAGACCGAGGGTGGCGGCGGGGTCGAAATCGCCGATGACGGTGACCGTGGCGTTGTCGGGCCAGTAGAACGTGTCGTAGAACTCCTTCAGCTTTTCGATCGAAACCTTCTCGATGTCGCTGCGCCAGCCGATGGTGGAGTGGTGGTAGGGGTGCGCCATGTAGGCGGCGGCGCCGATCTCCTTGTCGAGCGCCTCGATTGGGTTGTTCTCACCGATCTCGAATTCGTTGCGCACGACGGTCATCTCAGGCTGGCGGTCCGACTCGCGCAGCCAGAGGTTGCGCATGCGGTCAGCCTCGATCGCCAGGTAGCCCTCGAGGTGCTCGCTGCCGATCGTTGCGTAGTAGTTGGTGCGATCGAGCCAGGTGGTGGCGTTGAAGTTGGCGCCCACGCGCTCAAGGAACTGGTCGACGCTGTTGCCCTTCTCGCGGTTGTAGTTGGGCGTGCCCTTGAACATCAGGTGTTCGAGCAGGTGGGTCGCGCCGGTCGTGCCGGTGACCTCGTTGCGGGAACCCACGCGGTACGTGACCATGAAGGTGACCGTCGGGCTGGACTTGTCGGTGAGCAGCAGGACCGACAGGCCGTTGCTGGCGAGGGTGTATTCCGAGATCGGTCCCACGGTTTTGACGAAGGCAAAACCATCGACCTGAACCGGGGCGGGAGTGGCGGCGCGTGCGCACAGGGCGGACAGAACCGTCAACACGAGGGGAAGGAAACGGGCTTTCATAGGAATGAACGTGCCCAACCGTGGCATGAACCGTGCCGCGCTGCAAAGGGATTGATGCGAGCGGATTTTTCGCCGATCCGGCTGCCGAAACCGGTTCTGTTGGTCGACTCGGCTTGGCTCTGACGGGAGCAGGATGCTCCCGTTCCTTTGTGTGGGTGGGGGGAGCTTCCAGCTCCCCTTGGTCTTGCGGAGTCGATGGCCGGCGCCAGGCGCGGATCAGGCGGGGCGGAGGGCGGCGATCTTTTCGCGGAGGTGGGTGCTGCGGGTCTTGGCGTCGCTGTTGCGGACGGCCATGGCGTAGGCGGCGGGTTCGCCGACGAGGTAGACCTTTTTCCGGCCGCGGGTGATGGCGGTGTAGATCAGGTTTCGCTGCAGCATCATGAAGTGCGCCTTGAGCAGGGGCACGATCACCACGGGATATTCACTGCCCTGCGACTTGTGGATGCTGATCGCGTAGGCGAGCGCGAGGTCGCCGAGCTCGCCGCGGTCGAAGGTCTGCACGTTGCCGTCGAAGTCCGCCGTGAGCGTCCCGGCCTCGGGGTCGGCGGCGGTCACGGCGCCGATGTCACCGTTGAAGAGGTTCTTGTCGTAGTTGTTGCGCAGCTGGATGACCTTGTCGCCCGGACGGAACTCGCCCGCCGGGCCGCGGAGGCCCGGCCGGCGCGAGGGATTGAGCGCCGCCTGGAGCTGGGTGTTGAAGTTGCCGACGCCGGCCACGCCCTTGTGCATCGGCGCGAGGACCTGCACGTCGTTCACCGGGTGCGGCCACTTGATCTTTTGCGGGATGAATTCGGTGCAGAGCGCAATGACCTTGCGCACACAGTCTTCCGCTGAGTCCGCGGCGATGAAGGTGAGATCGCTCCACACCGGCACTTCGTCGGGCGTCGCGACGGAGGGCGGAAGCGAGGGATCGCCGGCGTTGATCGCGTGGGCGGTGGTGACGATCGTGCTCTGGCCCTGCTGGCGGTAGATGACGTTGAGGCGCGTGACGGGGAGGCGCTCGGTCGCGATCAGGTCCTTGAGGACATTGCCCGCGCCGACGCTCGGCAGTTGGTCGGTGTCGCCGACGAGGAGGACGTGGGCGCGCGAGGGCGCAGCCTGCAGGAGCGCGGACGCGAGACGCGTGTCCAGCATGGAGGCCTCATCGACGATGAGGAAGTCGGTCGAGAGCGGGCGATCCTCGTTGGCCTCGAATCCGCCGCGGGCCGGATCGTATTTGAGCAGACGGTGAATGGTGGAGGCGAAGCCGCCGGTCGTCTCGGCCAGGCGCTGGGCCGCTCGGCCCGTCGGCGCAGCGAGATGCACGCGCACCTTTTTCGCGCGCAGGATATCGACCAAGGCACGCAGGATGGTCGTCTTGCCGGTGCCGGGGCCGCCCGTGAGCAGGGTGAACTTGTGGGCGAGGGCGTTGCGCAGCGCTTCTCGCTGCAGATCGGCGAAGGCGAAGCCGGCCTTGTCCTCGGCCCATTTCACGGCTGCGTCGATCTTGATGGCCGGCAGGCCGCTCGGGACGGCGGCGAGACGAGCGACGACACCGGCGATGCGCTGTTCGGCCCGGTCGAGGACGGGCAGTTGAATGAAGGCGGAGCCGGGCAGGGGATCCGGTACGCCGGCCGGCCAGTGGCGGATGAGGTCGCGCGCCTCGACGAGTGCGCTCAGGCGGGCTTCGATCCGTTCGCCGCTGGTCTCCAGCAGCGGGGCGGCGTGGTCGCGCAGGTCGACCTCGCGGATCGCCGTGTGTCCTTCCTCCTGCAGGGTCTCCAGCGAATAAAGGATGCCCGCATCGAGCCGCGGCGGGGCATCGTTGGCGAAACCGAGGTTGATCGCGATGCGGTCGGCCGTCTTGAAACCGATGCCGTCAATCTCGCGGGCCACTTTGTAGGGCTCGGTCGTGAGGATGCGTTTGGCATCCGTGCCGTATTTGTTGACCAGCTTGACGCATTGGCCGGTGGTCACGCCATAGGTCTGGAGGAAAATGTAGAGCTCGCGAAACGCGCGCTGGTCGTCCCAGGCGCGCTTGATCGCGGTGGCTCGGACCTTGCCGATGCCCGGCACCGAGCGCAGCCGGCCGGACTCCTCGCTCAGGATACGGAACGTGTCGGTGCCAAAGGCATCGACGATCTTGTTGGCGTAGACCTTGCCGATGCCCTGGACGAGTCCGCTGCCGAGGTAGCGGCGGATGCCGTGAACGGAGGACGGCAGCTCGCTGGTGAACGTGACGATCTTGAACTGGTCGCCGTGCTGGCTGTGGCGGGTCCACTCGCCGGTGAGGCGCAGGGTTTCGCCGCACTGCACACCGGGGAGTGCGCCCACGATGGTGACCTTGGCGTCGTCCGCGTCATTGCGGAACTCGGCGATGGTGTAGTGATTCTCCTCGTTGAGAAAAATGATGCGCTCGAGGACGCCGTTGAGGGAACTGGAGGAAGGGGAGGCCAAGGATGATAGCGATCAACACGGGATTGGCCCGGATTGCAAATGCGCGGAGTTGCCTCCGGGCGTTTTTGGCGACGTACTGGTGCCATGGATTTCTTCCGTCAAGAGGCGCTGCTCCCGATCATCCAGCTCTCGATCACGCCGGTCATCCTCATCACGGGGCTCGGTTCTCTCCTGCTGACCATGACCAACCGGATGGCGCGCATCGTTGACCGCTCCCGGACGCTGGCGGGCCAACTCCGGGCGGCCGCGCCCGACGACCGCCCGCATGTCGAGCAGCAGCTGCGCATCATGTACCGACGGGCCTCGTTGATTCGCACGGCGGTCACGTTCAATGCCCTGAGCATGCTCATGGCGGGCTTGCTGGTGGTCCTGATTTTCGTCGGTGCGATGACCGGCCGGCAGTTCGCGCCAGGGATTGCGCTGCTGTTTTTCGCGAGTGTCGGCTGCCTGATCTCCGCGCTGGTGGCGTTTCTGCGCGACATCTTCATGTCGCTGTGGGCGCTCCGGCTCGAGGTGGAGCGGGCCCTGCCGGGCGAAGCGAAGCGTCGGTGATCGAGCGTCGCCGGACTCAGTCGGCGCGGACGCGGGTGTCGCGCGCGACCTTGCGACGCTTCGGGTGATCGGAGATCGCGTGCAGGCCGCGGCTTTCGCCGCGTTGCAGCGCGCAGGCCACGATCAGCTCGGCAACCTGGGTGAGGTTGCGCAGCTCGAGCAACTGCGGGTCGACGGAGAAGTTCCAATAGTAGTCGTGGATCTCGCGTGCGAGCGTCGCGATGCGCGTGCGGGCGCGCTCGAGGCGTTTCGTCGTGCGCATGATGCCGACGTAATCCCACATCGTGTGCCGGAGCTCGTTCCAGTTGTGGCTGACCACGACGCGTTCATCAGAATCGTGTCCGCCGAGATCGACCCACTCCGGGAGCACGGGCGGGCGCTTGGACGCGTGGCGGTCGAGGTAGCGTCCGACCGCCGCCGCGCCGCGGTGGGCCATGACGACGGCCTCAAGGAGTGAGTTGCTCGCAAGACGGTTGGCGCCGTGCAGGCCGGTGCAGGCGACCTCGCCGCAGGCATAAAGGCCAGGCAGGGACGTCTCGGCTGCGAGCGTGGTGGCGACGCCGCCGCAGGTGTAGTGGGCGGCCGGCACGACCGGGATGAGGTCCTTGGCCAGATTGAGCCCGTGCTGGCGGCACACCTTGTCGATCTGCGGAAAGCGGTTGCGGAGAAACGCCTGCGTGCGGTGGGTGATGTCGAGCCACACGTGGGGCGCGCCGGACTTCTTCATCTCACTGTCGATCGCGCGGGCAACGATGTCGCGCGGAGCGAGATCGGCCTGCGGATGATACGCCTGCATGAAGGCCTCACCCGCGAGGTTGCGCAGGATCGCACCCTCGCCGCGCACGGCTTCGCTGATGAGGAAGCGGGCGTTATCCGGTGAATAGAGGGTGGTCGGGTGAAATTGGATGAACTCGAGGTTCCGCACCTCGACGCCCGCGCGGTAGGCCATCGCAATCCCGTCGCCTGTCGCGATGTCGGGGTTGGTCGTGTAGAGGTAAACCTGGCCCGCGCCGCCGGAGGCGAGCATGACCACCGGCGCGGCGAAGGTGACGACGCGGCCATCGCGCACGTCGAGCGCGTACAGCCCCTCCACGCGATCGCCGCCGGTGGCGCGACGTCCGCCGGGGCGCTTGCGGGTGATGACGTCGATCGCAAAAAAATGCTCGAACAGCGCGACATGCGGCTCGTTCGCGATGGCGGCGAGCAGGGCCTCCTCGATCGCCTTGCCCGTCATGTCCTTGACGTGGAGGATGCGGCGTTCGCTGTGCCCGCCCTCGCGTCCGAGGTCGTAGGCGCCGCTCTTGTCACGGGAGAAGGTCAGGCCGAGGTCGACCAGCTCCTGCACGCGCGCCGGGCCTTCGCGCACGATTTCGCGGACGACCTTCTCGTTGCAGAGGCCGTCGCCGGCCACGAGCGTGTCCTTCACGTGCTTGGCGAAGGCGTCGGTCTGCGCGGTGACGACCGCAATGCCGCCCTGGGCCCAGTTGGTGTTCGAATCAGCCTTGTTCTTCTTGGTCAGGATCGCGACCGAGCGGCCTTGGCGGGCGACCTTGAGCGCAAAGCTCAGGCCGGCGATGCCGCTGCCGATCACGAGAACGTCAAAGCTGCGGGTCATGGCTGGCGGGAACCGGACGGTGGGTGAAGAGCGCGCTGCATCATGACGGTGTCGAGCCAGCGCCCGAATTTGAAGCCGACATCGCGCAGCGTCCCGACGTTGGTGAACCCGAGGCTGGCGTGCAGCTTGACCGACGGCGTGTTGGCCGAGTCGCCGATGACCGCGACCATCTGCCGAAAGCCGGCGGCTTCGCTCGCGGCGATGAGCTCGCCGAGTAGGGCGCGCCCGATTCCGCGCCCGGTCGAGGTCGGATCAAGGTAGATGGAGTCCTCGACCGTGAAGCGGTAGGCAGCGCGCGGGCGATAGGACCCGGCATAACCGTAGCCGATGACGCGGCCGGCGGCTTCCGCTACGAGGTAGGGCATGCCGGCGTCCATGATCACCGTGCGCCGCCGGTTCATCTCCACCGCAGAGGGTGGTTCCGTTTCAAACGTCGCGGTGTGCGTCAGCACATAGTGCGCGTAGATCGAGGCGAGCGCCTCGGCGTCGTGCACGGTCGCCGCACGGAAGGAGAGACCCGCGGGCGCAGGCCCGGGTTGAAACGACGAGCCGACGGACGTGCTCACAGGATCTGGTTGTCGATCAGCCGGACTTCGTCGATCCAGGCGGCGATCGCCATCATGGCCTTGCCGGGCAGGACCTCGCGGATGGGCTCCATCGTGCAGCGATCGACGATCGAAGCGTAGATGATGCGGACCCGGCGGTGCTGGCCGAGAATGTGGGTGGCCTCGGCGACCAGTCGGTCGGAACGGCGTTCGCCGGAATCGACCATCGACTTGGCTTTCTGCAGAGCCTTGTAAATCGAGGTCGCCTCTTGGCGCTGGGTGGTGGTCAGGGCGCGATTGCGGGCGCCGAGCGCCAGCCCATCGGCGTCGCGAATGGTCGGTCCGGTGAGGATATCGACCGTGAAGTGCAGGTCGTTGACCATTTTCTTGATCACCGCGACCTGCTGGCCGTCCTTCTGGCCGTACACCGCGACGTCGGGCCGGATGATGTTGAAGAGCTTGGCGGCGATCGTGGTCACCCCGCGGAAGTGCGAGGGGCGGGACACGCCCTCAAGCGGCTTGGAAATGAAATCCTCAGCCACGTAGGTTGAGTAACCCTTGGGGTAGATCTCGTCGACCGTGGGCGTAAAGACGATGTCGGCCCCGGCCGCCGCGCACTTGGCAAGGTCCTCCTCCAGCTCGCGCGGATATTTCACAAAGTCCTCGCTCGGACCGAACTGCGCAGGATTGACGAAGATCGAGACCACCACGGTGTCCGCTCGCTCAGCAGCCAGACGGATGAGGCTCAGGTGGCCTTCGTGGAGGGCGCCCATCGTCGGGACCAGGCCGATGATCTGGCCCTTGGAACGCAGATCTTCCGCCAGCGTCTGCATTTCAAAAACCGATTGGATGGTCTGCATGGGAAGCGGGAGCGGTAACGCGAGGCTTGAACTAAACGGTGCGCCGGCGCTTATTCAAGTTTTTCGCCGTCATGATCCGCATCAACGAAAACTACCTGAAGCTCAAGGCATCCTATCTGTTCTCCGACATCGCCAAGCGCGTGACGGCCTACACCCAGGCGAATCCGGACAAGCCGGTGATCCGCCTCGGCATTGGCGACGTGACGGAGCCGCTGCCCGCCGTCTGCACCGAGGCGCTGCACGCCGGCACCGACGAGATGGCGAAGCGCGCGACCTTCAAGGGCTATGGCCCGGAGCAGGGCTACGCCTTCCTCCGCGAGGCGATCGCGGCCAACGACTACGCGGCGCGCGGCTGCAAGATTGACGCCGACGAGATCTTCGTGTCCGACGGCTCCAAGTGCGACTGCGGCAACATCCAGGAAATCTTCGCGACCGAGGGCCTGAAGCTGGCCATTCCCGATCCGGTGTATCCGGTTTATGTGGACACCAACGTGATGGCGGGCCGCACCGGCACGAACATCGACGGCCGCTACGCGGGCATCACCTACCTCGAGTCGACGCCCGCCAACGGCTACGTCCCGGCGATCCCGTCGGTGGCGACCGACCTGATCTATCTCTGCTTCCCCAACAACCCGACTGGCGCGGTCGCGACCAAGGCCCAGCTCGAGGCGTGGGTGGCCTACGCGAAGGCGAACAAGGCGATCATCCTCTTCGACAGCGCCTACGAGGCCTACATCCGCAACCCGGCGATCCCGCACAGCATCTACGAGATCGAGGGTGCGCGCGACGTCGCGATCGAGTTCCGCTCCTTCTCGAAGACGGCGGGTTTCACCGGCACGCGCTGCGCGTACACGGTCGTCCCGAAGTCGCTTCAGGCTTACGACCAGGCCGGCAACGCGCACGCGGTGCACGCTCTCTGGAACCGTCGTCACACGACCAAGTTCAACGGCGTTGCCTACCCGATCCAGAAGGCTGCCGCCGCGATCTACACCGACGCCGGCAAGGCGCAGGTGAAGACGATGACGGATTTCTACCTCGGCAACGCCGCGCTGATCCGTACGGCGGTCAACAAGCTCGGTTTCAGCTGCATCGGCGGCGACAACGCCCCGTACATCTGGGTCAACACGGGCCGCGATTCGTGGGAATTCTTCGATCTCCTGCTCAACAAGGCCCAGGTTGTCTGCACGCCGGGCGCGGGCTTCGGCAAGTGCGGCGAGGGCCACGTGCGCATCAGCGCGTTCAACAGCCGTGAGAACGTCGAGACCGCGCTGGCGCGGATCGCTGCGGCGCTGAAGTAATCAGTACATCCTGACGGCGCGAGGCGAGTCGCCCCCTGCGTCCATGAAAAAGCCGGGCTCATGGAGCCCGGCTTTTTTGCGCCCGGATCGGGCGGAGAAGGATCAGACCGACGTGACCTCGGCCGCCTGGCGGTCGTGGACCCAGTAGCGGACGACGGTCAGGTGGTTCACGCGGATGTCGTAGCCCCACTCGGTGTCGTGCATGACGACCTGGCTGGCGTTGCCGCCCTGTTCGAAATTGCTCGCCGTGATGCGGGTGAAGGAGCGCGTCGCGTTGAGGCGGGCGGCGGCGAAGGCCGCTTCGATCGACTCGAAGTCGCCGTGAGGCGTGGTTCGCTGGGTGGGCTTGCCTTCGGTGTCACGATCGAGGGTGAACTGCAGCAACGCGTAGGCCGAACGACGGGGCTCAGGGTTGTCCATGGGGGTGAGGGTTAGCGATTCTCAGACCAAAAGTAAGGAGAAAACCCTAGAAAACGCAAAAAATCCTAAAGATTTTTGCGCGCCGGCCGACCGCCTGCGTTTTACGGCTGCGTCGGCAGGCTGGCGATGACTTCGCTGGCGAGACGCTCGACTGAGGTGCTGAGCGCGGCGGCGAGGGCCGCGTAGTCCTGGCCGTCCCACGGGACATCCGGTGCGGCAAATACCTGGCGTTTCACGATGCTGCCGTCGCTGACGCGCGTCACCTCGATCAGCGCGGCAAAGCGGGCGACGATCGTGCCGGCCTCGCGCACGCCTTCGCAGCGCACGATGCTCACGGCGACATCGAAATCACGGGTTTGGTCGAACGGGAACGGATGCGCGTAAACGCGACCCACCGCCGGGGCGACGAGCAGGCGCCCCTGCAGGATGCGGCTGATGCCCTGGTCGAGCGGCTCGGCCCAGCGAGCGTAGTCGTTGTAGGTGATCTCGTGTTCACCGGCGCGCACCAGCATGGAGCGGCCGCGGAGATAAGGCGCGAGATTGACCGCCTTCAGACCGAGCGACAGCGGCCCGAGCTGCGCGTTGGCGGCCTGCTGGAGCGACGGGCCGGTCAACACGTAGAAGCGGGTCGGATCCGGCGCGGCTTCGGGAAGGATCTGGCAACCGGCGAGTCCGAGCGCGGCGACGCCCAGCAGAAGGCGGGCGGGGCGGAGGATCCCGGCGAGAGAGCAGGGCGGGCGTTTCATCGTCATCGGGAGTCAGGCGTTTCGGCCGGGGCGCGTCGACCGGAGAGGAGGGCGCTCGGATTGCGCTCGAGGAAATCGGCCAGTCGTTGCACGGCCTCGGCGGCCTCGCCGAGACGGCTGAAGGCCTGATTGGCGCCGTCGCCGAGGTTCTGCTGCGAATTGATGAAGGCGCGGAGCGTGCCGGCGAGTTGGTCGAAGGCCACGAGGGATTCGCGCACCTCGTCGAGCGTGGTGTTGATGTTCGTGGCCGTCGGGTCGATCTGGCCATCGAGCTTGGCGAGGACGCCGCGCAGATCGGTGACGGCGCCGTTCAGGTTGGTGATGGTCTCGCCGATCTCGGGTGACGAGGCGAGGGCCTGAACGGAGGCGCCGGCGGCGGTCCATTGGGCGACGAGCGCCTTCACGTCGAGGGTGTTGATCTGGCGCCGGGTGTCGGCGAGCAGCGCGTGGAGCTCACGGGAAATTCCGACGAAATCGATGCCCTTCAGGTTGGCGAGGATCTCGCTCAGGCTGGCTTGGAATTCCGAGATGGTGGAAGGCACGGCCGGCACATGGGCGTAGCGGACATCGACCGTGCTGGCCGGGGTGGCCGGGTATTCGGCGGGGTCGAAGAAATCGAGTTCGACATAGAGCAGGCCGGTCGCGAGGCCGATGACACCGAGTTGCGCGCGCAGGCCGCGCGCGATGAGCTGCTCGAGTTCGGCCCGGTCCGAGACGTCGATCGGGACGCCCTTTTCATCCGCGAGGACGTCGCGGCTGAGTTCGCAGACGACGGCGACGACCGACTCGCTGCTGTCGGGCTTGTAGCGGAGATTGATCGAAACCACGCGGCCGACGCGGACACCACGGAGCTTGACCGGCGAGCCGAGGTCGAGGCCGTGGACGGTCTCGTCGAAGTTGACCTGGAAGCGCTGCGGGCGGGAGAAGAAGTTGACGCCGCCGATCGAGATCAGCGCGAAGATGCCAAGGATCATCGCACCCAGCACGAACATGCCGATGACGGCGGGACTGACCTTGGTTTTCACGGGAGGGAGTGGAAGGGATTGGACACGTTAACTCAATGCGAGTTTCGGGCCGCATCGGCGGCGGCCCCGCCGCGGTGGAAGAATTCGAGGACCCGGGGATCCTTGCTCTCACGGGCCAGCACCCGCGGATCGCCCTCGGCGATGATGCCGCGGGCGCCCTTGTCGAGCATGATGACCCGGTCCGCGATCGCAAAGATGGAGTCCAGTTCGTGCGAGACGACGACGCACGTCGTGCCGAGCGTGGCGCGGATGGCGAGGATGAGTTCGTCGAGGCTGCGCGACGTGACGGGATCAAGGCCGGCGGAGGGTTCGTCGAAAAACACGATCTCCGGGTCGAGCGCGAGCGCGCGGGCGAGGCCGGCGCGCTTCTTCATGCCGCCGCTGATCTCAGCCGGGTAGTAATCCTCGTAGCCGGTCAGGCCGACCTGGGCGAGCTTGAGGGCGGCGAGTTCATCGCGCTCGGAGCGGGTGAGGGCGGTGTACTCCTCAAGGGGCAGGGTCACGTTCTCGCGGAGGGAGAGGGAGGACCAGAGCGCGGCGCTCTGATAGAGCACGCCGAAGGTGCGCAGCAGGTCGCGCCGGCGTGCGGCGTCCGCATCAGTGAAGGACTCGCCGAAGAACCGGACATCGCCGGCCAGCGGCCGGTTCAGGCCGATGAGGTTGCGGAGCAGGGTGCTCTTGCCGCAGCCCGAGCCGCCGATGACAAAAAAGATCTCGCCGCGTGCGACCGAGAAGTTGACGCCCGACAGGATGGCGGTGCCGTCGTAGCCGCATTCGAGGCTGGTGACGTCAATGGCGGGTGGGGTCTTCATGTCATCACCAGCCGAGAATGTTGAAGATCACCGCGTAGAGGGCGTCCGCGACAATGATGAAGAGGATCGCGGTGACGACGGCCGAGGTGGCGGCGAGGCCCACGCCGGCGGCGCTGCGCTGGGCCTGCATGCCGCGCATGCAGCCGGCGATGCCGACGATAATGCCGAAGGTGAAGGCCTTGATGATGCCCGTGCTCACGTCGGAGAGGTCGACGATCGTGAGCATCTCGACCCAGTACGCGGTCGGCGGGATGTCGAGCACGCCGGCGGCGACGGCCATGCCGCCGATGATGCCGAGGGTGTTGGCGTAGAGCGCGAGGAGCGGCATCATGACGCCGAGCGCGACGATGCGCGGCATCACGAGGAAATCGACCGGCCGGATGCCAAGCGTCTCTAGGGCATCGATCTCCTCGTTGGCGCGCATGTTGCCGAGGGTCGCGGCGTAGGCCGCGCCGGTGCGGCCGGCAAGGACGATGGCGGTCATGACCGCGCCCATCTCGCGCACCATGGTGAGGCCGACGAGGTCGGCCACCCAGATGTCGGCGCCGAACTGCCGGAGCACGACGGCGCCAGTGTACGCGAGGGTGAGACCGACGAGAAATCCGATGAGGCTGACGATGGGCAGGGCCATCGCGCCGCAGGCCTGCATCTCGTAGAGACAGTCGCGCCAGCGGAACTTGTGGGGATGTTTGGCGAGATAGACCGCGCTGATCACGCATTCGCCGACAAAGTGGGAGATCTCCTTTTTCTTGGCCCACAGGTCGCTGGCGGTCAGGCCCACGACGGTGAAGAAATCCTTGGAGCGATCGAACGGCACGCAGGTCTCGCGGGCGCCCTCCATTTTCTGGAGGAGATCGAGGACGGCGGGGTTCAGCGCACTGGTATCCAGGCTCACCCCTGCTCCGCGCGCCCAGCGACTGATGGCGAAGACGAAGAGGACAATCGCGCTGTCCCACGTCTCGACCTGATCCATCTCAATCCGCAGCGACGATGGCTTCGGGTCGGCCGGCGGGACCCATTCCGGGCGCGGTTCGGTGATGCGCCAGCGTCCGGCCAGCGCGATCACGTGCACGCTGCCGTCGACGCGCGAAGTGGCGCGGGGAGCGGACGTGGCGGACGTTGCGGGCATCGGGGACAGAATCGCGGCACGGCGGGGTACGCGCAAAGCCAAATTTCTTGCGGCGTGGCCGGCGACCGCTGAGGTTGGTGGTTTATCCATGCGCTACCGCACCGTTCTCATCGATCTCGACGGAACCTTGGTGGATGCGTTCACGACCATTCATCGGAGTTACGTTCATGCGCTGCCTCAGTTTGGCTACCCGGCGCCCACGATGGCGGAGGTGCGCGCGGCGGTGGGCGGTGGGTTGGACCAGGCGATCGCCCGTTTTGTGCCACGCGATCTGATCGCGCAGGTCCGGGCCGTGCACATGGAGTACTCGCAACGCATCCTGTTGGAGGACGTCACCCTGTTCCGCGGCGGCCGCGAATTGCTTGAAGCGCTCAATGCCCGCGGGGTCGTCTGCGCGGTCTTCACCAATAAGCACGGACCTTCCGCGCGACGCATCTGTGCGCATCTGGGCGTGATGCCATTGCTGCGCGGCGTGTATGGTGCCGGCGACACGGCCTGGCTGAAACCCCAGCCGGAGTTTGCCGGACACGTTCTGCGCGAATTGGGGGCCGAGGCTGCGACGACGTGCCTGATCGGTGATTCGCCCTTCGATGTGGAAGCGGCGCTCAACGCTGGCCTGGGGTTTGCGGGCGTCACCACCGGAACGCACTCCGCCGAGCAACTGAAAGCGGCCGGAGGGGAAGCGGTTTTCGCCGATTTGGAGGAGATCGCCCAAGCATGGAGATTGGACTGACCGATGGCCGCCGTTCTCGCAAAGGATGCCCGATGTGAACAACTTGTGAGTCAGGCCGGTCTGTCCTGACTTCCCTGCGAGATACGGATAGGCTTATTTTTTATTAAGTAATTGATAATCAATTTTTAACGTAAAAATGAAGGCCCTTGGCTTCCTTGGCGGAGGGATCAGATCTCACCCTAGGTGATGTGAATAGTCCCTCATAACCTGCAGCTATTTGAGAATTTTGATGGAAATTGAGCGAAAACTATCATGATTTCACCGTTCATGATTGTGACTGCCAACCCCGCAGCTGCTGAACCCCACAAATCGATTCAACCCCCTGAAGTCGTTTAACGTCCGCTTTCGCTGCGCCCCGGCTCTTGGCCGCTGATGGCGTTCGCGGCGGTTAATTTTCTCTGCTCTAACCTTTCCTCCTTTTCTGCATGAAATCCTACAAATACGTGAACTGCCTCTGGGATGACGCCAAAGCCGCCTCGCTCGATGCAGTGGGTCGCCTGATCTATCGCTCCAACCTGCTTGGCAGCGATCAGCGCATCACCAACACGGGTGGCGGCAACACGTCGTCCAAGATCTCGGAGAAGGACCCGCTGAACGGGAAGTCGACCGAGGTGCTCTGGGTCAAGGGCTCCGGCGGCGACCTGCGCACGAGCACGCGTGAGAATTTCTCGTCCCTCTACCAGCAGAAGCTGATCGAGCTCCAGGCGCTCTACGCGGCCCGCGCCGACAAGGGCCTGAAGTCGCAGGCCGAGGATGACATGGTCGGGATGTACACCCACACGACCTTCAACCTCAACCCGCGCGCGTCCTCGATCGACACGCCGCTGCACTCCTTCCTCCCCGGCAAGCATGTCGACCACATGCACCCGAACGCGATCATCGCGATCGCGGCCTCCGCCAACTGCGAGAAGCTCACCAAGGAAATCTTCGGCGGCGAAATGGCCTACGTTCCCTGGATGCGCCCGGGCTTCGAGCTCGGCCTTGCCATGCAGGAGATCGCGAAGAAGAACCCGTCGGTGAAGGCCATCATGATGGGCCAGCACGGCTTCATCTCATGGGATGACGACGAGAAGGTCTGCTACCTGCGCACGCTCGACTTCATCGAGAAGGCCGCCGCCTACATCGAGTCCAAGTACGCCGCCAAGGGTGGCGACGCCGCCGCCTTCGGTGGCCAGAAGTACGCGACGCTCGACGAGGCCAAGCGCCAGTCCACGTTCGCCGCCATCCTGCCCTGGCTCCGCGGCCAGGTCTCGAAGGAGAAGCGCTTCATCGGCACCGTGCAGGACGACGCCAAGATCCTCCGCTTCGTCAACTCGAAGGACGCCCCGCGTCTGGCCGAGCTCGGCACCTCATGCCCCGACCATTTCCTCCGTACCAAGATCAAGCCGCTCTACGTCGACTGGAATCCCCAGGCCGAGGACGTTGCCGCCCTCAAGAGCAAGCTCGCGGCCGGTCTCGAGCAGTACCGCAAGGACTACGCGGCCTACTACACTAAGTGCAAACACGCCAACTCGCCCGCGCAGCGCGACCCGAACCCGACGGTCGTTCTCATCCCGGGCCTGGGCATGATCGCGTGGGGCAAGGACAAGTCCGAGTCCCGCGTCACCGCTGAATTCTACAACTGCGCCGTTGAGGTCATGCGCGGAGCCGAGGCGATCGACCAGTACATCGCCCTCCCGCTGCAGGAAGCCTTCGACATCGAGTACTGGCTGCTCGAGGAAGCGAAGCTCAAGCGCATGCCGGCCGAGAAGGAACTCGCCCGCCAGGTCATCGTCGTCATCGGCGCCGGCTCCGGCATCGGCAAGGAGACCGCCCACCGTCTCGTCAAGGAGGGCGCCCACATCGTGTGCGTCGATCTCAACGAGGCCGCGGCCCAGGCCACCGCCAAGGAAATCACCGACAAGTACGGCATCGGCATCGGTGTCGCCGGCACGGGTGTCTCGAACTGCGGCCCGGCCATCGGCTTCGCCGCGAACATCACGGACCGCGCCAGCATCCGCAAGATGCTCGACCAGGTCGCGCTCGCCTACGGCGGCTTCGACTCCATCGCGGTCACTGCCGGCATCTTCGTGCCCAGCGACACCACCGGCCACATCCCCGACGACAAGTGGGCGCTCACCTTCAACATCAACGTCACCGGCAGCTACTTCGTGGCCGACGAGGCGTTCAAGACGTGGAAGGAGCAGGGCCTGCGCGGCAATCTCGTCCTCACGACCTCGGCCAACGCGGCCGTTGCGAAGAAGGGTTCCGTGGCCTACGACACGTCGAAGGCCGCCGCCAACCACCTCGTGCGCGAACTCGCGATCGAGCTGGCTCCGCTCGTGCGCGTCAACGGCGTCGCCCCGGCGACCGTCGTGCAGGGTTCCGCGATGTTCCCCCGCGACCGCGTCATCGGCTCGCTCGCCAAGTACGCCATCCCGTACAAGGACGACGAGGCGACCGAGTCGCTGGTCAACAAGCTCGCTCAGTTCTACGCGGACCGCACGCTGACCAAGGCCCCGATCACGCCGGCCGACCAGGCCGAGGCTTACTTCCTCCTCGTGAGCAAGCGCCTGAGCAAGACGACCGGCCAGGTCATCACCGTCGACGGCGGCCTCCACGAGGCCTTCCTGCGCTAAGCGCAAGCGAGCCCGCAAAATTCAAAAGCCGCGCACCGATGAGGTGCGCGGCTTTTTTGTGATTTAATGTAGCCGGCCTCGCTGAGGCCAGTGCCTTGAAAGGTGGAACCGCTTGTCCTCAAGCGGTTGGTTTGAATGCGAGCGCCGCCCGCATCGACACCGATCCAGCGCGTTGAGGACAACGCGCTCCACCTTGCCGATCATTCCACCACGACCGCCGTAGTCGCCGCCTTCGCCGGCGCGGATTTATCCGGTGCAGGCGTGGACGCCGGAGCCGATGCGGGAATGGCCGCAGGCAGCAGCGCCTGCTTGTCCATCGAGCGCCAGAGCGCGCGCGAGGCTTCCTCGGCGGCGTCGACGAAGGTCTGGGCGACATCCCAGCGACTGAAGGATCCCATGTTGGTTTCCGATCCGGTGAAGACACCGAGCGACTGCGTGGCGCCGTCGGGCTTGGTCAGCGTGGCGCTGAAGACGCAGTCGACGAAACCGGCGCGCGAACCACGCCAGTTGATTAGCTTCACGGTCAGGACCGGGCGATCCGCGCTCGGCTTGCTGCCGACTGCGACCTCATCGATGCCGCCCTGGTAGCCGTTGCGACGAAAGGTTTCGCGCACGGTCGCCGAGAGCGCTTCGGAGAGATCCTCTTCAACGAAGAGATCGTGCACGAAGGGTAGATCAACCTGAAGCTGCAGCGCGGCGGGTGCCGCCGGGGCCTTGGGTTGCTTGGCCAAAGCCACGCCGCTCAGCGCGACCATGCCGGTGAGGAGGAGGGTGGATTTGATGGAGTTCATGTCAGGTGAGACACCTCGATCGGGACGAGGGTTTCATTTTTTGAGCTACCGAAATCTACGCATTGAATTTCCGGGAAGGCTGCTTTGGTCTGGTGAGTATGCAGTTGATCGCTTGGATTTGCATTCCTTTATTGCTCCTCCAATCGGGGTGCCTCTCCACAATTGCGCTCGTGAACGGAGTGGATGCGTCGATTTCGCGTGATGTTCGATCAGATCCGGGAAGCTACGCGATTCAATTGGTCTACGATGGGCGCGAGCCGACAATTGCGAACCTTAAGTGCGAGCAGTATTACGAAGCGCAGGCCTCCACCAGAGGAAATTATTGGGCGTGGCGTGAGGTCGGAACCCAAAGTCAGTACCAGGCAAAGGAGATTACCTTGGTCGATGAGCGTATGGGATCGATCACGTTCAGTATGCCGACGTGCGATGACTTAAAAAGAGGATCATGGAAGGGTGGTCCGCTGCTTGTGGTTCATGTGGATGGACAGCCGTATTTCCATGTTCGATCTATCGGCGATATTCACACATATAAACCGACGGGTCGTGTGCAGGAATCGTTGTATCTCAATCTGAAGTATACCTTGGAAATCGAGTACTCCATTGATCCTAAGCCACCAGGGCCAATAGCCCGAAGCGGCCTTGGCTCACCATGAGTGTTCTGCATTGAGCCTATCGATGCGTTAGCGGTGACCATGCCACCCTCTACATTGAAGCCTCCGACCATCGCCATTGTGGGCGCGGGCGCGATCGGCACGTACTACGGCGCCCGGCTTACGCTCACGGGCAATGACGTGCGCCTCCTGATGCGGAGCGACCGCGAGCATGTTCGCGCGCACGGGGTACGCTTGGTCGAGCGCGAGCGTACGCTGGCGGTTCAGCCGCTGTCGGTTTTTGCCACGACGGAAGAAATCGGTCCGGTGGACTGGGTGCTCATCACGCTGAAGACCACGGCGAACGGATCGCTGGCAAAGCTTCTTCCGCCGCTGCTGCACGCCGACACGAAGGTCGTGACACTGCAGAACGGCCTCGGCAACGAGGAGCAGGTGGCTTCGCTGGTCGGCGCGGAGCGCACGCTGGGTGGACTTTGTTTTATCGCTTCCACCCGCACTGCCCCGGGCGAGGTCACGTGTTATCACCCGGGCTCGATCACGCTGGGTGAGTTCGGCCGACCGGCGCAGGAGCGGACGCATGTCCTCGCGAATCTCTTCAAGGAAGCCGGGGTGAAATGCCTCCCGGTCGATAACCTCGCCCAGGCGCGCTGGCGCAAGCTGGTGTGGAATGTGCCCTTCAACGGCCTGAGCATTGCGGCGGGCGGAATCACGACGGACCGGATACTGGCCGACCCTGCGCTTGCGCGGGAAGTGCGCGCGCTGATGGACGAGGTGGCTGGCGCGGCCCGTCAGCTGGGCTACGACATTCCCGAGTCGTTCATCCAGGGGCAGATCGACGTGACGGCCCCGATGGGTGCCTACGCCCCGTCGAGCCTGGTCGACTACCGCGCCGGCCGTGAACTCGAGATCGAGCCGATCTGGGGCGAGCCCCTGCGCCAGGCCCAGGCCGCCGGGCTGGCGATGCCGCGACTCGCAGCGCTGTATGCGAAGCTGCGGAGGATGTAGCTGGCGGTCTGAAGGTGGAGCGGCTTGCCCTCAAGACGCTTGATTGAAAGCCCCGAGCCAACGCGTTCCACCTCGACCTTCCCGCCGGCCTCAGCGAGGCCAGCTACAACGCCTCCCGTTTTAAGGCTGCTGACCGGGCAGCCAGGTCGGCACGAAATCAGCGTTGGCCAGCCAGCGGATTGGCTCGACCATCGAGTTGATCGCCGTGGTCATGTGCGGGAAGTCGACGAGGCTGATTTCGTCGGACGGCTGGTGATACTCGCTGTGCAGGCCGAAGCTGGAAACGGTGTGCGCGATCACGCCGCGGCGGGCGAATTGGATGTTGTCGGAGCGTGTGAAGAAACTTTGGTCCGGATGCGGATCCTGCACGAGGCGCGCGCCCCGATTGGCGAGTTCCGGCCCCAGCGTCGAACGTTCATAGCCGGTCAGCCAGAGCGTCTGCGCCGCGATCGCAGCATCGGGGCGGCCAATCATCTCGAACTGGAGATTGGCCACGATCCGGTTGAGCGGGACCGTCGGGTGATCCGCGAAGTACCGCGAACCGAAGCCGCCGGCCTCCTCGCTGCCGAAGAGGGCAAAGATCAGCGTGCGCTTCGGGCGCGGGCCTTGCACAAAGGCGCGGGCGAGTTCGAGCACGGCGATGGAACCGGAGGCGTCGTCGTCGGCGCCGTTGTAGATAGTATCCGGCGACGTCGCTTCGGGCCGGGCCGGGCGCACGCCGAGGTGATCGATGTGGGCTGAGAGGAGGATGACGCCCGCGTTCGCGGCGGTGCCGCGGATCTGGCCGACGGCGTTCCAGGTCAGGATTTTTTGTGGCTCCTTGAGTTCGGCCTCGAGGGTGAGCGAGGTTCCGTCGGCAAGCGCGCTGAGGCTGTCATAGGCGGCCTGGCCCAGAATGACACGGGCGGGCGGGACGACCGGCGTGCCGAGGATGCGCTGCGTCGTGGGCATGCGCGCACCGAGCACGGCCCAGCGCGTGCGGGCCTGCGGCGTTTCGACCGTGAGGAGGGCACCGGCTCCGGCGGTGGCGACCGTCGGGGCGCCGCTCGCGGGGAGCAGGAGAAGGGCGCCGGGAATTACGGCGACGCCGGGCTGGTACTTCTGCAGCGGACCGGTGAGTCGGGCCGCGCCCAGACCTTGGACGATCATCTCGGTCCCGTGCGTGAGTCGCGTTTCGCCGACCACGAGCACGGGGGCGGCAACGGCCTCGGCGCGCTCGATCTCGATTTTTTGGACAAAGCCATCGCTGCCGTCGGTGGGTTCTAGCCCCCAGCTTTGCATCTGACTGCCGGCGTAGGTGGCGGCGATCCATTCATCGCGCGTGCCGCTGCCGCGGCCGTTGAGCGCGTCGCTCGCGAGGAAGGTCATGTGACCGCGCACGGATGCCTCGGTCACGAGGGACGACGGCGTAGCCGCGGGTGCTGCGGGCCGCGTGGCAGTCGTGCAACCCGTGGCGAGTCCGAGGGCGGTGCCGGTGAGAACGACGAGGAGCGGGCGGCTAAGGGGCGATGTTTTCAAGGCAGGGATTTACAGGAGGGAACGGAGAAAACAGAGAGCTTGGATCAAACCGGAAAGGGCCCGCTAATCACGCGAATCGGCGCGAATGGAGCGGATTTGATTCCATTCGTGTGATTTGCGGGCAGACCACTCAGAGTTTTTTCAGGACGATGTCCTTGTACTGGATGTAGAGGTCCGAGCCGGTGTGCAGCTGCAGCGCGATGTGGCCGTTGAGGCCGACGTTGAGTGCGCGGTGCGCGGCGTCGTCGAGCACGCCTTTGCCGTCGTAGTTGGCGGCAGGGACGCCGTTGACGGTGGTGGTGATCTGGGTGCCGCGGCAGATGACGTGAATCTCGTTCCAGCCGTCACCGTCGTCGGCGTGTTTCCATTTCCAACCCTGCACGCCCTCCTCGGGCTTCATCGCGGTGCCGGGCAGCACGGGGTGGATCCAGTGCTTCACGCCGCGGGTCTCGTCATAGATCAGGCCGGTGCGGTAGGGGCCGGGCGGGTGAAGATCGATCTGCGGGCCGTCGAGCCACTGCTCCTTGTGGTCATAGCGGCTGCGGACCTGGATGCCGGCGTTGCCGGTCGAGTCCTTGTAGGAGCGGACCTTGAGCTTGAATTCAAAATCGCCGTACTCGGCGTTGGACATCAGCCACACGTAGTTGTGTTTCTTGCGGCCGCGGGAATCGCAGACGAGCAGGCCGTCCTCGACCTTCCAGAAGTCCTTGTCGACGTCGTCGGGGCGGGCGATGACGTGCCAGCCATCGAGCGACTTGCCGTCAAAGAGCGAGGTCCAGCCGGCGTCGACCTTGGCCGCCGCGATGGCCTGGGCCGCGTTCGCGATGGAGACAGAGTCGGTCAAGCCGGCGAGAGCAAGCAGGCAGCACAGGGAGAGGCGTTTCATGGGGTGACGGGGTTCTGTCCAGCAAGGCGAGGATACCTCCGGCTGGCGAACCCGAATCTGGGCACTACGAAACCCGCGCCCACGTGGAGATAATCGGATGCCTTCCGACCCTGGGCGGCTTGTTGTAGCCGGCCTCGCTGAGGCCGGTCCGGTTAACGGGCGTTGATCGTCTATCCACCAGGCTCAGCGAGCCCAGCTACATCTGCCCCGGTGCTACTTGCCGCGACGTGGCAGGTAGGTCTTCTGTTCCAGCGTCGCGCCGAGGTGGCGGCGGAAGGTCTTTAGGTCCTTCACCACGCCGAGGGAGATCAGCTGGCTCGCGATGTTGCCGACGGCCGTGCCTTCAAGATTGAAGGACACGACGGGCACGCCCGCGCTGTCCGCGGTGGCCTGGCAGAGCAGACGGTTCTTGGAGCCGCCACCGACGATGAGGATGCGCTTGAAGCTGCGACCCGATAGGCGTTCGAAGGCGACCTTGGCGTCGGCGTGACCCTTGCCGAGCGAGTCACAGATGAGGCGCATATAGCCGGCGAGATTCGCGGGGGGCTTGACCTTGGCCTTGCGCAGCTGGGCGTCGATCGCGGCGCGCATTGAGGCGGGGTTGGCGAGGGCGTGGTCCTTGACGTCGATCAGGCGGGCCGGAGCCGGGAGCTTCTCGGCGGCGGTGATGAGCGCAGCCCACTCGCGATCGTTGGTCGGGCGCGTGGCGAAGTCCTTGAGCGTGCCCTCGAGCAGCCAGAGGCCGATGACATTGGTGAGCGGGCGATAGCGGCCATCGCCGATGCGCTCGTTCGAGAGCTTGCGGGCGAGGGCCGGATCGGAGCCGAGCACGGGCTTGTCGCTCTCGAAGCCGACCAGCGACCACGTGCCGGAGCTGATGTAGAGATCGCTGCCGTCCTCCGCGGCGGGCATTGCGTCGTAGGCGCAGGCGGTGTCATGGCCGGGAACGGCGATGACCTTGGCACCCTTGAACTCGGGGAATCCCTGGAGCGCGCCGAGCTTGGTGCCGGAGCGGATCGGCTTGGTGAACCACTGCGCGGGCACGCGGAAATAATCGAGGGCCGGACGCGACCAGTCGGTCGAGTGGACGTCGAGCAGCTGCGACGTGCTGGCGATCGTCAGCTCATTGGCCATGCGACCCGACAGCAGGTAGTTGAAATAGTCGGGCAGGAAGAGGCAGCGCGTCGCGAGATCGGTCACGGACGGGCAGCGGGCGACGACCTCCTCGAGCTGCAGGCTCGAGTTGAGGAAGAAATTCGGGATGCCGGTTGTGGCGTAGATACGGTCGTTGGCGGCGCGGGTGTTCTCGAGGCGCTGGAAACCGGGCTGCGTGCGGACGTCACGGTAGGCATGGACCGGGAAAACGAGGCGGCCCTCGTCGTTGAGCAGCACGTAGTCGACGCCCCAGGTGTCGACGCCGACCGAAGCGAGCTTGGCGCCGCGTGGCAGTGCGGCGGCGGCCTTGCGCAGGCCGGTCTGGATCTCGTGCCACAGGCCGGGGATGTCCCAGTAGTCGTTCGTCCCAAGCGAGCGGAACGCGTTGGGGAAGCGGTGAACTTCGGTGAGCTTGAGCTGGTTGCGCGACCAGGCGCCGAGGATGACGCGCCCGCTGGTGGCGCCGAGGTCAACGGCTGCGGAGTAAACGGTGGAGGCCATGGGGAAGAAGGATTGGAGGACGGAAGACGGTCGGACGGAGGGCGGATTTTTTAACCACAGATTACACCGATGGGCACAGATACGGAAAAAATCCGGCCCGATTCAGGGCATTATCTGTGTGAATCTGTGTTATCGGTGGTCACGTCTGAGTTCAGATCAGACCGAGGCCCTGGACCGACTTGCGGTGGGTTTCGCGGAAGAACTCGGCGTACTGCGGCTGCTTGAGGTCGATGTCCCAAGTCGGGATCATCTCCTTCATGCGGGCCTTGCCCTCGGCCGTGGCGAGCAGGTGGGGCAGGCAGGTCTTGATGACATCGAGCATCACGCTGACGCACACGGACGCACCGGGGGATGCGCCGAGGAGAGCGGAGATCGACTTGTCCTGATTGGTGATGACCTCGGTGCCGTAGTGCACGATGCCGGCCTCGCCGTCGGTCTTCTTGATCGCCTGCACGCGGATGCCGGCGTCGATCAGCTTCCAGTCCGAAGCCTTGGCTGACGGGTAGAACACATGGAGGACCTCCATGCGGTCGTTCATGCTCTGCGTGCCCTGCTGGACGAGGTACTTGATCAGGTCGAAGTTGCTCAGGCCGATCTTGATCAGCGTGGCGAGATTGTGCGGCTTCACCGAGCCCGGGAGGTCGGTCCAGCTGCCCTTGCGATGGAGGAACTTGGTTGTCCACGCCGCGAACGGCCCGAAGAGCAGCGTCTTCTTGCCGTCGAGGATGCGCGTGTCGAGATGCGGCACGGCCATGGTGGGGGCGGCGTCGAGCGCCTGGCCGTAGACCTTGGCCTGATGACGGTTGACGATCGCGGGATCGTCGCAGACGAGCCACTGGCCGCCGATCGGAAAGCCGCCGAGCCCCTTGGCCTCGGGAATGCCGGCCTTCTGGAGGAGGAGTAGGCTGCCTCCGCCGGCGCCGACGAAGACAAATTTTGCGCGCGTCGAGCGGAGCTGGCCGGTCGACTGGTCCTTGGCCGTGATCTCCCAGCCGGTGGCCGTCTTTTCAAGACCGACCACCCGGTGATTGCTGGCAATGCCGCAGCCGTCCTGCTGCGAGACCCAGTGGAGCAGCTTGCGCGACATGACGCCGAAGTTCACGTCGGTGCCGGTGTCCATCTTGGTCGCGGCAATCGGAATGTCCGCGCGGCCCTCGGTGAGGAGCGGGGCCCACTTGCCGATCGTCGCGCGATCGGTCGTGTACTCCATCTCCTGGAAGAAATGGTGGGCGGCGAGGCCGGCGTGACGCGCCTTGAGGAAATCGACCTGCTTCTGCCCGTGGACGAAGCTGATGTGCGGCACCGGATTGATGAACTCACGCGGCTTGTCGACCATGCCGGTCTGCACCGCGTAGCTCCAGAAATGGAGGGTGCGCTCGAACTGCTCGAAAATCTCGATCGCCTTGCCGACCGGGACGGTGCCGTCAGCGTTCTGCTTGGGCGTGTAGCTCAGCTCGCAGATGCCCGCGTGACCCGTGCCAGCGTTGTTCCAGCCGTGGGAGCTTTCCTGGGCGAGTTCCTCGGTCACCTCGAAGACCTGCAGCTTCAGCTTCGGGTCGAGGCGCTTGAGCATCGCGGCCAGATTGGCGGACATCACGCCGCTGCCGATGAGGACGACATCCGGGCTCTCAATATGCGAGGAGTACTTCATGAGGGGGGATCTACCAAAATATGCCAAACGAGGGGTCAGGCAAGCGGCATGTGACCGGCTTGTACGAGCTTATTCTTCGCCCTCAAAATAATCGGTCTCATTCAGGCGGAAGAACTTACGTTGGGGTTTGATGCCCCATTTGCCTGAGTCGGGGTAGTGGAAGATATCTGCCGCCGGATTGTCGGCCACGATGTGGCAGACGAACTCGTCCGGGCTGTCGTTGATCACCTGGTGCGCGGTGCCGGGTGGCTGCAGGACGACATCGCCCGGACCGATCGGGAAGCGACCCGTCGGGGTGCGCACTGTCGCGCGGCCGGCGACGACGATGAAGCATTCCCACTGGACGGTGTGGGCGTGCAGCGGGCAGATCGCGGCGCCGGCTGGCACCCGGCGGGTCTGCAGGTCAAAAGGGTGCCCGCCGCCCTGCACGCCCACGTCGCGCTGGCCGCCGAGGGCGAGCGAGATGTCGCGGCAGTGTGAGGCATATTTGCCGCGGGGTGATGCACGCAGGTCCCAAGGCAGGGTGGCGGTGTCGACGAAGCGCGTATCCGCCCATGGAAACCCCGCCTTCGGCTCCGCGCTGGTGGGTGCGGCGGGATCCTCGTCGAGCCAGTAGTCGACAAAGTCTGGGCGAAAGCTCCCGCCGCCCGGGCGATAACCCATTTTGTTGGAATCGGGATAGTGCCAGAGATCGACCAGCGGGTTGTCGGCGATGAGTAGGTAGTCGAGATCACCGTCGCTCGTGTTGATCAGCTGATGGGCCGCGCCCGGCGGCTGCAGGATGGCGTCGCCCGCCTTGACGGGTTGGTGTCCGCCGCGATGGCGCACCGTGCCGTGACCGGCGACGATCAAGAACAGCTCCCACTGCGAGGAATGCCGGTGATACGGGCAGCCGGTCTTGCCCGGCGAGAGCCGGCCGTATTCGAGGTCAAACGGATGTCCGCCCTGTGCGAGCGTCGCGTTGCGCACGGCGCCGAGTGCGATCGAGAGCTCCTTGCTGCGCCCGTGGAATTTGCCGCCGGGCGAGGACCACTCGCCCCACGCGAGGTCGGCAAGGTTGACCTTCTTCATGGCAGGCAGGCTGCGCTGCCGTCGGGTGTGAGGCAACGCCGGGCTGAGGGGGCGAACAGCACAGTGCCAGCAGCGGAGCGCATCAAGGTGGGTTCTCTCTGGAGGGATCGGCCACCTGGGAGCACGGGCGGCTCGCCCGCTGAATTGCGGATTGGAACGGTAGGGGCGCGCCTCGTGCGCGCCTTCCGAACCGGGCGTGGTCGAGCCACGCCCCTACAAGTGCACCAGGCGGACCAGCGGCCCGCGCTCCCGGCTAAGGTATTCCTGCAGTTGGATCCGAATCGCAATCACGCTTCCGCCACCACGGGGTTGCTCAGCGTGCCGATCGACTCGATCTCCACCGCAATGGTGTCGCCGGCCTTGAGCCAGACGGGGGGCTTGCGGGCAAAGCCGACGCCCTCGGGGGTGCCGGTCAGGATCACGGTGCCGGCAGGGAGCGTCTTGTCGGCGCTGAGGAAGGCGATCGCCGTCGGGACGTCGAAGATCATGTCCGCGGTGGACGAATCCTGCATGACCGTCCCGTTGAGAATCGAGCGGATGCGCAGGGCGTTGGGCGTGGTGAGTTCGTCGGGAGTGACGAGGACCGGGCCGAGCGGGCAAAAGGTATCGAAGCTCTTGGCGTGGCAGAACTGGCCGCCGCCGAAATCCCGCTGCCAGTCGCGGGCGCTGACGTCGTTGGCGCAGGTGTAGCCGAGGACGAAGTCGAGGGCGTTCTCGCGGGTGGCGTTGCGGCAGGTGCGGCCGATGACGATGGCGAGCTCGGCCTCGTAGTCGGCCTTTTCGGTCGGCTGGGTGCGGGGCAGGGTGATGGGATCGCCGGGATTCTGGATGGAGCCGGGGAGCTTCACGAACCACATCGGGCGCTCCGGCGGCGGCTTGCCGCCCTCGGCGGCATGCTTCGCATAGTTGAGGCCGATGCCGATGATCGTGGTGGGGGTGACGGGCGCGAGGCGCTTGCCGGGCGTGACGACCTGGTCGGTGACGCGGTACGCGCCGAGGAGATCGCCGGCGATGGCACGGGCGGACCCGTCAGGCTGGAGCGCGGCCCAAGCGGGGCCCGCCGGGGTGAGGTGGCGGATGATTTTCATGCGGAGGCGGAAAGCTGGGATGGGTCCTGATTTGCCGGGCTGAACGGTCGAATCGTTCTCGTTCTTCGTTATCTTACTCGTTCTCAGATCGAGAACGAAGAACGATTAAGAGAACGAGAACGAATTTAGGGCCGTGCGGAAAGCTGGGATCGAAAAAGAGCCGCGAGCTCCGCCTTGTCGAGGCGCTTGTCCGCGATGGCGATCATGGCGTCGTAGAGCGTCTGGTCGGTGATAGGGGAGGTGTGCACACCGTTGAGATCGAGGAACGTGAGCGCCGTTGTGATGGCTGTGCGCTTGTTCCCGTCGATGAACGGCTGATTCTCGGCCAGATGAAAAGCGTAGGCCGCGGCGAGATCAAAGAGGTCGCCCTGACCGTAGTAGAAAACGTTTCTCGGCTGCGCCAAAGCTGACTCCAGGCCGTGTTCATTTCGAATCCCGTCCTGACCGCCATGCTCCTCCAAAGATTGCCGGTGCAACGCATCTACCCATTTACGGGTGATGAAGAGCGGCTCTTTCACTGGGCGAGCTTGCGAAGCAATTCCTTGCGCTCAGCGAAGATCTTGTCGGCGGCTTTGCGAAAAGCGGCATCTTTCGCGGCCGAATCAGTCGGAGAAGTCTGACCAAGCGCATCTGTCGGGCGGGCGACAGCCGGCTTCGCGGCGTAAGGCGCGCTCGTCTCTTCGACTTTGGTTGGCTTCGATTTCACGTAAGTAACCTGCCGTTTTTGGGCGAAACTGTCAACGGACGCGCGGCTGAGGATCGAAACAGCGGATGCGCCAACCGGAGCGCCGCTGTACCGACCGCAGCCCGTTTCCCTAGATGACGGCTCCGGCCCATCTCTGCTGGGTAACCAAGAACGAAGAACAAGGAACCAAGAACGCCTCCGTTTCTTCCTCCCATTCCGCAATCGTCTCAGCCGCTCTTCCGCCGGACCGGCTTGCGGACCCGCTTGCCTGGGGGCGGTGTGTTGGTAGGCCCTTCTGGGTCTTCCGCGGCAACGAGGGGCGGAGCATCGAATTTGAGCAACTCCCACAACTGCCAGCCGGTTCCCTTGGCGAGCTTGAGCAGGGTTTCTATTCCCGGGTTTGGTTTCCGGCCTGCCTCGACGTGCTGATAATATTTGGGATCCAAATCGGCGCGCTCAGCGAATTGCTCCTGCGTGAGGCCCATATCCAGCCGGAGTTGTTTTACGCGCGCGATCAAGCGCTTCGTCGTTTCGTTAGCCACGTAAGACCATAGCCGGGGCGGGTCTTTTCAAACACCGCCTATGGGTAGTGCGCAGGCTTTACAGCTACCTAAAGGTAGTGCGAAGTAGGCGCGCCATGCGCCCTACGACTTCTCATTCGGCGGCAATAAACTCGGGCCGCACCTGCGCATGAGTCTGGTGAAGTCAAAACAGCGGGTCGCCGATCATGGGGAGGTCTTCACCCCGGCTTGGATGGTTGAGGCGATGCTTGATCTCGTGAAGGACGAGACCGGTAGGATTGACTCCCGCTTCCTGGAGCCGGCATGCGGAAGCGGAAATTTTCTCGTGCAGGTCCTGCGCCGGAAACTCGCCGCGGTTGAGCTCAAGTACGGTCGATCCGACTTCGAGCGCCGGCATTACGCGCTGCTCGGGCTGATGTGCATCTACGGCATCGAGCTGTTGCCGGACAACATGGCTGAGTGCCGGGCGAACTTGCTGGAGGTCTTCGCCGAGTATCTAGGCCTCGATCCGGAGGACGACCTGTATCGCGCTGCGGCCAACGTGCTGGCGCACAACCTTGTCCAGGGAGACGCGTTGACCATGCGGGCCCATGACGGCCAGCCGATTGCCTTTGCGGAATGGGGTTACCTCGGGAAGGGACGATTCCAGCGCCGCGATTTTCGTTTCGACAGCCTCACTCAATCCTCGGCCTTCAGTGCCGACGGCTCGCTCTTCGCGCAGCTTGGCAAGCACGAGATCTTCACGCCGACTAAAACCTATCCGTCGATGACGGTCAGCGAACTGGCAGCCGGTGTGCCGGAGGATCCGGCATGAGCGCGCAGGCCAATTTTTCCCTGCGCAGCCGCAACCCGGACGTGCTAACGTGCATCGCCAACCTCTCCAACGACGAGGTGTTCACGCCGCCGGAGTTTGCCAACCGCATGCTCGACACCCTAACCGATGCTTGGGCTGCCAATTATGGCGGGGCCAACCTCTGGGCGGATAAATCGGTAAAGTTTCTCGACCCTTGCACAAAATCAGGCGTCTTCCTGCGCGAGATCACGCGTCGTCTCACCCGGGGGTTGGAGCAGGAGATCCCGGACTTGGAGAGACGGGTAAACCACATCCTGACGAGGCAGGTGTTCGGCATTGGTATCACGCAACTCACGAGCCTGCTGGCGCGGCGCAGCGTGTATTGTTCTAAGCACGCTCGGGGCGAGCACTCCATCGCCAAGTCGTTTGCAACCGATGCCGGTAACATCTGGTTCCAGCGACTCAACCACACCTGGGATGGGGACAAGTGCCGCTACTGTGGGGCGGCACGCTCGGTCTTCGATCGTGCGGCGGGTCTTGAGAACCACGCCTATGCATTCATTCACACCGGCAACATCAAGGCCCGGCTCGCCGAGCTCTTTGGAGGCAACATGCAATTCGATGTAATTATTGGGAATCCGCCGTATCAATTAGATGACGGTGGATTTGGCGCTAGCGCTATGCCCATTTACAACAAGTTTGTTGAACAAGCGAAGGCGCTCGAACCGCGTCATTTGGCGATGGTCATTCCATCGCGATGGCTTTTTGGCGGACGCGGCTTGGACGAGTTTCGCAACTCAATGCTAAACGACACTCGGATTAGAAAGCTTGTGGATTACCCCGACAGCAGAGCGGTGTTTCCAAGCGTGGACGTTGCTGGAGGTATTTGTTATTTTCTGTGGGACAGGGACAATCCTGGCGATTGCCGTGTTGTAGAATTCGAGCACGGAATGGAATCGTCTGAGGCCGTTCGACCTCTTCTCGAGGAAGGCGCAGAAGTTTTCATTCGCAGTAATCGTGCACTGCCAATTCTGAGGAAAATTATGGCTGTTGAAATTGGCTCAGCTCAACACAGCCGCATATCGCTTCCGGCCGAAAAAAGATTCGACCGGCAAGTCAGCTCTCAGAAGCCATTTGGGCTGCGTACCTTTTTCCGTGGCGAAGATAAGAAGTCGGCGAGGAATAATGTCTTGGTTCTACAAAGTGGTGGTCGGGCTTGGACATCGAGGTCAGAAATAACCGCTGGCGAAGAATTGATTGATAAGTGGAAGGTCTTCACATCGAAGTCATCTTCGGAGCACGCTGGTCAAGTAGACAAAAATGGACAGCGGCGCGTGCTCTCGTTGTCCGGTGTTATCCCGCCAGGATCGGTTGTCACCGAGACTTATATTCTGCTGGGTGCTTACGACACAGAACTAGAGGCGCGAAACTGCTTCTCTTATGTTACTACGCGGTTCTTCCGCTTTCTGATTGCTGTGCGGTCATCAGCGCAAGATCTCGCCCGCTCGGCCTATCAATTCGTCCCGCTTCAGGAATTTTCGAGACCATGGACTGATCAGAGTCTCTATCAAAAGTATGGCCTCACGAGTGATGAGGTCGCGTATATAGAAAAATTGATCCGACCAATGGAAGTGGATGATGAGTAAGCCGACCATCGACGAGATCCTTGCGCCTAAGCCGACAGCCCGGCCGCGCATCTACGCCTACTCCATTGCGGACCAGCCCCATGCTGGGCTTCTGAAGGTCGGGCAGACCACACGCGATGTGCCGCAGCGCATCGCAGAGCAGTTGAAGACGGCTGCGATCAAGAACTACCGGATCGAACTCGACGAGCCGGCCGAGCGCGACGACGGGACGATTTTCACCGACCACGAGGTACGTGCGGCGCTCGTCCGGAAGGGTTTCGACAACCCGGAGCTGGAATGGATGCGCTGCACCCTAAAAGATCTGAAGACTGTCCTCACCGAGTTGCGCACCGGGCAGCGACTCACGGGCACGCATCACGAGACGTTCCCCCTGCGCGCCGAGCAGCGCGCCGCGGTGGAGAAGACCCATGCTTACTTTCATTCCCTTTGGAAGGAAGACATGCACGCCGCTCCGCGCTTCCTGTGGAACGCCAAGATGCGTTTTGGCAAAACGTTCACCGCCTACCAGCTTGCCAAAAAACTCGGCGCCAAACGCGTGCTCGTGGTGACCTTCAAGCCGGCCGTCGAGGATGCCTGGCAGACGGATCTCGAGTCCCATGCGGACTTCGATGGCTGGCAGTACCTGTCGCGCCACTCCGACCGCGATCCGCGCCAGGTCTCGGCCAAGAAGCCGCTGGTGTATTTCGGTTCGTTCCAGGATTTGCTGGGTCGGGACGATGCGGGGAACATCAAAGCCAAGAACGAGTGGCTCCACGCGGTAAAGTGGGATCTCGTCGTCTTCGACGAGTATCACTTCGGCGCGTGGCGCGACGCCGCGAAGGACCTCTTCGAAGGCGAGGACGACAAGACGCAGAAGAAGGCCACCGAGGACGAATTCAGCAAGG
>DASWVY010000047.1:0-33001 GCA_036401075.1 Opitutaceae bacterium
CCCCGGTGAACTAGCCCCTCAACGGCAATCTTCGCCGAAGGTGACTCCGCGGCAAACTTCTCCACCAGGTTCTCAGGCAGTTCGGCGCCTAGCGCCAAGGCAACGCGGTTCCCCTCGGAAAAGATGGTGACAAGGCCCCTCGTGGTCTCATCGACCAGAAATCGCCCGCTGGAATTCTGAAGACTCGTGTAAGGGCCGACAATGTCCGGACCGAACGACGCCGTGGTTCCGTCACTCCACTCGAAGCTCAATTCCCTGATCCGTCCTGTCCAAAGTTCGCCGGCCCGAAGCCCATCCACCTTTACCCTGATCTCGAAACGAAGCCATGAGGAACGTGAGGCCGCCGCGCCCGCCCGGCGAAGCCGCTGGAACGTGGAGCCTTCCACGTCGAAAGTGATGTCCGGTCTCGATTCCAAGACTTTGCCGTCCTCCGCCACCAATGACGTTGGAAAGCCCCACTGCCAGCCGACCGCAATCAAGACCACGATCGAGGCGCCGACGCCAGCAAGGCAGAGTGAAACCGGCAGTCTCCGCCTTCGGTACTGATGGGTGACCACGGCCGAAAGGGTGACTGCCGATACGAGCACGACCAAGAGCATGCGGCTGCCGGACACGTCAGGCGGCGGAGGCGTCCCGTCGGCGTCCATGCGAAAACTGACCATCGCCCCCGTGATGGCCATCAGTCCAAGGTAAGCGGCCAGGCATGCAATGATGAACCGACCGAGGCTGTCGGTAAGCGACGCCAGCGTCAGCGCAACCGCCATCGCCGGCAGGACGGCGACACTGTGGTTGAAAAGTGCCGAGGCGAGTTCGCGACTGCCAAAGCCATTGAACAGCCACCACGGCAGCAGGGCGCCCAGCGGCATCGCCCACAAGATCAGCAGCAGACTGCAGGTTTTGGCGGCCAGCAGGCGCCCGCCAGAAATGGGCAGCACGACCCAGTGAGCGCGTGAGCCCACCACATTGTCCTCGTGGATGACCCACGCGACGATCGGGAAAACGATCAGGAGCTGGAGAAGGAATACCACTTGTGCCAGCCCAGCCCGAAACGGGAGTGTGAGGCCCCAGACGTCGTCCCATCCGGCCAAGACCAGACTGCCGGCCAGAACCGGCAAAACCATCACGACCAGCCAGCCGACGGCCAGCCACCTTGCCCGCGAAAGGTCTTTCCGCACCATGTGCCAAATCGTGTTCATGGGGATATCTGGGGGTTTTCTACAGCGCCCGGATCAGAGGCTCGCTTGAGAAGGGTTTCGAACTGGCCGATCGGCCGCACGGTCACGCGCAAAAGCGGAACTTCGTTCAGCGACGCCTGCGGGTTGGTGGTGGAGATCGACAGGATCCGTTTTCTCACGGCCACCGCAGCGGCAGGAAATATCGAGACCTTACTCACCGGCACCGATTCAACCTCAGTCACACGTCTTACGAAGTAGAAGGGATCATCCTGAGGGTTGTGGAAGGGTCGCGCCACTGACGTGGATGTCTCCGTGACCGCCACAAGGTGGCGCGCGCCGGTGAAGTCCGTGACAACGCGGTCCACGCGAATTCGGACGGAACCATGGAGCACGGACTCCCCTTCACGCAGGGGAATCACGTGTGATTCGCCCACGCGGATCGCGCGACCACGCACAAACAGCGGCGAAGTGATCTCGCCTTCGGCCTCCGATGGCGCCACCGGAACCGCCAACGCGGGTCCCGTTAAACCGAGCTTTTGGGCAAGGGCGGCCCCCGCCAGCGACTGGAGCCGCTGCGCAGGGGGTACGTCCGTCACGGGAATTCGTCGCGCATCTCGCGCGTAGTCATCAACGACCCAGCCCGAAACGGCCTCGGGCGCCAGCGAGTCCTTCGGCGTCACGCTGAGGACGCCGGAGCGATCGATCGCGGCAACCACGGCAACGTCGGGCAGAGCCGATCCGCCGACTACTGCCGGGCTCGGAATCACAAGCATCGCGGCAAAGCCAGCGCCCACCAGGAGGAGACTGCGACGGGTGCGGCGGCTCCAGAACTGGTTGATCGTCGATCCCAGCAACACGGGAATGAGCAACCCCAGATTCGGAACCGGCACATTGGTCACGCCATCCCGCGGACTCGCCATCCATCGGTTCACCCAAACCAAGTAGAAAATCACGAGGGTCCCGAACCAAACGAGTGACCAACGATAGAACCGACTAGCGTCCACCGTGACACTCGCCAGCCAAACGGATGGGATCGCTAGGATGACCGCGATCAAGATTGTCTCACTCGCCGCCCGAGCAACGCTATCCAGCCCGTACCCATGCATCAGCCACCACGGAAGACGAACGATGACGGGGGTGAAAATAAAGAAGATAGCCACCCCCATGACCTTGGCCGTCAACAACTGCAGCGGGTTGACCGGCTTGAGGACCCACGCCGTCGAGGTGCCCGATACCGGATCGTCGTGCACCGCCAAAGGCATCAGCAGGTACGCGAACACCCAGACCAGGAACGCCAGCCCCTGACACGCCACCCGATACGCGACCTCGGTGTTATCATAGGGGTCAACCCAAGCGTAGCGCTCCGCAACATGGGCCGCGATCAGCGCCGCCACCTGCAATCCGACCCACGCCAGCCACGGACCACGGATGACGCGCGCGTCCTTCTTGAGGATGTGCCAGACGAGGCTCATCAGGCTCGCGCTCCCGCGACGGTGCGTTGGCTGCGGGCCAGCGCGAGATAGATGTCGCGCAGTGGCATCGGGTGCGCCGTGACTGCGCCCTCCGGGAAGCAGGATTCACAACGAGCGCGGGTGGTGCGGTCGTCAAACTCGCTCTCCACGAAACGCGCCCGCGCGCCGGTTTGCTCGAATCCGAGCCAAGTGCTGGAAACCGCCGCAGAGCGAAACTCGCCGCCCTGGAGATCAACCTCCACGCGACGGAATCGGTTGAGGAGCGACTCCACGGACTCTGAGAGCCGCAGCCGGCCTTCGTCGATCATGGCAACGTGGTCGGTCAGACGCTCGACCTCCTCAATATCATGCGACGCCATCAGCACGGTCCAGTCGCCCGTGCGAGCGGTTTCAACCAGACCCTGCGCGACCTCATCGCGCACCACGGGATCGAGTCCGCTGAAGGGTTCGTCGAGGATGAGGAGCTTCGGACGAAACGATAGGACGGAGATCAGCAGCGCCTTCACGCGCATGCCGCGCGACAGGTGCTTGAGCTTTCGGTCGAGCGGGAGCGCGAACTGGCTGAGCAGCTTTTTCTCCAGCGCTTTGTCCCACGCAGGGTAGAACGGGCGGCAGTAGTCGAGGAACTGGCCAACCGTCATCCATTCAGGGAGCTGGAGTGACTCGGAGACGTAGCCGATCAGGCACCGCTCCTTGGGCGATAAGCGGCGCGAATCCACACCCAGTACGCGGGCCGATCCCGCCGTCGGTTCGAGCAGGTTGACGAGGATCTTAAGCAGGGTGCTCTTGCCTGCGCCGTTCGGGCCAAGCAACGAGAACACGCTGCCTTCCGGGACGTTGAGGGTGAGGTCGTGCACCGCATCGGTGCGTCCGTAGCTGCGCTTGAGGCCGGTGATCTCGATCGCGTTCATAGGGGAATGGGGAAATCAAAGGCCTCCGAGTTTTTTCCAGTGCGCGGCGAGGCCGGCCTGCACGTCGTCGAGCGTCAGCCCGAGTTTCTTCGCTTCCACGGTTAACCGCTCCAGTTCTGCGCCCAGCAGTTCCGCCCGCTCCCGGCGGCCGCCGGCTTCACGCTCGGCCACCACGCTGCCGACCGCGGGGGTCGTGATGAGCACGCCCTCTGCAACGAGGGCCGCGATGACCTTGTGCGCCGTGTTCGGATTGATCCGCAATTCCTGGCTCAGCACGCGCACCGACGGGAAACGCTCCCCGGGCTTCAGCTGCCCACCCACCACGGCCTTTTTCACCGCAAACAGGATCTGCTCCGCGATGGGCAGCCCGGGCTTGAGGTCGATCGAGAACGGCAGCATTCCGTACTATTAACACTAGTACGGATAATACAGCAAGCGAAATTGAATGGCACCATCGGCCTGCGTTGGCCCGGTGGCCCCAAGATGAACAACGATTCATCGCGCGTTCATCAGGGATTCATTTCGACCTGACATCCTGTCCGTATGCCATTGACCGACCGAGACCGGTTCCTCACCTTCCTCCACAAGTTACCCGCTGATGGATATTTGCGCTGCCATGGCCTTCCAGCTCAGCCGCAGCCCTGTCGCTCGACCACCCCATGAAGTTTTCGCTGACGTTTGATCGGGCCGGCGCCCGGGGGCTATTCGCGCCCTTTTACACATTCCTCGGGCTCGCCCTCGCCCTGACCACCGGCATGCGGATCGTCCTCCTGGCCGGTTTCTGGGAGCAGACCGGCTCCGTATCCGAATTCCCACGACTCTTTTTGACCGGGCTGCGGTTCGATCTGCTGTTCATCTGCTACGCGATGGCTCCGGCCTGGGTCGCAGCCTGCCTGCTGCCGCTGCCCGGCGGCCGGTGGATCCGTCCGGCACTCCATGCCTACTTTGTCGGCATGCTGGGGTTCATGACCTTTCTTGAGCTCGCCGCCTGGCCGTCGCTCCGCGAATTCGGCAGCCGGCCCGAAGCGCTGTTCCTTGAGTTCCTCAAGTATGGCAAGGAGGTCGTCTCCATGATTGCGTCCGGCTTCCTGCTCGAAACCGTGGCCGCAACGCTCGCCATCGCCGCGATGGGGGTGCTCGCGCATCGCCGCCTCAAGGCCGCCCGCAGTCATCCTTGGCCCGTCTGGTGGCTGCGCCTCTTGCTGCTCCCCGTGGGCGCCGCCCCCATCTTCCTCGGCGCCCGCTCCTCCCTCGGTCACCGCCCGGCCAATCTGAGCACGGCCTCGTTTTCTCAGAACCATTTCCACAACGAACTCGCGCTCAATTCCACCTACACGCTGCTCTACGCCGCGTACCGACGGACGCACGAGACCGACACCGCGCTCGACTATGGCTCCCTCCCGGTGGAGCGCATCTTCGAACTGACCAAGGCCCAGCGTCCAACGCCGGCCTCGGGTTATCTGCCCCTCGCGGACGGACGTCCCTCCACGCTGCATCGCCAGGATCCGGCGGTCACGCGCGACGGACCGCCGCCCAACGTGGTCATCATTCTCCTCGAGAGTTTCGGCGCCGAGTACACCAGCCGGTATTCGCCGGGCGGTCTCACGCCCAACTTCGATCGCCTCGCGCAGGAGGGCATCACGTTTGACCGCATGTTCGCCACGGGCACCCGGACGTCGCGCGGGATCGAGGCCATCATGTCCAGCTTCTTCCCCACCCCCGCGCGCGCCGTGCTCAAGCTCGGCCTGGCCCAGCGTAATTTCTACACTGTGGCGGAGATGTTTCGCCGCGAAGGCTACAGCACGCACTTCGTTTATGGCGGCGAGGCCAACTTCGACGAGATGAAGTCCTTTTTCGTCGGCAACGGCGTCGAACACATCTGGGACCAGGCCGTGGTGCAAAAGCCCTCACACGCCGTCGGCGTGTGGGGCATCCACGACGAGGACCTCTTTCTCGAGGGCCACGAGGTTTTCAACCGGCAAAAGAATCAGCCGTTCTTCGGGTTGATTCTCTCAACGTCGAATCACACGCCCTTCGACTACCCCGAGGGGCGGATCGAGCCGAATCCGGACTTCCCGGCCGACTCGCCGGAGAACGCGATCAAGTACGCCGACTACGCCCTGGGGAAATTCTTCGAGAAGGCCAAGGCGTCGCCGTATTTCCAAAACACGATCTTTCTCGTCGTCGCCGACCACGGCACCCGCGTCAGTGGCGACCAGTTGATCCCGATCTTCAAGTTCCACATCCCGGCCACCATCGTCGGTCCGCCACACCTCGTGAAACCGCAGGTGGTGAACACGCTGGCTTCGCAAGTGGACCTGATGCCCACCATCCTCGGCCTCACCGGCAAGGCTTGGACGCACCCGATGATGGGCCGCGATCTGCTGGCACCCGACACGAAACCCTTTAACGAGCAGGGCCGGGCCCTCCTTCAGTACGAAACCCATTTCGGTTACTGGAAAGGCAACGACATGGTCATCATGCGCCCCGGCATGCCGGCCGCGCAATTCGAGGTCAAGTCGACCACCACGCCCGGACGCGACCGCTTCCAGCTCGAGCCCAAGGCGGAAGATCCGGCCTTGGTCGAGGAGGCGCTGGCTCACAGTCTTCTGCCGAGCTACCTCTACCGCGAGCGACTCTACCAGGCGAAGGACTAGGCCGGTGAACCACAGATATCACGGATCAACACAGATACCGAACCGCCCCCCTCGGGATTCATCCCCGGGTACGTTCCATCGAGGAACACCGTTTCATCCATCCTGCTCGCTCTGTGGAATCTGAGTTATCTGTGGTCCGTTCGATTTGCTGAGTCCGGGTCGGGCCTCGAGCCACGATTCGGACCAATGGCCGGAAGGACCGCACAGAAAAGCCTTCCCAACCCTTCGCCAAGCCGGCAAAACCGGGCCTCGTGCCGAACACCAAGACCCTGCCCGCCGCCGACCTTCACGCCGCGATCGAGCGCTTGATTTCGGCCATTGGCAAACGACATGCCGGCACCGCAAGCCTTCTGCTTCTGGGCGTCGCCAACGGCGGGATTGAGCTCGCCCGGCGGGTCTCCGCCGCCCTCGCCAAGGGGCCGCACCCGATCCCAAACAAGGTCGGCACGATTGATATCTCGTTCCACCGCGACGATATCGGCAACAACCCGATCCCCAAGGAATACGCCCACACGGTGATTCCGGCCGATGTGACCGGCGCCACGGTGATCCTGATCGACGATGTCCTGTTTTCCGGACGCACGGTCAAGGCCGCCCTGGATGAGCTCTTCGATCACGGCCGCCCGGCCAAGGTTGAACTCGCCGTCCTGGTCGACCGCGAAGGTCGCCGCCTGCCGATCGCCCCCGACTACACCGGACTCTCCCTCCCCGCCGCCGAGGGTGAAAAGATCGTCGTCCACCTCGATCCGCGCAGCCCGTCCGGTGATCGCGTCCAGATCACTCCGGCCAAATCCTGATCCCCTTTTCGCATGCCCTGGAACCGCCGCCACCTGATCACGCTCGAAGAGCTCTCCGTCGCGGAGATCGACCAGATCCACGCCACCGCCACCGCGTTCAAGAAGATCCTCGGTCGCACGGTAAAGAAGGTCCCTGCCCTCCGCGGCAAGACCATCGTCAACCTCTTCCTCGAGCCCAGCACGCGCACGCGCATGGCCTTCGACATGGCGGCCAAGCGCCTCAGCGCCGACGTCATCTCCCTCGATGGCGCGAGTTCCTCAACGACGAAGGGCGAGACGCTCCGCGACACCGCGCAGAACATCGAGGCGCTGCAGGCCGACATGATCATCATCCGGCATGCCGCCGCCGGCTCCCCGCTGTACCTTTCCAAGATCCTCGGCATCCCGGTGATCAACGCGGGTGACGGCGCACATGAGCATCCCACGCAGGGCCTGCTCGACACCTTCACCATGCGCGAGCGCCTCGGTTCCCTCAAGGGCCGCAAGGTCGTGATCCTCGGCGACATCCTCTTCAGCCGTGTCGCCCGCTCCAACATCCACGCGCTGACCAAGCTCGGCGCAAACGTCACCATCGTCGGTCCTTCCACGCTGGTGCCGGAATGGTTCACGACACTCGGCGTGTCGGTCTCGCACGACCTGCGCAGCGCACTGGAAGATGCCGAGGTCGTCATGCTGCTCCGCATCCAGCACGAGCGCCAGACGGCGGGCATGTTCCCTTCGCTCGGCGAATACACCGGGCTCTTCGGCCTCAACAAGACGCGCGCCTCGTGGCTCCACCCCAAGGCGATCATCATGCACCCCGGCCCCATCAACCGCGGCGTGGAGATCGACAGCGAACTCGCCGATGGCGAACGCAGCGTGATCCTCGAACAGGTCACCAATGGCATCGCGGTCCGCATGGCCGTCCTCTACCTCTGCTCCGGCGGCCAGCCGGAAGCCGTGATCGCGAACGACTGACGCGAACCAGCATAGGACCCTTTTATGCCTTCCCTCTGGATCCAGAAAGCCCGCGTGATCGACCCCGCTGCCAAGCGCGATGCCGTGGGCGATGTGTACGTGAAGGACGGCGTGATCGTCGCCTCCCTCTCCGCCGCCGACAAGAAGCGGGCGAAAAAGATCGATGCCCGCGGTCTCGTGGCCTGCCCCGGACTCGTCGACATCCACGTCCACTTCCGCGAGCCGGGCCAGACGCACAAGGAAACGATCGAGACGGGCTCCCGCGCCGGTGCCGCCGGCGGCTTCACCACCGTCGTCTGCATGCCCAACACGGCCCCGGTCGCCGACACCGCCGGCACGATCCAGCAGATCAAGGACGCCATCGCCCGCACGGCCTGCATCAAGGTTCTCCCCACCGGCTGCATCACGGTCGGCATGAAGGGCCAGGCCCTCGCGCCCATCGGCTCGCTCAAGCGCGCCGGGGTCGTCGCCATCACCGACGACGGCGACTGCGTGCAGAGCAACGAACTCATGCGCCGCGCGCTCGAGTACGCCAAGATGTTTGACCTCCCGGTCATGGACCACTGCCAGGATCACTCCATGACCCAGGGCGCGGTCATGAACGAGGGCGCCATGTCCACCCGCCTCGGCCTGCGCGGCTGGCCGCACGCCGCCGAGGACCTCATCGTCTCGCGCAACGTCATCCTCTCCACCTACACGGGCGCGCACGTCCACCTGCAGCATATCTCCTCGCGCAATTCGGTCGAGATCATCCGCCGCGCCAAAAGCCGCGGCATCCGCGTCACCGCCGAGGCCACGCCCCACCACATCGCGCTGACCGACGAGTCGCTCGCGACCTACGACACGAATTTCAAGATGAACCCGCCCCTCCGCACGGAGGAGGACCGGAAGGCGATCATCGCCGGCCTGCGCGACGGCACGCTCGACATCCTCGCGACCGATCACGCCCCGCACACCGACTACGAGAAGGACAAGGAATTCGATTTCGCCCCCAACGGCATCCTCGGACTCGAGACCGCCCTGCCGGTGTGCCTCGACATCCTCGTTCGCCGCAATCGCTTCAAGCTGGCCACGGTCGTCGACCTGATGACGCGCAAGCCGGCCAACCTCATCAATCTGCCCGCCGGCACCCTGAGCGCCGGGGCCGCCGCCGACGTCTGCCTCTTCGATCCCGAGGAGAAATGGACCTACGACGCCAAGAAGGGCTTCAGCAAATCCAGCAACAGCCCGTGGCATGGCCAGACCCTGACCGGCCGCGTCAAGACCACGATCGTCGACGGCCGCCTCGTCTTCGACCGCGGCCAGATCCTCGGTCGCTGAGCGGCCCGCCGTGCCTGAAGTAACGCCAGAGACCGTCGCGATCACCCCCGCGCTCGTGATCGCGAGCACGCTGGAGATCGCACTTCTCATCGCCGGACTCGTCGTCCTCTGGCGCGTGCGCTTCAGCCCGGCCGCCCGCAGCGCGCTGGAGACCAGCTACCGCCCGCTTGGCGCCTGGCGGCTGCTGCCCTCGGATTTTCTCGCAGCCACTCTCTTTGTCATCTTCGGCGGACTCGGATTCCAGTTCGCAGTCGGTTTCATCGGCCGCGGCATCCCGGCGCTCACCGCCGATCCCGACCTCTGGCTGATCCTGCAGGGCATCGCCTTCCAGCTCGGGATGCTGGGCGGTGCCATCGGCGGCACATTCTACACCCGCAGCCGCGGCAACGTCATGCCGGGCGGCGATCCGCTCAAGGTCCCGCTGCCCAAGGCGGGGTTCCTCACGTTCCTCGCCGTGTTGCCGGTGGTCACGGCCGTGTCCCTCCTGTGGACGGGCGTGCTCCAGCTGGCCGGGATCGACGCACAGCGCCAGGAACTGGTCGACCTGTTCGTCAACGCCGAGTCCCGCACCACGGCCATCGTGATGGCGAGCTTTGCGGTCCTCGTTGCCCCCATCACGGAAGAACTGATCTTTCGAGCCGGGCTCTTCCGCTACCTGCGCACCCGGATTCCCCGCTGGGCTGCCTTCGTGCTCCCCGCCATGCTCTTCGCCAGCCTGCACGGTAACCTGGCCGCGTTTGCGCCCCTGACCGCACTCGGGATCGTTTTTGCGGTCGCGTATGAGCACACCGGCCGGATCGCGGTGCCGATGATCGCGCACGCGTTGTTCAATCTGAACACCATCCTGCTGCTCCTCACGGGCGTGACGGTTTGAGTTGAGCCTTCAGATTTTTCACAGGAGGGAACGGAGAGAACAAGGGAACCCACAGATGGACACAGATAAGCACAAATGCCGGCCCTCAATCCGCGTTCATCTGTGTGAATCTGTGGTTTAAATTCCGTACTCCGTTCTCTCTGCTTGCTCCTGTAAAATCCGGTTCTCAGTGCATCCCTTCACCTCACAGCGCTCCGCCTCCGTTTCCGCCCTCGGCGAGACCCGCCTGATCGCCCAAATCCAGCGCTGGCTGGGCTCGGCGTCTCCGCGCACGCCGTTTGGGATTGGTGATGACTGCGCGGTGGTCCCAGCGTCACGACATGCCCAGCTCGTGACAGTCGACCCGGTGATCTACGGCGAACATTTTGATGACACCGTCCCGCCGCGGGCTGCCGGCGCCAAGCTGCTCAAACGCAATCTCAGCGACATCGCCGCCATGGGCGGACGCCCGCGCGCAGCCGTGATCGCGCTCGCGCTCGACGGCCGCGTCAAAACCGCCTGGCTGGAGAACTTCTATCGCGGGCTCGCCGCTGAAGCCCGCCGCTTCGGCGTGCCGATCGTGGGCGGCGACGTCGCGCGGCAAAACGGCGGGATTGTCGCCACCCTGACCTTGATGGGCGAGGCGGCCGGGCGGCGCGCCTTGACCCGCCACGGCGCCAAACGCGGCGACTGGATCTACGTGACGGGCTCGCTCGGAGGCAGCATCCGCGGGCATCACCACCGCTTTACGCCCCGTCTCAAGGAAGGCGCCTGGCTCGCGGCCCGCCCGGACGTCCACTCGTTGATGGACGTCAGCGACGGCATCGCCCGCGATCTTCGCGCCCTCACGCCGGCCAAGTGCATCCCGCAGATCATGGCGGCGGCCGTGCCGATCAGCGCCGGCGCGCGGGCCGAAAGCCGCCGAACCGGGCGGGCCGCCCTCGATCACGCGCTCAGCGACGGTGAGGATTACGAGCTGCTGTTCACCGTCAGCGAACGCGCCGATCTCACGCGCTTCGAGGCCGCGTGGAAGCGCGCCTTCTCCACCCGCCTTAGCTGCCTGGGCCGGTTCACCGCCGCCGGCGGCCCGGTGCCGACCGGCGCAATCGATCTCGCCCGCCACCACGGCTACGAGCACCTCCAGGCATGAGTCGCGAAGCGGCCCCTTCCCCGGATTCATCGCCCCTGCTGCACCGGCTGCGCGCAGGCGTGACCACCGCGTCGGCCGAGGAAACCCGCGAACTCGCGGCGCAACTGGCCGCGCTGCTTCCGCCCGACACGGTCCTGGCGCTGCACGGCGATCTCGGCGTGGGCAAGACGACCTTTGTGCAGGGACTCGCGGCAGGCTTCGGCATCACCGAGACGGTGACCAGCCCCACGTTCGCCGTGTTTGTCCTGCATCGCGGCGGCACGCGGCTGCTCGGACATCTGGACGCCTATCGCATCGAGAACGCGGCCCAGACCGACGCCCTCCTGCTGGAGGAATTCCTGGTAAGCCCATGGTGCCTGGCCGTGGAGTGGCCCGAGAAGATGGCCGACTGGCTGCCCGCGAACACCTGGCACCTCGACCTCGGCATCACCACGGGCGAGCGGCACACGGTGCGGCTGCGGTGAAGGCGCTGGGAGCGCGGGCCGATTGATTGAAGATTGGACGTAGGGGCGCGTCTCGTGCGCGCCCTCCGAACCGGGCGTGGTCGAGCCACGCCCCTACGAAATCATCGGAGCGGGCCAGCGGCCCGCGCTCCCAGGGGCGGAAAACAAAAAGGCCGTCGTTTTCACGACGGCCTTTGAAAGATAACGAAAGCTCGCAGCGTTTTAGCTGGCCGGCGTCTCGGGCCGAGCCTCGGCCGCGGGCGCAGGGGCGACCGGAGCGGGCTCCGCCGGGACTTCCGGGAAGTTCTCGGGATCGTGCTCGGAGGCCTCGACCTCTTTCTTGCGCGCCTCGACCATCGGCGGCGGAGCGAACAGGCGACCGTCCATGAACTCCGTGACGTAACCCTCAGTGACCAGCCAGCGCAGGTCGCCCTGCAGGCGGGACAGCGCGTGCTGCTCCTCGGGCGTGAGCGGGGTCGGAGCCGGTGCGGGCTCGGCGCCCTCGGCCGCCGGCTTGGCGGGCGCAGGCACCTTGATGCCGAGCATCTTCTCCGGCAGCTCGCTCGCGCGGACCATGGGATGGGCCTCCACGAACGCGATCAGGGCGCCGATGCTATCGGCAAACGTCTGCGCCGGCACGCGGAACTTCCGCTTCACCGCGCACACGTAGCTGATGCCCTTCGAGCCCTTCTTGAAGATCGTGAACCCTTCGCGGCGCAGCCGTCCGCGCAGCGCATTGGCCGTATCGAGCGGGAAACGACGCTGGCGCTCGATCGCGCCGACGATGCCCATCTGGATCTCGCCGGGGGCGAGGGACTCGATCTGCTTGCCGGGAAAACGCACGGACTCGACGTTGCGCACGACCTTGTCGCGGGCATTCGTGAGCAGGTACAGGCGGGCGTCCTCAAGATTGTCAAAGGTCAGCGGCACGCTGCCCTCCGCACCGTGCTTCCACACGTAGCGGGTGACCTTCTTCATCTTCTCGAGCCACTGGTTGACGACCTCGGGATCGCGCACCGACTCGATGCGACCGCGATACGCCTCAAGCGACATCCGCGCGACCTTGGCCGCGTGGTGCTGCTGGACGATCTGGTTGTAGCGATGATAGTTCGGCGGCCCGAGCAGTTCGCCCGTGATGCTGCACTTGTTGATCACGAGATAGTTGCCCTTGGGGGCCTCGACCTCGGCCTCGGTCACATCGAAGAAGTGTCCGAGGTGGTTGGCCATCACGTGGCTGATCGCGGCATCATCGCTCTCGAACGGCAGGCCGTCCGGAACCGAAATGGAGAACGGAGCGGGCTTCTCGGCCGCAGCGGCGCCCTCGGCGGGCTTGCGCTGGACGACGACGACGAAGCGGTCGTTCTTACCGATCACAGTCTTCGCAATGTCGAAGAGCTCGAAGGTGCGGCAGGAAGCGCGGATGGTCTTGGCCAGGGCCGCGAAGCTGACGTCCTCGGGATAGAACGTGACCAGGAAATAGGGGCTGATGTACGGACCGCGGGGCTCGGCCGGGCCACGATCGCCGCCGTCGCGGTAACCGCCGCCACCCTCGCCACGATAGCCGCCACCGGGACCGTCGCGACGGGGACCACCACGAAAATCACCACGGGGACTACCGCGGAATTCGCCCTGCGGGCGCGGAGCGCCGCGATCGCCGCCGTGGCCATGGTCGGACGCGGGCGCGTCGGAGCCCGGAGCACCGGCCGGTTTGCGGAAGCTGCGACGGTCACGCTTGAACTCGCCCGCCGGGCCACCGCCACCACCGGGACCATCCCGGCGCGGACGGTCGTCACGGCGACCTTCACGCGGAGCGGAGCGACCGGAAGGGTCCGGCTTGTCCTGGGTCCACTGCGTGCCAAAGCTGAAGCTCTGGAGCTGGGAGAGATCGAGTTTGTTGAAATCCTTAGCGGGATTTTCGTTGGTCGGCGTGTCGTCCATGCGGAGAGCGGGCCGGTCAGCGGCTCGCGGAGTAAGAGGCGATAAGTCGGGCATGCGTGCACAAACACGCACCAGCCAGTCTCGGCATCGCCTCTGACACTGGCAAGCAGTTTCCCGCAGGGCGCCAGCAACATGCGCAAGGACGCACATGAAGCCCATTCACGGGCGGTCAGGCGGCTTCCTCAGTGCCCAATCCGCGACCGGCGTACATCGACAAGCCTTCGCAAGGCATGATCGACTTGATCCAACCAAAACCAGCCCACCTTTTCCAAGGATGGCTGTGGTATCCGAAGCTCCACAGGAGCGAAGGATGGTGCTCAGGACAGGACTCGAACCTGCACGCCTTTCGGCACACGCCCCTCAAACGTGTGTGTCTACCAATTCCACCACCTGAGCGTTTCCAACTTAGGGAAGGCGCACTAAGCTGGATCGATTGCCCCTTGTAAAGCCCGGAAATCGGGATTTCTCAAAATCCGCTTTGACCCCCGGGCCCACCCGGCGAATCCTCGCACCTTCGCCACCTATGACGCTTGAGGACATCCAACGCGCGTTGCTCAGTTCCTACGAGAAGGAAGGTGGCATCAACCACTTCGACGGGAGCAACCTGCCCTCGCAGGAGTCGGTCAATCGCTTGGCCTCGGACTTCATGCACCTGCTGTTTCCGGGGTTCTTTGAGCTCAAGCCCTTGGCCAAACGCGACGTCGCGGAAGTGACGGCCAAACGCCTCCAGGATGTCGCCGCCCGGCTGACCTTGGAGGTCGAACGCGCCCTGCGCTTTGCCCACGACCCCGACCCCGCCGGTCGCGCCGAACCGGCCGCCATGGCTTTCCTGGGGAAGCTGCCCGAGCTTCGCTCGATCGTGCACACGGATGTCACCGCCGCCTACCGGGGCGATCCGGCGGCGCGCAATATCGACGAGATCATCCTCGCCTACCCCTGCGTGCTCGCGATCTCGCTCCAGCGCATCGCGCACGAACTCTACACGCTCAAGGTCCCGCTGATCCCGCGCATGCTGACCGAATACGCGCATGAACGGACCGGCATCGACCTCCACCCCGGCGCGCGTTTCGGCACGCATTTTTTCATCGATCACGGCACCGGTGTGGTCATCGGCGAGACGGCCCGCATCGGCAACCGGGTGAAGATCTACCAAGGCGTCACGCTCGGCGCGAAATCCTTCGACCTCGACAGCGACGGGAACCCGGTGAAGGGCGTGAAGCGCCATCCCGACATCGAGGATGACGTCACCATTTACGCCCACGCCACCATCCTCGGCGGCGACACGCGCATTGGCGCGCAGTCGATCATCGGCGCCAATGTCTCGCTGATGGAATCCATCCCGCCCGGCAGCATCGCCTACAACAAGGGCGAGCACCTCGTCATCCGCTCGCGCCGCAAACGCGAGCAGCTCCTCGAGCAGCTCACGGCCGATCAGGTGAAGGCCGGCGATTGGGTGATCTGAATTTTCGATTCTCGATTTTCGAATTTCGATTTCAGCGGCATCCGGCCGACCAGCGGAGCACTCCACCCGCTGGTGCCGGCCTTAAATCGAAAATCCAAAATCGAAATTCGAAAATCAAAGCGACCGCCGCTGGCGATCGCTGAGCCCTGCGGCCAGCTCACGGGCAAAGAACGGACCGCGGTAGATCATGCCGGTGTAGACCTGCACGAGCGTCGCGCCGGCATCCAGTTTCTCGCCGGCCGAGGCCGCATCGGTGATCCCACCGACGCCGATGATCGGCAGACGCCCGTTCGTGGCGCGTGAGATGTACGCGATGATCGCCGTGGAGCGGCTGCGCACGGGCGCACCGCTGAGGCCGCCGGTCTCATTCACCGAGGCGAAGAAGCCCGGACGCGCGAGCGTCGTGTTGGTGGCGATGATGCCATCGAGCCCGAACTCGGCGATCACCCCGAGCGCCGCGTCGACCTGCGGGAAGGTGAGGTCCGGGGCAATCTTGAGCAGCAACGGGAGCTTGGCCCCACCCTTGCGCGCAGCGCGCTCGCGGTTGGCCGCGGAAATCGCGCCGAGCAATTCGCGCAGGGGCTTTTCATCCTGCAGCGTGCGCAGCCCCGGCGTGTTGGGGCTGGAGACATTGAGCACGAGGTAATCCGCAAAATCCGCGAGCTTCGCGAAGCTCGCGAGGTAGTCGGCCGTCGCCTGGTCGAGCGCCGCCGCCTTGGACTTGCCCAGATTGATGCCGAGGGGAATGCGTCGTTGTCCGGGGCCGGGCTGCCCGGCAAGCCGCGCCGCCACGGCGTCCGCGCCTTCGTTGTTGAACCCCATCCGGTTGATCACCGCCTCTTCCGCGGGGTAACGGAACATGCGGGGCTTGGGATTGCCCGGCTGGGCCAGCGCGGTGACGGTCCCAATCTCGACGTGGCCGAAGCCCAGAGCCGCCGCAGCGGGCCAGGCCCGGGCGTTTTTGTCGAATCCGGCGGCCAAACCGACGGCGTTCGGGAAGGTCAGGCCAAACGCCTCGACCGGTCGGAAGCGGGCGGCAGGCAGGCGCGCCCACGACTCAAGCAGGCGGCAAACCGGGGTGATCCGGCCCAACAAGGCCAGGGCGTCGACGCCCATTTCGTGGGCCTGCTCGGAATCGCGCGTGAAGAGCCAGGGGCGCACTGCTTTCTCGTACAAAAAATCCATGGGGCGGGACAGTGGCGGCGACGTCCCAAAATGCAAGGGCAGGCCCCTGGCCAGCCGCGGGCGTTTTGTGCTTGTTTTTCACCCCTCCCCTCGCACGCTCCGCGCCAATTTACCTCGGCAAGAGGTCTGCGGGGGGCGGTTTAGCGAAAGTCGACCGAAAGTTACTTTCGCGGTTTGACTCCACTCCCGACCGCGCTTTTTGCTCCGCTCACACGATACCTGCACAGACCATGGCCAAATCCTCCGCAAACCTCGAATGGTGCACAGTCCGCCTCGGTGAAGACCACAACTGGTGGGTCAACGAAGTGAGCGATCCGGTACGCTGGGACGTCGACGGCCTGAGCATCATCGACCCGCGCCAGGTGGCCCACCTCGTGGAGCTCGTCGAGCCGCTGCGCGATTACGGCTTCGACCAGGACGTGATGGAATTGGCCTTCCTCACCTTCCGCATCCAGAAGGACCTGGGCGCCGGCTCGGTGCGCCTCAAGCGCGTGAAGGACTCGATCTTCGAGTCCGACGAGAAGCTTTTTGCCCTGCCGGACATCCTCGACGAGGAGAACGGGCCCTACGCCGACCTGCTCGACCATCTCACGCGCTGCCGCGTCAAGATGCTCAACGACCTCTTTGACTTCGAGTCGAAACTCACGGTCGACGAGGTCGAGGACGAACTCCGCGAGGACCAGAACGCCAGCTTCATCGAGGGCAAGGCGGTCCACACCTTTGACGAACTCATCGCCATCCTCGACTTCACGCCCGCGGGCTGGGAAGGCGAGGAAGAGGGCGAGCGCCCCGCCGCGTCCGACGAGGACATCGACGACGAAGACCTTCCGGACGTCGACGAAGCTGACGAGGAAGCCCTCAAGAACGACGCCTCACTCAAGTGGGACGAGGATGAGGACGGCGACAAGGACGACGAGGACAAGGAGAAGAAGGACGGCGACGAGGACGAAGACGACGATGACGAGGACAGTGACTCGGACGACGACGATGATGAGGATGACGACGAGGACCGGGCGCCCAAGAAAAGCGCCAAGAAGCGTCGTTGATCCACTTCCCGTTTGTGCTTCCGCCCGCGGCCGGGTTCGGTGACGCTTCACGCATGCCGGCCCTCCGCCTCCTCCGTTTTCCTGCCGCGCTGCTCGCCGCGATCCTGATCGCGGTGCTAGCCGGCTGCGCCACGTCGAGCGCGCCGACCGGCAGCAACCCACGGATCCCCGAGTCAGGTTCGGTCGCCCTGCTGCGCGCCGGAGACAGCTTGGTCGTTGCGATCCAGGGCGTGCCCGATGCGAGCAACAACGCGGTTCAGATCAACGACCAGGGCATGATCAGCCTGCCCCTGCTCGGCGCGGTCTCCGCGGCCGGCCTGACGTCGTCCGACCTCTCGCAACGCATCCGCGAACTCTACGTCAGCCGCCAGATCTACACCGTGGTCGACATCTCCGTCGCCGTGACCGAGCGCTACGTTTACGTCGGTGGGGAGGTCCAGCGGCCCGGGCGCATCGTCTGGACGCCTGATCTCACCGTCTCGAAGGCCATCCAGGCTGCCGGCGGCTTCACCCTCTATGCCCGCGAGGCCGCGGTGAACCTGGTGCGCGAGCAAAACGCCTACCAATTCAACGCCGCCCTCGCCCAGCGTAACCCGGCGGAGGATGCGCGGCTGTTGCCCGGCGACTCGCTGCAGGTGCCGCGCTCGGCGTTCTGAGCCGGGCCATCGCAACAATCGGATTTCACAGGAGGGAACAGAGAGAACGGAGAATCGATCTCCTGCTCTGTTCTCTCGGTTTTCCTCCTGTAAAAACCGTAATCAGGTAAGCAGCTTCGCCATATCCTTGGCGAAGTACGTCAGGATCATGTCGGCGCCGGCGCGCTTGATCGCGAGGAGCGACTCGTGGCGCGTGCGCGCGAGGTCGAGCCAGCCGAGGCGGGCGGCGGCTTGGATCTGCGAATACTCACCGGAAACCTGATAGGCGGCGACTGGCTTGGACACGGCGTTCCGCACCTCGCGGATGATGTCGAGGTAGGCCCCGGCCGGTTTCACCATGACGATGTCCGCGCCCTCGGCCGCATCGATGATCGACTCATTGACCGCCTCGCGTCGGTTGGCCGGATCGAGCTGGTAGGTCGCCTTGCTCAAAAGGGTCGTGCCCGCCGCCTGCGCGCTCCCGACCGCCTCGCGGAACGGGCCATAGTAGGCGGAATTGAACTTGGACGAATACGCGAGGATCCCCGTGCCCGTGAAATCCGCGGCGTCGAGCGCCTTGCGGATCGCACCGATGCGGCCGTCCATCATGTCGGACGGCGCCACGAGATCGACCCCGGCCCGGGCCTGCAGCACGGCCATGCGGCCGAGAATGCCGACGGTGCGGTCATTGTCCACGTCGTCACGTGCGGGCGTCAGCACGCCGTCGTGCCCGTGGCTGGTGTAGGGATCGAGGGCGACATCGGTGATGACCGCCAGCTCCGGGACGGCCTTTTTAACCGCGCGAACGGCCCGAAGGACGAGCGTCTCCTCGTCCAAGGCCCCCGTCCCTTCCTCGTTCTTGAGCTTGGGATCGAGCTTGGGAAACAGGGCAACCGCGGGGATACCCAGCTTGTGCAGCGCCCGGCATTCCTTGACCAGATCGGCGATCCCGAAGCGGAACACCCCCGGCATGGAGGCAATCTCCTCCGGGGCGGCCTTGCCCTCGACCACGAACAACGGGGCAATGAAGTCGGCCGGGCGGAGCACCGTCTCGGCCACCAGGCCGCGGAGGGCGGGCGTGCGGCGCAGCCGGCGGGGACGCTGGGTGAGATCGAGCTTGAAGGAATAGGCCATGGCGGGTTTTGCTCCCACTGAAACACGCCATGTCCTTCGTCGCCACAAGTTTTTGCACGGTGACGCGTCAGACCACGACGACGCGAACTACCGCCTGCGGTTGCTGATTGATTGCAACCGCCGGTCCGGTCCGCCCGCTGGCGTCCGGTCCTCTGCAAAAACACCGTTCCGCTCCGGCGGAAAACCTGTTAGCGACACCTTCCCTTTTCACGTTCATGGCCATCAAGCTCTTCGACTCGCTCAAGCGGGAGATGCGCGACCTCAAACCCGCGCAACCCGACGGCGTCTACCGCTTCTACAACTGCGGTCCGACCGTCTATGCGCCCGCGCATATCGGCAACTTCCGCACCTTCGTGGTCAATGACGTCATCCGCCGTCTGCTCGAACTCGTGTTCGGACCCGACAAGGTCCGGCACGTCCGCAATCTGACCGACGTCGACGACAAGACGATCAAGCGTGCCCGGGACGAGGGGCGCCCGCTCGCCGAGGTCACGCGTCAGTGGACGGAAAAATTTCACGCCGACTGCGATGCCCTGAACTGCCTGCGTCCGCACGTGGAGCCCACGGCAACCGGTCACATCAAGGAGCAGGTCGACATGATCGACGTGCTCATGCGCAAGGGGAACGCCTACCGCGCGCCCGACGGCTCGGTCTATTTCAAGGTCTCGTCCTTCGACGGCTACGGCGCCCTCTCGCGCGTGAAGGAGCGCGAGCTCCAGCTCGGCAGTGCGCAAAGCGGCAAGGTCCACGCGGCCGATGCCGACGAGAAGGAGGACGTGAGCGACTTCGCGCTCTGGAAGGCCCACAAGGCCGATGACGGTGACAATGCCTGGGACAGCCCTTGGGGTCGCGGCCGGCCCGGCTGGCACATCGAGTGCAGCGCGATGAGCAAGAAGCACCTCGGCGATACGATCGACCTCCACACCGGCGGCGTCGACCTGCTCTTCCCTCATCACGAGAACGAGATCGCGCAGAGCCAGTGCTGCAACGGTACGACCTTCGCCCACCACTGGTACCACAGCGAGCACCTGCTGGTGGACGGCAAGAAGATGAGCAAGTCGCTCGGCAATCTCTACACGCTCGACGACCTCAAGGCCAAGGGCTTCCACCCCGACGCCGTGCGCTACGCCCTGCTCGCCGGCCATCCGCGCAAGCAACTCAACTTCACGCTCGATTCGGTCCACGCCGCGGAAAAGGCCCTCGCCACCCTGCGCGCGTTCCGCGCCGCGCTCGTGAAGCGCGGCCTCGTCAGCGGCGCCGCCAAGTCGGCCACCTTCGACGGCGTGCTCACGGCGCTGCGCGAGGACCTCAACACGCCAGCCGCGCTCGGCGCGCTCTTCAGCCTCGTCAATGCCTACGAGCAGCACCCGGCCCACGCCGGCGACCTCACGGGCTTCGACCAGGTCATGTTCGCCCTCGGCCTGCGCCTCGACCAGCCCGCTGCGGCCAAGGTCGAGATCCCCGCCGAGATCGCCGCCCTCGCCGAGAAGCGCTGGGCCGCTAAACAGGCCAAGGACTTCGCCGCCGCCGACGCGCTGCGCAAGGACCTCACCGCCGCCGGCTGGTCCATGCTCGACCGCAAGGACGGCTACTCACTCGAACCGGTGAAGAAATAAACCGGCTTTTCCTCACTCTTTCCGGCCCTGCAATCGTAGGCAGGACCCAACGCACACCACCATGTCCATGACACCGCTCGAAGAACTCCGTCACTCCGCCTCGCACATCCTCGCGACGGCGATCCTGCGTCTTTTCCCTGACGCCAAACTCGACATCGGTCCGCCGACCGACACGGGGTTCTACTACGACATCGATCTGGACCATAAGCTCACGGCCGACGATCTGACCAAGCTCGAGGCCGAGATGAAGAAGATCGCCGACGAGAACCAGGCCTTCATCCGCAAGGAAGTCTCCCGCGAGGAGGCCGTGCAGATCATCACGTCGCGCGGGCAGGAGCGCTACAAGCTGGGCCGTCTGGCCGACATCCCCGAGGGCGAGAAGATCTCGTTCTACCAGAACGGCGAGTTCATGGACCTCTGCGCCGGCACACACGTGCGCTACAGCTCCAAGCTCAAGGCCTTCAAGCTGCTCACCATCGCCGGCGCGTATCACCGCGGCGACGAGAAGAACAAGCAGCTCCAGCGCATCTACGGCACGGCCTTCCCCACCAAGGAGGAACTCGCGCAGCACCTCGACCGCCTCGAGCAGGCCAAGGCCCGCGACCACCGCAAGCTGGGGCGCGATCTCAAGCTGTTCCACATCGACGAGGACGTCGGCCAGGGCCTGATCCTCTGGACGCCCAACGGCTCGATCATCCGCCAGGAACTGCAGGACTTCATCGGCGGCGAGCTCCGCAAGCAGGGCTACTCGCAGGTCTTCACGCCGCACATCGGCAAGCTCGAGCTCTACAAGACCTCGGGTCACTTCCCCTACTACAAGGAATCGCAGTTCACCGCGTTCGCCGAGCCGGACGACATGGCCCGGCTCGCGAGCGCGGGCTGCACCTGCGCCGAGCTCACGGGACGCCTTGAGGGCGTGTCCCAGCATTTCGCCGACGAGGTCAACCGTCGTGCGGGCAAGGAAGTCATCGTGAAGAGCCGCATCATGGACGCGGACAAGCTCCTGAGCGGCTTCATGCTCAAGCCGATGAACTGCCCGCATCACATCAAGATCTTCGCGTCCCAGCCCCACAGCTACCGCGATCTCCCGGTGCGCCTGGCTGAGTTCGGCACGGTTTATCGCTGGGAGCAGAGCGGCGAGCTCAACGGCATGACGCGTGTGCGCGGCTTCACGCAGGATGACGCCCACCTCTTCTGCACGGAAGACCAGGTCGCGGCCGAAGTCCTTGGCTGTCTCTCGCTGGTCAAGACCGTCCTCACCACGCTCGGCATGAGCGACTACCGCGTCCGCGTCGGCCTGCGCGATCCGGACAGCAGCAAGTTCACCGGCAATCCGGAACAGTGGGATCGCGCGGAGGCGGCCTGCCGCACGGCCGCCGCCACGCTCGGTGTTCCGTTCACCGAGGAGCCGGGTGAGGCCGCGTTCTACGGCCCGAAGATCGACTTCGTCATCAAGGACGTGATCGGCCGCGAGTGGCAGCTCGGCACGGTGCAGGTCGACTACGTTCTCCCCGTGCGCTTCGACCTCTCCTACATCGGGCCGGACAACCAGCCCCACCGCCCAGTGATGATCCACCGCGCGCCCTTCGGTTCGATGGAGCGCTTCTGCGGCGTGCTCATCGAGCACTTCGGCGGCGACTTCCCGGTCTGGCTCGCGCCCGAGCAGGTCCGCCTCGTGCCGATTTCCGACAAGGTGAACGAGTACGGCCAGGCCCTCCTCGCCCAGCTCAAGGCCGCCGGCGTGCGTGCCACGCTCGACGAGCACAGCGACAAGCTCGGCGCCAAGATCCGTCGCTCCGAAATCGACAAGGTCCCCTACACCCTCGTGCTCGGCGCGAAGGAAGCCGAGGCCCAGGCCGTCAGCGTCCGCTCCCGCGCCAAGGGCGACGAGGGCGTCCTGCCCTTCGCCGCTTTCCTCGAACGCGTGAAGACCGAGATCACAACGCGCGCCCTAGCGGTGAAGGGGGAGAAAAGCATTAATAAGCCTTAAGCGGTAAGCGATAAGCGCGAAGCTCGGAAATCGACCCATGATCGGAGCTTAAAGCTCAGAGCTTATCGCCTAGCGCTGCACCATGAGTGACTGGAAACCCGAACTCGATGCCATCGTCGGCGCCCGCCATGGCGGGCGCGTGACGGGTGTGCTTGATCAGCTGAAGGACCTCGACGCGCGTTATCCCAACGTCGCCGAGATCGCCTATCAACTGGCGTGGACCTGCGACGTGCTCGGCAAGGAGGCGGACGCCCTGCCGTGGTATGAAAAGGCCGTCGCCCTCGGCCTGCCGCCAAACGAACTCGCCGGTGCGATGCTCGGGCTCGGCTCGACCTTGCGCGTGCTCGGGCAAGTCGACCGCTCGACCGTGGTGCTGCGCTCGGCCAAGGCCCAGTTTCCGGAGAACCGCGAATTCGATGTGTTTCTCGCCCTCGCCCTCCACGACGCCGGTGGCCACGCCGAGGCCATGCGCCTGTTGCTGGAGGTGCTCTGCGACACGAGTGAGGATCCCGGCATCACCGCCTACCAGCGAGCGCTTAGGTTCTACGCCAGCAAGCTGGCTTAGCAAAAGTCTACTGGTCGTATCCGTCCTCTGGTACCGTGGGACGAATCAAGTTCATGAGTCCTTGGAACTCAGCCTCGCTTGAGGTTTTCTCCGCGTGAAGAGGAAAGAAAGTGCGAAGACCGTCAGCAGAAGCTTTGCCGCAAAGATCAACCGCCAACGGTCGCGATTGCTCACACCGATCACCTCCATTGTCTGCTCCAGGGGTGCCTGCATCAGATCGGTGATCAGCGGCTGTCCCGCCGCACTGATCCGGCCCAGGGCAATCGCCGGCTCGCCGGCTTGTAATCCGGTGCTGGTCGCATCCCAGTCATCAACGCGCGTGGTCCACAGCCACTTGCGCGGCCAGAAGCGCGGGAGCACACGCGGGGCGTGATCGAGCGCATAGCTGCCCGCAGGCAGAATCCAGAGCTCGCTCGCCCAATTCCAGCGCACCGCCGGGCGCCGATCCTCGACCGTCACGATCCGCACCGTCTTGCCCCCACTGTTGCTCAGATCCTGACGCTGCTTGTGCACATACGCGAAGCGCCCCTGCCATTCAGGTCTTGGCGTGGCGTCGGCTGGCTCCCCCCACCCTTCCAGCACAAACGTCTGTCCCGCCGGCAGGCGCTGCAGCTCCTCCCGTGTCTGCGGGCTGGCCAGATCCGGCGGCAGGGTTTTAAGGACGGGACGCCAGGCGCCCCAGATCAGAGTGAGCAGCATCCCGACTAGCCCGAGGCGCAGCGCGCGTGTGCGTCCCGGATTCACCGCATGCCTTCCTCAAGCAAATCCGACTTCACCTCCGGCAACCGGCGGGAGGGAATCGCCCGCGGATCGTAGATCCCGCCCGGACTCCGCTTCACCCAGCGCAGCAGTGCAGGGGTCAGGGCAATGATGATCAAAATCTTGACCGCCGTCAGCCAGCGGGCGACCCCACCGAGCGCCATGCCCCCCACCAGCCCCGCCATCATCACCAACAAGATTCCCGCCGTTGCCCAGCACAGAGGCGGCTTCCAAACCGCCTCGGCCCGGCCAAACGCGACCGGCCGGTCACCAGCGGCCAGTGAACGGTGCAGCGCCCGAACAAAATCGTTAAAGGATGCCGCCTGATCGCGAAAGGTCGCCAACCTTTCGTAGCTGCAACTGGCAATCTCCAGCCATTGGCCGGTGCGGCGAAACAGACGGCACACATGACGGTTCGTCGCAAAGCGGTTGGGCGCATAAATCAGGTCAACCGCCGTGATCTCGTCCCAGCGAATCAACTCCGACCGGCCGGATTCGTCCGTAACCAGAAGGCCTGCGCGCTCGATGCGATGGGTTCGCGCGGGCGAAAACGCATCCGGCCGGAATGCATAGAACATCTCCGCGCTCATGACTGGATCGCCCCCTCAGTCGCTGCGACCGGCATCCGCCAGGGTCGGACAATATCCTCCGCAAACAGCCATCCGCCTTTGTCCCGGATACGAACGCGCGATCTGTCCGCACAACTCAAATCAAAGCGCTTCACAGCGGGACTCCAGACAGGATGGATTGGGGCGCGGCCATGAGTTGCTGCAACGCGGCCATCTTGGCCTCCGCCTCAGCGGGAGTCAGCGCGCGCTCCAGATAATGACGCAGATCATAGCTCACCCCTTCCACGACCGGATCAAAAATGAAGAGGTACTGGAGCGGAAGACCAGCATTGGCACTCAGCGCCAGCGTTTCGTTGTCAGGCGCGAGAATGCGCCAAGCGGCATAGGCGCGCTGCTCTGGCTCGTTGAGCTCGCTGGCACCCATCATGCGTTCCACCAGCAGGCGGTATTCATGCAGCCAAAGTTCAAAATCAGCCTGGCGATCCGCCTTCACGTGATTGACGAAAATCTGCACAAATCCCGGCGGCAATGACGACGCCCGTCCGGACTCCTCCCCTGACGTGGGGACCACCCGCGTGTGCCGCAGCGCCTGGCTCCAGTCGGCGCGCCCCATCAGCCCCACGGATGCCAGATCAAAACTGTCGTCCGAAACCTTGCGCGTGACAACACTGCCTCGGCCGTCCGCCCACCAGGGGAAATTGCCCGCCAGGCGTTTGACCGTGAACACGGTCGTCACGGCTTCCCGGCCGGCACGGGCCGGACTTGTCCGCTCGATCCGGGCACCGCCGAGATGCTGGATCCGCACCTGCGTCGGTTCCGCGCTGGCGATGGTCTCGTAGTCATCGACATCCGCCGGGGCCACCGACCATTCGCCGGCGAACCATGCAGCCTCGCTTTCCGAAGCGTCAGCGATCTGCGCCGCACTCCAGACTGGAACTAGCGCGGCAAACAGGAGTGCAAGGAATCCGGATGTCGTTTTCATGATAATAAAGCAGGGGGCCGGATGGTTTACTTCGGACATGCGGGCCGGGGCACGAACAGGGCGAATGTCAGGCCCGCGGCCGCTCCCCCCACGACACCGGCTCCGATCATCGCCCAGCCCACAACGTCACCATCAGGTCCCGGATCGGCCAGCACCTGAATCGCCAGGGTCAATCCACCGGCCAGTGATCCCAACAGCAGAAGCATGCGCCGCTTCACGACGTTCAATCGTTCCGGCCAGACCCACCAGAGCGCCGGCAGCACGACCAGCGAGGCAGGCCAGGCGATCATCCCGCCGAAGAACAGTCCGTAAAAGGCAAAGGCCGGCGCCGCCCGAAGCGCAGCCGCGCCTTCAAACCACGCGGTCGCCAACGCGAGCCAAAGTCCGCCTGCAGCCCCTCCAACCAGTGTTGCCAGCAGGCCGATGCCGATTCCCGTGAGCAGCCCTCGCGCCGATCGTGCCCGGTGCGAGAGCAGCCCCTCCTGCCGTAGTGAAGTGGATCCTCCCTTTTTCATCACCCTCTGCGCCGAGACGGCGTGCGCGGGCGGTCTCGTCCCGTGTTTCTCGGCGATTTCGCCGGCACCAGACGGTCACCATTCCAGTCAGCCAGCAGGTTCCGGAGCTGCCACGCGCCAATCACAAGAAAAGTAAATCCAAGCACCACCATGATCATGGCCTTCGGCTGGAATCCCGGCTTTAGCACGGCGCGAGAAGCGTCGTCCGGATGCACGTACGCCATCACCGTCTGCCCAACCGGCCATTGTTCAGCCCTTTCCTGCTCCATCGCCTCGCGGTTCGGCGAAGCGACCTGACCGAAGGCGAACTGCGAGGCACGGTAGCGCTGGCCCGCCTGCTCGTACTCGTAGCTCAGATCGAACCGATAGGCCGGATTGGTGGATCGGATCTGTCGCACTTCCACGAGGTCGCTGCGCTCAATCGTCGCCTCCACCGGCACCCAGCGTCGCGATTGCCAGCCTGACAACAGGTCACCGGCTGCCATGAAGACCAAGACCCCGCCTCCCCCGGCGAGGCCCAGGAAGAACAAAACACCGGCCACCGACGCCTGGCTTGCCCAGCGGGAGCGGCGGGACGCGAGCGTCCGCCAGACCCCCTCGGGCAAAAAGAAAACCAGCAGTCCGGCCGCGAGCAGGACAAAGGCCATGCCGCCGAGTGTGAGTTCGAGCCGGTTCATTCGCCGCCGGCTTGAGGCTTGTTGATCCAGTTGAACAGAAACTCCGGCAGGCGCTCCTTACCCACTTCCCGGTGAAGCTGCTCGCAGGCCCGGTGCAACAGGACGGTCCGGTGGTAAGTCGGATCAGCCTGCCCCTGATAGTAGAGACTGTTCAGTTCATCGCGGAAGGGACCGTAACCATTTGCCAGGTTCGCCCCCTGCAGCACCCACCGAAGCCGCGCGACAAGAACGCTCATCACTTCCTTTTCCTGCTCAGGCGAGGCCTTGGCGTAGGCAATCACTTTGGCCCAACCAGACGGCCCCGACTGCATCCAAAGGGCCAGTTGATCCCTGCCCTTAACCGGTGCCACCCGTTCGAGCAAGGTGCGCGCATCCGGCGCCAGACTTCCGACCAGTTCCATATCCGGCGGATTGAAGGTCGGCGTCTTGATTGCAACCAGACGCACGCGGAACGCCGGCTTGGTCAATTCGTCGATGATCGATCGCTCAAGGTCATCCACCTGATCATCGCGCAGCAGGCCCACCCGCACCGTCTCGATCTGGCGGATGCCCCAGGGTTGGCGCTGCTTCTGGTTGTGGGCGGACTTGAAGGCCCGAAAAAGATCCATGGGCAGGTTAAAGACCGTCTCCTGCTCGGGCACTGCGGGAGACGGTTGAGCGATCACCGTTGAGGCAAGCCCCAACAAAACGATCCACAGAAGAGAGGCGCGGCTGAGTGGAGTGTTCATGGCAGATGAGTTTTAGTGCTGGAACCAACGAGTGGAAAAACGGCTCCCAGCACAGAAAGCGGAACGCGACGGATCTCGCCGGTGTAGCCTGTGAGCAACAGTGCATCCGAGGCGAAGCCCAGGTGGGACAACGGTGCAGCCAACCCGACGAGCACCGGGGCCAGATCCTGCCAATCGCGTCCATCAGGCGACCGCCACAAGCCGTCGCGCTCCCCCTGCAGCCAGAAGTATCCATGTTCAAAGTACACCGCCGGCCGTTCGTCCTCCGGTCCAACCGGGATGCGCGAGCCACGCAGGGGAGCCGCCACCGCAAAGCGATGCACGCCACCACGATCGGCGACCAGAATCACTCCGGCTCCGGCCGCGAGCATGCCAGGCTGGTCGCCAGCAAACCCCGCCGCCGGTGTCCACGTCTGCAAATCCGACGAGCGGGCGAGTTCGTAGCGTCCCTCATCGTCCCTTTCACGCAGAGCCCACCAGAGCCCGGCGTCGTAATCAATCTGCTGGGCCTGCCCTGCAGCCGTCAACGGTCCATGCCAGGTCGATCCTTCGCGGCTCCACCAGGTGCCTTCCACGGTGTCCGCGAACACATGCCCATGACGGGAACGCACGACGGTGACGCCGGTCCGGGAAAAGGTCTTGAGCGGCGACGGTCGAAACACGTGCGTCGGGCTTTCCCAAATACGGCCGTCCCGAATCACCCACATCCGATCCGCGCCCACCGCGACCGGCGTCGCGACCTCGCCTCGTCGGCCGACCCGTCGCGCGCCGGATGCATCCAAACGCCACAGCCCATCATTCGATCCGACCCAATACCGGTCACCAACCGACATGACCTCATAGGCAAACGTCGGCGGTGGGATGTGCCAGCGACCGGCTCCCGATCCGGCGGCATCTGCTCCGCCGGCCGTGCTCGCGGCGCCCGCCAGGAGCGCGCCGACCAGCCACAGGCCCGGCCAGCCAAAATCACGCGGCCACACCCTCATCGGCGACCAACCGGATCCTTTCGGTCCGACAGGATCGCCGCCGCGAGCACGCGCGCCCGCTTCCGCGCCAGCAGGTAAATCCCGATAGGCACCGGGGTGAAGACCAAGAGGAACAGCAGTCCGACCGCCTGACGGTGTCTGGGCTCCGGGTAATTGCCGACGTCCGCCACCAGGTGCACCACCCCGGCCACGGCGCAGACGAGGGCCACGATCGGGGCGAGCAGACTGGCTGCCCGTGCTGAGAGCCACGCCAGACGACGCGCGGCCGGTGGCAGGCGGGCCGGATCCTCGTGCAACCACGAACTCACGGCGCCGTCCCCCGTTTGGTCGACGGAGCCGTGTCATTCGCCGGCACGCGTTGGAGCATGGCCTGCGCCTCCGGATGTCCCAGTTCGGCGGCACGCTGCAGGTGACTGCGCGCGGCGGCGTGGTTGCCGGCTTGGAATTCGAACTGGCCCGCGAGCATGCGAACCTGCGGATTGTCCGGCGCACCGGTCGCCAGCGCGCGGATGTCCTCGAGCGCGCCGGCCTGGTTGCCCGATTCGACGCGGGCCTGGAATCGCTTCTCACGCAGGGCGAGATCGCCCGGCGCGGCGGCCACGGCCGCGTCGATCTTGGCATTGGCCCACTCGAGCCACTCGGCTGCGGCGCCGTTCTGGGCCTGCACGAGGACCTTCCAGCGGGCAAAATCGTAGACCGGATTGGAGGGATCTGCCTCGGCCAGCTGGTCGAGATCACTCATCGCCGAATCAAAGGCCCCCAATTGCACCTTCTGGTTCGCCACGGCAAAGCGCACCTGCGCACTCGGATAGAAGAAGTCCAGCTCCGCCAGCCGCGCAATCATGCCTTGCGCATCGCGCGCCTGCTCAGCCGTGCGGAATTGTGCCGCCAGGGCCTGAGCGCCGGTCGCGAGCGCCGGGTGACCCTCGGCTTTCATCGCCGCCTCGTCCGGCCGTGCGACAATCCGCGCCGTGGCATAAGACCGACCACGCAGGTCGATCGCGACCAGCGTATCGCCCTTCACCACGAGTTGAGTCGTGTTCTTACCGAAGTTCACGCCGTTCTGCTCTGGAAGGACAAACCACTTCCAATGATGGCCGTCGTACGAGGTGGCAAAGGCCCAGCGCGACACGCCCGCTTCCTCAAAGTGCATGAACGCGACAAACATATCGCCGGCGAGCGCAAGTGCATCCCAACGTCCGATCACCGAGCCCGAGGTCGACTTCCCTTGCCCATCCGCCGCGACGATGATCTGGAGCGCGGTGATCGAATGTTCAAAGATGACTCCGTCCGTGCTGACGCCAACCCGGAACGGCGCGCGCAGCAGACGGCCCCGGGCGCTGAGCAATTTCCACGGAGGGAGCTCATGCAACGGCTGAAACGCCGCCCCGAGATCCCGCCAACCCTTGAAGCGCTCGAAAATCCACGACTTGACCGGCGCGGACCTGTACGGCCCGTCGCTCCGTGGCCGGCCTTGGGCGATCAATCCCTGTTCAGCGACCAGGAGCAGCGGCGGATCCTCGAAGGCGGGACCATCCTCCCCCCCCCGGGTGATCATACCCGTGGCCCCGAAATCAAACAGGATCCCATCGCCATTGCTGAAGTAATAGCTATCACCCCACACCACGCCGGGCTGGAGACCGACAAAGTCGCTACGGCTGACCGCCCGGCCCGACATCGCCGCCAGATTCCGATCCATCACCGCAGACTCTCCGAAATGCGCGAGCAGGCGTTTCGGTTCGAGCGTGCGGCCGTCCACCTCGAAGAGCCAGTTGGGCCCCAGCAGAAAGGTCTTTTCACCCAATTCGATCAGGTCGATCGGCTTGAGTTCACCCTGGTAGGCTACCCGCCAGGAGGCGCCGTCGGCCGAGTGGAGGATCGCTTCCTCGCCGATCAACCAGAAGCCCTCGCGCGTCACGCGGAGCCGGCTGCCCGCATAATTCTCGGGTTGGGGTTCGCGACGGAGCTTGGCTGTGGCCGACTCGGGCCGGGCTGGCAACAGCCCCGCCTGGACACCATCCAGCCGGACCTGATCGAGTACCACCGGCGCGTCATTACGGGCAAGACGACTGACCACGCCGAGAATCTGAGCCGCCGACGCTTCACTGGTCGGCGTGATCGGCCTGAACACGTAGGGCGGAAGCGACGTATCCGCTGCGTGGAGCGAGAGACCGGATAACACCAGCGGCAGTAGACAACGGAAGGAACTGAAAACAGAAATCATCATTGGGCTCCGCTCAACGGGAGTGGTAAGGGTTTCCGAAGACCGTCATGAACGTGAATGCTCCGGGCGGTTTGGCCTCGGCGCGCAGTGCGTTCGCTCGCCACGCCAAGGCCAGGCCGTCGAGCAGTTCGATCAATCCGGGGATGTCCCCGGCCGCCGCCGCATCGTCCACTCGGAAGTGCCAGCCGCGCGCGGCGGCCGACACCGCCGGCGGCAGGGTCACAGCGCGCCGCGCCGGAACCGCCGGGGCGGCCACGAGGCCCCGGTTGAGCTGCTTGATCAACGCGGCCGCGTCGTTTGTCTCCAGATCGGGTTTCGGCAGGCCCACGAAAACCGGGACGATTCCCTGCAGTTCCGGGCTCTGGCCCCGGCGCACCGCGAGGCTGTAGTACTGCTCGATCGCCCAGCCGGGGTTGGAAGCCGCCAGCTCAATCAGCAGCTCGGCGAGGTGGTTCTCCACCGCCTTAACCGCCGCCACAGCGTCCGGTGCGTTCGCCGGAGGCACGAAGGCATGGGCGTGAATTGCCGCCTCGCGCAGCAGGGCGCGGTAGGTCGCATCGTTTTCAACTCCAGGCTGGGTGAACGCCAGCAGCCGCAGGGTCAGCAGTTCGCGCGGCGACTCAGGGCCGGCCGGGCGTGCAAGAAAGTCGCGCAGCCCTTTGCGCAAGGGCTCGAATCCCGGAGTCGATGAGACCGTCGCGCTCGCGACCGGCGGAGCCGCGGGTGCAGGTACAGGTGCAGGTGCAGGTGCGGGCGTAGCCGCAGGCTGCGGCCGTACCGCCGGCCCGGCCGCATTGGCCGCTACGGCGACGGCCGGAGGCGGTGTCACTGGATCCGGTCCTCGTCGGACGTTCTGCCACGCAACCTCCGCCGCACCCATGCGTCCGGCAGCATCAACCTGGTCCTCGTAAATGGATCGGTGCGCTCCACCGTTCGCCGCGAGCACAAGCGCATCACCACTCTCGCTGCCGCCGGCAAACCAGTAGGCATTTGCCCCGAGGGGTTTCTCCGCAACGCGGATCCAATCAAATCCGGACACCGACGCAACGAGACCCTCATCGGGCAGGCGCGCCCACGCGGTTCCCATGGTCTGGGCGAGCTCGATCAGGCCTCCGCCGCCACCGGCCGCCGGGTTCGGGTACTGCACCACCTGCCAGACAATTGGTGAATCCTCGGACCAGCGATAGGTCATGATCGCCTTAGACAGACCGATCGTCTGCCCGGGTTCGGCATGGTGCCCGGCCAGCACAGCCGTATCGCCGTTCAGCACCACGAATGACCCGCCATCGGGTGTAAACCCGGTCGCCGGCAACGGATTGGACCAAGACCAAGTCTCGCCGTCCTCCGTGCGACCGAGCCGGAAACCCGGTTCAGTCGCCGGCTCGCGCGTCAGGACCCAGAGGCGATACCCATCGCCGCCCACGGCGAGCACCGACCGGCCTCCGGTCGCCAGCGGCGCCCACCGCTGGCCATCCGCAGACGAATAAAAAACGCCGGATCCGCGGGCAACGAACCGGCTGGCAATCACAGCCACACGGGACCAGCTACCATTGACGGGGACCGTGAAGCGATCGCGCGGTAGAGCCGCCCACTGACCAGGATCATCGACTGGCCCGGAGTAAAGAGACAGGCCACCTGAAAAAACAATCCGGTCGCCTAGCACGGCCAGGCTGTCGACGGTCTGCCGGGGCGCGCCCCAAACCCGCTCGGTCTCGCTGATCTCATGATGGTCGCTCCGGCGCCAGAGACCGTCGCGGGTCCCATAAAAGTGCTGTTCACCGTGTTGGGCGTAGGCCCGGATGGTCCCGCCACCTGGAAAGGTCAGAACCTCGTCTTCCTGAGCCTGAGCCAGACCGACGCCCACCACGCACAGCAGGCCACAGAACCACCTTAACCAACGCCCGATGCCGTCATGCAACCGATTCATTCCAGAACCGTGCAACGAAGGGAATTTCTGTCAAAAAATTTAGCCGGCCCTACGCAAGGATGCGTACAAAAAAAGCCGGCCGCGCTTTCACGCGGCCGGCAATGAGGAAAACGGCGTCGAGTTGCCCTTAGATCGCGGTCTCGCCGCGCTCGTCGGTACGGATGCGGACCGCTTCCTCGATGCCGATGACGAAGACCTTGCCGTCGCCGATCTTGCCCGTCTTGGCGGCCTTGACGATCGTGTCGACCGTCTTGGTGGCGACCTCGTCGGTCACCGCGATCTCGACCTTCACCTTGGGGAGAAAGTCGACGGTGTACTCGCTGCCGCG
>DASWVY010000048.1:0-74810 GCA_036401075.1 Opitutaceae bacterium
GGGACCAATACAGATTCTGCAGCATCCTGACCGGGGTCAGCGACCCCGGCTACACGGTTCACTGCTTTATCGCTCCGAAGATCCGGCGGCGTTTGAGTCCGGGGCGCGGGACGGGCGGGCCTTCGGGACGCGGGGGCCGCGTGTAGCGGCTGAGGCCGAGGCGCTTGTTCTCCTCGGTGCAGCGGATCTGGAAATCCTGCATGCGTTGAAAGAGGTCGAGCAGCTGGTTCGGCTGCGCGTAGTGGTCGAGGCCGGAGCGGTCGAGGGCGAGGAGAAGCTCGTGCGTGGCCTCGAGCGTCGACAGACAACCGGGCTCGGGCTGGCGCTTAATCGTGTACCGGCTGGGCGCGGCGTTGGAGAACATGATGCGCGGGAGCGTCTGCAGCCGGAGGCTGGTGCGCAGCATCGGGCGGACGAGCCGCCAGGTTGCATCGAGCAGAAAGACCACCAGCCGCTTGCCCGCGAAGTCGGCGGCATGAAGCTCGCCCTTCGAAAGGTCCCGCGCGTCGCGGGTCGGATAGAGCAGCACCGGGTAGTTCTGCGGGTCGTCGATCAGCGCGTTCACCCGCTCGTGGTCGTCGAAGCTGATCCCAAGGTGGAGTTCGCTATCGGCCAGGCAGAGGTGCGTGAGCCGCCCGGTGTTCGCCTTGATACGCTTGGCCTCATACGGGTGCATGAGAAAGACGAACTTCGTGCGCGACGGCATGGGCGTGATCGAGCCGCACCAGCACAGCGGCTGCGGCCAGAAACACTTGTAGCACATGACGCGGCTCATAGATCGGAGAGAAGAGGTCGCGTACGATTGCGCGGGGCCGGTCGCATGACCAGTGGCAAATGCCGCTTCGCGGAGCTCTAAGCGGTAGGCTTTAAGCGGTAAGCTTTAGGCTTCATGCCGTCCCGATCGACTGATCGGTCGGTGTCCGTCCGAGCTTTTCCCAACGAGTCGCAGAAGCCCGGGCTCGCCTTGGTCCTGCTCGTTCGCCTGACTCGGCGGCCGTGTCGCGAGTCCTATCCCTGCTCACGAATGCTTTCCCCGTCTGGGTCGTAGCGCTGGCAGCGCTCGCCCTGGTCCAACCGGCCTGGTTCACCTGGTTCAGCGGGCCGTGGATCACCTGGGGGCTCGCCGTGATCATGCTCGGTATGGGCCTGACGCTGACGTTCGACGACTTTCGGAGCATCGCGCGCATGCCCCGGGCCGTGGCCCTGGGCTTTTTTGCCCAGTTCACGATCATGCCTTTCCTCGGCTGGAGCCTCGGCCGCGCGTTCGACCTCGCCCCACCCTACGCCGTGGGGCTGATCCTCGTCGCGTGCTGCCCGGGCGGGACGGCCTCGAACGTCGTCACCTACCTCGCCCGCGCCAACGTGTGCCTGTCGGTCGTGATGACGATGTGCTCCACCTTTGCCGCGGTCGCCCTCACGCCTCTGCTGACGTCGTGGCTCGCGGGCGCGCTCGTCGAGGTGGATGCGTGGGGCATGTTCAAGTCGACCGTGCAGATCGTGATCGCGCCCGTCGCCTTCGGTGTGCTCGTGAATCGTTTCGCGCCGCGGGTGGTCCAACGTGTGCAGCTCGGCCTGCCGCTCGTGTCGGTCATCGTGATCGCCCTGATCTGCGCGAGCGTGATCGGCGGCAGCGCCGCGGCGGTCAAGGGTGCCGCCTGGCGTCTGCTCGGCGCGGTCTTCGGCCTGCACGCCGGCGGCTTCCTCCTCGGCTACGTCGCGGCCCGCGTACTGCGATTTGAAGAGACCGTCGCCCGCACAGTTTCGATCGAGGTCGGCATGCAGAACTCCGGCCTTGGCGTCGCGCTGGCCCGCAAGCATTTTGCCGATCCGCTGACTGCCGTGCCCTGCGCCATCTCCAGCGTAGCTCACTCGGTGATCGGCAGCATCCTCGCCAGCTGGTGGCGCTGGCGAGGACGGACGGACTGAGCCGGTCGCCCCTGCGACGACCGGTCGGGAACGGACAAGGCGAGGTGGCGAATCAGGCGCCGAGCGCCTGGCGGATATCGGCCTTGATGTCGTCGATGTGCTCGATGCCGAGGGATACACGGAGGCCGCCGGGGGCGACGCCGGCGGTGAGCTGTTCGGCGGCGGAGAGCTGGGAATGGGTCGTCGAAGCCGGGTGAATGATCAGGGTCTTGGCATCGCCGACGTTGGCCAGATGCGAGATGAGCTTGAGCCGGTTAACGAACGCCTCCGCCCGGGCGCGGTCGCCCTTGAGCTGGAACGAGAGCACGCCGCCGAAGCCGCGCGTGAGGTACTTCTTCGCGTTGGCGTGGAACGGGTGACTCGTCAGGCCCGGGTAGTTCACGGCCTCGACCTCAGGGCAGGTCTCGAGCCAGCGGGCCAGCGCGAGCGCGTTCTCGCAGGTGCGCTCGACGCGGAGCGACAGCGTCTCGAGTCCCTGCAGGAGAAGGAACGAGTTGAAGGGGCTCTGGGCGGGACCCCAATCGCGCAGGCCCTCAATGCGGCAGCGGATAATGAACTGGATGTTGCCCATCGGGCCGCCGAGTCCGAACGCGTCGTTCAGGATGAAGCCGTGGTAGCTGGGGGACGGCGAGGTGAACTGGGGATACTTGCCATTACCCCAGTTGAAGGTGCCCGCGTCGACGATGACGCCACCCATGCTGGTGCCGTGGCCGCCGATCCACTTGGTGGCCGACTCCACGAGAATATGCGCGCCGTGGCGCAGCGGCTGGCAGATCGCGCCGCCCGCACCAAAGGTGTTGTCCACGATCAGCGGAAGGTCGTGCTTTTTCGCGAGCGCGGCGAAGGCCGCGAAGTCGGGCACGCTGAGGCCGGGGTTCCCGATGGTCTCGAGGTAGATGGCCTTGGTCTTCGCATCAATCAGCGGCTCGAAGCTCGCCACGTCCACGCCGTTGGCAAAGCGCGCCTCAACGCCGATGTTCCGGAACGCGTTCTTGAACTGGTTGTAGGAACCGCCGTAGAGGTGCGACGTCGTGACGAAGTTGTCGCCGACCGAGGTGATGTTATTGAGGGCGATGAACTGCGCGGAGTGTCCCGAAGCGGTGGCCAAGGCTGCGACCCCGCCCTCGAGCGCGGCGATGCGCTTCTCGAAGACGTCGTTGGTCGGATTCATCAGCCGCGTGTAGATGTTGCCGAACTCCTGCAGGGCAAAGAGCCGCGCGCCATGGGCGGAGTCCTTGAACTGGTAGGCGGTCGTCTGGTAAATCGGCACGGCACGCGACTGGGTCGTGGGATCAATGTCCTGGCCGGCGTGCAACTGGAGGGTTTCGAAGTTCATGGGAGGGACGAGTGTGTGAACGAGGGGAAACGTCCACCACGTCAAAATTCCGCTCGCGGGGCCAGACCAGAAATCGCCCCGCGGTGGTTGGCCGAAGGCGACACGGGCAGCGCGAACCGGTCGGCTGCTGAGGTCGGAAGCGATCTGCGAACCGATGGGGCAGACGGCTACGCGAAACCTAGGCGGATCCGCGACGGGCGGCCTGGATCTTCGCGATGTCGATCTTGCCCATTTCCATCATCGCGTCGAAGGCGCGCTTGGCCTCGGCGCCGCCGGCGGCCATCGCTTCCGTCAGGGCCCGGGGCGTGATCTGCCAGGACAGACCCCAGCGATCCTTGCACCAGCCGCACTGGCTCTCCTGACCGCCGTTGCCGACGATCGCGTTCCAGTAGCGATCCGTCTCCTCCTGCGTGTCGGTCGCGACCTGAAAGGAGAAGGCCTCGCTGTGCGGGAAGATCGGGCCGCCATTCAGGCCAAGGCAGGGAATCCCGAGGACGGTGAACTCCACCGTGAGCACGTCCCCCGCCTTGCCCGACGGGTAATCGCTCGGCGCGCGGTAGACGGCGGTCACTTGGCTGTCAGGGAAGGTCGCGGCGTAAAAGCGCGCGGCCGCTTCGGCGTCCTTGTCGTACCAAAGGCAGATCTTGTTTTTCGAGGTAGGGGTTTTCATGGGTGGAGGGATTGAAATCAGACCGGAGTAAGTGAGCCAAGTTCGGGCCGGGCGATGCCGACGTGAGTGCGTTGTCGTCAGCGCGCAGGCCCGGTGTTCTCTCCTTCAACGAATGAGCCGGTGAATTCCGGACAGGCTCGCCCCTTCGCCCGCAGGCGCGGCGATGCCCCGCCGCCCGACACTCCAAACACGGCGTGGAATTGGAATGCACGAGGCGAGGCGGAACCTTGCGAAAGCCCACGGGCTCACGAATAGACATGCCGCTTTCTTTCCCTTCTGCGCGGTCGCTCCAACTCGGCCGCCGACGGACCCTTCCTCGACACCTCATGGCAGCCTCCCCAACCTCCCCCGCCCTCAACGCCAACGCCGACCAGACGTCGCCCTTCGTGCGGAGACTAGGACTGTTTCTCGGGGTCGGCCTGTTTCTGGCCACGTACCTGCTTTCGCCCCCGGAGGGCATGAGCGCCACGGGCTGGCGCGTGTGCGGGCTGGCCATGTGGATGGCCACCTGGTGGATCACCGAGGCCGTGGCCCTGCCGGTGACCGCGCTGCTCCCGCTCACCGTGCTGCCCCTGACCGGCATCATGACCCTGCGCCAGGCGGCGAGTAACTTTGCGGCCGAGCTCATCTTCCTCTTCCTCGGTGGGTTCATCCTTTCGATCGCGATCCAGAAATGGCGCGTGCACGAGCGACTCGGGCTCGGCCTGCTTCGTCACGTCAGCGGGAGCGCTCCGCAGTTGATCGGCGGACTGGTCCTGGTCACCGGCCTGCTCGGCATGTGGATGAGCAATGCCGCCACCGCCATGGTCATGATGCCGATGGCCCTGAGCATCGCCGGACTGATCAATCGCGATGGCGCGCAGCATCCCGCCATGGCCAAGGCCCTCGTCCTGGCCGTCGCCTACGCGCCCTGCATCGGCGGCCTCGCCACCTTCATCGGCACGCCGACCAACGCGGTGCTCGAGGGCTACCTCAGCCGCACCTACGGCTACAGCCTCAGTTTGTCCGACTGGATGAAATTCGGCGTCCCGGTCTCGCTGACCCTGCTCGTCCTGTGCTGGGGCCTGCTCTATGTTTCCCTGCTGCGCGGGGCTCCGGCGATGCCGAATCTCAGCGGCCTGCTGCGGGCCGAGTACGGACGGCTCGGGGCGTTTTCACGTGGGGAAATCGCGACCACCTGCGTTTTTCTCCTCTGCGTCATCGCCTGGGTCTTCAGCGGATTCTGGGAGAGCCTGCTCGGCGTGCCGATTGAGGATGCCGTGGTCGCAATCGGCGGCGCCCTCCTGCTTTTCCTGATCCCGCTGGATCGGAAGTTCGACCAGACCGTGCTGACGTGGAAGGACACAGCTCCACTGCCGTGGGGCATCCTGTTGTTCTTCGGCGGCAGCCTGAGTCTGTCGGCGGCGCTGACCCAGACTGGCGTGACCACCTGGCTGAGTGCCGAGCTGACCATTCTCAACGAAGTGCCGGTGTGGATCGTGGCGATCGCAGCGGTCGCGCTGGTGGTCGCACTGTCGGAGATGATGAGCAACTCGGCCACCGTGCTGGCGGTGCTCCCGATCCTCGCCGGCCTGGCCGGAGGACTCGGGATCAATCCGCTGCTGCTGATGGTGCCGGCGACGCTCGCGGCGAGCTGCGCCTTCATGCTGCCCGGGGCCTCGCCGACCAATGCAATCGCCTACTCCACCGGCGTCCTGAGCGTGCCCGACATGGCGCGCGTCGGGCTGCGCCTGAATCTGATCTGCGCGACGGTGATCCTGCTCGCCGCGTATTTCCTCGTTCCGGAGATGCTCGATTTTGACCCCTACACCACGCCGGTGTGGGCGGTTCCCGCGACGCCCGCGGCGCCGTGACCTAAGGCGAACGAACTCGACCAGGCCGCGTCCCCTCTCCTGCCCACGAAGGTTACCCGCTCGCGAACACCGGCTGACATGCGCACGAAGGGAATCGCCTCGATCTTGTGGCTCGACGGCAGCGGAGGCCTGCTGGTCGGCGCCGGCTTGTGGCTGCTGGCCGGCTGGCTGCAGCCGCTTTACGGTCTGCCGGAGGGCCTCTACTTCGGCATGGCGACAGCCAACGTCGCCTACGGTTGCTTTGCCCTCTTCGTGGCCACGCGCCGACCGCCGACGGTCGGGCTGATCACCGTGCTCGCGGGCGCGAACGCCCTGTGGAGCGTTTTCTGTGTCCTCGCCTTCGTGCAGGTGTTCCGCTCCGCGTCGCTGTTGGGTTACGCGCACCTTTGGCTGGAGGGAGCCTACGTGCTCTGGCTGGCGACCATGGAGTGGCGACACCGGGTTCTTCTCTCGCAGGGAAACACTCCGGCCGACGGTCGCGGATCATAAGCGCAGGCAAGGCGAAGAAAGCGAGGGGCCAAGCCCCTCGGTTTCCGCTCCGAGCCGCGTGGAATCGGGAATGGCATGACCCCGTTTCAGACGGTACCCGGAACGTAGCGGGAGCATCCTGCTCCCGGTATAGAGGTAGGGGCATAACTCAGGGAATGCAGAAAGGGAGCCGGAAGCTCCCTCCACGAAGGACCCTAGCTTCCCCGCGGCCAGCCACCTGAGGCCATCCGCCAGGGTCGGATCGTTGGAGTGAATTCCGATTTCAATCGGGGCGAATTTAGTATCTTGTGCCCGCACCCCTCGCTTCCCTTGGTGAAGTCCGTCCGGCAGCAGCCGCCGACGATTGCTTTTTTCCGAACCCATCCCCCAACCCCTACCCTGCAACGATGTCTGCAAACACTGAAGGTATCACCGCGAACGCCAGCCGGCTCCTCTGGGCCGGATTCACCGCCATCCTCGCCGCCGGCATCGGCTTCGGCGTCCGAGGAGGCATTCTCGCCAATTGGGCCGCCGACTTCGGCTTCACCGGCGCCCAGCTGGGGGCCATCGGCGGCGCCGGGTTCACCGGCTTCTGCTTCGGCATCATCATCGGCGGCGTGGTCGTCGATAAGATCGGCTACGGCAAGCTCGTCCTCGCCGCCTTCATCTTCCACGTGGCGTCCGCCTTCATCACCTTTGCCGCCGGGGTCGGCCAGGCGCAGGAAACCGCCTACCAGTTCCTGTACTGGGGCACGTTCGTCTTCGCCCTCGCCAACGGCACGCTCGAGGCCGTCGCGAATCCGCTGGTTTCAACGCTCTTCCCAAAGAACCGCACGCACTACCTCAACATCCTGCACGCCTCCTGGCCGGCCGGCATGGTCGTCGGTGGTCTGATCGGCTGGACGCTCGGCGCCGCCGGCATGAGCTGGAAGATCCAGCTCGGCCTCTTCCTGATCCCGACGATCGCCTACGGCGTCATGTTCATGGGTCAGAGTTTCCCCAAGTCCGAAGCGGCGGAAAAGGGTCTCAAGGTCGGCGAAATGCTCCGCGAGGTCGGCATCCTTGGCTCGGCGGTCGCCTGCTACCTGCTCGTGCTTTTCTTCTCGAACGCCCTCTTCCTCCCTGACGCCGTTTCCTGGGGCATCGGCCTCGTGCTGCTGGCGATCGTCGGCGTCCTGACCAAGTTCTCCGTCGGCTCGCTGCTCCTCTTCGTGCTCTTCATCACCCACGCCCTGATCGGCGCGGTTGAGCTCGGCACCGACGGCTGGATCCAGAACATCACCGGCAACATCCTCACGCCGGAACAGGGCAAGATCCTCTTCGTGTTCACCTCGATGCTGATGTTCGCCCTGCGCTTCTGCGCCCACTTCATCGAGAGCAAGCTGAAGATCTCCCCGATCGGCCTGCTCCTGATCTGCTCGGTCCTCGGCGTCGTCGGCCTCAACATGGTCAGCGGTATCACGACCTTCATCGGCGCCCTGGTCGCTCTCTCGGTGTATGCGCTCGGCAAGACCTTCTTCTGGCCCACCATGCTGGCCGTCGTTGGCGACCGCTTCCCCCGCACGGGCGCCATCGCCATGTCCATCATGGGTGGCATCGGCATGATGTCCGCCGGCCTCCTCGGCGGCCCCGGCCTCGGCTACGCCAAGGACCGCTTCACGGTGGAGCACCTTCAGGAGACCGCCCCGGCCGTGTACGAGGCCAACAAGGCCACCACGTCGAGCCGCTTCCTCTTCCTCAGCCCGGTCACCGGCCTCGACGGCACCAAGCTTGCCGCCGCGCAGTCCACCGCCCCGGCCGCCCGCACGCCCGACCAGGCGGCGCTGGCCGACGCGAGCATCATCGGCGACCGCAAGACGCTCAAGGCCGACGCCTACATCCCGGCGACGATGGCCGCGATCTTCCTCCTGCTCCTGCTCTACTTCAAGAGCACCGGCGGCTATCGCCGCGTGACGATGGAGTCGGAAAAGGCCAGCTGAGGCCGATCTCCGATCGCCATCCGTCTTGATCAAAAGCCGGCCTCATTGAGGCCGGCTTTTTTCGTGGGCGCACCGTTCCGTCCTGCTGGCCGGCCGGTACGTGTCCGAGATTCTCGCTGCGCGAAATCCAGGCACGCGCTCCCAGCATCAGACCGGGCTCAGCGAGCCCGGCTACATCAGACGCCACGCCGGCGAGGTTTCCCGCGACGGCGGTACTCCGTCGGGGTCAGGCCAGTGCAGCGCACGAAGGCGCGCGAAAAGACCGCTGCGCTGTGAAAACCCACCTCCGGCGCGATCGCCTCGAGTTTCTCGTCCGTTGTCACCAGCCGCTCCTGCGCCCGCTGCACCCGCATGTAGGTGACGTGCTCCATCGGGGTGCGTCCAAGCTCGAGCCGGCAGACGCGGCGCAGGTGCTCCGCGCTGAGACGACAGGCCGACGCGAGCGACGCCAGCTTCCAATCGGCCGCGAGATCGCGGCTCACGAGCGTCCACAGTTCCCCGACGCGGGAGCCGCCCCGCCAAGGTCGCGCCGCGCGGCGGGCATGGCCGTGCGCAAGGGCGATCCAGTGGTGCAGCAGGTCGGCGTCGCGCTCGGCCACCCACTCCGCCCGCAGGCCCGCCAGCACGCGCCCGAGGTCCTCCGCGCCCGCGGCCAAGCGCAGCGGTGAATCCGCCCCGACCAGCGGCTTGGTCCACGACGCCTCCTCATAACGGATCCACGCAAAGGTCCAGGGCTTCCCCGGCACCGCATGAAACGCGTTCAACACGCGGGGTGGCGCGAGGCAGAGGGCCCCGGCGCGCACGCGCTGCCAGCGGCCTTCAAGCCACATGCGGCCCTCGCCCTCGAGGGTCGCGAGGACAAAGCTGCCCGAGGGCGCCAGCCGCACGCGGCGGTAAGGCGCAAACACCGTATCGATGCCGAGCCACGCGATGCGGTGCACCTTCAACTCCGGACACTGGCGCGCATCCAGCGACCAGCGCCGCGTCCGTGCGCCGTCGATGGTCGTTTCCTGCCAGGTCGGGGGTTTCGCCATGTCCGTCCTGCTGACATAGCCGAGCGCGCCGGTCCGGCAAAGGGAATCGCGCCGGGGGGCACTTATGTACTCACTTCGTTCTCGTTCTCTTTATCGTTCTTCGTTCTCGGGTTCGACCGGCTCAGGCGGAGATTCTCGATCCGAGAACGAGAAAGAGAACGAAGAACGAGAACGATTCGGACGCGCAGCCGAGCTCAGACCATTGAGGAACCACAGATGAACACAGATCAACCGGACTGGTTCCAGAAGGATGAAGCACGTCGCGGCACCGACCAGTTCCGGAGCTCCGTGTGTCAGGGCATTTCCCTCTGTGTGCATCTGTGATCATCTGTGGTTAAACGGATTGAGCCGGCTGAGGTGTGAACAGGAACCGGGTTACGAGCGGCCCCACGTGGAAAATCGTCAGTCGAATGTGTGCGCTCCGCGCTTCCCGTCGCGGGGCGCGTCGCCTAGGCTCTGCGTCAACCCCACCTCCGCTTATGCCCAATCCCTGGACCGGCAAAGGAAACCCGTACACGCGCGAGGAAGTGCGCGCCCGCCTGCAGGCCACGCTCGACAAGGGCGACGCCATCATCGCCGCCGGCGCCGGCACGGGCATCAGCGCCAAGTTCATCGAGAAAGGCGGCGCTGATCTCATCATCATCTACAACAGCGGCCGCTTTCGCATGATGGGCCACGGCTCCACGGCGGGCATGATGGCCTACGGTGACGCCAATGCCATCGCGATGGAGATCGGCGAGTTCGAGGTCCTGCCGGTCGTCGAGGAATGCCCGGTCATCTGCGGCGTCCACGCCACCGATCCGCGCCGGCGCATGTGGCACTGGCTCGGCCAGGTGAAGGAGATGGGTTTCTCCGGCGTGAACAACTTTCCCACGCACACGATCGTCGACGGTCATTTCCGCGGCGTACTGGAGGAGACGGGCATGAGCGTGCAAAAGGAGTATGCGATGGTCGCCCTCGCCCGGCGCATGGACCTGTTCTCCATCGTGTACGTCGCCACCCCCGAGGAAGCCATCGAGATGGCCAAGGCCGGCGCCGACGCGATCATCGCACACGTCGGCACGACGGTCGGCGGCAGCATCGGCGTGAAGAGCGCGGTCGTCAGCTGGGAGCACACGCTCAAGACGACCCAGGCGATCATCGACGCCGCCAACACCGTGCGAAAGGACATCTTCTTCCTCACTCACGGCGGTCCTGTGAACACCCCCGAGGACGCCGCCCGCGTCATGGCCGGCACTGACGCCGTCGGCTTCGTCGGCGCGAGCAGCCTCGAGCGCATGGGCGTCGAGGAGTCGCTCACATCGCTGACGCGGAAATTCAAGGGGCTGAAGGTGTCGCGGTAGCGACAAGACAAGGAGCGAGAAGCAGCAGCACAGCCCTCTGAAATCTGTTTCTTCGCCGGCTCCCCTCCTCGCTCCTAACTTCTAGCTTCTCGCTCCTTTTCCCCATGTCCCCCTCCGACCGCCGTTTCGTGCAGATTGCGGATGCGCTCCGCGAGACCAATGCGTGGACCAACAACGAATGGTTGTGCCGCCCGGATCTGGTCGCGGCGGACAAGCTGCTGCTCGTCCGGGCCAACATGGATCCGATGCACTGCCATCCCTTCCATTACCACCCACACCGCGAGGAGATCATCTACGTGGTGTACGGACGGGCCGAGCAGTGGGTCGGGCCCGAGAAGCGCATCCTCCGCGCGGGCGAGATCGCCCACATCCCGCCGGGCACGATCCACGCGACCTACAACCCACACGCCGAGCCGCTCGTTTTCCTCGCGATGCTCTCGCCGGCGAAACTGCCCGCGGATCTCGCCGCCGTCGCCGACCCCTGCGATGTCTCCACCCAGGAACCTTGGGCCAGTCTGCGCAAGGGCCTGCCGGTCTGCCGCACCCTTTCTTAGCAACCCGCCATCCGAAAACCCTCCTAGGTGGCGGGAGCATCCTGCTCCCGTCATGCTTCCGAACCACGGGAGCAGGATGCTCCCGCCACTTTGGAATCCTACCCCTGCCATGAATCGCCTCCTCGCCTTTGTCGCGCTCGGCGCGTGCCTGTTTGCGTCCGTGTTGTCCGCCGCCGAGCCGCCGCTTCGCGTCTTTATCCGTTCCGGTCCCAAGACCCACGGTCCGGGCGCGCATGATCATCCGCGCTTCCTCGCCGAGTGGACCACCCTGCTCAACGCCCGCGGCGCCACCGCGACCGGCGGCGATGCCTTCCCGACGGCCGCCCAACTCGCCGCGACCGATGTGCTCGTGCTGCACGCGCCCAACGCCGGGGACATCGCGCCGGCCGACCGGGAGACGCTCAACGCCTTCCTCGCACGCGGCGGCGGGCTGGTCGTGATCCACGCCGCGGCAGTCTCCGCCGATCCCGCCTGGTACTCATCCCTCATTGGGGGTTCGTGGCGCGAGGGCACCACCCGCTGGCTCGAGGCGCCCATGCACCTCTACTTCGCTGACCGCAGTCATCCGATCACGCAGGATGTCTCCAACTGGCAGATGGAGGACGAGATCTACTACGACATGGATCTCTCACCCAACATCCACGTGCTCGCCACGGCCTACACACCGAAAGCGATCGACACCGGTGGGCGCGGCGACCGGGCGGCCCAGCAGCGCGCCGCGGAGGCCGTCGCCCTGCGCAAGGGCGTCAATGTCTACGACCACCAGCCGCAGATGTGGACCTATGAGCGCACCGTCGACGGCGGCGCCAAGCCCTACCGCGCCTTTGTCTCGCTGCCCGGACACCGCTACGAAAATTTCCACCGCCCCAACTATCGCGCGATCCTCCTGCGCGGCATCGTCTGGGCCGGCGGGCGCAGCGATCTCGACACCCTGTGCCGCCCGGAGGAACTCGGCACGGCGCTTCGCTATCCGGCCGGCGGCCCGACCGCGCCCAATCGCGCCGCGAGCCTGCTCGAGGTTCACCCGGAGTTTGAGGTCCGGCTGGTCGCCTCGGAACCGCTCATCAACAAGGTCATGAGCATCGACTGGGACGAACAGAACCGCCTCTGGGTCGCCGAAACCCCCGAGTACCCCAATGGCCGCCGCGTGCCCAACACGGCCGCGCCTTGGCAGGAGAGCGGCTCGCTCAATCCGCGCGTGACCGAGCGCGACCCGCAGGATCGCATCTCGATCCTGACCGATACCGACGGCGACGGCTTGATGGACACCAAGAAGGTGTTTGCGGACAAGCTCGAGCTCGTCACCAGCTTCGTCTTCCACGGACGCGGGGTGATCGCCGCCAGCGCACCGGACATCTGGCTGCTCGAGGACACGGACGGCGACGAGGTGGCCGACAAGCGCACCAAGCTCTACACCGGGCTCGGCATCAACGACACCCACGCCGTCATCAACAACCTGCGCCGTGGCCGCGACGGCTGGATCTACGCGACGCACGGTTACTCGCGCGGTGAGGTCACCTCGCCCGACGGCACGAAGAAATTCCCCGGCATCGGCAGCGGCGTGGTGCGCTTCCGGCCCGACGGCTCGGCCTTCGAGCAGTACAGCAGCCGCAATGGCAACACGTGGGGCCTTGATCTCACGTGGGATGGCCAGGTCTTCTGGACGCAACCCACCAGCGGCACCGTGTTCTTCCACACCGTGCTGCCCGAGGCGGTGCTCGCCCGCGGCAAGGTCCCCGGCACGACGTCCTGGCACGGCATGATCGTCAACCAGCGCACGTTCCCGGCCATGACCTGGCCCGAGCAGGCTTATGTGCAGATCGACCAGGTCGGTCGTTTCACGGCCGGCGCCGGCACCGCGATCTACGACGGCGGCGCCTGGCCGGCGAAGTGGAACCACAGTTATTTCACGACTGAGGCGACGCTCAACATGGTCCACCACCAGTTCGTCCGCCCCGAGGGCATCTCCTACGCCGTGGCCAAGGAGCCGGGCCGCGAGGAGACCGAGTTCATCCGCAGCGCCGACCTCTGGTTCCGTCCGATCGAGAACCGGGTCGGACCGGACGGCGCGCTCTACCTCGTCGATTTCTACAATCAGGCCGTGATCCACAACGACACGCGCGGGCCGCAGCACGGCCCGGCCAACGCGGCGGTCCGGCCTGATCGCGATCACCACTTCGCGCGCATCTGGCGCGTCCAGCACAAGCAGGCCATCGCCCTGCCCGTGGTGAAGCACGACCGTCGCGACCTGCCGGGCCTGCTGCGTACGATCGCTTCGCATCCGAATGCCCATGTAAAGGGAACGGCCCTCCGCCTTGCGCAGGAGCAGTTCCCCACCGCGCCGGAGGTCGTCGCACTCTCGAAGCCGCTCGGCAGCCTCGCGCTCGCCCGTTACGAATCGGCGCGGGCCGCCAGCTCCGCGACCGCACGCGCCGAGATCTTCGCCGGCTACGTCGCCGCGACCGACGACTGGACGCGCTCGGCGCTGATCGCCGGCGCGGCCGACCATGCGGCGGATTTCCTCGCCGAGGCGCTGCGCCGGCCAGAACAGGATGCGTTGGAATCGTTCGTCACCGGCGTGGCCGTGGGCGTGCCCGCCAACGCCGTGCCCGGACTCGTCCGCGCCGCCGCCGCGATGCCGAATGCGCTGGGCGGCGCGCTGCTGCGGGCGCTGTTCGAGCGGCCTGAAGCTCCGCCGGCGTTCGACGACGCCACGTCCGCCGCGCTGCAGCGTCTCGTCGCCGCCCCGGAAACGGGCGCACCTGCCCTGCTGCTCGCGGCCCGCGTGAGCGGCGGCGGTGCCCTCACCGAAGGCATGAACCAGGCCGTCGCGCGCCTGCTCGCCGACTTCAACCAGCCCGGCACGTCGGTTGAGCGCCGCGCCGAGATCGTGCGTTCGCTGCTCGCGCTGCCCGCGCATCGGGCCGACGCCCTGACGCGCGTACGGCCGCTGCTCGTCGATGGCGCGACCCCGGCGCCGGTCCGGGCGCGCCTGCTCGCTTCGCTCGCGACGCTGCCGTCAGGCGAGACCACCCCGCTGCTGGTCGGGGCCTACAGCGAGGCAAAGCTGCCCCAGCTCTTCGACCATCTGCTCAAGTCTCCCGTCGCCACGCGGGCCCTGCTCGCGGCGGTGCGCGAGGGCAAGCTGGCCCCGGCAGCGTTCGGTCCGGCCGACATCGCGCGTCTGCGCAACCATCCGGATGCGATCATCGCCGGCAGTGCGACCGAGCTCTTTGCGACGGTGACCTCGAGCGCCTCGAAAGACGATCTGATCGCGTCCCTGATCGGCGAGGTGCGCAAACCCGGCAATATCGCGGCCGGACGCGAGTTGTTCGCGGCGGGCTGTGCCGTGTGTCACAAGCTCGGCGACGTCGGCCTGCGCGATGTGGGCCCACCGCTCGCAGGCATCGGCTCGCGGGACGCGGCCGAACTGTTGACGCACATCCTCGATCCCAACCGCCAGGTGGAGCCCAATTACTGGCAGTGGAACATCACGCTCAAGAACGGCGACGTGGCCTCGGGCGTGATCGTCAATGAGAGCGCCAACGGGGTCACGGTGCGAAACCAAGGAGGCGACACCGAGATCCGCCTCGCCGATATTGCGAAGCGCGAGAACACCCGGCGCTCCCTCATGCCGGAGGGTTATGAGGGGCTCGGGGCGGAAAATCTGCGCAATCTCATCGCCTACCTCGCCTCCCAGGCCGCTCCCGCCACGGCGTCGGCCCCGGCCCCCACGGCGGCCGTCGCCCCGGACGCGCGGCCGAAGGCGGGCGGACGCGGTGACTTTCCGCTGCCCGAGCCGACGCCCATCGTGTGGGAACCGGGCAAGACGCGCGTGCTCCTGATCAGCGGTGGCAGCTCCCACAAGTTCGGCGAGTTCTACGGCGGCACCGACCGCCAGACGCTGCTCCAGGCCGGCTTCAGTGTGAACTACACCGAGGACCGCGACCAGGCGGCGGCCGCCCTGGCGCAGGCCGACGTGGCCGTGATCAGCGTGAACCGCCGCTTCTTTGACAGCCCCGAGTACCGGCAGGCGCTCATGGCCTTCGCCGCGGCGGGCAAGGGCATCATCATGCACCATCCGGGCACGTGGTACGGTTACCCCGAATGGCCCGAGCTCAACGCGCAGATCGTCGGCGGGGGCTCACGCGGACACGACCGCATCGGGCCGCATTCGGTCAACACGCTGCGCCCCGAGCACCCGATCATGAAGGGCGTGCCGGCCTCCTTTGTCGTCGAGGACGAACTGTACTACGTGAACGCCGAGCCGCGCGACACGCCGCCCGGCACCGCACGCATCACGGTGCTCGCAGAGTCGTCACCGTCGGAGAAATACAAGGTCTCCCACCCGGTCGTCTGGGTCACCGATCACCCGACCGCCCGGGTGGTCGGTCTGACGATCGGTCATGACGAACGCGTGCACAACCTCGCGGCCTTTAAGGCGCTGCTCATCAACGCCGTGACCTGGGCCAGCGGCAAGTAAGCCAACTCCGTTCTGCGCCATGCCCACGATCGCGATCCTCGGCACGTTTGACACGAAGGGTCCCGAGCACGCCTTCCTCGCAGAGGCGGTGCGGCGCAAGGGTCATGAGCCACTGCTGATCAACGTCGGGACCTTCGGCCCACCCACGATCCGACCTGACATTGCCGCGGAGATCGTCGCCGCCGCGGCGGACGAACCCGGCCATGAGACCCTGCTCGCCCGCCGCGACCGGGGTGAGTGCGTGGCGTTCATGGGCCGGGCGGCGGCGAAGCTCGTGGCGCGGCTCGCCGCCCAGGAGCGCATCCACGGCATCATCTCGCTCGGCGGCGGTGGCGGCACGGCCATCGCGACCGCCGCGATGCGCGCGCTGCCGCTGGGATTTCCGAAGCTGATGGTCTCAACGCTCGCGAGCGGCCAGACCGCGCCCTACGTCGGGACGACCGACATCGTCATGATGCCCGCGATCGTCGACGTGGCCGGACTCAACCGCCTCTCGCGCATTCTCTACGACAACGCCGCCGGCGCCATCGGTGGTTTGGTTACGGCCGCAGAAGCGCGCCGGACCGGCGCGGCCGCCACGAGGACCGCGAGCGAGAGTGAGAAGCCGCTGATCGTTGCGAGCATGTTCGGCAACACGACGGCGTGCGTCACGGAAGCGAAGCGCGTGCTCGAGGAGGCCGGCTACGAGGTACTCGTGTTTGCCGCCACGGGCAACGGCGGTCGCACGATGGAAGCCCTCATCGCCAGCGGACTGGTGGCCGGCGTGCTTGATCTCACCACCACCGAATGGGCCGATGAACTCGTCGGCGGCGTGCTCACGGCCGGCCCGGAACGTCTCGATGCGGCGGCGAAGACCGGCGTGCCCGCCGTGGTGGCGCCGGGTTGTCTGGACATGGTGAACTTCGGCGAGCCCACGACGGTGCCGGCGAAGTTCGCCGGCCGCCGCCTCTATGCGCACAACCCGCAGGTGACGCTGATGCGCACGACCCCGGAGGAGAACCGCGAACTCGGCCGGATCCTCGCGGAGAAACTCAACCGCTCCACCGCGCCCGTGACCTTTCTTTTCCCACGCCGCGGCCTCAGCCAGATCGGCGCTCCGGGCGGTCCCTTTCATGACGCCGCGGCGGACGACGCGCTGCTCGCGTCCCTGCGAACGCACCTCCGCCCGGACATCCCGCTGATCGAGTACGATGGCCCGATCAACGATCCCGCTTTCGCGCAGCTGTGTGCGCGAACGCTCATGCAACTCATGTAGCCGGCCTCGTTGAGGCCGGTCTGACTTACCCACCGAGGGCGGCCTACTGCGCGCCAAACTGGACGGATGACAGATCGGCAGAGCGCAGGGCGAGCGCCACCAGGATTAACAGACCAGCGGCACCGAACGTGACGCGCATGCTCCCGGCCACGGCTTCCGGAGAGGCAGTGGCGAACTCCGCAGTCCCAGCGACCCACGCGAAGACGGCGCCCATCACCGACGCACCCGTGATGAGCCCGAAATTGCGCGACAGATTGAGCAGGCCGGAAACAACCCCGCGGCGCTCGGGAGAGACCCCAGTCATGACGGCGGTGTTGTTGGCCGTCTGGAAAAAGCCGTAGCCGGCGGTGATGAGGATGATCGGCCCCAAATAGCCCGGGAGCCCCAGAGCGGTCGGCAGGACCAGCAATAGCCCGCACCCGGCCGCCATGGCCGCGAGCCCAACGGCGATCAGATACCCGGAACCCCAGCGATCAGTCAGCCGTCCGGCCGGGACTCCGGTCAACGCGGCGACCACCGGTCCGACCGAAAGGGCAAGGCCCACCCCGAACGGGCTGAGCCCAACAGTGCGCGCGAGATAGAAGGGACCCACGACCAGCGTCGTCATCATCACGGTCGCGACGAGCGCATTCATGGCGAGGCTCGCCCTCAACCGTCGGTCGCGGAACGTCGCCAAGGGAATCAAGGGAGCAGCGGTTCTTTGCACAACGAACACAAACAGCCCCGCCGCAGCCAGCGCGGTCAGCAGAAGACTCAGGTTGCGCATACTCCACGAGCCACGCCCCCACGTCACAGCCAACGCATAGCTCGCAAGGGTAAGCGCCAGCAGCAGGGTGCCGGTTCCATCGAAGGCTTTCCGGGCCGAAGGCGAAATCGGACGGTCGGCTGACAGGTGACGCTGCAGCAGCCCTGCAGCCAGTAAGCCCAGGGGCACATTAACCAAGAAGAGTGATCGCCAACCGAAGCCCGAAAGGAGCAGGCCGCCCAGCGATGGACCAAGTGCGGTCCCCAGCGCAGACATGGTCCCCAGCAGACCGATCGCCGCGCCGGTTCGGCCAGATGACGCGATGTCCCCAACCAAGGCCATGCTGAGCGCCAGCATGATAGCCGCGCCCAAGCCCTGCAGCGCACGCGCGGCAATCACCCACCCCAGCGTCGGCGCCAGGCCTCCGCCAAGTGAGCCGGCGACGAACAGACCGATCCCGGCCAGCAGCAAACGGCGACGTCCTAGCATGTCGCCAAGCCGTCCCGCGCCGACGATCAACGCGGTGCTGGCCAGCAGGTACGCGAGAACGACCCACTGCACGGTAGAGAAATTCACCGCGAACACCTGCATCAGCGTGGGCAAGGCGACGTGGGCGATGCTGGCCCCCAGCGACGACAACGCCGTGGCGAGAGCGAGGCCGGCAAGCGCCCAGCGCACGGACAGCGCAGAGGGCGAGCCAGCGGCAGCGGCGAGATCCTGCGGTTTGGTCGTGAGCGACGGCGTCATCCCCGGAGTTTACCCCGGAATTTGATATGGCGGAAGACGCATCCTTTGCACTTAATCCGTGCATGAAACGCCACATCACTGGATCCAGGCCCCGAAGAGACTGATGACGCGGCCTGACCTCAACCTCCTCGTGACGCTGGATGTCCTCCTCACCGAGGGCAGCGTTGCGCGCGCTGCCCGCCGGCTGCAGCTCAGCCCATCGGCGATGAGCCGCGCACTGTCCCGGCTGCGCGAAACGACCGGCGATCCGCTGCTGGTCAGGGCGGGCCGCGTCCTGGTGCCGACGCCACGGGCGCTCGAGCTTCGCACCCATGTCGGCCAGCTGGTGAAGGGTGCAGAGGCAGTGCTGCGGCCAGTTGGAACATTCGCTCCACGCGAATGCGTGCGGACCTTCACCCTGCGAACGAGCGAGGGTTTCGTTGAGAATTTCGGGCCGTCGCTCATTGCCCACATCAGCGAGGAGGCGCCTGGAGTGAAGCTGCGCTTCGTGCCGAAGCTGGACAAGGACAGCGCGCCGTTGCGCGAGGGAAGGATCGATCTGGAGACCGGCGTGCTGGAAGCAAGCACGAGTCCGGAAGTGCGATCGCAAGCCCTGTTCCGCGACCGCTACATCGGCGTCGTGCGCAAGGGTCATCCGCTGAGCAAGGGTCGCATCACGCCCGCCCGCTACGCCGCCGGCCGGCATATCAGCGTCTCACGACGCGGGCCTGACCAGGAGTCGGTGGACGAAGCGTTGGCGCCACTCGGACTGGATCGAGGCATCGTCGTCGCAATCGTGGGCGGTTTTTCCACGGCATTGGCTCTGGCCAGAAGTTCAGACCTTATTGCCACCGTACCGGAGCGGCACACGGGCAACCTGCGCAACGGTCTGCATAGTTTCCCTCTCCCCGTCACCACACCGGATTTCACAGTCTCGATGCTCTGGCACCCGAGAATGGATGCCGACCCGGCGCACCGCTGGCTCCGTGAGCACGTCCGGGGCGCCTGTGCCGTCCTACGGGGATGAGATCCTCCCTCTGCGCTCATGGACCGGCTTAGGCGTGGCTGCTGCATTGATCCAGCGGCTTGAGGCGAGTTGCTCCACCCCGGAGCGGACCGGGGTCAGCGACCCCGGCTACACCAACCAAGCCAGCTATACTCGCAGGGCGGCGCGGAAAGCGCGGGCGCTGTAGTAGGATTGGGCGCCGTTGTGGTACGTGAAAACCTGGCCGTAGCGGCGGTCGCAGAAGAGGGCGCCGCCGAGTTTACGGATGTCGGGCGGGGTCTGGATCCAGCTCGAGGTCTTGAGATCAAACGCACCGAGCGTCTGCAGCTCGCGGTACGCCTCCTCGTTCAGCAGTTCGACGCCCATGGCCGTCGCACAGTCGATGACCGTGTCCTTCGGCCGGTGCTCCTTGCGGGATTCCCACCCTTCGCGGTCATAGCAAAAGCCCGCGCGACCCGGCGGGCTTTCCGGGGAGCAGTCCACGAAGCGGAATTCGCCAGTTTTCTTGTCATATGCCACGACATCCGGCTCGCCGCCGGTTCGCTCCAGTTCGTGGAGCGACCAGAGTTTCTCGGCGTCGGCCGCTTCGAGCCGGCTTTTCACTGCGGTCCACGTGATGCCTTTGTGCCGGCCCGGGTTCTGTTCGAAGCGGGCCTGCAACCCGGCGAAGAGCGCGTTTCGTTGGCTGGCCGACAGGGTCTTCTTGGGTGCAGCGGCTTTCTTCATGGGAGGCAGGGCGCTTTCGCGGGGTTGTTCCAAAACGCCGGTTCAGAAAAGCGGAGGCGAAGCAGGGCGGCAAGCGCTTGGGATAGCCCGCGGAACACGCGGAAGGGCGCGGAATCGAACCGCCGGAGTTTTTAACCACGGTTGACCCGGATTCGAACCAACGGATTGATTGAAGAGGACGGGATCAGAAGTCGGCTCGCTCCGCTAACTCCGGTGAAATCGGTTCTACTTTCGGACCGGTTCGCGTTGGCTGGTCGTAGCCGAGACAGCAGGAGCGCGTTGAATTGTCCGGCGGCCGCGATGCCAGCGTTCCTCGACGCCGGTGACCGCGCCGATGTCGTCGACAAGGAACTGGATCGTCGCGGTGCCATCCTCCTTCACGAAAAGGCGGTCTCCGGCCGGGAAGTAGATCTGCGGGTCGCGCTCACCGCGCTGCCACCGATAGGACTCCCCTTCGCAAATGAAGTGGTGCGTGGCCTGCGGCGGTTTGGTGGTGTAGTCACCCGCAAAGGCGGCGTAGGCCGCCGGATCGAAGGCGGTGAGACGCGCCGGCTTGACGTAGGGGTTCTTCGCATACTCCGCATTCTCGATCTTCTGCCGCTCAATCGCCGCGAGGACGCGGCGGCGTTCGCCGATGTTGCCCGGCTTGAGGTCGGGCATGAGTTCCTCGGCATAGGCCTCGGTCAGGTCATCGATGTCTTCCTTCGAGTAGTCGCTTTCCGCGCGGAGAATCGTGCTGAAGAGCATCGCTTTTCGCATGCCCTCGGCGGCCTTGCGGATGATCGGCCCGGCGGCGAAGACGGCGGTGCGGAGCGCTGCGCGTTTGATGATGCCCATCTTCTCGGCCTTCATGCCCTTGTTGAGCATGTCCTTCAGCACCGCCGAGGTCGCGCTCTGGGGCGGCAGATAAAAGACCCAGTCGTAGCGCTTGAGGTCGTCACGGGTGAGATCGTCGCGGGTCAGCGCTTTGAACATCGTGGCTACCCGCGCTGCATCAAAGCCCTCGGACCAGGCCCGCTGATAGAGCCGCGACGCCGTGCCGATCAGGGGCACCGGCAGTGCGGGCATGATCGTCTCGAACGTGATGCCCGTCTCGTCGTCGGCGTCGAATTTGATCATTTCCTGCAGTGCCTTCACCCGGCCTTCCAACTCGGTGACGGCTTCGTTCACGCCGGGATCGAGCTGCCCGGTCCGCGCCAGCTCAAGAAACTGCCGGAAGATCTGGATCGGGTGCGGCTCGCCCTTCACACCAACGATAACGAGGCCCTTGCCAGTGGAGTTGCCCTCAAGGGTCTCGTAGGCGACCTCGACGACCTCATCGGCAAACTTCTCGGCATAGCGCCGGTCCGATTTGGTCCGGGCATGGATATCGATCGCCAGACTCTTCCCCTGCACCATGAACGGCGCCAGTTGGATGTCCTTGCCAAAGTCGCCAGCGGCGGGCTCGGCCGACCGGACTTCGCCTGTCAGGGCGCAACTCAGGCCGACCGCCGCCAAACCGAGCCGGCGGGCCGGCCGCGCAAAAAACCCGCGCAGCAGGGAGGACAGGGCAGCCAGGAAGGGAACAGCAGGGACGTGCATGCAGGCAACGAATGGGCGGGGATCAGGGAAGCTGACTACTCCTTTTACACCGGAGAGCGCGCTTTTGTTTCAACGGAATTGGTCGGCCCGCGGAACACGCGGAGGGAGGCGGAATCGAACCACCGGAGTTTTTAACCACAGATGGACACGGATGAACACGGATTCGGATCCAATTTTCGAGTAGGAGCTAGGGCAGCCGGTTTTCGTTTCTGGTTCCGCGTTCGTGGAACTGACCTCTGACATCTGACCGCTGACCTCTTCTACCCTGCTCCACCCAGGACTTGTCGATTGCGCGGGCGGCGGAGGGAGGTGAGGATTCGCCGCATGAACGTCCACTTCCTGCGCCTTGGACTCGCGTTGATCGTGGCCGCTGCGCGCGCCGTGGCGCAGGCGCCTGAACTGCTTTGGGAAACCGGCGGCTTTGCCGCGCCTGAATCGATCGTCTTCGATGCGGCGCGCGATCAGTACTACGTTTCCAACATGGGAAGCTTTGGCCAGGGTGCGACGCCGGGCGACGGATTTATCAGCCGGGTCTCGGCGCGCGGGGAGATTCTCGAACTGCGCTGGGTGGACGGACTCGACAGTCCCAAGGGCCTCGCCCTCGCGAACGGCCGGCTCTACGCCGGCGACGACCGGCATATGCTCGAGATCAACCCGGCAAACGGCGCGATTCTGGCCCGGCATCAGCCGGAGGACGGTCCCGGTGCGTTCAATGACTGCACCGCGGACGCGGAAGGCACGGTCTACGTTTTCAGCAACCGACTCGGCCGGGTGTTCCGCCTGCGCGCGGGAACATTCGAACCGTGGTTCGTGGTCGACCGCACCCAGACCGGCGGGCTCAACGGCCTCAAGGCGATGCCCGACCGGCTGATCCTCGGCGGCTGGTCGTTGCGCGGGGCCGATGGCAAGGACCAGCCCGGGCACCTGTCCTACGTGACCTTCGCCGAGCCTCACACGCTGGGGCGCCTGGGGAACGAGCCCTTGGGTTCGATTGATGGCATCGAGCCAGACGGCCGCGGCGGCTACACGGTCACCGATTGGACGACCGGGAATGTGTTGCAGGTTTCGGCCGAAGGGAAGCCGACGATCCTATTCACGCTGAGCCGGGGCGCGGCCGATCATACCTATCTGCCTGAATCCGGGCTTTTGCTGATCCCGCATGTCTTCGACCACAAGGTCCGCGCCTATCGCTGGGTGCCGGCGGCTGTGAAATGACGGACCCAGAATGAGCCACGGAGGCCGCACCGGATCGGAATCGGAGGAATGGCCACAAGAAACACAAAACTCGTCTTTCGTGCCTAGGTATCCCGTCCGAGCGCCTTATAAGGCGCCGTGAGATGGACGCATCCGAACCGGCAAACTTCGTGTTTTTCGTGGCCAAATTCCGAATCTGAATATGTCAGCCATTGCGTCACCTCACTCGTCGCGCAGGGCGACGAGGGGATTGATCTTCGAGGCGCGGCGGGCCGGGAGGTAACTGGCCAGCAGGGCGACCGCGATCAGCACGGCGCTGACCACGAGGTACACGATGGGCTCGGTCGGGGTGACACCGAAGAGGAGGCTGGTCATGGAGCGACTGAGGAAAAGCGCGCCGACCAAACCAATCACGATGCCCAGGCCGGTTTTCCATAAACCCTGCTTCAGGACCATGCCGATGATCTGACCGCCGGAGGCACCGATCGCGCCGCGGATGCCGATCTCGCGGGTGCGCTGCGAGACATCATAGGCGAGCACACCGTAGATGCCGAGTGACGAGAGGAACAGCGCCAGGCCCGCGAAGGCGGCGAGCAGCAGCATGACGGCGCGGCGGTTGTCGAAGGACGAGCCCACGGCTTGGTCGAGTGTGCCCACATCGTAGAGGAAAATCGTCGGGTCGATCGCGCGGAGCTTGGCCCGCAGCGCCGGCATGAGTTCGTTCGCGGGACGCTCGGTGCGGAGGAAGATCGTCAGCCCGCCGGGGCGCGCACCTTGTTGAATGACTTGGTAGATGATGGGATTGCCGCTCTTTTCCTCCACGCCGTTGTGCGGCACATCACGCACGACGCCGACGATGGTGGGCCAGTCCTCAGACTTCTCCGGGCGCTGGCCAAAGGTGAAGCGTCCACCGATCGCCGAGCCCTTGGGAAAGAATTTCTTGGCGAAGCTCTCGTCGACCACCATGACCCGGACATTGGGCTGGCGGTCGGCTTCCTCGTAGAAGCGTCCCTCAACCAGCTTGAGGCCAAGGGTTTCCAAGTAGCCAGGCGTGACGAAGACGCGAAAGGCTCCGGGCTGGGGCGATCCGGGCGGCAGTGTATCCTCCTCGAGCGTGAACGCATTGATGGGCAGGCCGCCCTGGAAGGGCGTCGAGTAGGAGATGGCCGTGGACGTCACGCCGGGGAGCTCGCGCAGGGCTGCATTCATCCGCTCCTGGAATCCATTGGCCGCCTCGGCGGTGGCGCGGTGCGCGGCCGGAACGACGACGCGGGCGGTGACCACACCGTTGGGATTCAGGCCGGGATCCACCGCGAGCGCCTTGGCAAAGCTGTGCACAAGGAGGCCGGCGCCGGTGAGCAGCATCAGCGCCACCGCAACCTGGACGACGACGAGGACACTGCTCAGTGCGCGAACCCCGCGGCCGGAGGACGCGCCACGGGAGCTGCTCTGGATGATCTCAGCGAGGTTGGTGCGCAGGATGTGGAAGACCGGGATGAGGCCGGTCAGGACGCCAATCACGAGCGTCAGGCCGACGGCAAAGCCGAGCACCCGCAGGTCGAGCGCTGCCGGCAGGGCCTGCGGCAGCATCTTCGCGACGTAAAAATTACTCACGCGCAGGGCGCCCCACGCAAGCGCGAGACCGAGCGCTGCGCCGAGGGTCGTGAGCAGGAGGCTCTCCAGCAGCAGCTGGCGCGCAATGGTCGCCCGGCTGGCTCCGAGCGCCGAGCGGATGGCGAGTTCGGACTGGCGGGCGTTGGCGCGGACGAGAAGCAGGTTCGCCACGTTCATGCAGCCGATGAGTAGCACAAAGGCCACGCCGCCCTGGAGGAGCAGCAGCGTCGTGCGCACGGGGCGCACGCGCTGCTCCTGCACTCCACCCACGTTCATGGTCATGCCCGAGCGCTCGGCAAAACCCTTCACCTGAGGCGGAGAGGCGTCGACGTAGCGCTGCTCAAGGGTCTTGGCCTCGGCATCAGCCTGCCCCGCGGCGACGCCCGGCTTGAGGCGGCCAAAGAGTTGGATGCCCACCCCGTAGCGGCCTTGGGGGTTCTCCGCCGCCGCCGGCCAAGCGAGCGGGCGGATGAACTTCACGCGCGCGTCCCAGGCCTCCATCACGCGCGGCGCCACGCCGATCACCGTGAAGGGTTCGCCGGCAATCCGGACGGTTTTGCCAATGATGGCGGGATCCTCGGAAAACTGGGTCTGCCAGAACGACTGGGTCAGGACGACGACCTTGTCCGCGCCTTCACGATTCTGGTCCTTGGTGAAGAAATCCCCGAGCAGGGGCTGCACGCGCAGAAGCGAAAAGATTTCTGCGGTTGCACTGGCCATATCGAGGCGGGCCTGGGCCTCATCCTCGCCAAACATCTGCTGGCCGAACGTCCATAGTGCGAGCGTCTCGTAGGAGGACGCGTTCGCCGAGTAGTCGAGGTACATCGGCACGTTGGCCGGCATCTTGTCGAGGCCGGCCTTCACCGCGGAGGTGTACAACTCGACGATGCGTTCCGGCTCGTTGAACGGCAGGGGCTTGAGCAGAAGCGAGTAAACGGTCGAGAAGATGGCGGTCGTCGCGCCGATGCAGAGCGCGAGCGTGAGGAGCGTGATCGCGGTCAGGCCTTTGCCTTTCCAAAGCAGACGAAGAGCGTGCCGAAGATCGCCGGAGATGCCGGTCAGCGCGCCGGCAAAGGCCGGCGCGGAGTCAGTGGGAGATGACATAGGGATAGGAAACTAACCCGGGAAGCGGGGCAGAAGTTACAGGAGAAATGACACCGAGCCGATTTTGGTGTGTGCGCGCGGCCAAGGGGTGAACCGGTTTGCCCGCGGAACACGCGGAAGGACGCGGAATCGAACTTCGGAATTTTTAACTACGGATGGACACGGATGCGAACCGGAGAGGTCATCCGGAGTTAGACGGTTGACGTGCGAATTCCTTACACGTCGGAGCGGATGGGACTTCTTTTACAGGAGAGAATCGAGAAGCGGCGGTTTGCTTCACCCGACTTTGAGGAGGTGTCCGGATCATGACGCTTCGTTCGTTGAAGCTGTGTTCACACCCTCAACCTTCCCTCCCCCAACACCATGGCTCGCGTCACTACCTACCTCAACTTTGCTGGCAACACCGAGGAAGCCTTCCTCTTCTACAAGTCGGTTTTCAAAACCGAGTTCGTCACGCCCATCATGCGCTTTGGCGACGGTCCGCCCTGCCCCGGGCAGCCGCCGCTGTCGGCGGAGCAGGCCAAGCTCGTGATGCATGTCGCCGTGCCCACCTTGGGCGGCCATGTGCTGATGGGCACGGATTGCCCCGAGTCGATGGGCTTCAAGCTGAACCAGGGCAACAACGTCTACATCAACCTGGAACCGGACACGCGGGCCGACACCGATCGCCTGTTTGCCGCACTCGGCGCGGGCGGAGCGGTGGAATCGCCGCTGCAGGACATGTTCTGGGGAGCCTACTGGGGCACCCTGACCGATCGTTTCGGCGTGAAGTGGATGTTCAACTGCGAGACGAAAAAGTGATCGGCAGCGCGCACGAAGCCTCGCCATCGTGCGCGCCTTTCCCTCCCCTCGCAGCCATGGCCACGCCCAAGGACCGCGCGATCGACTACATCGAAATCCAGGCAACGGATCTGACCAAAACCAAGGCGTTCTTCACCGCCCTGCTGGGCTGGACGTTCACGGACTACGGACCTGACTACGTCGCGTTTGAGGACGGACGGATCGCGGGTGGATTGTATCGCAGCGAACAAACGGCGGCCGTGGCCACGGGCAGCGTGCTGGTCGTGCTCTACGCCTGCAATCTCGAGGCTTCGCTCCAGCAGGCCCGGGCGTTGGGCGCGACGATTTCGCGCGAGATCTTCAGCTTTCCTGGCGGCCGCCGGTACCACTTCATCGCACCCGGAAGCGGCGAATTCGCGGTGTGGTCGGACGCGTGATTCCGAACGCGTCTTCACCGAGGCGACGGCCCTAACCTCAAATAACGAAAATCGCGCAGAGGCGCAGAGCCGCAGCGTTTTAAAACACGATCTGTTTTTCTGGAGGTCTTCTCTGCGGCTCCGCGCCTCTGCGCGACCTCCGGATTGGATTCGTCCAGCCGAAGCTACGGCGCGGTCAGATTGATGCGCAGATCGCGAAAGCCGTCGCTGGAGATGCCGTAGTCGCCGCGGAGCGGGTTGTTCACTTCGGCGAGGAAGAAGATCAGCAAGCCGAGCAGGCCTGCGACCATCGCGGTCGAGAAATAGACGAGCGAGATTTTAGCCGACGACTGCAGCCACAGGCAGACGATCAACTGGATGGCGCCGAGGATCACGATCCGCCAGAGGATGCGGGGCAGACCGGACTCCACGGCTTCAAAGCGCTGCATCCCGAGACGGACGAGCCCGTTCACCTCGCTCAGCGCGGCGGCAAGCAGCGCACCCTCGGTGGCCGTGCGGGGCACGAAGTTGACGAGGGCGCGCTCGACCCGGTGGAGCATGGCACTCTCCGACTCCGGCTTCAGTCCCTCGCGCTGAGCCGGCCAGGACTCGTTGACGACGTGGTCGCGCCAGAGGGCGATGCTTTGCAGGACCTCGGTGCGCGCGGGCTCAGGCAGCAGGTCCACATCGGCGATGAGCGCCGCCGCCACCGCGACCTCCTGATCGACACCCGACGCGGTGCCTTCGTACGCCTCCCACGCGGCGATGGAGACGAGGCCGAGGGTAATGCCGTAGAGGACGCCGAGCGTGGCAAGAAGGAGAGAAACCACATCGTTGTGGGGATGGGGATCACCCAACCACCGGACCACGAGCGGGCGCGTGACCCGCATGCCGACGAGACCGAAGCACGTCAGGCTTCCGACCACCACCGCGGCCAGGGACAACGCGGGAAGGTCATAGATCCAGTCGATGTTCATCACCGTTGAGGGTGAACGCCGGAGTTCGGTGGTCAAGAGTCACGGAAGACCTCCGCCCGCACCAAGGCCACGCCGGTCTTCCCTCAGCGCGCTGAATCTTCTACTGTGCGGCCATGACCCCGCGAACCTCATTCCGTCTGCCTTTCTTTCCGGTCCTGCTCCTCGTTGCCCTCGGCCTGCTCGGTTTCGCCGAGCCAACCCCGGATCAGCTGGTGGGCGAATGGCGACAAGACGACGGCCGCTCCAGCATCACCGCGACCTTTGACGCGAGCGGCAGGTACTCCGAAGTGATGAAGCAGGGCGCCGTCGTTTCCCGACGTTCGGGTCAGTGGTCACGCCAGGGAAACACCATCAGTTATACGGCGATGAAGAATGACCAGAACGGCGGCAAGATCGCCGACTATAAGGACACGATCGAGGAACTGACGGACGACACCCTCAAGCTGCGCTTCGGGCCCAAGACGGTGTACACGTTCAAGCGAACGAAGTGAGGTTGCCCGCGGAGCACGCGGAATCGAGCTTCAGAATACTTAACCACGGATGGACACAGATGAACACGGATTCAAACCATCGGATGGGTTTAACAGGAGCTAACAGAGGAGGATGAGGTTCACTGTTCCTGCCTGCTGGCAGGCCAATGTCCGTCCACGGTTCTCGCTGCGCGATACCAAGGCGGAGAAGATTGGAGAAAATGACCTCTGCTTTCTGACATCTGATCTCTTGCAAGCGCGGTCCAGGACTTCCCGGTCGGCTCCTTCGGGTCTCGACCCGGGGCCGGCTCCGGCTGAGAAACGTTCATGGCCCTGAACATCAAGTGGAACGACGACCGCGTGCGAGGGACGGCCACGGCCCTCCTGCTCATCGCCCGCGACCGGCTGGCGCGCGGCGAGAGCGGAGAGACCCTGATCGCGGATGCGCTGGCGGAATACCGTGACGATCCCGCCGGCTACAAGCTCGCCAAGGCGGACTGGCCTGACGTGCGCGAGATGGGCGCTCTCAAGAAGGCTTCGCATATCGCCCGCTACCGAGCGCTGCTGGCGGCGGTGGACACCTTGCTGGCCAAGATCGAGCGCAACAAGCGCCAGTCGAACAGCCTGACCGAGCTCGACAACTATTTCGTGGCCTGTCTGCGCGACGTGGGCGTCCCGCCGAAGAAGCCGTAGGCGGGCGAACGTACCGGAAACACGCAGAATGCCGACCGCACCCGCCAGGGACTTCACCGCTTCCCCATGAAACTCACCATTACAACGGCCTACGAACCGGAGTTTCCGCTCGCGCCGACGGCCGTGACCGGTGAGCGCGTGACGTTCCTCCGGGTGGATCCAAAGAATCCCGCGTGGTTTTTTGGACGCGATGCACGCGGCATCGAGGGATTCTTTCCCTGCGCTTGGTTCACCATCGACGAGCGCGCCCAGACGGCCGTGGCCGGGCGTGCGTATGCAGCGGCGGAGTTGCGGGTCGCGGCGTGCGACGTGGTGACGTTGGAGGAACGTCACGGCGGCTGGCTATTCGTGCGGACCGCTGACGGTCGCTGCGGATGGATTCCCGAAGACCGGGCGGCCGCCGGTTGACCGTCAACCACCGAAGGCCGACCTTGCCACCAAGGGGCGGGACGCTGCTGAATAAGGGCGCGATGCACCCCCACGCCCCCTCCCCGATTCGCGTCGGCCGCACCGGCGGCTGCCCGCGTTCATCAGCCCCGATTTTCCTGATGGCCACCCTCGTGCCTCTTCTCGCTCCGTCCACGCAGGCCGAGATCGTGTTCGAGCATCACTACATCAGCACGACATTCCCGCGGCTGAACGGCATCGGGCAGAGCACCGCCGGGGACTTCAACCGCGACGGGAAGATGGATTTTCTCATGGGGCAGCACTTCGGCACGCGCGAGAAGCAGCAGTTCCTTTTTCTCAACAACGGCAGCAAGGCGGACTGGCCTTTCTCCGTCGTCACGACCGACAACACCGGCGACGGCGGCGTCAATGCGCTCGACGTCGACGGCGACGGCTGGCTCGACATCATTTCGTCGGGCTCGTGGTTCCGAAACTCCCAGGACCCGGCAAAGGTGCCGTTCACGAAGCACATCTACGACGCCAGCGCGTACGGCGGTCACGACATGATCATCGCGGACATCGATCGCGATGGCCGCAAGGATGTGGTCGTCAACACCGACAAGGGTACGGAGAAGGGGCTGTTTTGGTTCAAGATTCCCGCCGATCCGACCCAGCCCTGGACCAAGACGCGCATCGGCGACGAGGTTCACTCCGGCATGTGGCCCAACGGCGTGGGCGACATCGACGGCGACGGTGACCTCGATGTGTTCACCAAGGCCTGGTACGAGAACAAGGATGGCAAGGGCGGGACCTGGGAGAAGCGCGACAACCTGAACTTCGGCCGGCGCGGCAACTTTGGGTTCTCCCAGCAGTCGTCGCTGGTCGACATGGACGGCGACGGCGATCTCGACCTCGTCCACGCCGAGTCGGATTTTTTCAAAAACGCGGCGATCCAGTGGTCCGAGAATCTCAACGGCAAGGGCGGCGCTTGGCGCGCGCATGCGCTGCCGATGAGCGATGAGGCGGGCGACTTTCACTCGATGGCGACGGCCGACTTCGACGGCGATGGGGACATCGATGTCTTCGCGGCGGAGTCCGAGTGGTTTGCCCAGCGCGCCCGCTGGTTCGTGTGGGAGAACCTCGATGGCAAGGGCGGGCGCTTCGAGCGCCGCACGATCCTCGAGGGGCTCGGCGCCCACAACGCTGTGGTCGCCGATCTCGATGGCGACGGCGACATGGACATTGCGAGCAAGGAATTTGCGCCTGCCGCCTGGAACAAGCTGCAGGGCGGCCAGCACGCGGACTTTCTGGAAAACAAGAGCACCAAGCCGGCGCGGTGAATGACAAATTCTGTGGCCGGGGTCGCTGACCCCGGTCCGGCCTGTGCGACCAGCACGACACAAACCCCGGGGTCAGTGCCCCCGGCTACAACAACCTCAGAGCCAACCAACGAATCACCATGACGACGACCAAGAACTACGAGATGGCGCAGATGGATGAGATTGTGCCCGCGCGCTGCCCATGCGGGTTTGCGCGACGCGCGTTCGTCTCCCCCGACAACAAGATCGCGACACTGCACATCACGGACATCGCGACGGACTCCCAAGTGCACTACCACAAGGTGATGACGGAGATCTACCTGATCCTCGAGGGCGAGGGCGTCATGGAGCTCGACGGCGAACGCATTCCCGTGAAGCCGATGACCTCGATCTTCATCAAGCCTGGCTGCCGCCACCGGGCTCTGGGCAAGCTTCGCATCATGATCGTGCCGATCCCGGCGTTTGATCCGACCGACGAGTGGTTTGACTAGGCTGCGGCGACGCACGCCGGCTGAGCAAGCGGTTGACTACGGCGCCCGCCCGCCGCGGAAGTGCCGCACGTCGCGCCACTGGGCGCGGGCCTCCGTGAACGTCGACTCGAACGAACCGTAGCAGCCATACTTGTGGTAGTTGCCGGTCGCGTTGATGATGTCCTTGTAGGTGTCGGGCACATCCAGCACGGGTTGATCGTCGAGGAAGACCAGGATGCGTCCCCCCACATCCTCCTGGAGGTGGATGACGTTCACCTTGATCTCGCGGCCGTAAATGCCGGTCGCGACTTTCGGCGAATCCGTGACGCGATTTGTCGCGAGCAGGGAGCCGCCTTTCTGGTTGAAGCCGCGGAGAATCATCTGGGTTGCCCGGTTCGGCTCGCCGCTGCCCCAGATCTGAAAGATCATCTGGCGCTCAATCGGGGCAAAGACCGTGACGTAGCCCTCGAACTGCCGCGAGCCGGTCGCATAGTTGTCGTGCACCCGGATCTCCGCGCGCTCACCCGGTTTCAACAGGGTGAACGTCTCCGTCCGCGTCGCGTGGTCATAGGTGTAGGTCGCGGTGGCAGGCGATCCCAGCGAGCGGGTCACGTTGGCCGAATAGTCGTGGTCAATCGTCACCAGTTTCTCGTCCTTGTTCTGCAGGTGGATTTTCCGCTGGGGCGTGTACGCTTCCCACCCCGGCCCAATCTGGGCGGAGACAGAAACCGTCAGCATCAGGCCAATCAAAACCAACCGAGCGGGGAAGGAGGAGGTCATGGGGTAAATCTCGGAACGGGTAACCTCCGGGAGTGAATTCACCGGGCACCCTGGGTCAACGCCGACCCGCGCTGAACGAGGCGGACACGCCGGGCCCCACCGGTGCCAGCAGGGTGAAAGCTGCAGGTTTGCCTCGGGGCCAACCGAAGGACAACCTCCCCTCGTTACCCGCCCCGCAAGACCTCCGCCCGAACCCGATTTTCATGCACCCTCTCCGCCTTCTGACCTGTCTTCTCGCGCTTTACCTGCCCGGCATCGCCGCGGGCGCGGCCACCCCGGCCGAGGTTGCCCGTTGGGAACAGCAGGCTGCACGCATCACGATCCATCGCGACGGCTGGGGCATCGCGCACGTCTACGGGAAGAGCGATGCCGACGCCGTGTTCGGCCTGGTGTACGCGCAGGCCGAAGACGACTTCAACCGGGTTGAGCTGAACTACGTGAACGCGCTGGGACGCGCGGCGGAGATCGAGGGCGAGGCGGCGCTTGATCGCGATCTGCGAATGAAGCTCTTCATCGACCCCGTGGCCCTGCAGGCCCAGTACGCGCAGAGTCCGGCCTGGCTGAAGACGCTGATGGATGCGTTTGCCGACGGACTGAACCACTACCTGCACACGCACCCCGCCGTGACGCCCAAGCTCATCACGCGCTTCGAGCCCTGGATGGCGCTCGCCTTCACCGAGGGCAGCATTGGGGGTGACATCGAATCGATCGCCACCGCACCGCTCGGCGAGTTCTACCGCACAAGCCCGCCCCGCGTCGCCGCTGTCGCACCCGCCGTGCGTGAATCGATCCCCGAGCCAACCGGATCGAACGGCTTTGCCATCGCGCCCAGCCGCAGCGCCTCGGGCCATGCCCTGCTCCTGATCAATCCCCACACCTCGTTCTATTTCCGGCCCGAGATCCATATGGTCAGCGAGGAAGGTCTCAACGCCTACGGGGCGGTCACGTGGGGCCAGTTCTTTATCTACCAGGGCTTCAACGATCGCGCCGGCTGGATGCACACGTCGGGTGGCGCGGACGTGATCGATGAATACGAAGAGACCGTGGTCGAGATCAACGGACGGCCACACTACCGCTACGGCGACGAACTGAGGCCCTTTGTCACGCGCGTGATCGAGCTCCCGTACCGGAGCGGCGCCACGATGGCGCGCAAGAGCGTGACGGCCTACTTCAGCCACCGCGGTCCGATCATCCGCCGCGCAGGCGATGACAAATGGGTGGCGGTGCGGCTCATGCAGTCGCCGATCGATGCGTTGTCGCAGTCGTATCTGCGGACCAAGGCGCGCTCGTACGCGGACTTCCGGCGCATCATGGAGCTGCGCACCAATTCCTCGAACAACACGGTGTACGCGGATGCCGATGGCACCATCGCGTATTTCCATGGAAATTTTGTGCCCAAGCGCGAACTGGCCTACGACTGGCGTCGTCCGGTCGACGGCAAGGATCCGCTGACCGACTGGCAGGGGCTGCACGCGATCGACGAGCTGATCGCGCTGCGCAACCCGGCCAGCGGCTGGCTGCAGAACACGAACAACTGGCCCTTCTCCGCCGCTGGCGATGCGAGTCCGCGGCGCGAGGACTACCGCCCGTACATGTGGCAGACGCCGAGCCCCGGCTACGGTGCCGAGAATCCGCGCGGGGTGAACGCGGTGCGCGTGCTGAGAGACGCGAAGGCCGTGACACTGGAGAGCCTGATTGCCCTCGCCTACGACCCCACGCTTTCGGCTTTTGAGTACCTGCTGCCGCCGCTGGTGATCGCCTACGACAGCCTGCCGGCGCGCGATCCGCGCAAGACGCGTTTCGCCGGTCCGGTCGAGGCCCTGCGAGCGTGGGATCACCGCACCGGCGTGAACTCAGTCCCGACCGCGCTGGCGGTGCTGTGGGCGCAGGAGCTGGCCGACACCTTTGCCGGGGAGATCCGCATCCAGCGCGCGATCGTGCACGAGTTCCTCCACACGCAGATCAACGCAGAGGACCGGCTCGCCGCGCTGGGGCGCACGCTGGACCGGCTGGAGCGGGATTTCGGTTCGTGGCAGACGCCGTGGGGCGAGATCAACCGCTTCCAGCGTCTGTCGGGCGAGGTGCGTGAGACGCATGACGACAACGCCCCGAGCCTGCCGATCGGCCTCGCGCCATCAGCGTGGGGATCGCTCGCGGCCTTCGGCACGGCGAACGGCACCGGCACCAAGCGCATTTACGGCAATCGCGGCAACAGCTTCGTGGCGGTGGTCGAGTTTGGCCCACGCATCCGCGCGAAGAGCGTGCTGGCGGGTGGCGTGAGCGGTGATCCGAAGTCGCCGCATTTCAACGACCAGGCGGCGTTGTACGCGCGCGGCGAGTTCAAGGACGTCCTCTTCTATCGCGAAGACGTCGAAAAAGCAGCCAAGCGCACGTACCAGCCGGGGAAGTAAGCGGATTGCCAAGGAGAGCCGGGAGTCGGAAACTTTCCGAACTCAGAGGATCGCCACGAAAAGCACGAAAATTGACCGTCGTCGGGACGGAGTCCGTCCGAGCGCCTTATAAGGCGCCGTAGGGTCACCGAATCAATCCGAGGAATCTTTGTGTTCTTCGTGGCAGACTCCGAATCCGAGCTCGCCGGCCTCAGCGTCAGCGCCCCGCTCCTTTGTGATCAAAATTCCGGCGGCCGCCGCTTGGGTTGGAGTGAAATGTGCCGATAACAGACGGTGCTTCGTTCATCGTTCATCACATTTCTGATCCTCGCCGCCGCCGTTCACGCGACGGCGGCGGATGCGCATGAGCCGTGGTTGCGCAGCTTTTATCGGACGCATGATCTGCGACCGTTCGCGGGCTACTGGACCGAGGTGATGGAGCAGCGGGTGCTCGAACAGCCCGGCCAGGTTGAGCCGACGGTGGGCTTTGTCAGCCAGCTCCTGCGCCAGAATCCCTCACTCGTCCGCACGCACCTCGTCGCCCTCTCCGCCTACCCGCTCGCCCAGCGCGAGGCGATGGCGCGGATCCTTGCCTTGAGCGACACCCCGGAGGGACGGACGCGGCTGCGCGAAGCGGGGCGAACCGCGCTCGCCAACCGGACTCCGCGACCCATTGCACAGCATCGGATTCAGGAGGCGACCGATCTCGATTTCTGCTGGGGTTGGTTCTTCGCGACCGGGGATTTGAGCGCGCTCGATCCCATCGTGGCGACGCTCGACCTGGCAGGCTTTGCGGGTGGACGGGAACGCTATGCCACAAGTGGCAAGACGGCCAACGACCGGATCGCGGCGCGCAACGACTCGCTCTACGAGGCGGCGACCCGATCGCTGACCGCCAACACGCGGGCGGATCCGTTCATCGCCCGCCACCTTGAGTCGATCCTGCGCGACCCACGCACCCCACCGGCCCGCGCTGCGGAGCTGGCCGAGATTTTGCGTACGGCAAAGACGAAGTCCTGAAACCTGAGTCCGGTTCCGATTCCGCCGTTACGCGGGCCGGGCACTCCGCGACCAGGGACTAAGTCCAGTAGATCGCAGTCTGCGGATCCTTCAGACCCATCAGAAAGGAGATGGTCGAGCGGAACTCGCCTGCCACGGACTGGGCCTGGACGGCATGGATGAGCTTGCCGTTGAAGAAATAGATGTCCCCTGCGTGAATCGGGAGATCGATGCGGCCGAAGCCGTCGAGCCACTCCGCCTGGTAGGGGTAGCCGGTTTCCTCGATGCCCAGCGCCTGGCGCGTGGGGACGTCGGGCTCGATGTTCCAATAGACCAGATTGCCGCCCGCCGCGCCGTTTTGCAGGCACATGTTGACGGCGGCCAACGGATTGGCTGCGACTTCCTGAATCTCGAAGCCAGCCTGTTTCTTCGCCGTGAGCTGGGCGGCGTCATCATGAGCCGCGAGGGCAAACTGCCCGCCGCCGCTCCAGGAACGCACCACGAACTCGCCGGCCTCGCGGCCCTGATAGCTGGCGACCCGAAGGCTGACACCGCTGCGGGCGAGCTCGGCACGCACCTCGCTCATCAGCTCGCTGAACACGTTGCGACCGCCGGCAAACAGATCGTGAATCGCCTGACGCGTGTCGGCGGCCTCGTCGCAATAAAGCCCGAGTTCCTTGCCGTAGTGGTAGGTGCCAACGTAATAGGCCGGCACGGCGTCACCACGCTTGCGCAGCTTGGGGCTTTTCCAGAAATTCGCGTTGATGCCGGCACAGAGGGCCGGGTCCATGGCCCCACGGAAGATGCAGCCCGCCACCTCACCGCGCATGACCCGGACAATTTCCTTGGGATCGAGCCGGGTAAACTCGTTGATCCGAAAATAGTCGTCGGAGTAAATCCGGCCGGTAATGCGTACGGGGGCTGGTGCAGTCGCGTCCATGAAAGTTCCCGGAAGGGAGAGCGCTTTTTTGCCGCTGGCCCCCGGCTTTGTAAAGCCGTTCCTCGCTAGGCGGGGCGACAATCGTGCGTCACCGCGGGCTGTTTTCAGGCGTGCATCTAGGGTGAAATGCCTTCGCGCGTTTGCCTGAGGACTGAGTCTGCTCTTGCTTCATCAAGGGACGAACGGCTTTCTTGGCCGCTCATGCGCTTTCCGGCGCGCGTCCATGAACCTGCTGAATTTCGTCAAGAAGGAGAGCTCGGTCTCGCTGCAGTCGCTGATGGCGCTGACGCTGATCTCCGGCATCGCGCAAGGCGTGCTGCTGGCGATCATCAACGCAGCGGCGGCCGATGCCGCGTACGCCGAGCTTAATTTCCGCTACCTGCTGATGTTCGGGATCGCGATTGCGATCTTCATCGTGGCCAAGCGGGTGGCCCTTGCCCGCTCGTTCGTCGTGGCCGAGGAGGTCATTGCCAAGCTCCGCATCCGCATCGTGGACAAGCTCCGCCGCTCCAATCTCGCGGTCGCCGAGCGGATCGGCAAGGCCCACGTCGAGGCGCGCCTCGCCCAGGACACCCAGACGATCTCGCTCGCCGCGGGCGAAGTCGTCAACGCGATCCAGTCCGCGGTCATGATCGCGGTGTGCGTGCTCTACCTCGCCTTCCTCTCCAAGGTCGCGTTCGTCATCACGCTCGGCATGATCGTGGGCGGCGTCTCGATCTACCTGCGCAACCAGCGCTCGATCAACCGGGAGCTGCAGGCCGCGACCGAAAAGGAAACCGAGTTCTACGCCTCCCTCGGGCACATGATGGACGGCTTCAAGGAACTGAAGGTCAACCAAGGCAAGTCCGAGGACATCTTCCAAAACCACTTTGCCCGCATCTGTCTCGATGCCCAGCAGGTCAAGGTCCGGACCGGTCTGGAGTACGTGCGCAACTTCATTTTCTCACAGACCTTCTTCTACATCCTGATCGCCGTGCTCGTTTTCCTGCTGCCCAGCCTGAGCGCGTCGTATGCGGACGTGATCGTGAAGGCCACCGCGGTGATCCTCTTCATTGTCGGTCCTTTGACCGCCCTGGTCAGTTCAATCCCGACCTACGCCCGCGCCAACGTGGCCATCGGCAACATTGCGGCCCTCGACCAGTTCCTCGACTCCGCGGAGGCCTCGGGGGAGCGCCAGGTGGAACCGGCCAAGATCGACTTCCGCGGTTTCCAGGAGATCGCCGTCGATGCGGTCGGGTTCACTTATTTCAGCGAGGCGGGCGCGGGTCAGGCCTTCGCCGTCGGTCCGTTCAACCTCGCGGTCAAGGCCGGCGAGGTGGTCTTCATCGTGGGCGGCAACGGCTCGGGCAAATCGACTTTCCTCAAGCTGCTCACCGGACTCTACGCCCCCCAGCAAGGCACCCTCAAGGTGGATGGGTTGCGGCTGCAGCCGGCGCACTACCCGGCCTACCGCGAGTTGTACTCGGTGATTTTCACGGATTTCCACCTGTTCGACCGGCTCTACGGCCTGAGCGAGGTCGACGAGAAGCGCGTGGCCCAGCTGCTGCAGCGCATGCAGCTCGACGACAAGACCTCGTTCCAAGGCGGACGCTTCACCAACCTCAATCTCTCGACCGGCCAGAAGAAGCGCCTCGCGCTCCTGATCGCGTGTCTGGAGGACCGCCCGGTCCTCGCCCTCGACGAGTTCGCGGCCGACCAGGACCCGGAGTTCCGTCGCTTTTTCTACGAAACCCTCGTGCCCGAACTGAAGGCCGCGGGCAAAACCGTGATCGCCGTGACCCACGACGACCGCTACTTCTCCTGCGCCGACCGCGTGATCAAGCTTGAGTACGGTCAGGTCGAATCCATCCGCTAACCGGCAACCGTCCCGTCCATGAGCGAAGCCACTCCCGCCCCCTCCCCGACTCCGGCCGAAAAGCCCCGCGGCGTCACCGCCTTCCTCCTGCGCCTGCGGGCCTTCGTGCGCGAGCACATGCTGCCCCTCCTGCTCGGCGGCCTGATCTTCACCTTTGTCGTCATCTACCTCGCCAACCGCATCTTCATCCTGATCGGCCCCGGCGAGGCGGGCGTGCTCTTCCGCCGCCTGACCGACGGTACCGACATCCGCCGCATCCACGGCGAGGGCATGTCGATCATCGCCCCCTGGAACAAGATGTTCCTCTACACCGTCCGCGTGCAGGAAAAGGCCGAGATCGTCGAGGCCCTCAGCAGCAACGGCCTGACCATCACCGTGTCCGTTTCCGTCCGCTACTACCCGGACTACTCCAACCTCGGCATCCTCCACCAGAAGGTCGGCCCCGACTACGCCGAGAAGGTCGTGATCCCCGAGGTCGTCGCCGGCGTGCGCGAGGTCATCGGCCGCTACCGCCCCGAGGAACTCTACACGCTCAAGACGAGCGCCATTTCCGACGCCATCATCCAGAACGTGGTCCGGGCGGTAAGCGACAAGTTCATCGTGCTCGACGACGTGAACATCAAGAACATCAAGCTGCCCCCGCTCGTGACGACGGCGATCGAGAACAAGCTCCAGCAGGAGCAGATGGCGCAGGAGTACGAGTTCCGTCTGAAGCGCGAGGAAGAGGAGGCCAAGCGCCTCCTGACGCAGGCGGGCGGCATCGCCGCCTTCAACTCCACGGTGAGCGAAAGTCTCACCGAGGAGCTGCTTCGCTTCAAGGGGATCGAGGCAACACTCGAACTCTCCAAGTCGCCGAACAGCAAGGTTGTGGTGATCGGCTCGGGTCAGGGTGGCATGCCGCTGATCCTGAATCCGGACGGCACCCCGGCCCCGTCGCCCGCACCGGCGCGCTGAGGCTTTGTTGTCGCCCGGGTCGCTGACCCGGTCCGATCAGCTGATCGATCGTTTGCGAACCCCGGGGTCGGCGACCCCGGCGACACCGAGCCAACGGCCTCAGGTCCCCTTGCGGGAGATCCGGAGCCGGGCGCGGCCTTCGTCCCACAGAGAACGCCACCACGTGATTTCCTGGATGAGCTCCGCCGAGCGCTTCTGCTCGATGATGCGGTCACGCTCGATGTCCTTGCGCGGACGGAACTCCGACCAGATGGCGTCGTAGATGTGCTGCGCCTCGCCCAGATCCTCGAGGAGGATCGGCGGCCCCGGCGGGCGGGCCTGTGACGGCGTGCCGCGAAGATCCTCGGGTACGGTCAACTTGGCGGGATCAAGGCTCGTGGCGTAAAAGCTATTCTGCGAGACCAGCCCCGCGGTGTGAACCGAGAGGAGATAATTGATGAACTTCTTCGCGAGTTCCGGCTGCGACGACGAGCGCGGGATCGCGAGGGTGTCAAAGGTGAGAATCGCGCCCTCCTTCGGCAGGGTGTAGTCGATATCGCCCGGGTCGGTGGCCTTCTGCGCCGCGGTGATTTCAGGGGACCAGGTGGCGAGGATGTCCAGTTTGCCATCAATCAGTTCCGAGCGACCGTTCGCGAGAACGAAGCGCGGCCCATCCCCGGTGGCGGCCTTGAAGGCGAGCAAGGTTGTGCGGAGCTTTTCGAGTTCCTTCGCATCCTGGGTGTTCGGGGAATAGCCGAGTGCGAGCAGGGCCAGACCAAGCGTCTCGCGCTGCTCGTCCAGAAAGGCCAGGCGCGGGCCGAGGACCGCGGCACGCTCCAGATCGAGCAAGTCGGCCCACGAGGTGGGCTTGGGCACCGATGAGGCCGTACGGTGGGCGATGCCGGCAAAATTCAAAAGGTAGGGAATCGCGTACTCGGCATTGTCCCGGTAACCGATCGGGTACACGCCGGCCGCGGACACCGCGGGTGCCGCGACGGGATCCACCTTCACCCCGACCGAAAAGGCAGGCGTCGGCGGCAGCGTGACGCCGGCCGCAGCCGCTGCCGTTTCACGGGCCGCCTTCTCCTGCGCCGCGCGGGCCGCAGCTACCTCGACCGTGGTCGGACCGGCAAAGAAGGCCGGATCGAGATTGGCCAGATTGGGGATATCGGCCCGGGTCAGGCGCAGCAGCAGATCCCGGCGGCGCATCTCCTCGACCACATAGTTCGAGGGCATGATGACATCGTACTCGCCCCAGCTGAGCTTCACTCGGGCGAGCATCTCATCATTGTTGCGATAAAACGTCTGCTCAATGCGGACCTGGTGCTCGAACTCGAAGCGCGCGATGACGGACGGCGGCAGGTAGTCGGCCCAGATGTAGAGCCGCAGCGTCGGGCGCGTGTCGCGATAGACCATCCAGAGCACGACAGCGATGGACGCGAGTGCCAGGAGGACCTGCAGGGCGTGACGATTATTGCGGGTCATGAAAGGACGCGGCCGGCCTTGCCAGCGTCGGTCACGTATGCCGAAGCAGGCAAAGGGGTGTCAAGGAGGCGGAATTTCCGATTGGAAAGATCCCGGTGCCCACGGTCGCTGCCTCACTGATCAGATCCGGCAATCGAAAATCCATCCCGCACTTTGCGCTGGCCAGCGGCAGACGCGGGGCGGTTAGATTGGCCCCAGCTTCAATCCGCCGCCCATGCCCCCCGCCGAATCCACTCCGGAACTCTACAAGGTCGTGCTCAATCACGAGGAGCAGTACTCGATCTGGCCGGTGCACCGCGAAAATGCGCCCGGCTGGCGCGATGCCGGCAAGTCCGGCACGAAGGAAGAGTGTCTGGCGCACATCAAAGACGTGTGGACCGACATGCGTCCGCTGAGCCTGCGCCGGTCGATGGACAGCGCCGCGCGCTGATCGTCGCATGCCTGCTCCGCTTGCTCCGAGCCGGTGGCTGAGCCGTCCGCGGCCCGAGCCATCCGCCCCCCTGCGCCTGTGGTGTTTCCCGTACGCCGGCGCCGGCGCCGCGGCCTGGCACCCCTGGGCCGCGCCCCTCGCCGGCACCGCCGATCTCGTCGCGATCCGGCTGCCCGGCCGCGAAAGCCGCCTGATGGAGACGCCGGCCACCCGCGTCGGACCGCTGGCCGACGCGCTCGCCGCGGAGATCGCCCCGTATTCCCACGAGCCCTACGCTCTTTGCGGCCACAGCCTCGGCGCCCTGCTCGCCTACGAGACGGCACGCCGCCTCCGCGCAGCCGGACGTCCCGCGCCCGTTGCGCTGATCGCCTCGGGCGCCCGCGCGCCGCACTGCCCGCGGACCGAGCCCGACCTGCACGCATTACCCGACGACGAGTTCATCGACCAGGTCGACCGCCGCTATCAGGGAATCCCCAAGGAACTGCTGGCCAACCGCGAGTTCCTCGAACTCTTCCTCCCGGCTCTGCGCGGCGACCTCGCGATGTTCGAGACCTATGCCCACACCCCGGCCGAGCCGCTGGCCACACCCCTGCTCGCCTTGGGCGGGACCGAGGATCCGCGGGTCTCGCGCGACCAGACCCTCGCCTGGCAGGGACATACGACCGGGCCCTTCGAGGCCGAATTCTTTGCCGGCGGCCACTTCTTTACCCAAACCCAGCTCACGGCAGTTACCAGCCGCGTCGTGACGTTCCTGCGGCAAGCCCGGCCGCTCGCGTAAGCCGGCCATGGCGGGATGCTTCCGTCAGGAGTGAATCGATTACTGACGGGATTTTTCCCTTGCACCTCGTTGGCGCCTGAAAGACGATCTCCCCACACTCGATTCAACCCCGTCACCACCGCCCATGTCCACCGCCACGCTCACCCACTCTAAGCAGGCGCAGGCCGAAGCCGTCATCAACAAGTACGTACCGTGGTCGATGGGAGCCGGCTTTGTTCCCGTCCCGCTGCTCGATATCGTCGCCCTGACGGGTATCCAGGTGAAGATGCTTGCTGAAATTTCCTCCATCTACGGCGTCGAGTTTGCGGAGAACCGCGGCAAGTCGATCGTCGTGTCCCTGCTCGGAGGCCTCGGTTCGACCAGTCTCGCGGCGGGCGCCTTCGGCAGCCTGATCAAGTCCATCCCCGGCGTCGGGATGTGGATCGGTGCCGCGACCCTGCCAGTCGTGGGCGGCGCCATCACCTTCGCGGTGGGCAAGGTCTTCATTCAGCACTTTGAGTCCGGCGGCACGTTCCTGAATTTTGATTCGATGGAGGCCCGCAAGATTTTCGTCGAAAAGTTCGAGGAGGGTAAGAAGGAAGTCGTTGCGATCGGCCAGAAGGTTGACGCGAAGCTGACCAAAGCCACCGCCTCGATCGATCTCTGAACCCTCGTTTTCGTTCCGCAACCGCCACCCTCCATCACACACTGACATGCTCCTCCCCCTCATCACCCTCCTCGTTCTCAGCTCTCTCGTCGGCTACATCGGCAAGGACCGCAAGTTCGGTTTCTGGGGCTACCTGTTCTGCTCCCTGATCTTCACGCCGATCATCGGTCTCGTGATCGTGTTCGCCTCCGACAAGCGCCCGGCCCCCGCCGCCGTTTGATTTGATCCCTTTCGAACTCCCGGGCGACCCCCGGGAGTTTTTTTGTGTCCTCGCGCGGCGATCCGCGCACCGTTGACCCCGGAATCCGATGAAAATCACCGTCTGCAATGGCAAGGGCGGCGCCGGCAAGACCACCCTCTCGGTGCTCCTCGCCGCCGCCTTCCGCAACGCCGGCCACGCCGTGGCCCTCCTCGACCGCGACCCCCAGGGCACGGCCACGCGCTGGATCGGCGAAACCGGGGATGTCGCCCTCGCCACCCCGGAAGGCGCGCACCGTCTGCTCATCATCGACACGCCACCCCAGCTGGATTCAGCTCTCCTGCACGCGTCGCTCGCCGAATCAGACGTCGTGCTGCTCGTGAGTTCGCCGTCCCCCGCCGACCTGTGGACGTCGCAGGACACCGTGGCGACGATCAAGCGTCATCTGCCCGCCGGCCGCCCGGCCCGCCTGCTCTTCAATCAGGTGCAGCACCGCACCGTGCTCGCCCGCGATCTCGACAACCTGGCCGAGCGCATCGGCCTGCCCGCGCTGCAGACACGCATCGGCCGCCGCCAGTCATTTCAGCACGCCGCCCTCCTCGGCTGGTCGGCCCTCGATGCCGACAGCCGTGAGGAACTGCTCAAGGCGGCGCTTGAAATCGCTGCACTCCGGCCGTAACCCCTTGGAGTGCCGATGAAGAAAAGCGACAAGCTCCTCGCCAAGCTCGGAAAGTCCCTCGATCCCGAGCGTCGCCCGGTTTCGCCGCGCAGCGGCCGCGCTCCCGCCTCCGCCAAGACGGCGTCGAGCGAACCGATCGAAGTCGAGTCCACCCCGGTTGCCACGGCGGCCAGCGTGCCCGCCGATCTGACCGACCGCCTGGCGGAGGCCGCGGCGACGGCCGCACCCGACACGGGTCCGGCCTCGGAGCTGGTGGACCACACCCCGGCCACTTCAGAGGAGACTCCGCCGCCGACCGCGCCGGCCGCGTCGGGCAGCCAGCACGCCGCAGCCGAGGCCATCATCAAGCGCAACCTCCCCTACGCGCTCGGCGCCGGCCTGATCCCCCTGCCGCTCGTCGACGTCGCCGCCATTTCGGGCGTGCAGATCAAATTGATTTCCGAACTCTCCGCGCTCTATGGCGTGCCGTTCGCCGCCAACCAGGCCAAGGCCGTGATCGCCGCCCTGCTCGGCGGCGCGGGCTCACTCTCGCTCGCCGCAGGCCTGCTCGGCAGCCTCGCCAAGGTCATCCCGGGCGCAGGCTACGTCCTCGGGGCCGGAGCGGTTCCGCTCACGGCCGGCGCCCTCACCTATGCGGTGGGCCACGTGTTTCGCGCACATTTCGAGTCCGGCGGCACGCTGCTCGACTTTGACGCCACCGCGGCCAAGCGGGTGTTCATGGAAAAGGTCGAAGAAGGTCGGGCGACCCTGAAATCCCTTTGACCAAGGAGACGACCGAGCCCCGCACCGCACCGCGCATCGTCGGCCCCGCGATCGCCGAGCGGGCCCGCGCACTGGTGCGGGAAAACGCCGTCATGTGTGCGGCGGTCAGCTTCGTGCCCAATCCGATCGCCAACAGCCTCGCGATCACCGGCGTGCAGCTCAAGATGCTGGCGGATCTTTCCAAGCTCTACGGCGTGCCGTTCTCGCAGGACATCGTGCGCTCGCTGCTGACTGCGACGGCCGGTGGCGTGCTTAATTTCATCATCGCCCGCAATCCGGTGACGCGCGGCGTGCGGGACTTTCTCATGGCCACGGTGCCGCTCATTGCCCTGCCCCTGCGCTTTCTCGCCGGTCCGGCCTTCATCGCCGGGTACACGCTGGTGCTGGGCAATTCGTTTATCCGCCACTACGAATGCGGCGGGTCCTACCTGAATTTCAACTGGCGCGACTTCCGTCACGAGCTCGCGCATAAGCTCGGCCTGCCCCGCCCCGCACCGAACGAGAGCCCGATCATCGAAGTCCAGACCCGGCCGGCGTGAGGCCATTGCGGATGGGTGAGTTCGGATTGCGGGTTACTCCAAACCTTGGGCCGCAAAGAGGCGCAGAAGGCGCAAAACTGAAGGCCAATCCGTGTTCGTTTTTGCGCCTTATGCGCCTTCTTGCGGCAAGCGGCTTGATGATCATTCCGCAATCCGAATTCCCCACACCGCAGCCACCTATCAACCGATGAAGGTGAAGCAGCGGATCGTCGTGACGGCGGAGGAAACGGCCACGGCGGCCGAGTAGGCTTCAGCGGGCGTGAACGCGTCGATCCGCCAGCGCGTGGCCGCCGCCGGGTCTTCGGTGCACGAGAGCAGCGCGGCGGGTGCGCCCGGATCCAGGCGTACGGCAAAGCTGTCGAGCGGCTTCATCAGGCCCACGCCCAGCGCCTTGAGGTAGGCTTCCTTGCGCGTCCAGCCGGCAAAGAACGCCGCACGGCGCCGTTCCGGAGGAATGTCCGCCCATTCGCGCTGCTCAGCCGGGGCGAAGAACTGGCGCACGAGATCGTCACGCTCCAGGTCACGCCAACGCTCGACGTCGGCGCCGACGGGATGATTCCGGGCAAAGGCCAGGAGGGACCAGTCACCGGAATGCGAGAGATTGAATTCCAGCCGCGCGCCGGGCACAGCCCCGGCCAGCACCGGCTTGCCGCGCTGCTCGGTGGTGAAGGCCACGGATTCCGGACGCACCCCGAGGTACGCGCCGAGGAGGAGCCGCTGGACCGCGCGGCTGGACAACTCGCGCTGCCGGTCCGCCGGCATGCGCTTGCGCTCGACACGTGCCTGCTCGTCGGACGTCAGCAGCGCACGCCAGCCGGCCGGCTCGGCCCCGACCGCCGGGACGCGCACGCGCCACACGTGCACCTCAAACGAGGTGAGCGGAGGCGGGACCGCACAGGACGGCCACGAGTCTTCATCCACACCGGACATGACCGACCACGCTGCCAGCCAATGTAGGGATTTGAAATCTCAGATTTGAGATCTCCAATCCGCATCACCTGATCGGATTCGGAAGCATTGCCACGAGAAACAAGAATAATGTCTGACTTAGGTACGTATCCCGTCCGAGCGCCTTATAAGGCGCCGTGAGATGAACGAATCCAATCCCAGGAATTCTCGTGTTCTTTGTGGCCAATCTCGATTTCAACGCCGCTCACGGCGCCAGCGCGCGGATCTCGGGGTAGTTAAGCAGGTAGGCGCGGCGCTGGTCGGCAAATGTCTTCAAACCAATCAGGTAGCTGCCGCCGCGCATGCCCTGCGAGAGCACATCCTCCGTCAGGCCGCGCGTGAAATTCTCGTGCGTATCGAGCTTGCGCGTGTCGATCTCGACCTCGTGATCAATCAGCGCCTGGTAGCGGGTCGCGATCGGGCCGAGCTTGTTCCAGTCGAGCCAGTCGCGCGCAATGTCGCGGACATAGCCGAGGTAACGCGTCCGCAGCGCTGGCACGGCGAGAAGCTTGCCGAGGAGCGGCTTGCTCAGGTCGCCAAGGCCGACCAGCGGATCGAGTTCCAGACCTTCGCCGCCGGAGCCGGGTCCCTGCGGCGCACTCATGGTTTCGTTGGCATCATGGGGGATCAGGTGGAACCGCCCGTCCTTGGCCTGGTAGAGATTGTAGTCGCTCGCGCGCACCCAATATCCGTCGGAGTTGATCAGCACGTTTTCGATCGCGAGAAACTTCAGGGCGCCGTCGATATCGAGCAGCGGGGAGAGCGCAGCCTCGAGTTGCTCGGGCTTCGTCTGATTGAGGACGCGGCAAAGCTTGATCAGCGCAGCCCACGCCTCGGGTGTGTCCTTTGACTTGATCTCGTAGATTGAACGGTAGGCCGCGGCATCGTCGCCGAGGTAATTGAGGCCGCCGCGTCCACGCGGACTGCCCGGGACCTTCCAGCGCGCCCCCTTGTCGTCATCGAAAAACTCCTCGGTGAAGTCCTTGTTGAACTGCTGGACATTGACGTACACGCCCCAGTTCTCGCCGTTGATCACGACGCGCGCATGATTGGCCTGATAGGCCGGGATGTAGGCGCGGGCGATCTGGTAGTAGAGCACCGAGCGCAGAAATGTCGGATCAAGGTGGGCATTGAGCAGGTTCAGCGTGCGATAGCCACGGACGTCCTGCTTGCCGTGGACAAGATCAACCGAAAGGTTGAGCGAGCGTTTACGGCCCGCGGGAACGGTCATGAAGGAGGAGGCGCCGCGGAAGCTGACCCCGACATCCTTGTAGACCTTGCCGTCGATCGTCAGGCGGGCCGGGATCTCGACGTCGGTGTTCTTGAACGCCTCCATCTCCGATTCCCAGTCGCTGGTGTCAAAGTCGATGAAGTAGGTCCGCAGCACGGTTGGATCATAAAGCGACCCGTCGCCCGCTGGTTTCACGTCGTTCGGACTGAGCCTGATCCCAGGCTCGGCTGGCGCCGCCATGCCGCCGCGCGGTCCCCGCCGGCGGCCGCCACCGCCCATGGCGCCGAGCGACGCGCGGGCCTCCTTGCGTTCTTCGGCGTTGAGCACCTTGTCGCCGTCGCGGTCGAACTTGTCGACGAGCGCGATTTCCGGCTCCTGCATGCCACCGCCGCGACCACCAAAGCCACCGCCGCCCGGAGGCGGGCCAAAGTCACCGGGCGGAGGAAACCCCTGAGCCAGGCCGGACGGAGTAACCGCGGTAAAGCCCGTGAGCAGGAAAGCTCCGGCGAGGGTTCGAATGAGGGGGATTTTCATGGCGTGAAAGGGCTGAGCTGAACGGACAGGAAAGGACGGCAAAGGAAACGGAAAGAGCGGCTATTTCTCGAAGCCGCGACGCTCGATCTCCACCTGCTGCACGCCGGGAACGCCGCGCAAGGCCTTGACCACTTCGCCCGGGCAGGTGGCGGGCTGCAGCCGGACGTCGTAGGTGAAGTCGACGGCCTCGATGTCACGCGAGCTCTCGATCGAGAGCAGTTCGCGCTGACGCAGATGCGTGGTCATGACCGCAGCAGCGAGCGTCTCGACGTCCTGGCCCGGAGCGAGTCGGAGATTGAGTCGGAACGAAGGGACCGAGGAGCCGGTTTGCTCGGCGCGAAACCGAATGAAGACCGCGGCCGCACCGACCACGGCGATGCCAATCACCGCGACCCACACATGATTGGCCCCAATCGCCATGCCGACAATGACGGCAAAGATCACATAGGCCGTGTCCTGGGTGTCCCGCACCACGGTGCGAAAGCGCACGATCGACAGCGCGCCCACGAGGCTGAACGCCCGGGCCACATTGTCGCCGATCACCTGCGTCACCATCGCAATGAGGACCGGCAGCAGCACCAGCGTGGCCGGGAACGAACTCACCGGGTCACCGACCGTTCGTGTCTTGCGATAGACCCAGGCCACCACGAAGCCGAGAACCAGGGCGGCCACCAGGTGCAGCATGACAGGAAACGGCAGCACCACTCGGTCGCTGGCAAAGGGCTCGGTCAGAAAATCGAACATAGGGGAATAGAGCAGGGACGCAGCGAATCAGACGATAGGGTGACAATCGGGTTACACGTCGTGCCTTTCATTCATGTCATCCTCCATTTTTAATGTACCCGCCCGCCTCATGGCTCCTGGAGCTGTAACCGCCCGCCCTCACCCCACGTCTGCAGAGCAACCCTCGCGCCGCGCGTGGATCATGTCCGGATCCTCGCTGCGTGTCTGACGACCTCGCCCGTCCGCCTCCTTCCACGCCTTGAACACTGAAGTCCGCCCGCCGGCCCGGTCCCTGATCAGCCGACTCGCCAAGGTCGAACCGGGTGAGGGGCCGGCCGTCGTGGCCGCCTTCCTGCTCTATTTCTGCCTGCTCGGGGGCTACTTTGCGGTGCGTCCGGTTCGCGAGACGGTGGGCACGCTACTGGGGTCAGACCGGGTCAGCGATCTCTTCGTCGCCACGTGGATCTTCTCAATCCTGATCGTGCCGGCCTACGGCGCGGTCTGCGCCCGGCTGCAACGCCGGGTTTTCCTGCCCTGGGTCTATGGCTTCGTGGCCTTGGCGCTGGTGGCCTGCGGCGCCGCGTTCTCGCGGAATGAATCCAACGTCCTCGTGGGTCAGCTGTTTTACGTGATGATCAGCGTCATCAACCTGTTTGTCGTGTCGGTGCTCTGGAGCTTTCTCCTCGAGCTGTTCGATTCGGGACAGGTGAAACGCCTGTTCGGCGTGATCGCCGCCGGCGGGACCGCCGGGGCGCTGGCCGGCCCCGTGATGACCGATCTTCTCGTCGGTCGAATCGGCAACTCGGGTATTCTTTTCGTTGGCGCCGGCATGTTCGGTCTCGCGATCGTCTGCCAGCGTGTGCTGCTCCACATCTGGGCGCGGCGTGGCTGGGCCACGACGGCGGCCCCCGTCGAGGATCGTCCGATGGGCGGCAATCCCCTCGCCGGTTTCACGCTCGTGCTGAAATCGCCCTACCTGCTCGGCATCGCGCTTTTCGTGACGCTTCTGGCCTCGGTCAACACGTTCCTGTACTTCGAACAACTCGAACTCGTGCGCGCGACCTTCGCGAGCAGCGCAGAGCGCACCCAGGTCTTCAGCCGAATCGACTACGTGGTGCAAAGCCTGACGATCCTGTCGCAGCTCTTCCTCACCGGCCGCATCGCCTCGCGCTTCGGCGTCGGTGCGCTCCTGACATTTGTGCCTCTGGTGATGGTGGGCGGCATGCTGCTGCTCGCGAGCTTCCACACCTTCGCCGTGCTCGCCGTGGTGTTCGTCATCCGCCGCTGGGGTGAGTACGCCTTCGTGCGTCCGGGCCGCGAGATGCTCTTCAGCCGCGTCGACAACGAGACCAAGTACAAGGCCAAGAATTTCATCGACGTCACGGTGTACCGCGGCGCCGACGCGCTTGGCGCGAAGATCTCAAACCTGATCCGGGATGGCGGCGGCTCCCCGGCCCTGATGGGCGCAATGTTCGCCGTCGCCTGGGCCGTCAACGGCTGGTGGCTGGGCCGCCGCCGCGAGCACGGTCATGATGGACGGAAGACGGATGGCGCTACGCCCGTGGCGTAGCGGATTATCGATTCTCGATTGGAGATCCCAATCGCGTCGGAATCACACGCGCCAAAACCGTCACGAGCCAGAAACCGACCGCCGGACGTCGTCCCGTTTGGACAATCGAAAATCGAGCGCGGCCTCAGGCCGCGCTCACATGCCCTTCTTGATGAAGCCGACGGCGGAGTCGGTTTCCTTGAGCTTCACGGTCTGCTTCTCGCCCGAGTCCTTGCCGATGTAGTCGACCGAGGCGGACGCGAGGATCGGCAGGTACTTGCGGAGATCGTCGCTCTTGTCCTCGCTGCTGACATTGACGCTCCAGATCTCCGGCGGTGGGCGCCCCTCCTCCATCTGCTTGTTTTCGCGGGCGGAGATGCGGAGGTACTTCTCATACATCGCGACCGGGGTCACCACGTCCTGATAGCCGATGACCTCGGTGCGAGGCGGCTCGTAGACCGCCACGGTGCGCACAATGGGATTGCCGCGGCTGTCGGTACCGACGACGACGGATTCGTAACGGACGCCACCGCCGACCTGCGCATAGATGGGGGTGCTGGTGCGTTCCATCACCACGCGGGGCGGCTCCACGCCATAGTCGACCTCAACCACCATGTCGGCCGGCTGGCCCTCGGGCGCTTCATACAGGCCCTTGCCGGAGAGCGCGGTCTTGACGTAGGCTGCGGCCTCCTTGTGGCGCAGGCTGGCCTCGTCAGCAGTCGGGTTCTTGGTGACGATGCGATAGGACGTCGCCTCCGCCGTTTGCGGCTGGCTGATCGAATCGACCTCGACTTCGTAGGTCGTCGCGCAGCCGCCGAGGAGAAGGGAAAAACCGAGGACGAGGCTCGGGCAAGCAGGCAACCGGCGGCGGGATCGCGAGGTGATCATGGTCCGGTGAGTGATGAGGAGGGCGAGAGCAGAAAGGGGCCTTGGACTGACCGGTCAGGTACGCGGCGCATCGGCGAGCGGAAGGGTCTCCGTCGTGACGGGGTCGCCGGTCGGCGTGGAGCCCACCAGCGGGGTGTCGCTCTTGAGGCGCGCGAGCTCCTCCTCAAGCCGGGCAATCTCCGCTTCGGTCGTGAGGAGGCGTTCATTGGCCTCGTCGAGCGCCTTCTTCTTGGCGATCGCCGCCGAGCGCTCGTCCTGCAGGCGCTTGAGACGCTCGGAAGCGTTCTCGACCCGGCCCTGGGCCTCGGCCAGTTCCATGTCGGAGATGCGGAAGCCCTGCGCGGCGGCGAGCTCCTCGTCCATGGCCGCCTTGATCTTGGCTTCCTCGGCTCGCTTGCGGGAAAGTTCCTGCTGGTAGGCGCGCTCCTGCGCAAGGCGGTCCTGCTCCTTGCGCTCCTTGATTTCCTGGGTGAGACCGACAATGCCACCGACAATCGCACCGGCGGCCGCGCCGCCGAGCACACCGGTCGTGGTGCCCATGCTGCTGTTGCTGCCGACCACGGCACCAACCGCACCGCCACCCAGCGCGCCCACGCCGGCGCCGGTGGTCGTCTTGGACGGCGCAACGCCGCTCGCGCAGCCGGAAAGGAAGATCGCCGAACCCGCGCTCAGGCAGGCAAGCAAGTGAACGAGGCGACAGGACCGGCGGGAAAAGGCGACCATGGGGAAAATGGCTAAAGGCTTATTGCGCTTACTCGAACTCACACTACGCTAGCAGTGTTCGCTGAATTCTCAAACGCTTATGTTGCTTTCGTGGATGCCCCTTCCTGCGAGTCAAAAATCAGCTGAACGACATCATGGCAGGCGGGTATCCGTGCGTTCCTTCGACGGAGGCCAAACCTAGACCCATGATCTCAAGAAACAAGGGAATTTTCTCTTCCCGGTTCCTCGTTCCCAACCTCAGTCTGGTCATAGCGGTGGTGTCAGTGATGGCTTTTTACGCCCTGGTGGTGACACCCAAGGCGAACGAGCAGCTTCTCACCGGCCGTCTCATGGCGGCCCAGGCAACGGGAGAGGCCTACGTCCCCCCGCGCTCGGTCTACATCATCATGAAGGACCCGGAGCAACAGGTGGAGTGCATCCTGTTCGTCTGGGCCAGCCTGATCCTCCTCTACAAGCTGCGCAACGCCGGCCAGGAGCAGAAGCTGCTCAAGTATGACTTCATCCGGATCAACCAGGGCGAGCGCATCATCCCCGACGACGCCCTCGACCGCTACAAGGACCTGCGCGCCGCGGTGGAGCGGAACCCGGCCTGGCACAACCGCCTGCTCCCGGAGTTCGTTCTCGCCGCCTTGCATCGTTTTCATTCGACCGGCTCGGTCCAGGACGCGGCCGCCGCAGTCAAGGACCACGCTGAGCTCGCGGCCGATACGCTCGATTCGGATCTCTCGCTGACCCGCTACATCGCCTGGGCCATTCCCGCCGTGGGCTTCATCGGCACGGTGCGCGGCATCGGCGATGCCCTTGGCATGGCGGACCAGGCGATCAAGGGCGATCTCAGCGGTGTCACCGGTTCGCTCGGTCTCGCCTTCAATTCCACCCTCGTCGCGCTCGTGCTGAGCATGATCCAGATGTACATGATGCATATGCTCCAGCTGAGACAGGAAAGCCTCATCATCGAGCTTCAGACGTACTGCCGCGACAAGCTGATCGATGTGATGAAGGTGCCGACGCAGGAAGAACCGAGCGCCGTGGTCTGATCCGCCCGCCCACCCCATGAGCATCATCGGATTGGAATTTTGTGACGCGGGCCTGCAAGTGGCCCGCGAGACGGAGAGCGGCCCGGAGGTCATCGACCTCGGCGGCGGCGAAACCGGCTGGCCCGCCGTGGCCTGCCTGGATGGCGACACCTTTCGCTACGGCTCCGAGGCCGAGGGCATGTGGTTCACCCACCCGCGTGCGGTCAGCCACCTCTTTCTCGAAAAACTTTCCCACGAAGGATCGGAGCTCACGGGCAAGAACGGAGCGGCCCTCTCCTTCTCGCAGCTGGCCTTCTATTTTCTCCGCGACTACGCGAAGCGCATCGGCGCCCGGTCAGGCCCGTCGGAGAAAATCGTGCTCGCCGTGCCGGGTCGCTTCCTGCGCGACAACTCCACCGAGGAACAGACGATCGGCCTGCTGCTCGGCATGGCCAGCGAACTCAAGCTGCCGCTCGTGCGCATCATTGACATGGGCTGCGCCGCGCTCGGTGGCGCGGCCGCGCGCGAGCTGCCCCGCGGCAGTCCCGTCCTGCACGTCGACGTCCATCTGCATGCGGCCGAGATCGCGGTCTACCGCCAGGAGACCCAGCTCGTCCGCCGTCACTATCATCACGTGCCCCAGACCGGCTACGCGCCGATCCTGCGTCATCTGAAGAACGCCATGGGCAACCGCTTCCTGCGGCACACGGCCTTCGACATCCATGAGGACCGCCGGCTCGAGCAGGCCTTCTACCAGCAGACGAAGGATTTTCTCCTCGGCCCCGGCCGGCTGGAGAAGGAATTCCTTTACCAGATCAACACCGGCCGCCGTTCCTACCAGATGCCCGTCACCCGCGCCCAGCTGGCCGCGGACATGCAGGGGTTTGACCAGACACTGGTCACCCACGTGACGAGCGTCGCCCACGAGCAGGGCCTCAGTCCGGCCCGCTGCGTCGTCTCCCTCACCGATCGCGCGGCCCGCCTTGAGGGCCTTGAGGCCAAGCTGCGCTCGGCCGGTTTCAACCGCATCCTGCGCCTGCGCCCCGGTGCCGCCGCCATGGGTGCGGCCGCGCTCGGCAATGACTGGCCGCTCGTGAGCGACCTGTCCGATGTCCCGGTCGAGGCCAGCGTGCCGCTCACCCTCGCCTCCGCGCACGAGCTGCCCGTCGAGGCGAACCTCGTCCGGCCTTCGTCGCTCGACGGCCGCCCAGCCCCTTCCCATGTGATCGTCGACGGCATCGGCCGGCCGATCGGGGAAAACGGTCTCCTCATTGGCACTCGTCACACCCACAGCCAGGTCGACGTGTCCCTCCCGGAATCCTTCGACGCCGTGGGCGATTACGCGGTGCGCGTCTCGCGCGACGGTTCCCGCATCCGCTTCGAACTCCCGGCCGGCGGCACCGCGCTGGCGCCCGTGGATCTCGTCGCCGGCGACCGCCTGTGCCTGATTGGCGCCGGCCAGGCCACCGAGATCCTCCTCGCCTCCTGCCCCGCCTCCGTCAACGGACGCAGCTCAGCCTGACCTGATTTTTCCCCATGCTCCGGCAGAAGCGCAAAGACGTCGAGGTCTTCAGCCTGTCCTTCATGGACTGCATCTGCTGCGGCTTTGGTGCGGTCATGCTGCTGTTCATCCTGACCACGGGGCAGAAGACCAACTTCACCGAGACCGACCTGACCGAGTTGCGCGACCGCATCGCAGCGATGGAAAAGGAGATCAGCACCGAGCAGGCCGAGATCGAGCGGCTGGCCAAGGCTCTCGCCATCACAGATGTGAACCTCGACGGCATGCGCGAGAATTCAACGGACACGGAGACGAAGATTTCCCAGCGCAAGAACGAGCTCCAACTCCTGCTGCAGCAGGTCTCCACCCTCAAGGACGCCCTCGCCAAGCTCCTGGAGGAGCAGCAGGCCATCCCCACCCAGGAGGAGCCGCCCGCCATCTCGATTCCCAATGTCGACCGGCGCCAGTACCTCACCGGCATCCGCATGGAGGGCGAGCATGTGCTGTTCATCGTCCGCGCGTCCGGCAGCATGCTCGACGAGACCATCGAGGGGGCGTCCGCACGCCTCGGCGATCCCGATTTCAAGAAACGCGAGGCCCCCAAGTGGCAGCGCACCCTGCGTTCGCTTGAGTGGCTGCTCGCAAGCCTCGAGCCGGAAACCAAGTTCCAGATCCTCCTCTTCAACGACGAGGTCACGCCCCTGCTCCAGTCCCGGCCCGATGACTGGATCAGCCCAGGCGACCAGCAGTCGATCACCGAGGTCCTGACCCGCCTGCGCCAGGTGGTGCCGAAGGGCGCCGCCAACATGGAGCGCGTGTTCTCCACCGTGCGTTACATGCCGCAGCTGCCCGACAGCATTGTGCTCATCACCGACGGCCTGCCGACGCGCAGCGACTCCATGCTGAGCGAGGGCGAGGTCGGCGAGACCCAGCGCATCCGGTTCTTCGAAATCGCCATCCGCCAACTGCCCCCGCGCATCCCGGTCAGCACGATCCTGCTGCCCTTCAGCGGCGACCCGGCCGGCCCCGCCCTCTTCTGGGAACTGGCGAACACCACCCGTGGCGCCCTCGTCAGCCCGGCCAAATCATGGCCTGACACATGATCCACCGCCGTTCCGTCACCCTTTTTTCCCTCTCGTTCCTCGACTGCATCTGCTGCGGTTTCGGCGCGATCATCCTGCTCTTCGTGCTGACCATCGGCTCGAACGACAAGGCCATGATCGAGATCCGCGACACGCTGCAGCGCATCCTGATGGCCCGGCTGGCCACGGTGGCCGAGTACCGCACGACCCGCGAGGACCTGCAGGCCAAGGCCAGCGCCCGCGCCGAGATCACCGCGCAAATCACGCGCGAGGACACCTTGCAGAAGATGCTCGACGACCTCGACCAGCAGATTTCCTACCAGGAGGCGGGCAAGCAGGCGCTCCTCGTGGAGATCGATGCGATGAAGAAGAATATCGCCGCCCTGCAGAAGAAGCCTGAGCTCAAGCTCAAGGACGTCCCGCCCACCCCGGTCGGCATCCCGGTGGGCAGCAACTACCTCGTCTTCGTCATCGACACCTCGGGCAGCATGCGTGACCCGAACACGGGTGAATTCTGGCCGGTGATCATCCCCAAGATCGACCAGGTCATGAGTTCCTATCCGCAGATCGAGGGTATCCAGATTCTCGATGCTGATGGCCGCTTCGTGCTTAGCCGCACCCGCGGCGAGTGGCTGCCGGACAGCCCGGAAGTCCGCGCCGGCCTGCTGCAGGCCCTCCAGCGCTACGACATCTTCAGCAACAGCAATCCCGTACCCGGAATCTACCAGGCGATCACCCGCCTCTATCAGGCGGACAACCCCTCGATGAAGATGGGCATCTACATCATGGGCGACGAGTTCACGGGCACGGCTGACGCAGTGATCCGGCGACTCGACGAACTCAACCCCGCGGACGAGAAGGGCGAGCGCAAGATCGTGATCAATGCAATCGGCTTTCCCACCGCGGTGCGTTACCAGCTTTCCGCCGGCAACACCGGCCTCAAGTACGCCAATCTGATGCGCGAGATCACCTACCAGCACGGCGGCGCCTTCGTGGCGGTGAGCGAGCTGTGACCGCGCGGAACGCGGTCATATTTTCGATTCTCGAATTTCGATTGCCGAGCAGCTGATCCAAACGCTCGCGCAACGGGAGGTTTGGTGTAGCTGGGGTCGCTGGCCCCGGTACGGAAAATCGAATGAATCGATTCCTGCTGCTGCTCAAACCAACGCGTTCCACCTTGCGTGCAACGGACCGGGCTCAGCAAGCCCGGCTACACCCAAGCAGAAACACAGCCCGCTCCGTTGCCGGCCTGACTTCGAAAATCGAAATTCGAAAATCCAAAATCCTCAGAGTCCCAGCAGCCCGCGAAGCAGGCCGACGATCATCTGGATCGGGTCGGCGGAAGGTGAACCTGGCTGGCCCTGCTGCTGTTGTTGCGAGGGCTGACCCGGCTGGCCGGGTTGACCACCCTTGCCCGACTGGCCGCCCTGGCTCTGCTGCTGGCTCGGTTGTCCCTGCTGGCCTTGCTGCTGTCCCTGTTGTTGTGCGGAACGCTGACCTTGCTGACCCGACTGACCGGACTGCTGGCCGGCCTGTGAAACCTGCTGCCCCTGGCCATCGCTCCCCTGCTGGCCACCCGGGTTGCCATTCGGATTGGAGTCCTGAGCGTTGGGAATCCCGTCACCATCCGAGTCGCCATCCTGCGCATTCGGCGTCCCGTCGCCATCCATGTCGCCGTCCTGTGCATTGGGAATCCCATCGCCGTCCATGTCACCGTTTGGACCGTTGAGCCCATCACTTTGCGAGCCGCCGCCGGCCTTCATCGGCTCGGGATCCTGGCCATTGGGAATGCCATCGCCATCGATGTCGCCGTCCTCGCTGTTCGCGATGCCGTCACCATCCATGTCACCATTCGGCGCCATCGCGGGATCGCCGGGGCTGCCGCCAAATTGATTGTCGTCCGCACCATTTGGAATCCCGTCGCCGTCGGCATCGCCGTCCTGCGCGTTCGGGATCCCATCACCGTCCATATCATCGTCCTGCGCATTCGGGACACCGTCGCCATCGAGGTCGCCGCCGGGACCGTTGCGCGCATCCGACTCGGCCCCGCCAAAGGGCGTGTTGCCGCCCTGCCCGTAGATGCCGGAGTAATCGAAGCGCACCATGTCAACTTGGCTATCCGCGAGCGTGGGCCGTTTCGCGACGACCTCGTCCCGCACACGCTCCAGCTCCCACATGTTCTTGCGCGCCTCCTCGCGATCCGCGATCGGGCCAAAAAAGTAGGCGAGATTGGCGTGCCGGTAGCGCACGTACCAACCCTCGTCGCCCACGCCCATCCCGGTCACGTTGATGCCGGCGTACTTTTCGCGAAACCCGTCCGCATCGAGTTTGGACAGGTCAGGAATGGCCTCAACCGGGTAGATCAGGGTCTTGGCCGCCGCCGTGAGGGCGGTCGCCAGCAGAACGACGGTGAGACGAAGCGAAAAACGCGGATTCACGGGATGTTCAAAGCCCCTCGGGAATGGCGCGGCCCTTTTCCAGGCCCTTGTTCTGGTTGTTGCCGGAGGATTTGCCAGCGGCAGCCCCCTTTTCGTACTGCTGCGAATTCGAAGCGTTTTGCTGGCCGGCTCCCGCCTGTTGCTGGGAACCGATCACGCTTTGCTGCGCCACCGCGACGGGAATCTTCATCGACTGGTCGCCCATCGAAACATCGCGCGGCTTGGGGGGCGGCGCGGCCTGCTGCGCCGCGGAATTCTCATCCACCTTCAACTCCGCCACCGCGATGCCCTCGGCCTTGGCGTTGGGGTCGCCGGCGCCATCGGGAGGCTTGCCCCCCGCGCCGCCCGTACCGGTGCCCTGCTGTTCGCCTTGTGGCCCCTCCCCGCCGGCACCGCCGCCCTGTTGCTGGCCCTGGGACTGTTCCATCGCCTCCGGGCGCTGCTCGGAGCCGGGCAGTTCAAATTCAGCCAGCATGCCCTTGTCCGGACGCGCCTCGGCCGGCTGATCCGAACCGTCGAACAGATTCGGATCGGGAATCTCCGCCTTGGCGGCAGCCGAGCGCGCGGCGGTCGGACGCGGGTTGGCGGCGGCAGCGTTCGCACGCGCGGCCGCGGAGGAGTTGGTGGCGCCCGCCCCGGACGACGGCGTGGACGCGGACTGGGCCAGCAGGCCGTGGCCCGCCAAGGCGAGCACCCCAGCGGCCAGCGACGGGAGGAAGCGGCGGGGCGTCATGGCACGACGAGACCGGCTCACTTGTCAGCCTTGAGATTGCAGGTCACGGCCACCGTCGGCGGTTGCGAGCCATTGCGCACCTGCAGGAGCAGCAGAACATCCTGATAACCCTTGCGGCGACCGATGATCTCGTAGTCGCCCGGCAGGATCTTGACGCTCGTGTTGGCGAACTGGCCGAGCATGCGGTAATTTGAGATCGAGACCCAGGTCTTGCCGTCGGACGTGAAGTTAACATCCACCGGCTGGCTCTGCGCCATGAGCGTGGCGCGCAGTTGCTCAACCTCGGGCGAGTTCACCAGGTAGTCGGGCTTGATCGCCATCGCTTCGTTGAAGGAGCGGATGCCGGCTTGGAATTCGGCGCGATCGGCGCGTTCACGCGCCTCGTCGATGGAGCGTTCGTACTGGAGGAGCGCGCGGATGACCTTACCGGCGCGAGCGTAGCCCTCCTTGGCGTCGGCATGATCAGGCGAAAGTTTCATCGTCTGGTCATAGGCCTCGCGGGCCGCAACCCATTCAAACTTGTTCTCGTGCTCGTAGGCCTTGGCCAACGCGCTGGCCACGGCGTCCTGATGGGAATTTTCCCGAGCGGACTTCACCATGTCGGCGACGTCCTTCTTGTCTGGATACACCTTGAGAGCGTTCTGGCCCTCGGTGATGGCCCGCTCCCAATCCCGACGGTTGAAGGCTTCCTGCGCGGCCGTGAAGGCGGCGTTGAATTGGGTCTCCTTTTCCAGCCGAGCGGCCCGGGACTGGCCCTGCTGCGCGGTGGCGGAGAAGGCATCGAGCGCGAAGGCCTCGCCGTAGGCTGCGGCGGCCTCGGCATAGCGCTTCTGGTCCTCAAGCCCCTTGGCCTTGCCCAGCAGCGCGTACACCCGGTCAATTGTGCGCGAGCGGTTCAGGCCCTGCAGCGCGAGCTCGTTGCCCGGCGATTTCTCCAGCGCGGCCTGGAACGCACGGGCGGCCCCGTCGCGATCGCCGCGGCTGAGGGCCTCCTGGCCGTCGCGCAGGTTCGAGGCGATAAAGTCGCCGAGGACCGTCTCCGCCCGTTTCAGCTCGGCGAAGGCGTCGTCGAAGGTTTTCTTGGCGGCGTCGAAGCTGCCCTCGGAAAGAAACTGGCGGCCCACGCCGGCCGCGGCAAAGGCGGCGTCGAGCGCCTCGGGCGCGAGCGAACGCGCGCGGTCGAGTTCCTTGATCTTCAGCAGCACCGTATCGTAGGCCTGTTGGGCCTCCTGCTTGACCTTCACCAAGCGACCAAACTCGTCGATCTCCTTGCCGAGTGCATCAAAGTGGTTGAAGGCACGCGCGTAGTCGCCGGAGTCGATCAGCGATTCGCCGCCGATGTAGGCCTTCTCGATCAGGATAAGCTTTTGCAGCTGCTGCGGATGGTCCTGCGGCAGGCGGCGCATTTCGGCGAGCGCCTTGGAGACATTTTCCCGGGCGAGCTCGGCCTTCGAGCGGCTGACGAAAACCGAACCCGGGTCGCTGGCCGCAACGGGGCCGGCTTCGGACACCGCAGCCGATTTGAAGACATCCGGCCCGAAGACGAGTTTGGACGTCTCAACGATGATGCGACCGGCAACGATCAAGCCGACAAATCCACCCAAGGCGAAAGCGGCGATGCGAAGCGGGGTCCAGCGGCGTTTCTCGGGCTGGTTGCCGACATCGGGGTTCCAATGGATGATGCGATGCTTCTTACCGGATGTGGGATCTTGTTCCTCGGCCATGGGAGTAGACAGGCGGGATGAGGTTGGACAGTGAGGGGAAAGCGGGTCCAGCAAAGGGCCCTCGAACGGATCCCTTCACCGTGGTGAACATGGGATAAATTGCAAACGACACAAACTCATTCGCGAATGCAGGATCCGGGCCCAATTCCGAGGGATCACTTGCCAACTCCGTGGTGTCAGGATTATCTACTCTCGTTCCCGAACCCTGACGGTCGCCTGCCACGCCCTCCCCTCTCGCGTATGAACAAGGTCGTATTCGCCCCTTTTGCCGCGCTGCTGCTGGCCAGCCTCACAAGTTGCCATCAAGTCCCGGTCACCGGTCGTCGCGCCGTCAACATGGTCGACGACAAGTCGGTGTCGAAGATGAGCATCGCGGAGTTCGACAAGATGAAGGCCAGCTACCCGCGTTCGCGCAACCGCGAGCACATCGCTGCGCTCAACCGGGTCGGCGACCGCCTCTCCAAGGTGGTGTTCTGGGACATGCCCGATGCCGAGTGGGAATTCGTCGTCTTCGAGGTGCCCAACCAAATCAATGCGTTCGCCATGGCCGGCGGCAAGGTGGGCGTCTTCTCAGGCCTCTTCAAAATCGTGAAGAATGACGATCAGCTCGCCTCCGTCATCGCCCACGAAATCGCCCACGTAACCGCCAAACACGTCCACGAACGCCTCTCCCAACAGATGCTGATCTCCGGCGGTGGGATCGCCACCGGCGTCGCCATGATGGGCACGGGCGTCGGCAGCCTCGGCACAGTCGCCATCATGCAAGCCTACGGTATCTCAACCGGCGCCGGCGCGCTGGCCTTTGACCGTGGCAAGGAAAAGGAAGCCGACTACATCGGCGTCATGTACATGGCCCGCGCTGGCTACGATCCCCAAGCCGCCATCCAAGTCATTGAGGCGCTCGACGCCGAATCCGCCGGCAAACCCCTGCCGCCCGCCATCCTCTCGACCCACCCGTCGAACCCGGAGCGCATCCTCCAATTGATGGATGCGATGCCCAAGGCGCTGGAAACCCGCGCCAAAGCCACCATTCAGGCCAAGCCGGTGCTGGTGAAGTGAGGCGGGGATTTCGATTTTTGAATTTCGAATTTCGATTCAACCAGAACCGCAAGTCACTTTGGCTGAGTGATTTATTTTGATCCGAAATCGAAAATCGAAAATCGAGAATCAAAAATATCGGTGGACAACCGTCCGCCAATCCGCCTCCTTACGACCCATGTCCCAGCCCGAAGCCAAGCTCGTCAAGCCGGTTGATTTCGCCATCGATGTGGTCGTCACCGGCGGGTTTTTTGCTTTCATGTTCATCCTGTTCCGGTCGCACGTTCCCTCGAACGACCCGAAGATGATCACGCTCTGGGCCGCCCTCTCCTCCGCCTGCATCAGCGGCGTGTTTTGGCTCGCGTGCTGGATGCTGCGCATGGTGTATCGGCACCAGAAGCTGCTTGCCGCCGGCAAGTAATCCACAGGCCTGCGCCCTGCCCGGGCTTTGGCTTTGACTGCTGCGTCCCCGCAGCTTCCTTCCCTTCGTGGCCGAGCAACCCACCACGCCATCGCCTCGCACGACCGCGGCCGTTGAGGACTACCTTGAGCGGATCAGTGAACTGATCAGGACCAAGGGTTATGCCCGCGTAGTCGACATTGCCGCCGAGCTGAAGATTTCCCAGGCCAGCGTGACGACCATGGTCCAGCGGCTCGATGCCGAAGGCCTGGTGAAGTACGAAAAGTACCGCGGCATGGTCCTGACCGGCGCCGGCGAGGAAGTCGCCCAGCGCATCGCCCACCGCCATGAGCTCCTGACGAATTTCCTGCGCCACCTCGGACTCGACGAAGCCGTGATCGCTCACGACGTCGAGGGCATGGAGCACCACGTCAGCACCCAGACCTTCGCCGCCCTCGAAAAGCTGAACCGCTACCTCGAGGAACACCCCGAAGTTGCGGATCGATTGAAGTCAGGCAACTAGGGTATTTTTCTGGAAACGGTAGCCGGGCTCGCTGAGCCTGGGGATCACGTTTTGCCTCCATGCGATAACGGACCGGGGTCAGCGACCCCGGCTACACCAAAACCGGAACCGCTCCAGCCCGCCCCGGCAGAGGAGTCGCCGGCGGAATCTGCGGAATGTGGATTCCGGATCGATCCAGACCTCGGGCCGCAAAGAGGCGCAGAAGGCGCAAAAACAACCACGGATCGTCTCACATTTTTTGCGCCTTCTGGCGGCAATCGGCCCGATCAATCCACACTCAATCAGACCTTCTTCCGCTTCTCGACGCGCGAGGCGACGAGGATTGCGATCCAGTACAAGGCGTAGAGCGGGATCGCTAGCATCGACTGGGTCACGGGATCCGGCGTGGGCGTCACGACCGCGGAGATGATGAAAATCGCGACCAGCGCATGGCGCCACCAGCTGCGGAGCTTCGCCACCGTCACCATGCCCATGTAAACGAGCAGAACGATCAGCATCGGAAACTCGAAGGCCGCTCCCACGCCCACCGTGAGCCAGGTAAGCAGGCTATAGTAGTTGCCCGGCGTCCAGCGCGTGGTGAAGCCCAGCAGCTCGTTGAGTTCGAGCGACACGCGGATCGTGCTCGGCACGAGGAGAAAAAAGCTGAAGGCGGCGCCCAACAGAAAGAGCACGAACGCCGTCAGCGCGCCGGGCACCACGAGTTTCAGCTCCTTTTCGTTGAGCGCGGGCGAGACGAACTGGCCGATGAAAAACAGAATGAAAGGCGCCGCGAGCACGAGGCCACCCATCAGACACATCTGGATGATGACCGTGAACCCCTCCATGATCGAGGTCGTGCCCAGATCGAGGTTAAAGCTGTTGGGGGGCATCTGCGCCTGCACATGGTGCAGGGGCCAGAGCAGCGCGTCGTTGAACTCCTTGAGGAAAATACCGATCAGGCTCGCGAAGACCGCAAAGGCGATGGCGCTCTTGACCAAAGTCCAACGCAACTCCTCGAGATGATCGAGAAACCCCATCGGACGCTCGCGCGGCGCAATCCCCTCCGCAGGCGAGGCGGTTTGGTCAAAGTCATCCGGAAGATCTGAGGGGAGGCCCATGAGGTCGCGGCGTAAAAGCCCGCCATGTTGGAGGTTTTGCGTCCGAGGGGAAGACGGAATGCGGATTGCGGAGTTCCGCGTGCAGAAGGGTGCCCTTGCCAGATCCGTCGCACCGCCTTCCAATATTTATTAATTGATGGTCAATTGCTTACACCAACCCACAGATGGATGCTGCGACCACACGGGGTTGGCGCCCGCTCCGCTCGGGGCATTCCGCCCTCGGAAATCCGTGATCCGCCTGCGCTCGCGCCGTTGACAGCCCCGGGGCGTCACGCTTTGCCTTTCTCTTTGCGTTTCCTGCATACGCCTCGGTTTTTTTAACCCTACCCATCCATAAAACATGGCCGCTAAATCCAAAGCCAAGAAACCCGCCGCGAAGGCCAAGCCTTCCGCGAAGAAATCCGCCGCCAAGGGCGTCAAGACCGCCAAATCGGTCAAGTACGTCTACACGTGGGGCGCCGGCAAAGCCGACGGCCACGGGGGCATGAAGGCCCTCCTCGGCGGCAAGGGCGCGAACCTCGCCGAGATGACCCGCATTGGTCTCCCGGTGCCTCCCGGCTTCACGATCACGACCGAGGTCTGCACCTATTTCTACCAGAACAAGAAGACCTACCCGGCCTCGCTGCAGGCCCAGATGGAGGCTGGTGTCGCCAACATGGAGAAGATCATGGGCACGAAGTTCGGTGCGACCAGCGGCATGCCGCTGCTCGTCGCCGTCCGCTCGGGCGCCCGCGATTCCATGCCCGGCATGATGGACACGATCCTCAATCTCGGCCTGAACGATCAGTCCGTGCTGGCCCTCGCCGCCGCCACCGGCAACGAGCGCTTCGCGTGGGACTGCTACCGCCGCTTCATCCAGATGTACGGCGACGTCGTCCTCGGCGTGCAGAAGCGCGAGGGTGAGGACCACGAGCCGTTCGAGACCGTGATCGAAGGCTTCAAGCACGAGACCTACCACAAGGACATCGTCGACTCCGAGCTCACCGCGCAGGACCAGCAGGAGCTCGTCAAGCGCTTCAAGGCCCTCGTGAAGGAGCGCACCGGCAAGGTGTTCCCGAACAATCCGTGGGACCAGCTGCGCGGCGCCGCCGGCGCCGTCTTCGGCTCCTGGATGAACGACCGCGCGATCGTGTATCGCCGCAAGTACAACATCCCCGCCGAGTGGGGCACCGCCGTCAACGTCCAGGCCATGGTCTTCGGCAACACCGGCGAGACCTCCGGCTCCGGCGTCGCGTTCACCCGCAACCCGGCCAACGGCACCAACGAGTTCTACGGCGAGTTCCTCGTCAACGCGCAGGGTGAGGACGTCGTCGCCGGCGTCCGCACGCCCGAGCCCGTGCTCAAGCTCAAGGACGTCATGCCCAAGTCCTACGCCGAGCTCCTCAAGGTCCGCGCGACGCTCGAGAAGCACTTCAAGGACGTCCAGGACATCGAGTTCACGATCCAGGAAGGCAAGCTGTTCATGCTCCAGACGCGCAACGGCAAGCGCACCGCCGCCGCCGCGCTGAAGTTCGCCGCCGACATGGTGAAGGAGAAGCTCATCGACTGGGAGACCGCGATCCTGCGCAACCCGGCCGACCAGCTCGAGCAGCTCCTCGCCCCGATCTTCGACCTCTCCGAGGTCAAGAAGGCCAAGGTCATCGCCACCGGCCTCCCGGCCGGCCCCGGCGCCGCCACCGGCAAGGTCTACTTCAACGCCGACCGCGCCGTGCAGGCCGCGGAAAAGGGTGAGAAGGTTCTCCTCGTCCGCGTCGAGACCTCCCCTGAGGATCTCCGCGGCATGATCGCGGCCGAGGGCATCCTCACCGCCCGCGGTGGTGTCTCCTCCCACGCCGCGCTCGTTGCCCGTCAGATGGGCAAGGTCTGCGTCTGCGGCGCCGCCGGCGTCGTCATCGACTACGACAAGAAGACCACCACGATCGACGGCCAGATCTTCCACGAGGGTGACTTCCTCTCGATCGACGGCACCTCCGGCCTCGTCTACGCGGGCCAGATCAAGACCGCGCCTTCCGAGATCATCACCGGCCTCCTCTCCGGCGACAAGGCCGCGCAGGCGACCGAGAAGTTCAAGAACTACGTGCAGCTCATGTCGTGGTGCTCGAAGGCGACCCGCCTCTCGGTCCGCACCAACGCCGACACCCCCGAGCAGACCGCCCAGGCGATCGCGTTCGGCGCAGTCGGCATCGGCCTGACCCGCACGGAGCACATGTTCTTCGAAGGCGACCGCATCGACGCCATGCGCGAGATGATCCTCGCCGACAACCTCGAGGCCCGCGAGGCCGCCCTCGCGAAGCTCCTCCCCTACCAGCGCGAGGACTTCCACGGGATCTTCAAGGCCCTCAAGGGTTATCCCGCGACGATCCGCTTCCTCGATCCGCCGCTGCACGAGTTCCTCCCGCACTCCAAGGAGCAGCAGATGGACCTCGCCCGTAAGCTCGGCATGCCGGTTGAGAAGATCATGGCCCGCGTCCATGAGCTCCACGAGTTCAACCCGATGCTCGGTTTCCGCGGCTGCCGTCTCGGCATCAAGTTCCCGGAGATCACCCGCATGCAGGCCCGCGCCGTCCTCGAGGCCGCCGCCGATGCGACCAAGCAAGGCTACAAGGCCAAGCCCGAGATCATGATCCCGCTCGTCGGCTTCAAGAAGGAGCTCGATCTGCAGGTCGCGATCGTCCACGAGGTCGCCAAGGCCGTCCAGGCCGAGAAGAAGGTGAAGATCGCCTACAGCGTCGGCACGATGATCGAGATCCCGCGCGGTGCCCTCACCGCCGACGAGATCGCGCAGACCGCCGAGTTCTTCAGCTTCGGCACGAACGATCTCACGCAGACCTGCCTCGGCATGTCGCGTGACGACTCCGGCTCGTTCCTCGGTGCCTACACCGAGAACGAGATCGTGAAGAAGAACCCCTTCGCCTCGATCGACCAGACCGGCGTCGGCCAGCTGATCAAGATCGCCGCGGAGAAGGGCAACCAGACCCGCCCTGGCATCAAGCTCGGCATCTGCGGCGAGCACGGCGGCGATCCGGACTCCGTGAAGTTCTGCCATAAGGCGGGCCTCACGTACGTGTCCTGCTCGCCCTACCGCGTGCCGGTCGCCCGCCTCGCCGCCGCCCAGGCTGCGGTCGAGGAGAAGCGCGCCGCGGCGAAGAAGTGAGCCGTGCCGCACGGCGGCAATAAGCCGTAAGCGATAAGCTTTAAGCTAAAGACCAAGCCCCGCGCCTTCAGTGGCGCGGGGCTTTTTTGTGTCTGCAGGCTTCCGCGTGTTTCGCGGGTCAACGGTTCGAACGCTTCAGGCAAACTCGTTGGCCAGTTCGGTCAGCCACGCTTCCTCCGGGCGAAGGCGGCGGGACTGCCAGTAAACACCGAGCGACGACAGGACCATGACGACGGCCATGACGGTCGCGAGCGACGCGGCCTCGTGGGGACGGGCTTTTCCCACCTGCTGCAGTTGCCAGATGCTCACCGCCAGTACCGGCGCCATGAGGGCGAAAAGCCCGAGGAGCATTCGCGAGCGCTGCTGCGCTGCGCGATTCGCGTCGAGCAGGGCCCGCACACTGTGCGCCACAGATTGATTGTAGTCGGGATGGGCGCGGCGATGCTGGAGATGGCGGCGGAGAAACCCGATCGCGCCCACCCAGGGCAGGGCGAGCAACAGCAGCACGGCCCACTCGCCCTTCACGTCAAAGGAACCCTTGCTCGCCACGGAGACCCCGAGGCCAATCGTGATCACGGCGAGCAGTGAGAATGCGCGGATCACCCAGAAACGAAAGGAACGGTACTCACGCTGGAGCAGGAGGACAAACGCCGCACGTTCGCGGGCGGCAGCTTCAGGGGACGGACGGTTGGCGGGGGATTTCCACGCGTGGTGGAGGTCATCGGTGCTCATGGATGGGAATGGGTCTTGGTTTGGAGGGTGGCGACCAGGCGTTGCTTGGTCCGGGTGAGACGCGCGCCGACATTGGTCTCGGTCAGGCCGAGGACGTCGGCGATTTCGGCATACGGCACCTCGTCGAAGTGCAGCAGCAAAAGGGAACGATCCAGGGGTGGAAGCTGCCGGATCTCGGCGTAGAGCAGAGCCAGGACCTCGCGGTCACGCCCGTCCGAGCCGGCCGCGGCCGGCTCGTCAGGCACGTGCAGCGCTTCGAAACGATCCACGTGCCGCCGGTAGGTCGAATGCCCGCGCTTCCACGTCAGGGCCGCATTGTGCGCAACCCGATAGATGAAGGTGGACGCCTTGCTCACTCCCTTGAACGCCGGCACGGCCTTCCAGACCGCGAGCATCAGCTCCTGGAGCAGATCGCTCCGATCCGCCCCTTCCGCAAAGGCGTTGGCCACCCGATGCAGAATCCCCGGATGGTCAGCCATCCAGCGGTCAAACAAAGCGTGGTGCTCGGCGGAAGTCATGAGGTGGGTTCAGGGAGTTAGGAACCGCCCGCCGCCATTCCTTACATCCCCACCGCACCATGCGACCGAATTCACCTTCACTTGGCTGGTCACTGATCGAGAAGAACACGTCACTCGGGATTGAGATCAATTCCGATCTGAATCGGCAGGATTGCCACGAGAAGCACAAAAACTGTCTGGCTTGAAGCGTATCCCGTCCGAGCGCCCTATAAGGCGCCGTGGGGTCACCGCATCCGCCTGCGACCCTTGGTGTTTTTGTGGCGAAGAATCCGATTCCGATTCGTTTCTTCGTCTCGACACGCGCAAGTGCTGCCTAGCCAAACTTGCTCCGCGGGCGCGCGGCCATCGCGTCACAAACGTCCGCCAAATCCGCCGCGGGCACGTGCGTGTGAGGCCAGGTCCACAGCTACGGTGGCGGTCAGTACTCCGGCTTGAGCGTGGCTACCGCCGGCCTGCGTTCACATTGGCTTGCCCAAATGCGCACCCACCGCGTCGCTCGCGACCTCAATACGGGCCGCGGATGTGGGCCGTGACTTCCCTACGATAGAAATCCGCCAACGCCGCGTGTTCGGCCGCGCTCAGCGGCGGGCGGCTGGAAGCGGTCGCGTTGCCGCGGGCCTGCTCCGGATTGCGCGCACCCGGGATGATCACCGAGACAGCGGGGTAATCGAGGCACCAGCGAATCGCCCACTCCGCCATCGTCCAACCGGCAGGCACACGCGGCTTGAGCGCATCCGCCAAGGCTACGCCCTTCGCAAACGGGAGGCCGGCAAACGTCTCGCCCACGTTGAACTGCTGGCCGTCACGGTTGAACGTGCGATGGTCGTCCGCAGGGAACGTGGATGCCGCCGAGAACTTGCCCGCAAGCAGCCCGCTCGCAAGCGGCAGCCGAACGATCAGGGCCACGTTGGCCTTCCGGGCGGCGTCAAACAGGGTCGTGATCGGCTTCTGGCGGAAAAGATTGAAGATGATCTGGAGCGAGACACAGCGGCCATCGCGCACACAGATGTCCGCCTCCTCCATCGACTCGACGCTCGCGCCGTAGGCCTTGAGCTTGCCCTGCTTCACCAACTCGTCGAGGTAGCCAAACATCGCGCCGTCGCGCATCACCTCGAGCGGGACGCAGTGGGTCTGGGTCAGATCGAGGCAATCCACGCCGAGGTGGCGCAGCGAGTCGTCAACGAACTGGGTGACCTTCGCACGCGTAAAGCCATGCGGCCAATCCCGCCGCCCCAGCTTGGTCGCGACATACACCCGCTCACGCGCGCCCGGGGTCTCGCGGAGAAATTTCCCGATCAGGGTCTCGCTTCTCCCCATGCCATAGACATCCGCCGTGTCGAAAAAGGTGACCCCGCTGTCATAGGCCGCCTGCAAGGTACGGAGCGCGTCGGCATCGGACACGTCGCCCCAGTTTGCCCCGAGCTGCCAGGTACCGAGGCCGATTTCGCTGACGATGCGGCCAGTGCGGCCAAAGGGTCGGAGGTTCATGAAGAGGAAAAGACGTGCGCGCGGAAACGTCACTGTCCCAGCGCGACGCTTCCCATTGGTCGACAAATCACGAAAGTGGTCAATCTCCCAGCAGTCTATCCGCGAAGAGGTTCGCTTCGCGCCCGTGAACCGGGACCGTCCGCTCAAGCTCAGTTCCCCGCCGCTGGCGGCGTCAACGCCGCCGCGACCACTTCCGCGAGCGACGCGGGCGTCAGGGGTTTTTGCACCAGCGCGCTGATCCCGAGCGCGCGGAGGTTTTCCGCCGTCCAGGATCCGCTGTAGCCGGTGGCCATGATCACCGGAATGCCCGGGCGCAGCTCCAATGCCCGCCGAGCCACCTCGACGCCGGTGATCCCCGGCATGGTCAAATCCGTGAACACAAGGTCAAACGCCCCCGGATCCGCCGCCAAGGCCGCAAGCCCGGCCTCGGGATCGGTGAACGTCGACGGCTTGTAGCCCATCCGGGAGAGCAGTCGTCCGACCACGTCGGTGATCATCTTTTCATCATCAATGAACAGCACGCGCTGCCCGCCTCCCTTTGGCGCCACGATGGCGGCCATCGTCGGCTCGGCCTCCTCGGTCACATGCTCGGGGAAATAGAGCCGAAAGGTGGTCCCATCGCCGACGCGGCTATCGACCGTGATCGCCCCGTCGTGGTCCTCGACGATGCCGTGCACGACCGAAAGACCGAGGCCGGTTCCTTCACCGGGGGCCTTCGTCGTGAAGAAGGGCTCGAAGATGCGGGCCCGCACCGATTCGTCCATGCCGTGTCCCGTGTCGCTGATGGCGATCAGCGCGTGCCGGCCCGGACGAAGCCCGGTCGGGCTGCCCCCCATCTCGAGCGCGACGGTTTCAAGCGTCACCTTGAGCCGTCCCGCCTTGCCGCGCATGGCATGCGCCGCGTTCGTGCACAGGTTGAGCATGACCTGGTGGATCTGCGTCAGGTCGGCCAGCACCACCGGCGCATTCGACTCGATGTCCGACTCGATCCCGATCGTTTTCGGAAGCGTCGAGCGCAGCAGCTTGACCGCTTCACGCATCGTGGTGTGCAGGCGCACCGGCTTGCGTTCCTGTTGCTGCTGACGACTGAAGGCGAGGATCTGACGCACCAGATCCTTGGCCCGCTCACCGGCCTTGCGCACCTCCGTCAGGTGCTTTTTCACCTCGGCCGGGCGGTGCGCCTCCATCAGCGCCAGCTCCGTGTACGCCATCACGCCAGTCAGGATGTTGTTGAAATCATGCGCGATGCCGCCGGCGAGCTGTCCGAGTGCATCCAGTCGCTGGGCCTGGCGGAGCTGGTTTTCCAACTCCAGGCGCGACCGGTCGGCCTCGCGCTGGGCGGTGACGTCCTCGGTGACCGTGACCATGCATGCCCGCCCGCCCAGCTCAATTTGTTCACAGCTGCAGCGGCAATGGATCACCCGTTCGTCGCGCCGCCGGAAGGCGATCTCCATCGCGCGGACTTCGCCATCGCGCTTGAGCGCTGCGATCAGTCGTTCACGAGCCGCGGGGTCGTTCCACATCCCGAGTTCATGCGAAGTCCGGCCGATCGCCTCGGTCCGGCTGCAGCCGAAGATTTCCTCGAAACCATCGTTCACCTCCAGGTAGCGGCCGGTTTCGAGGTCCGAAATGGTCAGCGCATACGGGCCGGCGCGGAAGGCCTTGGCGAACTTCTCCTCCGACTCGCGCAAAGCCCGCTCCGCGTGCACCCGCGCCGTGACATCGCGCGTCACCGTGATCACGCAGGGATTGCCCCCGATGGTCGCCGGATGGATCGAAAGCTGGCACTCGATGCGGCGGCCATCCTTGGTCCGCGCACTCGTCTCGAAATCCCGGACAGAGCCCACCGTGCGCACCAGCTTCGACACCTGCTCGCGGGCGCTGATGTCGACCCACAGGCCGATCTCGGCCGAACTGCGCCCAACCACCTCATCCCGCGAGTAGCCAAACATCCGCTCGAAGCCTTCGTTGCAGTCCACGAGCTGGTGATTCGTCAGATCCGAAATCGTGATGGAATCAGGACTGGCGTGAAACGCCTTGGCAAAACGCTCCTCCGAATCCCGGAGGGCACGTTCTGCCCGGAGCCGGGCGGTCACATCGCGCGCGACCCCGATCACGCAGGGCCGGCCCGCAATCGTCGTCGGATGAACCGAGAGCAGGCACTCGATCCGGTTGCCGTTACGATGCACACCCGTCGCCTGAAAGTCCCGCACCGGGCCGTTGGTCACCAACTCGGCCATCCGGTCGCGGTCACCGCCATCGGCCCACAACCCAAGTTCCGAGGGGATCCGTCCGATCGCCTCCGCCCGAGTGTAGCCGAACAGGCGCTCGAATCCCTCGTTGCAATCCACAATCCGGTGCGTTTCCCGATCGGTGATCGCAATCGCGTCCGGGCTGGCGTGGAACGCCTTGGCGAAACGTTCCTCCGAGTCACGTAGAGCCTGCTCCGCCCGGACCTGCTCCGTGATGTCGCGCGCCACGAGGATCAGATGCGGGACCCCGCCAATCTCGGAGATGTCCAGTGACACCAGCGCCTCGCAGCGTTCGCCGTTCCTTCTCCGACCGACCGCGCGTTGATCACGCACGGTTTCGCCCGCTTTCACCTGCCGCGTGAGCTGCTCACGCTGCGCCGGGTCATCCCAGAGGCCGAGTTCGTAGGTGGTGCGCCCGAGCGCCTCCTCGCGCTTCCAGCCAAACACGCGCTCAAAGCCCTTGTTACAGTCCACGATCCGGCCCGTGACGAGGTCGGTCAGCGTGATCGAGTCGGGGCTCGCGTTGAAGGCCTTGGCAAAACGCTCCTCCGAGTCGCGCAGCGCCCGCTCCGCCCGGACCTGCTCGGTGATGTCGTGCGTCACGACCACGTGGTGCGGAACCCCGCCGATCCTGGCCGTCTCAATCGCGAGTAACACGTCGCGCTGCTCGCCGCTGCGGTGACGGCCCACCCCACGGAAGCCCCGCACCTTGCCGGTCGCCAGCGCCTCCGCCAGGACGGCGACTCGGTCCTGCGCATTGTTCCACAAGCCGAGTTCCAGCGAGGTCCGCCCGATGGCCTCGTCGCGCGTCCAGCCAAAGATGCGCTCAAAGCCTTCGTTGCAGTCCACGATCCGTCCCGTGTCCACCCGCGAGAGGATGACCGCATCGGGGCTCGCGTGAAAGGCGGACGAGAATTTCTCCTCCGACGCCTTGAGGGCCTCCTCGGCCCGCTTGTGATCCGTCACATCCCGTCCCTCGGCCACCAGTCCCACCACGCGGCCCCCGGCGTCGCTGATCGGCTTGAGGGAGAAATCCACATGGATGATCCGACCGTCCGCCAGTGGGTGCGTCGTCTCGTAACGGATGAATTCGCCCTGCGCCACTCGGGCCACCGACTCGCGGAGCCGGATCTGCTCCTCGACTGAGTGCGACCACCAAGGGGTGTCCCAGAAGTGCCGGCCCGCGACCGCCTCCATCCGGATGCCCGCCGCGTCCAGCGCGGTCTGGTTGGACTTCACAATCCGGCCCTCCACATCCAGCAGGCCGATGAACTGGAACGTCTGGTCGATGATCGCGCTGTTGATGCGATCGCTCTCGGCCAGGCGCTCCTCTTTTTCGCGCCGCGCCGTCACGTCGGAGATGCAGCCTTCGAGCACAAAGCCTCCGCTCTCCGACAAAACCCGGCGGCCGTGTTCCGACACCCAGCGCACCGCCCCCGCGGCGGTGCGGATGCGATACGTGAGTTCAAAGGTTTCGCCCGCCCGAAGCTCACCCTGCACCTCATCCCAGATCCGCGCGCGATCCACCGGGTCGATCAAGGAGCCAAAACTGACCCGGCGGTTTTCCACGAGATCCTCCGGTGCGTAACCGGTGAGCGTCCGGCAGCCCTCGCTGACGAGCAGCATCGTCCACTCCCTGTCATTGCGACACCGATACACCATTCCGGGTACGCTGGCCAGCAGGGCGGCGAACGAGCCTTGATTTCCGGACAACATCGACGGCTGCGCTGACGGCGTTCCCTCGCTGGACTGGGGTCCGGGCATGCGCAAAACCATAGGTGCCAACGCGGCGGTTGCAACTCCGGTTGCCGGTCTCGGCCCCGACCCAATCCGGGCTTTGGCTTGCGCCCTGCCACCGGCTGGAGGAGGTTGCCCGTACCCGCCATGCCGCTCAAACGCCTCCTTTTCGCATCGCTCGCCGCCCTCGCGCTGTTCTTTGCCAGCAGCCGGGCCCAATCTGCCGCGCCGACCGCCGATCCGCTCGCGGGTCTGCGTACGCTGGTCGCCGAAGTCCAGGCCCGCCTTGAGGCGGGCGCCGTGACCGCCGAGGCCCTCGCCCCCGAAATCAAGAAATTTGACGCGCTGATCGAGGCATCGAGTCAGGACAACCCCGAGTTGGCGGCCCTCGCCCTCATGACCAAGGTGTCCCTCTACGTACAGGTGTTCCAGGACGCCGATACCGCGCGCGGCTTTATCAAGCAATTGGCGGAAAAATTCCCCAACACCGACGCAGGTCGGGACGCAAATCGCGTCCTCGCGCAACTCGACGCGCAGGACAAGGCCGCCGCCCTCCAGTCCGCCCTGATCGGCAAGCCGGCGCCGGCCCTCGACTTCACCTGGTCCAATCGCGAGGGCGGCCTCCCCTCCCTCAATGCGCTCAAGGGCAAGGTGATCGTCCTCGATTTCTGGGCCACCTGGTGCGGGCCCTGCCTCAGCTCGTTTCCTCAAGTCGGCGAACTCGTCACCCACTATAAGGATTCTCCGGTCGAGATCATCGGCGTCACCAGCCTGCAGGGCCGCGTCCTGAACCTCGAGGCCCAGCCGATCGACACCCGCGGCAATCCCGCCAAGGAATTTGAGCTGATGCCCGCGTTCGCAAAGAAGCACAACGTCACCTGGACCGTCGCCTTCAGCGAGCAGCCGGTCTTCAATCCCGATTACGGCATCCAAGGCATCCCGTACATGGCGATCATCGCCCCCGACGGCACCATCCGCCACGCCGGCCTGCATCCCGCGATGCCCCACGAGGAAAAAGTCGCCATGATCGACGCCATCCTCGAGGAATTCGGAATGAAGGTTCCGCCGAAGGCGTGATCCGCGGTGCGGATCATGCGAGAGGTCAGACGTCAGAGATCAGAGGTCAGTCCGATCCAGCTCCCAGCGGCAGCGCCCGTCCTCGGCCTGCTCGATCTGACCTCTGACATCTGATCTCTGACCTCTAATTCTTCACCTGATCATCGTCCGCTGCACGATCCACCCGGCGATCGTGCAGGTCGCGACGCCGAAGGCCATCGGGAGAGCCGTCCCATTATGTAGCGAGCCGACAGCGGCGCCTGAGGCGGCGGCGAGAGCAAACTGCACCGTGCCGAGCAACGCCGACGCACTGCCCGCCATCGCGCCAAAGGGGGCCATCGCCAGCGCCGCGATGTTCGGAAAGATAAAGCCGCAGCCGGTCATCATCAGGAAGAGCAGACCGATCATCACCGGCATCCCTCCCCAGCCCGTGACCCCGGCCACCGCCAGCAGCCCGCCCACGATCGCATTCGCTGTGAAGGCGCCCGTGAGCACGGCCCGCGAGGTGTGCCGCTTCAGCAACCAGCGGCAGAGCTGGGAGGCGCCGATCAGCCCGCTCGCATTGAAGCCAAACACAATCGCGTATTGCTGCGCCGTCATGCCGTGCAGCTCGATGAAGACAAAGGAGGAGGCCGACAGGTAGGCGAAGAGGGATCCCAGCGTGAATCCGGCGGCCATCGAGGCGCCGATGAAGCGACGGTCCGCGAAAAGCGTCGCATAGTTCTTCAGCGCCAGTCGGATTCCGACCGGCGAGCGCCGCTCCACCGGCAGCGACTCCGGCAGCCAGCGCCACACGGCGAGGCCGGAACCCACGCCGATCGCCGCGAGGATCCAGAAAATTCCGCGCCAGCCCGTCCAATCCAGCAAGAGACCGCCCAGCGTGGGCGCCAAAATCGGCGAGACGCCGAGGATCAACATCAACAACGCGTACATCCGCGCTGATTCCCTTTCGTCAAACAGATCGCGCACCACCGAACGCGGAATGACCATGCTCGCGGAGCAGCCCAGCGCCATGAGCAACCGCCAGGCAAGCAGGGCCGGCATCGACTCCGCCTGCGCACAGCCGAAGGTCGCTACGACAAAGACGCCCATGCCGACCAGCAGCGGCACCCGCCGCCCCCAACGATCCGCCATGGGTCCGCAAAAGGCCTGCCCCAGCGCCACCCCCACCATGAAAATCGACAGCGTCTGCTGAACCGTA
>DASWVY010000049.1:0-26492 GCA_036401075.1 Opitutaceae bacterium
GCTGAGCCCGGTGATGGGAGTTCTCGGACCGGGCTCAGCGAGCCCGGCGACATGTCGGTCAGCACACCGCGCTGATTGATTGTGACGGGAGCTGACGGAATCGTGGAAATTGTCAGCTGATAGCTTCCATAAGTTGCAGCTGTCTTTTCTCACGCGATCGTTGCACGTCGGGCTCGCATCGTTGGCACGATTTCCGCAGGATGGCGCGGAATGAATCCGCCCAATACGGAAGCCCGCCGCACCAAGGTCATCTTCACGCTCGGCCCCGCGACCGAGAGCGAAGCCATGCTCGAGCAGTTGATTCTCAGCGGTGCCGACGTGGCCCGCCTCAACATGGCGCATGCCAAGCATGATTGGACCCGGACCATGATCCGCCGCATCCGCACGGTGTCACAGCGGGTCGGCCGCGAGATCGCGATCATGATGGACATCAAGGGCCCCGAGATCCGCACCGGCGACCTCGAGGCTCCGATCGAGCTCAAGGCGGGTGAGATCTTCGATTTCACGGTCAAGCCCGGCGGGGAACGCGAGAACGCGGAGGAAATTCGCTCGGTCAACGTCAACTACAAGGACCTCGTCAATGACATCCATGTTGGCGACATCGTGCTGGTCGACAGCGGCCTGATGCGCTTCGAGGTACTGGAGAAGCAGGATGCCCACATCCGCTGCAAGGTCCTGATCCCCGGCCAGCTCACCTCGCGCCGCCACATCAACCTGCCCGGCGTGAAGATCAATCTCCCGGCCTTCACGGAAAAGGACCGCGCCGACACGCTGGTCGGCCTGTCCGAGGGCATCGACTACGTCGCCCTCTCCTTCGTCCGCGCGGCCCGTGACATCGAGGACCTCCGCGAGTTCCTTCGCGCCAACGGCTCCCGGGCCAAGATCATCGCCAAAATCGAGGACCAGTCCGCCATCGAAAACCTCGATGAGATCATCCAGTCGTGCGACGCGCTCATGGTCGCCCGCGGCGACCTCGGCATTGAATGTCCCTTCGAGGAGCTGCCCGTCATCCAGCGGCGCGCGGTCAAGACCTGCTTCCACCACGGCCGCCCTGTGATCATCGCCACGCACATGCTGGAATCGATGATCAGTTCGCCAATGCCCACGCGCGCCGAGATCACCGACGTCGCCAACGCCGTCTACGAGAAGGCCGACTGCGTGATGCTTTCCGGTGAGACCACCGTCGGAAAATACCCGATCGAGTGCATACAGATCCTCAACAAGATCGCCCAACGCATCGAGCAGGAGGGCCCGTTTGACTTCGTCGAACCCCAACACCTCAAGGGCGACAAGCTCAAGCTCCTCCAGTCCGCCGTGCAGTTTGCCAACGAGGTCAAGGGCAGCGCGATCCTCACCTTCACGCGCCAGGGCTTCATGGCCACGAGCCTCGCCGCTCTCCGGCCGGCCTGCGCCACCGTCTTTGCCATCACCAACTCGATCGAGACACTTCGCCAGCTCCGCCTGCTCCGCGCCGTCGAGCCCTTCCTCATGCCGCTGACCTCCGATCCGAACGACACGATCGAGCAGGCCATCACCCTCCTGCGCAAGGAAGGTCGCGTGCAGACGGGCGACAAGCTCGTCATCGCGACTGACATCCTGTCCCACGACCGCCTCGTCGACAGCGTCCAGCTGCGGACGGTGCGGTAGGCACAAACCAGAGGTCAGATGTCGGAGATCAGATGTCAGTTCCGATCCGCTGCAGTTGAGAACGGTTCATTCGCGCAGCCGGCTGTGATGAGGTCGTCTGGATCGTCCAGACCTCTGACTTCTGATCTCTGACCTCTTCTACAGGCGTCAGCCTCGCGGCAGCCGCACCTCGAACACCGCACCGCCTCCGGGTGCATTGCGCACGGCGACTTCGCCGCCATGCGCCGTCACGACGGCGCGCACCAGGCTGAGGCCGAGGCCCAGCCCGGCTTCGGAACGGCTCTTGTCCCCGCGATAGAGGCGCTCCCAAATGCGGGCCTGCTCGGATTCCGGTACGCCGGGACCGTTGTCACTCACCGTCAGCACCGCCCGGTCGCCTTCCGTCACCACGCGGACGTCGATTTTTCCTCCGGCCGGCGTGTACTTGCAGGCGTTGTCGACGAGGTTGGCGGCGACCTGACGCAGGCGCACGCCATCACCGGTGATCGGCACCGGACCGCTCGGAATGAAGTTCAGAGTCAGGCCCTTGGCCTGGGCGATTTCGTCGTAGAGATCGACCGCGCGCCGCGCGAGTTCGGCCAGATCGCAGGGCGCGCGTTCCAGGCGCAGCATCCCGGCCTCGGCCTCGGAAATCTCCATCAGGGCCCGCAACAGCCGCAGCACCTCGTCGGCCCGCTCGACCGATTCAGCCAGCGCGTCCCGCGCCACCGGGTCCGTGGTCTGACTCAGGGCCAGCTCCGCGCTTCCACGCAGGCCCGTGAGCGGCGTGCGCAGATCGTGCGCGACGTTATCGAGCGCCTCGCGCATCGCCTTCAGGAGCGCGGCATTCTTGTCCAACACCGTGTTGAAATGATGCACGAGCTCCGCGACGTCGTCCGCGCGCGCCGGCGCGGGCACACGCGCATCCAACGCGCCCGTAGCCACAATGCGACGCGCCGTTTCCACGACCTGCAGCAACGGCCGGGTTGCACGCCGCGCCGCGAGATAGCCCGCCAGCGACCCGACGACGATCACGGCCCCGCCGACCCAGATGAACGTGCGCCGGAGCGGCGCGAGCAGCACGGCGCGGCTATCGGTGCTGCGCCCGACCTGCAGCAGCAGGTTGTCGTCGATTAGTTGGGACACCACGGCGAGGTCGCGCTCCGCGTCACGCGGGACGCGCAGCACATTGATCGGCTGTTCCCGTGCAGTCCAACCGCCCCAGCCGTCCGGCACCGTGACCCGGCGTACATCCGCTTCGATCCAGTCCGGCGGAATCTTACCCCAGACGGCATCGCCGCGCGGACCACTCAGGCGGATAAATAGGGAACGCACATTCGGCGCTTCGCTGTCCTCGGCGACGCGCTGCTGCAATCCACGCACGCCGCTGAGTTCGTAGATGCTGGCGTACTGCCGCAACCGGAGTTGCAGCGCCTCGTACTCGCTCGCTTCAAGCGAACGCGCGAGCAGCCAGTACAGCAGGGCAAAGATCGCGGTGAAGCCGACGGCAAAGAGCGTGGCAAACCACACGCTCAAGCGCAGGGCCACCGACCGGTGTGTGCGTTCAAACGCGGGTCTTGAGGACATAGCCCACCCCTCGCACGGTTTCGATGCGCGTGTGTTCCGGATCCACCTTGCCGCGCAGGCGGTGCATCAGCACGTCGACCACGTTGGTCTGCGGATCGAAGCTGTAATCCCACACGTGCTCCAGGATCATGGTCTTCGTCACCGCCCGGTCCGGATGGCGCATGAGGTACTCCAGCAGCGCAAACTCGCGCGGCTGCAATTCCACGGACAGTCCCTTGACCGCCACCGTGCGCGCAACGAGGTCCATCGCGAGATCGCCCACCGTGAGCCGCGTCGCCTCAGGCGAGCGGGTCGAGCGGCGGATCAGGGCCTGCAAACGCGCCGAAAGCTCGGCGAACGCAAAAGGTTTGGTCAGGTAGTCGTCCCCGCCTGCCTGAAGTCCCTTCACCCGGTCATCGACCCCGGAGCGGGCACTGAGGAAAAGCACTGGGACGTCCTCACGCTGGGCGCGCAGGCGCTTGACGAGGCTGAGGCCATCGAGGCCGGGCAGCATGACATCCACCACCGCGACGTCATAGCGCGTGGTCGTCGCGAGCGAGAGCCCCGTGTCACCATCGGGCGCATGGTCGACGGCATAGCCCTCCTGCTTCAGGCCCTTGACCACGAAGGAGGCAATCTTGGCGTCATCTTCAACCACAAGGACACGCATGCGAAGAGGGTTATGCGAAGAATTATTACCGGAGGAAACAGATAAAACGGAGCCCGATCAGAGAGGAATATGGATCGGCATCTTTCCAGATCAGGCCATCCCATCCGTGTTCATCTGTGCCCATCTGTGGTTCAAGTTCTGCACTCCGTTGTCTCCGTTTACTCCTGCAAGAACGGACCGATCAAATTTAACGCCCCGCCGTCCTGGAAGAACGGCGGGGCGGTTGAGGGTCCGGCTAATGCGCCGGAAAGAAGATTGAATTTTGTCAGTTGTTGGACGCGGCCTCGGTCTCATCGACGACCACGTAGCGGATGCCGCGGGGATTCCAGACGCGGACGAGGGTCTTCTTGGAGGAAGGCTCCTCGGTCAGCTTGACCGCATCGCCCGCGCTCGCGACCGGCTCGCGGTTGATCTCCGTGATGACCTCACCGGGCTGCAGGCCGGCCTTGGCGGCGGCGGAATCCGGCGAGACATCGGTGATGAGCGCACCTTTAACCCGCGTCGGGATTTCGAATTCACGGCGCGCACGCGGGTCGAGGTCGGCGACCGCGACGCCGTTGAGCGTGCCCTCATCCATCGCCGGGGCGCGGGAGGAACGATTGCGAGTATTGCCCGTGATGCGGCGGTCGGAGGGCTGATCGCCCACCTGCAGTTCGAGCTTCTCGCTCTTGCCATCGCGCAGGACGGTGGCAGGAACCTTCGAACCCGGTGCAAGGCCCGCGACGGTCAGCTTGAGGCGACGGGCGTCGTTGATCGACCGGCCATTGATTTCGGTGACGACGTCACCCGGCTCCAAGCCACTCTTCTCAGCCGGGCTGCCAGCAAGCACATCCGCGACGAGGGCGCCACCCTTGTCCTTGAGATCGAAGCCCGCGGCGAGGTCGGACGTGACGTCCTGGACCGAGACCCCCAGATAGCCGCGCACCACTTCGCCATTCGCCACCAGCTGTTCCATCACGCTGCGCGCCAGATTGCTCGGGATCGCGAAGCCAATGCCCTGGAATCCGCCGCTGCGGCTGAGGATCGCGGTATTGATGCCGATAAGCCGACCCTGGATGTCCACGAGGGCGCCACCCGAGTTGCCCGGGTTGATGGCCGCATCGGTCTGAATGAAGTCCTCATAGTCGAGGCCGAGTGAAGCGCGTCCGAGCGCGCCAACCATGCCGCTGGTGACAGTCTGGCCGATGCCGAAGGGATTGCCCACCGCGAGCACGCGGTCGCCGACCTCCAACGTGTCGCTGTCGGCGAACGTCACGGCCGGGAGGTCCTTGGCGTCGACCTTGATCACCGCCAGATCCGTCTGCGGATCGGTCCCCACCACCTTGGCCTTGAGTTCGCGCCCGTCGTTGAACGAAACGGTGATCACGTCCGCGCCGTTCACGACGTGGTTGTTGGTGAGGATGTAACCATCCTTGCTCACCACGACACCGGAGCCGAGCCCCTCAGACGGCGGCTGACGGAGCTGACGCTCCATGCCGCCAAAAAACTGGCGAAAACGCGGATCCTGCATGAAAGGCGGCAGTTCGTCCGTCGTGACGACGCGGGCGCGCTCGGTCACCTGGACCTTGACGACTGCGGGCGCGACACGCTTCACGACCGGGGAGTAACTGGACGGCTCAAGCCCGGCCGCACGCTCGATCGGCTTTTCGTCGACCTTGACGGCAACCTTGGCGGACGAGTCATTGGCGGCAAACGCGGCGGCGGCCCAGACGAGGCCGCCCGCGGCAACAGCCGCGGCGGCAAAGCCGGTGACGCGGCGCAGATAGGAGGTGGAGCGGGATTCGTTGTTCATGACTGAGTGAAGAGTGGGTAAAGGTTTCCGTTCGGTACGGTCCCACTCTACCCCACGCCCCTTGCCCCAGCCTTTCCGTAACTTTACGTTTTTGTAAGGTTTCGCCCCCTCCCGCCGACGCCCGGCCCCAAACCACGGGTTGCGCCCCGGCCAATCCCGGCTTTGCTAACCCCTCTCCTGATGTCCAACGACGCTCCCATTCCTGTCACGGTCCTCACCGGCTTCCTCGGCGCGGGCAAGACCACCCTGCTCAATCGCATCCTCACGGAACAGCACGGCCGCAAGCTGGCGGTGATTGAAAACGAGTTCGGCGAGGTCGGCGTCGACAACCAGCTCGTCATCCAGAGCGACGAGGAGATCTTCGAGATGAACAACGGCTGCATCTGCTGCAGCGTGCGCGGCGACCTGATCCGCATCCTCGGCCGGCTGATGAAGCGCAAGGACCGGCTCGACGGCATCCTCATCGAAACGACCGGCCTCGCCGATCCCGGCCCCGTCGCCCAGACGTTTTTCACTGACGACGAGATGCGTAGCCGCTTCCGGCTCGATGCGATCGTGACTGTCGTCGACGCCCGTCATGTGATCCAGCACCTCGGTGATTCACCCGAGGTCAAGAAGCAGATCGCGTTCGCCGACGTGCTGATCCTGAACAAGACGGACCTCGTCACCCCAGCGGAGCTCGACGCCCTCGAGGCGCGCATCCGCAAGATGAATGCCTACGCCAAGGTCCACCGCGCACAGAATTCGGCCGTCGACCTCAAGCACGTGCTCGACGTGGGCGGGTTCAACCTCTCGCGCGCCACCGAGATCGACCCGAAATTCATGGAGCCGTCGTACCCCTTCGAGTGGGCCGGCGCCTACCCGCTTCCGGCCGGCACGCTCGACCTGGTGATCGGCCACTGCGATCACGATCATGACCATGAGCACGAGGGCCATGACCATGGACACGGGCATGATCACGGCGAGGACGGTCATCATCACCATCATCACCACGGCAACGAGAACGAACTCGATGTCGTCATTCTTCCGGTGAAGTCGCTGGACGCCGGGGACATAGCGGCCGCCCGCGATCAGGCTGTCGTCCTCTTCTCCGATTGGGAAAGCCGCGTGAAGGCCGGCGACCCGGTCATGCCCGGCGCGGTCCTGCACCGTCTCCTGCTCGATCACGGACACGGTCATTACCCGCTCACGATCAAGACCCCCGGCCATTACCTCGTCTTCGAGGGTTGCGGCGAGGAGCCGCTGCACATCCAGCAGGGCGGCGAAAACATCCGCCCGGTGTGGCAGCAGGACTACGAGCACACCCACTCCCACGAAGAGGACGTCACCTCGGTCGGCATCAGCACGCCGGGTGAACTCGACGGCAAGAAGCTCAACGACTGGATTGGCGAACTCCTCAAGACCAAGGGCAACGACCTCTACCGCATGAAGGGCGTGCTCAGTGTCAAAGGCTCGGACAAACGCCTCGTCTTCCAGGGCGTGCACATGCTCTTCGACGCCAAGTTTGACCGCCCGTGGGGTAAGGACGCGCGGACGAACACCCTCGTTTTCATCGGCAAGAATCTCGATCGCGCCGCACTTAACGAAGGCTTCAAGAGCTGCCTCGCCTGAGCAGGCACCCGCTGCGCACCGCCCAGGTGGTCTAGCCGACCGACCGGGTGAGCGCAACGAGGCTCGTGGCGAGCGCCTTCACGGATTTTTGCGCACGCGCATCCGTCAGGTGCCCGTCGGCGTCGAAGGCCTTGTCGGCCTGCGCGAGGGTCGTCACCGCCGGAACCACGTGACAGCCCAGCTTGAGCAGGAGCTGCTGCGCCAGCTGGTGCGACCGCATGCCGCCGAATGCGCCGGGCGAGGCCGACACGACCGCGGCAACCTTGCCCGGAAACGGATCGTCGTCTCCGCGCGTGCACCAATCGATCGTGTTCTTGAGCAGCGGCGTAATCATCCCGTTGTACTCCGGCGAGGCGATGAGCAGGCCCTGGTGCGCCTGAATCTGCGCGATTAGCGCCGCCGCCGCCGGGGGCAGGCCCTCGCGGTCTTCCAGATCCCCGTGGTAAAGCGGTAGCGTAAAGTCGTTGAGATCGATCAGCGTGACCTCCGCGCCGACCGCACGCACGGCGTCGACCGTCGCGGCGAGCAGTTTCCGGTTGAGCGAAGCCGCGCGGGCGCTGGCGGCAAAGGCAAGGATGCGAACAGGCGTGGACATGCGTTGACTCAAGCCACCGCCGGAGAATCAGCAAGCGCCCCGCGATCAGACCGCGGCCGGGAGCGCCTCAGCCTGTTCGATGCGGGCAAGAGCCTCGCCGTGCCGATCGAGCTGGGTGTTCGTCTCGGCCACGGTCGCGGCAATCGCCGGCGCCTGCCGCGCCTCCTGCGCCAGCTTTTCGATCACGCCGGTCATGGCCGCGAGCACCTCGCGGGTCTTGTCCACGTGCAGGCCAATGTCACCGAAGACTTCCCGCAGCGTAAGATCGTGAGAGACGCGGCTGACTTCCACCTTGCAGCTGATGTAGGCCATCTGGAGTGAGGTGACGGTCTTGTGCAAAACCTCGGCCAGATCATCCAGATTGCCCAGCTCATCCGCGAGCGCCGCCAGCGCAGTGAGCGCCTGACCCGACGTGGCCCGGAACGCCGAGCGCAGATGCCCCGCGGTTGCCAGCTCACGCGTCGCGCACGCTCCGTCGCCATCGCGCGCCGCCAGCATTTCGCCGTAGTGGATCACCGTCATCTCGAACTGCACCCGCGCCCAGGCGAGGTTGAAGATCACGCCGCCCAGCTGGCGGGAACTTGTCTCCACACAGCGGCCAATCGTCCCGACCGTGCCGGAGATTTCCGTCGACGTGGTTCCCAGGTGGGACGCGATCACGCCGAGGCCGCGGCCCTCCTCGCCGAGTTTGGTGGCATTGAGGCCGGCGTTCAGCGAAAGCACGCGGAAATCGCCCGCGAGGCGCAGCATCGTCCGCGCATGCGTGCTGAGCTCGGCATTGAGCCGGGCGAGATCGTCGAGCCGGGCGCACACCGCGGTGAGGCGCCCGTAGGTCTGCCGGCCGGACTCGTGCAAAGGCACAACGGTGGCGGCCCGTGGACTTTTTTCCGCAATGGTTGCGCGGATCGCCGGCAGCAGCTCGATGCGCTCCCGCGCCAGCGCGGCGTCGCGGCTGTTCAATTCCTCGCGCAGGAGGGCCGTGCGCATAAAGGCCTCGTACGAGTCAAACCCGTGGCTCCGCAGGCCCTGCACCAGCACCTGGCGGGCGGCCGTCATGGCCGTACGGCCGTCCGAGCCACGCTCCTCCTCCGTGCGTTCAGCCACGCGCATGGTGCGATAGAGCGCCTCCACGGCGGGCAGCAGCGCGCTGGAGGGCTTGATCCGGATCGAAAGGTAGCCGTCCCCGACCGGGCAGGCCAGCGCCAGCACCCAGTAGTACCGCCCGTCCTTCGCAAGATTCTTCACGTACGCCGCCACCGGCCGGCCGGCGTGCAGTTCCTCCCAGAAAAGCTGGAACACCGCGCGCGGCATGTCCGGATGCCGGATGATGTTGTGGGGCTGACCCGACAACTCCGCCCAGGCATACCCGCTGATCCGGGTGAAGACTTCATTGCCGGCGAGGATAACACCCTTGCGGTCGGTGAATGAACAAAACACCTCGTGGACACGAAAGTCCCGCGAAGCGTCCACAGGTGTGATGGCTCCTTTCTTCATGCGATGGTGAGATGCAACCATCCCTCATCGTAACATCCCCGGCCAACTTGAGACCGCCGGCGAAAAAAAGCCCCGCCCCGGCCTCAAGTAACCGCTTGGGTTACAAGATGTCGGGCCTAAACGACTCGCGCCTTGCGCCCCGGGACCCGACCGCGTCTATCTGTGGGGTCATGCAATTGACCAAGCACTGGGCGGCTCAGCTCGACGACTACGTGATCGACCTCGGTTGGTCGCCGGCCGGTGATGTCCTCGCGGCGGCTTCCGCGGCCGGTCCGGTCAGCCTGTTCGCTGCGACCGATGGCGCGCGCCAACACGAGCTCCCGGGTCATGACGACGGCACCAACGCCCTCGCTTGGCATCCCGTGCAGCCCCTGCTCACCACGGGCGGTCAGGACGGCGCCGTAAAATTCTGGGACACCACCAGCGGTCAGCACACCGCGACGGCCAAGCTGGGTGCCGCGTGGGTCGAACATCTGGCGTGGAGACCGGGTGGGCAGAAGACGTCAGAAGTCAGAGGTCAGATGTCAGCATCCGAACCTCAGCCATCTGACCTCCGACCTCCGACCTCTGGCGTCTGCTTGGCTGCCGCGGCCGGCCGCGATCTGGTGCTGCTCAATGCCGACGCCTCGATTCGGCACGCGTTCAAGTCTGCACCCAAGACCATCTCCGCGCTCGCCTGGCAACCGGCGGGCGGCTGCCTGGCGAGCGCCTACTTCGGCGGCGTCTACCTCTGGGATGCGGATGACTTCGTCGCGCAAAAGGAATTCCCTTACGCCAACGGCATCCATGCGCTGGTCTGGTCGCCGGACAACCGCTGGCTCGTCTCGGGCAACCAGGATCCGAGCGTTCACCTCTGGCTGCCCGAGGAGGATCAGGAGTTCCACATGAGCGGCTATGAGGGCAAGGTGAAGGAGTTGTCCTTCGACCAGGGTTCGCGCTGGCTCGCCACCGGCGGCGGCAAGGATGCCTGCCTGTGGGACTGTACCGGCGCCGGCCCCGAAGGCCGCGAGCCGCTCATGTTCCCGCACGACGCCAAGGTCTGCGCCGTCGCCTTCCAGCATCACCACGGCCTCCTCGCCACGGCCTCCGCCGATGGCGTGCTCATGCTCTGGAGCCCCGAACGCAAGCAGCCGCTCCGCGCCACCGTGCGCATGCCGGCCGCCGCGACCAGGCTCGTCTGGTCGCCCGACGACCGCCTCCTCGCCGTCGGCAGTGAAAAGGGCGTCGTCTACGTCCTTCGCTGCGAGTCCTGACGATCACGTCAACCATGAGTTGACAGGATCACCGTCCGTCATGGGCCATTCCTTTATCCCCGCCGACGGCGAACCAGCGAGCGATCCGTCGCACACCGCGGCGATCAAGCGTTGGACGAGCGAGATTCTTAAGCTGGAGGCTGATGCCACCCTCACGGTGAGCGAACTCGCCTGCCGCGATCCGGGCTGCCCGCTCGTGGAAACCGTGGTGACGGTGTTCGAGTCCGGCGGCACGCGCCAGTGGCGCTTCACCCGGCCGCGCATCGCCGTGACCAAACTCATGCTTCAGCAAACGCTCGCAACTCCACCCCGCCGGGAGGGTTGACGGGCATGGTAGGGTAAGGCACGTGACATCGCGGCGCATGTTCCTGCAAACGACCGGTCTGGCCCTGCTCGGGCTGGCCGGCGGAGCGACCGATCTGCTCGCCCAAAGTGCGTCCGTGCGCGAGATCCGCTACACCGTGCGCCGGGGCGATACGCTCACCCTCATTGCGCAAAACCACGGCGTGTCGGTCGACACGATCAAGGTGCGCAACAAGCTCCGCACCGACTCAATCCAGGCCGGCCAGCGCCTCATCATTCCGACGCCCATCGTCGCCGCCCCGCCCTCCGCCAGCCTCGCCGGCGTGATCGCCGCCACGCGTGGCCTGAGCATCCGCCGCGGGCGCTGGCGCCATGTGGTCGTCCACCACAGCGGCATCGAGAACGGCGACGCCAAGGCCTACGACGCCGGCCATCGCCGCCGCGGCATGGAGCACGGACTCGCCTACCATTTCGTCATCGGCAACGGCCGCGACTCCGGCGACGGCGAGATCGAGATCGGTCCGCGCTGGCGTGGGCAGATCCACGGCGGCCACGTGCGCAGCGAAGCCTACAACGAATCAGGCATCGGCATCTGTCTCGTGGGTAATTTCGAGAAGCGCAAACCCGGCGCGAAGCAACTCGCCGCCCTCACCTCGCTCATCGACTGGCTGCGCACCGACGCGCCGCTCGGCGTCAAACCCGCCTTCACCGTGCATCGCTGGGTTGATCGCAACCACACGGTGTGCCCCGGCCGCCATTTTCCCTACACGGAAATGAAGCGACGGTACGGGGCGTAGTGATGTAGCCGGCCTCGCTGAGGCCGGTCCGGTTGGTCTCGCGTCAACCTCACCCCACCGGGCTCAGCGAGCCCAGCTACACCAGGCACGCATCCAGCGTCGCCCGCACGGAGGACTCATCCAGTCCCACGCCGATGAAGGCAATCTCCTGCCGGCGGTCACCACCCGGCTCGACCCAGAGGGCGCGGATCATCGGCGGACGATCCTCCATCTTCGCCTTGCCGCTCTCGACCAGCGCGGCCCACCAGTAGCTGAGAAAATCCATCCGGACCGCGCCACCTGCGACCGACACAAGCCCCATCTCATCGGGTTGATCGGCCACCCAGAAAAACCCCTTGGCGCGCAACAAGCCCGGCAGTCCCGTTTCCAGCACACGCTGCAAAGCGGCCCGATCGAACGGGCGCCGCGCCTGATAAACAAAGCTCCGGATGCCATACTTCGTCTCGTGCGCCGGCCGGCTCGCTCCGGATGTGGGGCGCACCACCTGCACACGTCCCGCCTGCGGGGCCACCGCGTTCAAGGCGCCGATCCAGCGCGCCCCGCCCAGCGTCGCGTTCGCATCGAAGCGGACCCGTCCCAGCAGTGACTCCGACGCAACCTGGCCCCGCTCGGTGAGGATGCGCTCGGCCCGCGGATTGAGTCCCTCCAGCACGGTCTCGACCCGCGCCTGCGCGGCCTCATCCACACGGTCGCACTGGTTGACGACAATAACATCCGCCACCTCGACCTGCTCCAGCATGAGCTCCACCACGGGGCGCGCGGAGCCCGCCACCAGGGCGCGCGGCGTGCGCCGGTCCCACTCCTCCAAGAACGCGCGGGCGTCGACAACCGTCACCAGCGCCGACAACGTGGCGAAGTCGCCCAGCGTCCGGCCAAAGGGATTCTTGCGCAGGAAGAGATTCGCGATCCCGCGCGGCTCGGCGACGCCCGTCGTCTCCACGAGAATGTGATCGTAGGGCTGCCCCTCCGGTCCGCCAGGCCGACCGGTCATGGCGAGCATGGCCACGGTTTCCGCCAGCTCATCCTTGCTCGAGCAGCAAACACAGCCATTGCCGATCTCGACAATCTCGCGGCCTCCGGCCAGCGAACGCACCACGGCACCATCAATGTTCACCGCCGCCACGTCGTTCACCACGGCCGCCCACCGGCGACCTTCGGCCTGCCCCAGCAGGTGCAGCAGCAGCGTCGTCTTACCCACGCCGAGGAAACCACACAGAATGGTGACCGGGGTAAGCGGGGAGGAAGCGGCAGGCGACATGGTTCAGGTCAGCAGGACATTTTTCCGTTCGCTTGCAACGCCCCGCATCCCTAGGTGTCCACGTCATCCATGGTTTCGGTCTGTCATCACCGGTTCACCCGGCTGCTGCCTTGGTTGCTGCTCCTTGCCGCGGCCGCCTTGACGCACGCCCACGCCCAGCACGTGGCGGTGGGGCCGTGGTCGGGCGGAGTGACGAGTGATGCCGCCAGCATCGTGGCGCGGCTGTACACGCCCCGCTTCAGCACGCTCGAGGTCAGCGACGATCCGGATTTTGCGCACTTCGTGAGTTTCGGCGAATCGTCCCCCCGCCCGGGCGACCAGCCGGAGATGTCGCGCTTTCGCGCGGTCGGGCTCAAGCCCCTGACCCGCTACCACTATCGGATCCGCATCGGCTCCCAACACGACGGCCAGCGGCGCGGCTCGTTCATGACGATGCCGCTTGAAGGAAAACCCACCTCCTTCCGCTTCGCCCTTTCGGCCGGCGCTACCACGGGCTCGGCCCACGGGGTCTATTCGGAGATCAAGAGCCAGGCCCCAATGTTCTTTGTCGTGGCGGGCAATCTCTTCGATACGGCGATCGGGGCGTCTGACCGCGCGGCGTTTCGCGCCGCCTACGAGGAGGTGCTGATGTCGCCTAACCAGGCCGATCTCTACCGAACTGTGCCCATCGTCTACACGTGGGATGCTTATGATTACGGCGCAGGCGGTGGTGCGGTGCCGGCGCGTGCCGCCGCCCACGCGAGCTTCCGCGAATACGTGCCCCATTTCGGACTCGTGGACCCCGGTTCACCGGATGGCACCATCAACCGGGCCTTCACGATCGGGCGGGTTCGCTTCCTTGTGCTCGACGTCCGCACCGAGCGCGGACCGCCCGGCACCACCCTGCTGGGCGAACGCCAGCTCGCCTGGTTCAAGGCCGAACTGCTCGCGGCCAAGGACCGGCATCCGCTGGTCTTTGTCGTCAGTCCGTCGAGCTGGCTTTCACCCGCGGCCGCCGGCCGCGACGACTGGGGGCGCTATGCCGCCGAGCGCGACGCGTTGAGCGACTGGATCGCGGAGAACGGCATCAAGGGCCTCTGTTTCCTCGGCGGGGACGGATCCGTGCTCGCGGCCGACGACGGGACCAACAATCGCTATGGTCAGCACAAGGCACCCGGTTTCCCCGTGTTACAGGCCGGACCACTCGACCGCGGGCACGGGACCGGTACGGGGCCCTGGACACACGGACCCATCACCCCCGAGGGGGGCGAAGGCTTTTTCGCCATGATCGACGTCACCGACGCCGAAGGGCGGATCTCCGTCAGCTTTCGTGGCCTCAACCAGCACGGGCAGGAACGGCTGAAGTTCTCCTTTCAGGTGCCGGCACCGGTGAATGTCGCCGGAACCATCCCATGAAAAGCCAACCCCAACTGCAGCCCCGGTTGCGTTTTCCGCACGACGGCCCTGATGCCTTTGGCCCCGGCAAGGCGGAACTGCTGCGGCAGATCGTCAAGGCGAAGTCCATTCGCGGCGCGGCCACCGCTATGGGTATGTCCTACAACCGGGCGTGGATCCTCGTCCGCACGATGAACGAGCTCTTCCGGGAACCGTTGGTGGAGAACGTACGCGGCGGAAACACCGGCGGCGGCGCCAGCCTGACTCCCTGCGGACAAGCGGTGCTCAAGCACTACGATCGCATGGAAGCCCTCTGCAGGAAGGCCACGCGCACGGAATGGTCCGCGCTCACTCGGCTGCTTCGCCGCTGAGGTCCATCCCGTTATATTTGACAGAGTATAACGAAAGGGATGGCCTTTCGTCATGGCTTCCCGCTTCCCTCGGCATCTGGTCCGGCTGGTTTGGTTGGCCGCGCTTTTGGGTGTGAGCAGTCTCGCCCGCGGCACAGATCTTACCGTGACAACCCCGGATCGCACGTGGGTGATCACCCCGTCCGTCTGGTCCGGGCTTCCCCGCATGGAACTGGTCGCCAGCGATCCGCATGGGGGTGCGTCCCACTCCTATGCCGGCGTGAGCATGCGCGACTTGCTGCTTCAGGCCGGAGCGCCGCTCGGCGACAAGCTGCGAGGGCCCAACTTGCGGACCGGCGTGCTGATCGAGGCAGCGGACGGTTACGCCGTGCTCTACGCCCTCGCCGAGTTCGACGAGGCCTTCAGCGAACGACGGCTCCTGCTGGCCGACCGCAAGGACGGCGCAGCCCTGGGTGAGAGCGCCGCGCCCTTTCAGCTCATCGTCCCCGGCGACAAACGCGGGGCGCGCTCAATTCGCCAGGTCAAGAGCATCACCCTCGTCCAACCCGCCAAACCATGAAACGCCTCGTCGCCTCGCTGGGGATCATTGCCGTCCTGACCATCCTGCCGGTCGCGTCCGCCGCAACGCTGTCGGTGGCGGCCGCGGCCAACCTGGTGTATGCCCTCGACGAGCTGAATGCCGCTTTCCGCCAGAGCGCACCGGACGTCACGCTTACCTCAGCCACCGGCGCATCGGGCAACCTCGTGGCCCAGATCGGCAACGGCGCGCCCTTCGACATATTTCTCTCCGCCGACCTCGACTACCCGCGGGCCCTGATCCGCGACGGTCATGCCGTCCCCGAGAGTCTCGTTACCTTCGCGACCGGCCGGCTGGTGCTCTGGACCACCCAGTCAGGCATCAACGTCTCGTCGCTCGCAGCCGTGACCGCCGATCCCGCCGTCCGCCGGATCGCGATCGCCCAGATCGAGACCGCTCCCTACGGCCGCGCGGCGCGGCAAGCGCTGGAAAAGGAAGGTCTCTGGACCTCGATCCAACCGAAACTCGTCACCGGTGAAAACATCACCCAGACCGCCCAATTTGTTGAGACCGGCAACGCCGACGCCGGATTGGTGGCCCTGTCACTCGTGCTCTCGCCCCGCCTCAAGGACCAAGGACGATGGACCGAGGTGCCGGCCAGCCTGTATACGCCGCTGGACCAGGGCGCGGTGATCACAAAGCGCGGTGCAGCCAACCCGGCGGCGGCCCGCTACCTCGCGTTCCTGCGCGGACCCGAGGCGCGGAAGATCCTTGAGCGGTTCGGCTACGGCGTGCCACCGTCGCCGTAACCGATGGGTGAGACCGCCGACCACGCCTTCCTCCTCTCTCCCGCGCTCTGGCAATCCCTCGCCCTGACGCTGCGCCTTGCCGCGCTCACCACTCTGGTGCTGGGCCTGGCCGGTCTCCCGCTCGCCCACTGGCTGAACACGACGCGCAACCGCGTAGCCCCCGTGATCGAGACACTCGTCACGCTGCCGATCGTGCTGCCACCCACCGTCATCGGCTTCTATCTGCTGATCGCGTTTTCACCCAACCAAGGCCTCGGCCACTGGTGGCTGGAAACCTTCGGCACACCGCTCGCGTTCAGCTTCACCGGCCTCGTGATCGCCTCCGTGATCTACTCGCTGCCCTTTGCGGTCCAGCCGTTCCAGGCCGCGCTCAAGGCCGTGCCGGTGGAGTTGATCGATGCCGGTCGCGCCCTCGGAGCAACGCCCTGGCGGACCTTTCTTCGCGTGCACCTCCCGCTCGCGCGCCGCGGCGTGGCGGCGGGGCTCACCCTTGGCTTCGCCCACACGCTGGGGGAATTCGGCGTGGTCCTGATGATCGGCGGTGCGATTCCCGGCCAGACCAAGGTCGCGAGCATCGCGCTCTACGACGAGGTCCAGAAGCTCAACTATGCGGATGCCCACGTGTTTGCCGGCGTCCTGCTGGCGCTCTCGTTTGCCCTCCTGCTCGTGGTCACCCTGCTCCAGCGGCGCGCGCGGGTGTAGGGATTATCTGATACACGCTGCGGTTTGCGCTTCTAGCCGCCTGCAAGGTCTTGCGAGGAAGCCTCGACTATGATCCGTTCCCGCCGATGCGCCGGAAAATTTCCCTCCTCATGACGCTCTCCGCGTGGCTGCTGGCCACGGGAAGCCATTGGGATTTGGTGCAGACGTTTGCGTGGGGCCGCATGATCGCAGCCTACTCGCAGAGCATGTCGCTCGGCGACGCCATCAAGAAGACGTTCACCGCCGAAAACCTTTGCGGCGTGTGCGAAGTGGTCAACGACGCCAAGCAAGGCCAGGACACAACCGGCTCCGGCGCCGGCAAGCTCGACCACAAGGTTCAGCTCGCCTTTGCGGCCAGCCCCGTCGTGGTCGTAACCGCAACGGAATCGTCGCCCTGGCTCCTCGTTGACGTGATTCCGCCCAGCACCGTTGCGACGGCGCCGCCCACCCCGCCTCCGCGGGTCGCCTGATTCAGTTCGTTCCGATTGATCGCGCCACGCGCGCGAATCCTTCGCGTTCCCTTGCCCATGCGCGGCCGTCGCCGCGCGGCACCCTGACGTCCGCGCCACTCCTGCGCGCCGGCCGTCGCACCTGAATCAGACCATGAACTCTTTCCGTCTTCCCACCTACCTTCTCATCAGCAGCCTCACCGCGGCTCCCGTCCTGCTCTACGGCCAGCCGGTCGCAGCCAACCAGGATCCGCTCGAACTGGCGGCCGTCGATGTCACGGCCGACAAGGAGAAATCCTTCTCCCTTCCACTCGACGCCTCGCCGTCAACCGGCTCGCGTCTCGGCCTCGCCAATCGCGACCTCCCGGTCAGCGTCTCGGTCGTCACGCAGGAGGTCATGCAATTGCGCGGTTTCCGCACCGGGGTCGAAGCCGTGGAGGGCGCCGTCGGCATGACCGGCGGCACCCAGTTCGGTTCCATCCCGGGCTTCGCCACCCGTGGCTTCACCGCCAACAGCGTGACCGTCATGCGTGACGGCATCCGCCAAAACACGGGCTCGCAATCCGCGCGCACGGTCGACGCCTTCAATCTCGATCGCGTCGAGATCCTCAAAGGGCCTTCGTCCCTCATGTTCGGCGAGGGCGCCATCGGCGGGGCGGTGAACTACCTTTCAAAGAATCCCGACCGCACCTATCGCGGCGAGGCCGTGGCCAGCTACGGTTCCTTCGGCAGCCTGCGTCTCGGCGTCGGCGCCGGCGGCCCCCTCGTTGAGGGGAAGCTCTTTGCCCGCGCCGATTTCAGCTACACCGAGCGCGACGGCTATATCGATCGCGCCTACGAGCGCTATGCCGGTTTCAGCGGTGCGCTGGGCTGGGATGTTTCGCGTACGCTCAAGCTGACCTGGTTCACGACCTACCTCGAGGACTGGAACGAGAGCTACTACGGCAATCCGGTGATTTATGACGCCGTCGACCGCCACGACGCCGCCACCGGCACGGTGACGCGGCTCGTCACCAAGGCCGTTTCAGCCACCGACAGCCTCGTCAATCCGCGTGTCGACGCCACCGCGCGCCGCACCAACTACAACATCCTCGACAACTACGCCGCGGCGGAAAATTCGTTCAACCGGCTGCGCGCTGAGTGGAATCCCGACGCCCGTTGGGAAATCCGCAACGAGGCCTATGTCGCGACCCAGCTCCTCACGTGGCGCAACCTCGAGAGCAATCTCTGGAATCCCGTCACCCAGCTCGTTGATCGCTCGTCGTTCGTTCACATCTACCGCGATGACCTCCTCACTGGGAATCGCCTCGATGTCGCCTACAAGGGCGATGTCGCCGGTCGCGCCAATCGGCTGCTGGTCGGTTCCTTCGTCGAGCGCAACGACCTGATCCGCGGCGGCACCCCGGCCGGATACGCCACGACGCTGACCAGCGTCTCGCTCCTCAATCCCGACGTCGGTATTGGGCCCGGTGACGCGAACCGTTTCCAGAGGAACAATAACGTCATCATCGACACGACCGCCGTCTACCTCGAGAATGCCCTCGATCTCACCCCCAACCTCAAGCTGATCGCCGGCCTGCGCCGTGATTGGATCTCGATCGATCGCACGACGTTCATCACGCCCACCGCACCGGTCGTCACCACCTACGCCAAGGACTACACGCCCACCACGGGCCGCGCGGGTTTTGTCTGGTCCGTCAACGAGCAGGTCAATCTCTACGCCAGCTACAGCCACGCGGCCGAGCCCGTCACCCAACTCGTCAGTCTCACCGCCACGCAGAATGACTTCGCGCTGCAGAAGGGCCGCCAGTTCGAGGTCGGCGCCAAGGGCACGCTGCAGGAGGGCAAGGTCGACTTTACCGTCGCGCTCTACGACATCGAGAAGAACGACATCCTGACGTCGACGCTGGATCCCAACACCGGCCTGCGCATCAGCCAGCAGATTGGGGCCCAAGTATCGCAAGGGGCCGAGTTCGCTCTCGCCTGGTCGCCCACGACCAACTGGCGCCTCGAGGGCAATCTCGCCTGGACTTGGACCGCCGAGTACGAGGACTTCAACGAGAACCTCGGCACCGGTGTGATCTCCCGCGCCGGCAACACTCCGGGCAATGTGCCGGAAATCGTCGCCAGCACTTACGTGAGCAAGACCTTCGGCCGTCACTGGCGCATCGGCGGTGGCCCGCGCTACGTCTACCGTCGCGCGGCGGGCAATTCCAACCTGATCTGGACCCCTGCCTACACCACGCTCGAGGCCTCGGTCACCCACCAGAACGCCGGCTGGTCCACCACGCTGCGCGGACGCAATCTCCTCGACGAAGAATACGAGGAGTGGGCCACGGGCCTCTTGCAGCGTCTCGCCGATCCCATCAGTATCGAACTCAACCTTCGCCGCGCCTTCTGACGTCGCTTACTTACCCATGAAATCAGTCATGAAGTCTTTTTTTCTGCTCCTCGTGGCACTACTTGCCGCCTCGCCCGTCACCGCCGATCAAACGGCTGCACAGCCTGAAAAAAATGCTCCACCGGGAGCGAGTCCCTCTGGCCCCACCCGTCATCCCTTGAAAGGGGTCGTCGTGGAGATCGTCGCTGACCGCGGTAGCCTCCTCGTGAAACACGAGGAGGTTCCCGGGATCATGCGCGCGATGACGATGTTGTTCAAGGTGACCGAATCCGACCTGAAATCCGTACGAAAGGACCAGGCCATCACCGGCCTGATGGTTCGCAAGCCGGATGGCTGGTGGCTTGAGGCCGTCAAACCTGTCGCACCATGAACCCCGCCCTTTCACGCCCCGGCTCGATCCGGACCTGTCTGCGCCAGCTCACCCTGCTGGCTTTGATCGCGGTGGCTGGGCTGCACGCCGCCGAGCCCGTTATCGCGCCGCCCACGACGCTGGCATCGCCTGCCGGTCCCGGCGCGCTCACGCCGCAGCTCACAACCGCGCCGGATGGCATGGTCTACCTATCCTGGCTCGAACCCGTCGGCGAAGAGCATCGCCTGCGCGTTTCGCGCTTCGATGCCGGCACGCGCACCTGGACTCCGGCCCAGACGGTCGCGCAGGGGCCGGACTGGTTCGTCAACTGGGCGGATACGCCGCAGATCGCCGCGGGCCGCGACGGCCGGCTGGTGGTCGCCTGGTTCGTCAAGAACCCTGCACCCGCCCACGATCACGGCCACCATGGCACGTCGTATGGCGCGCGGGTGAGCTTCTCGGAAGACCGCGGCCTCACCTGGTCCGCCCCCACCCCCATCTCCCGCGAGAGCAACCTCAACGAGTTTGTCGCCCTCCAGGCCCTGTCCGATGGTCGTTGGCTCGCCACCTGGCTCGACGGCCGTGCGCGCGACACCGCGAAGGCCATGCAGCTCTGGGGGCGGATTCTGCAGAGCGATGCGCCGGATCAGTTGATCGACGATCGCGTGTGCGACTGCTGCTCGACCAGCCTCGTAGCCTTTCCCGATGGTTCCGCGCTCGTCGCCTATCGCGACCGCTCCGCCACCGAGGTGCGCGACATGGGCAAGGCCCGCTTCAATGGCGCCACGTGGGAAACCCCTTCCCTCATCCACGCCGATGGCTGGGAGATCGCCGCATGTCCGGTGAACGGGCCCATGCTGTCCGCGCAGGGCGCGACGGTCGCGATCGCCTGGTTCACCGCGGCCAACGATCAGCCGCGCGTGCTCGCCAGTTCCTCCGCTGAGGCGGGCAACCGCTTCTTCGTACCCAACACCTTGAACGAGGCGGAACGCCCGCTCGGGCGCGTGGACTCGGTTCTCCTTCGCGACGGCACCCATTGGGTCTCTTGGCTGGAGAACAACGGCGCGGTCCGCATCCGCCGGATCGCACCGAGCGGCAGCGCCGGCATCGGCCTGAGCATCGCGGGCGGCACCGGTGAGGCGAGCCGCGCGGGTGGTTTTCCGCGCATCGCCCTGCTCAAGGACTATGACGAATCGCCTGCCCAGTTGATCCTCGCGCGCACCGTGCCGGGTGAACCGTCGCAGATCGTCACCCAATTGATCACGTTGCCGGAGGCGCTCGACCTCGCCGCAGACGACTGCGGTTGCGATCCGACCACGGCCAACGTCCAAAGCTACCCGGTACGCGGTCGCATCATCACGCCCATGCCGGAACGCGGCACGCTGCTCGTCCGCCACTCCGAGGTTCCGGGCGTCATGCGCGCCATGACCATGGAGTTCAACGTCACGCCGGAAACGCTGGCGGCAGCGCGCGAGGGCCGCGACATCCTCGCCCGGATCGAGCGCCGGGCCGACGGCAAGTGGTGGCTGACGGACATGCGGATGATTGTGCGACCCGGCGAGACGCCTTGACGAACGGCGCTAACGCCGTTCCTTCATCCCATCGCCATGCAGCCGACCGCCACCAAGACCAACCGACCGCTCACCGCGCCCTCGCGCGTGCTGGCGTTCGCGTTGGTCTGGCTGGTCTTCGGTCTGTCGCTGATCAGCTCGTCGCCCGAAGCTCACGCCTTTGTTCACCGCAGCGAACAGGCGAGCGCCCACGACTGCGATCACGCCCACTCCGCACCCACCCAGTCCACGGAGCACGTGTGCGCCGTGGTCCTGTTCGCGGGTGGCGTCGAGTTGCCGGCTGCGACTTACCTGCCGCTTCCCACCGTCACGGTCGCCCCGGCGGCCCAAGCGGCCTATGCCGCGCTCTTTCTGCCCGTGCCTCGCTACCTCCGTCAGCCGGAGCGAGGTCCGCCGGCAGTGTAGCCTGATCTGAATCCCGGATGCGCCGCATCACGGCGCGTCCTTGTTGGCGTCGCGCATCGACGCCGGCTGTTCACCTCACAACCGGGCAACGTGCCCGCATCCTTGGCTACCTGTCGCATCATGCATTCTTCTCTGCGTCTTTCCCTGACTTCCCTGCTGTCTGCCTCGGCGCTCCTCGCGCAAGGCACCCTTCCCCGAACGGAGGAAGAACCCGTCTCACTCGAAAACTTCGTCGTCACCGCGCATCCCTACGGACGCGCGCAGGCCGACCTCGCCCAGCCCACCAGCGTGCTCGCCGGCAGTGCGCTCGCGCTCAAGCAATCCAGCTCCCTCGGTGAACTGCTCGGCAACGAAGCCGGCGTCAGTTCGTCCTACTTCGGTCCCGGCGCCAGCCGCCCGATCATTCGCGGTCTCGCCGGCGACCGGGTGCGCATCCTTGAAAACAGCGTCGGCCTGATCGACGCCTCCGTCAGCAGCCCCGACCATGCCGTCTCGCTCGATCCACTCCTGATCGAACGCGTCGAGGTGGTGCGGGGGCCGGCCACGCTGCTCTACGGCAACGCCGCCGTCGGCGGCGTGGTCAATGTTATCACCCATCGCATCCACACCAACCCACCCGAGAGCGCACTGAATGGTCGCGCCGAGGTCAGGGCGAGCTCCGTCAACAACGAGATCGCCGGCGGACTCCTCTTCGAAGGCCAGTCGGGCTTCATGGCCTGGCATGTTGACGGCTATCGCCGGACCGCGGATGACGTGGAGATCCCCGGCTTCGCCGAGAGCGCCGACCTTCGCGCCGAAGAGGCGGAGGAGGCCGCCGAGCACGGCGAGGAAGCACCGGAGGAAATCAAGGGACGCATCCCCAACACGTCGCTGGTCGCCGACGGTGGCGCCTTCGGTCTGACCCTCCTCGGCCGCGCTGGCTATGTGGGATTCTCCTTCAACGGGCATAACACGGTCTACGGCGTGCCAGCCGGCGCGCACGCGCATCACGATCATGAGGAGGGCGAGCTTGCGGAAGACGAGGAGCACGCCGAGGAAGCCGAGGCGCCGGTCTCCATTGACCTCCGCCAACGCCGCTTGGACCTGCAAGCGGCGATCACCCGCTCCTTCGGCGCCTTCACCGGGGCCAAGTTCAAGTTCGGTTCGGCCCAGTACCGTCACCAAGAACTCGAAGGCACCGAGATCGGCACCGTCTACGCCAACCGTGGCTATGATGGCCGGCTTGAACTGCTTCACGCCGCCGTCGGTCCGTTCACCGGAGCGATCGGCACGCAGGCGTCGATCAGCCGCTTTTCCGCCGAGGGCGAGGAAGCCTTCGTTCCTCCGAGCAAGACGGTCAACCGCGCGCTCTTTGTCTTCGAGGAGGCCACGTGGGGCCCGACGGTCTGGCAGTTCGGCGGACGCGCGGAGCAGCAGGAAATCACACTCGTGGATGGCTCGGGCCTCGCGACCGATGACGACACAGTCAGCGTTTCCGGCGGACTCGTGTGGAATCTCTCCGACACCTGGACGATCGGCACCTCCCTCGCGCGCACCGAGCGCGCCCCCAACGCCCAGGAGCTGTTCTCGGATGGACCGCACATCGGCACCAACGCCTATGAGATCGGCAATCCGAATCTCGACCATGAGACTTCCGTCGCGCTCGATCTGAGCCTGCGCAAGCGAGCCGGCATGGTCACCGGCGCGCTGACGGTGTTCGCCAACCAGTTCGATGGCTACATCTACGAGCAGGCCACCGGCGAGGAGCAGGACGAACTCGATGTTTACACCTACGTGCAGCGCGACGCCCGGCTCTACGGAGTGGAACTCGAATCGGTCATCCACCTGCACGAAAGTGAACGGCATCGCTTCGACATCCAGGTCGGCGGCGACCTCGTGCGCGGGCGCAACACCGACGATGACACAGAGCTGCCGCGCATCACCCCGGCCCGCGCCCGCCTCGGGTTCACCTGGATCACCGGGCCCTTCAGCCTGACCGCCGACGTGCAGCGCGTTGCGGAGCAGGACCGGACCGCGCCGAATGAGACGCCGACGGACGGCTACACTGTCTTCAACGCCTCAGCCGGCTATCGACTCACACTCGGACGCCTGACCTACGACCTGTTCGTCCGCGGCAGCAACCTCGGCGACGAGGAGATCCGCCTGCACACGTCCTTCCTCAAGGACGTCGCGCCGCTGCCGGGTCGCAACGTCACCGTCGGCCTGCGCACGAGCTTCTGAGCTCGCAGTCCTGTCAACTAATCGTTGACAGGACTCTTCTTGCCTTTGGCCGTTGGGATGGGTTGGCTGTGATCCACTCGATGCAGTCCTTTGTCTCCAACGCCTACGCCATGATTATCGGCATGATGATTATCATCCGCCGCCGGCCCGGGCGTGGACGCATCGCTGATTGACGACTTAACCAAGCAAAACGCGATTTTCCACTCAGCCCCGGGCCACAAGCCCGGGGCTTTTTCGTTTTCACGTCCCAACCATGAATCCTCCGCTCATCACCCTCGATTCCGTCCGGCAGGCGCATGCGCGCATCGCCGGCGGCCTGCGCCCGACGCCATGTGCGGTCTCCGGACCGCTCAGCGAACTCGCCGGGATGAGCATCATTGCAAAGCACGACTACCTACAATCGACCGGTAGCTTCAAGGAGCGTGGCGCCCGCCATGCGCTGGAATGCCTCGACGCAGAGGCCCGTGCCCGCGGCGTGATCGCCGCTTCCGCCGGCAATCACGCTCTGGGGCTCGCCCATCATGGGCGGGAACTCGGCATCAGCGTCACCGTAGTCATGCCCCGGACCGCGCCACGCGTGAAAGCCAGCCGCTGCCACGCACTCGGTGCCCACGTGGTTCTCCACGGAGAAAACTTCGAGCAAGCCGAGCAACACGCCCGGAGCCTGGCCGCCGCGCACGGCTACGCTTTTGTTCACCCGTTCAACGATGCCACCGTGATCGCCGGCCAGGGCACGCTCGCGCTCGAGATCCTCTTGGCTCATCCTGACCTCGACGCGATCGTGTTGCCCGTCGGCGGAGGCGGGCTGCTTGCGGGAGTCACGACCGTGGTCAAGGCACTGCGCCCCGAGGTTCAGGTCATTGCGGTGGAGCCGGCCCATGCGGCAGGATTTGGCGCGGCGTTGAGCGCGGGTCGGCCGGTTCCGGTTTCCCTGCTGCCAACGCTAGCCGACGGGCTGGCGGTCGCTCAGGCCGGCAGCCTGACGCTGGCGACAGCACGGCCCGGGGTTGATCGATGCGTAACGGTCAGCGAAGACGAGATCGCGTACGCCATGCTCGTGCTCGCCGAACAGCACACCATGTCCATCGAGGGCGCCGGCGCAGCGGGACTCGCGGCGTGCCTGGCCGGTCGGCTGCCGGAACTCGCAGGCATGCGCGTGGCCGTCCCGCTCACCGGGCGAAACGTGGATCCGTCGACCCACGCGCGCGCCCTGCGTCGCGGTCGCGCGTGGCGCGAGGAGATGCGCGAAGGCATAGCAAGCCGATGAAACAAAATTAACCACAGATAGCACAGATGGGCACAGATAAACCCTGCGTTCCGTATCTGTGAAAGTCTGTGTTATCTGTGGCTAAAGCATCGGCCTACCCTCACTCCTCGATGCCGAATACGGCCTTCGCGTAGCTCTCGACGCTGAAGGGCTGGAGATCCTCTGCCTTCTCGCCGAGGCCGAGGAAATAGATCGGGATCTTGAGCTGGCGGTAAATGCCTACGAGTGCGCCGCCGCGGCTGGTGCCGTCGAGCTTCGTCACCACGAGTCCGGTCAGGCCGAAGCTCTCATGAAACGCCTTCGCCTGGTCGATCGAGTTGGTGCCGAGCGAACCATCGACCACCAGCCAGCGATGCTGCGGCGCAGAGGCGTCGTGCTTCTGGAGCACGCGCCGAATCTTCGCCAGCTCCTCCATCAGGTTGTGCTTGGTGTGCAGCCGGCCCGCAGTGTCGATGATCAGGAAATCCTGGCCGCGGGTGTTGGCGGCCTGCCACGCATCGAACGCCACCGCCGCCGAATCGGCCCCAGTGTGGCTGGCCACGATGTCGAGTTCGAGCCGGGACGCCCAGGTCTTGAGCTGCTCAACCGCTGCGGCGCGGAAGGTATCGCAGGCGGCGAGGATGACGCCGCTGCCCTCCTGCTTGAGTTTCCACGCCAGCTTGGCCGAGGTCGTGGTCTTGCCGGAGCCATTGACGCCGATCAGCGCGATGACCACCGGCTTGGCCCCGGGCGCGCGCTTCATTTCCAAACGCCCTTCGGCCCCTTCGAGCACACGGGTCAGAACGGCCGCACCGATTTTGGCGGCTTCCTGACCACGGAGATCCTTCTCCTTGCGGTAGGCGGTCTTGATCTCGGCGATGATCTCCTCGGTGGTCTCGACCCCGAAGTCAGCCGTGTAGAGCGCCTCCTCGAGTTCATCGATCGAGGCCGCATCGATCTTCCGCCCACCGAACAGCCCCCGCGTCTTGGTCGTGAGCGCCGTGACCGTCTTGGCGAGGCCGTCCTTGAATTTCTTGAAGAGTCCGAGCATCTGGAAAAGTAGTGAGTAGCGAGTAGTGGGTAGCGAGTAGGACCGAGCCGGCTGAATGCTCG
>DASWVY010000050.1:0-5220 GCA_036401075.1 Opitutaceae bacterium
GACCCGTACCTCAACGTGGATCCGGGCACGATGAGCCCGTACCAGCACGGCGAGGTCTACGTCCTCGACGACGGCGCCGAGACCGATCTCGATCTGGGGCACTACGAGCGCTTCACCAGCGGCAAGCTTTCGCGCCTCAACAGCCTGAGCTCCGGCCAGGTGTACGAGAGCGTGATCCAGAAGGAGCGCCGTGGCGTTTACCTCGGCAAGACGGTGCAGGTGATCCCGCACGTCACGAACGAGATCAAGGAGCGCATCTATCAGTCGGCGAAGGACGTTGACGTCCTCATCACCGAAATCGGCGGCACGACCGGTGACATCGAGGGCCTGCCTTTCCTCGAGGCGATGCGTCAGTTCGCGCTCGAGGTTGGACCGCACGATGTGATTTTCATCCATGTCACGCTGGTGCCTTACCTGCAGGCCGCCGGTGAGCTGAAGACGAAGCCGACGCAGCAGTCGGTCGCCAAGCTGCGCGAGATTGGCATCCAGCCCGACATCCTCGTGTGCCGCTGTGATCACCCGCTTGATCACGGCCTGCGCGACAAGATTTCCATGTTCTGCAATGTGCCGGTGAAGGCCGTCATCGAGTGCACCGACGTCGCCTCGATCTACGAGCTGCCCCTCGCGCTGCAGAAGGAGGGCATGGACCAGCTCGTCGTGGATCTCTTCGACCTGAAGCACCCGTACCCGGCAAAGAATGTCTGGCACGAGATCGTGCGCCGCGTGAAGAATCCGGCGAACGAGGTGACGATCGGCGTGGTCGGCAAGTACATCGAGCTCCAGGACGCGTACAAGTCGGTCTACGAATCGATCACGCACGCGGGCATCGCCAACAATTGCAAGGTGACGATCCGCCGCATCGATGCGGAGGACCTCGAGAAGAAGAACGGCCTGAACCTCCTCAAGGGGCTTGATGGCATCCTTGTCCCCGGTGGTTTCGGCGACCGCGGCACCGAGGGTAAGATTGCCGCCGCGCGTTACGCGCGTGAGAAGAAAGTGCCTTACTACGGTCTCTGCCTCGGCCTGCAGATCGCGGTCATCGAGTTTGCCCGTAATGTGCTCAAGTTGAAGGACGCCAACAGTACCGAGTTCGCGCCCGACACGGCCAACCCCGTCATCAACATGATGGAGGAGCAGAAGAAGATCATCGATAAGGGCGCGACTATGCGCCTCGGCAGCTACGAGTGCGCCCTCACGCCCGGCACGCTCGCGGGCAAGGCCTACGGCTCCGCCAGCGTGCGCGAGCGCCATCGCCATCGCTTCGAGGTCAACAACGCCTACGTCGGGGCCCTGCAGCGCGCCGGCCTCGTGGTGAGCGGCATCAACCCACGCCGGAATTTGGTCGAGATCATCGAGCTCAAGAATCATCCGTGGTTCCTCGCGGTGCAGTTCCATCCGGAATTCCAGTCCAAGCCCAACCAGGCGCACCCGCTCTTCGCCGCCTTCATCGGCGCCGCGCTGAAGCAGAAACGGGGTGGCAAGGGCAAGGCGGCGAAGGCCAAGGCCCCGAGCAAGGCCAAGAAGTAGTCGCGACGCCGGCCCGGCCGGCTCCCTTCACGTACGTTCCGTCATGCCGCTCCACGATCCTGCCAAGCTGCTCCTGATCGCCGGCCCCTGCTCGCTGGAGGGGGAGGCCGTCTGCCGTGCGGTCGCTGATCGCCTGACGCAGATGCAAAAGGCACGGCCCGAGCTGCGCATCATTTTCAAGGGCTCCTTCGACAAGGCCAACCGCACGTCGCTCGCGGGCGCACGGGGCACGGGCATGGAGGAGGGGCTGCGCCTGCTGGCGCTGATCAAGCGCGAGTACGGTTTCCCGGTGCTGACGGACGTCCATGACATCTCACAAGTCGCGCCCGTCGCGGCGGTCTGCGATGTCATCCAGATCCCGGCGTTCCTGTGCCGGCAGACTGATCTGCTGCTCGCCGCCGCCGCCACGGGCCGGGTCGTCAACGTGAAGAAGGGCCAGTTCCTCTCCCCGCAGGAGATGGTCCATGTTACCGGCAAATTGAAGCAGGGCGCTGCCGCCGAGGTGTGGCAGACGGAGCGTGGGACGACCTTTGGTTACCAGAACCTCGTGGTCGACATGCGCTCCTTCCCGATCATGCGCACGAACGGCTTTCCGACCGTCTTTGACGCGACTCACAGCGTGCAGCTGCCGGGCGCGGCGGGCGGCAAGAGCGGTGGCCAGCGTGAGTTTGTCCCACCCCTGGCGCTCGCGGCGCTGGCGGCAGGCGCGCATGGGCTCTTTATCGAGACTCATCCGAACCCGGATCAGGCCATCTCCGACGGACCCAACATGGTGCCGCTCGCGGAGTTGGATGCCTTGCTCGGGCGCTGCATCGCGGTCTGGCGGGCCGTTCGGGCCTGATTTCCGGCCGCCAAGCCGGCCATTCATTTGCCATGCGGACCATTGACCGCGGCGGCGCGCCTGTCTCACTTTTGCCATCACAACCGACATGGACACTTTCCTGATCGACGTCCCGGTCCCTTCCATGGGTGCCACCGTGAGCGAACTCACGGTCATCGACATCAAGGTGCAAAACGGCGCCCGCGTCTCCAAAGGCGACAAGATTGCCGAGCTGGAGAGCGATAAATCGGTCTTCGAATTCGAGGCCCCGTGCGATGGCGTGGTGCAGAAATTTGCCTGCCGGGCCGGCGACATTGTCCCTTCCGGGGCCCTGTTTGTGCGCATGGAGACATCGGATGCCTCCCAACGCCACCTGCTGAGCCAGGGAGCGGCGCTGTCCGGCAGCACGAATGGCTCCGCGCCCAAGGCGACCTCGGCTGCGCCTGCCGCCCCGGCGCCGGTTCCCGCCAAGCCGGTGGCCGCGGCGCCTGCGGCTGCGGCGTCCAAGCCGGCCGGCGGTCCCGTCTGGACCCCGCGCGCGATCAAGATTCTGCAGGATGCCGGCCTCGAGCCGGCGCAGGTCACGGACATTGAAGCCACCGGTCCGGGTGGGCGCGTCTCGGGCGATGATGTGACCCGTTATCTGGCGAACCGCCCGGCGGCGTCGGGGGTGACGGCCGCGAAGCCGGCGGCGGGTGCAGTGGCCGTGAGCGGTGATGGCACGGTGTGCATTGCCGGCGTCGGCTACGCCGTCCCGAAGAACGTGCGTCCGACCAGCGATATTCTGAAAGCCTTCCCGGGACGCACCGAGGAGGAGATGCTCAAGCTGACCGGCATCAAGGAGCGCCGCTATGCCGGCGAATCCGAAACCGCGACGGATCTCGCCGCGATTGCGGTCGAGCATGCGCTGGTGCAGGCGGGCATGAAGATCGAGCAGATTGACGGCCTGATCATGGCTACGGTGATCCCGGACCAGCCGATCCCGTCGATGGCCTGCGCGCTCGCCCGCCGGCTCGGCATCCCACACGCGCTGGCGTTCGATTTGAACGCGGCTTGCTCCGGCTGGCTCTACGCGCTGGAGGTTGGCCGCACCTTTATTCTTGGGGGCACGGCCAAGAACCTCGTGGTGGTCACCGCGGAGCTGCTGTCGCGCATCACCAATCCCAAGGATCACGAGACCGCGTTTCTCTTCGGCGACGGCGCCGGGGCCGCGATCCTCACGGGCGCTCCGGGCGGTCATCGCCTGCACCGCATGGGCCTGTCGAGCGATGCGAACCAGTTTGACGCGATCGAGCGCCGCGGTGGCGGCGCGCGCCAGCCGGTGCCGCATCCCGAGGGTCACGACCGCGACGATTTTTATCTGCGCATGAACGGCACCGCCGTCTTCAAGAGCGCGGTGATCGGCTTTGCCGACCAGATCGAGGCGACGCTCGCGCGTCACAACCTCACAGCGGCGGATGTCGACTGGATCGTCCCGCACCAGGCCAACGAGCGCATCCTGCGCGCAGTCGGCAAGCGGGTGGGGATTCCCTACGAGAAGTTCGTGGTGACGATTGCCAAGTACGGCAACACGTCGGGCGCGAGCGTCTCGATGGCTCTTGGCTGGGCGGTCGAGGAGGGAATTTTCCAGCCCGGCGACAAGATCGTGTTCTGCAGCGTGGGCGCAGGCCTGACGTTTGCCGGCGGCTTGCTCGTGTGGTGAGGAAGCATCCGGCGCGCGCAAACCGCGCGCCGGCCGGTCGCAGTCCTAACCCTGCAGTTCGTGGCTGAGCACGCTCAGAGCGTAGATCGCGGCGGTCTCGCAGCGTAGGACAAGCGGTCCGAGCGTGATCGGGACAAAACCTGAGGTGGCGGCCAGATTCATTTCCGCCGGCGTGAAATCGCCCTCGGGTCCGACCATCCAGATGACGCGGGTGGGCGCGCGGCCATGCGCGGCCTTGTACGCAGCGAGGACCGGTTTGAGCGCCTGCGCGCCGGGATGAAGGCTCGCGATGAGCTTCAGATCGTAGCCCTTGGCTGATTCCATGAAGGCGGATGCCGTCTGGACGGGGAGAATTTCCGGCAGCCACGGATTGCCGCACTGTTTGGCGGCTTCGAGGGCGGCGACCTGCCATTTTTCGATCTTCTTGTCGGAGCGATCGCCGTCGAGGTGGACCTGGGTACGCTCGCTCTCGAGCGGAACAATCTGGGCGGCGCCGAGTTCGGTCGCCTTGCGGACGATGGCGTCCATTGATCCGCCTTTGGGCAGGGCCTGGCCGAGGGTGATGGCGTAGGGGAGGGGGCGTGCCTTTTGAGTGAGGCGGACGGTGAGGACGGCGGCGTTTTTGCGCGCATCGGCGAGGGCGCAGACCCACTCCGTGCCTTTGCCGTTGAAGGCCACCACCGTGTCGCCGGGGCGAGCCCGGTTGACGACGACCAAGTGGTGAGACTCGTCCGCCGAGAGGCGGATCTCATGCGGCTCGAGTTCGGGCGGCAGGCAATAGGCGCGAAAATCAGGCATGTCGGTGAGAGGGAGAGTGGAGGGGGATCCCGGCGGGCTGCAAGGCCGGGTCGCCAAGGGGCGTGGGGCGACCGCTCGATCCCTGAAAACAGTAAGGGCGCTGGGTAACAACCCCAGCGCCCTTGCCGACTTATCAAACTACAAACTATGAACTACTGAAAAGAACAGTTAACCAACGGAGAGAAAGACGCAGGGAGCGCGGGACTGTTCAAAATTTCGAAAGAATCCTGATGAAGAATTTTTATGGGGATCCCGGAAGCGTGCATGGGACGAATCGAGAGGCTTGAGTTCGCGGAATGTTCAGTCAATTTAACGCCAATAAATGACAGTACTTGTTGTTGAGGACTTTGCGATTTATCGCTCCGTGCTGCGC
>DASWVY010000051.1:0-28885 GCA_036401075.1 Opitutaceae bacterium
ACGGGCACCCCCACCGGCGGCTCCGGCCGGAGCCCCGCCGAGGGGCGCGCGACCGCCGATCTGCGGGTTGCTCCGCATCGACAGGGCGATGCGATTGCGGGGCAGGTCGATCTCGGTGACCGTGACGTGGACCTTCTGGCCGGGCTTCACGACGGCGGCGGGATCCTTGACGAACGAGTCGGCGAGCTGACTCACGTGGACCAGGCCGTCCTGATGGACGCCGATGTCGACGAAGGCACCGAAGGCGGTGACGTTGGTCACGATGCCGGGCAACTTCATGCCGGGCTTGAGGTCCTCGGGCTTGTTGACGCCTTCCTGGAAGCTAAAGGCCTCAAACCGCTCGCGCGGATCGCGGCCGGGCTTGGCGAGCTCGGCGAGGATGTCGTTGAGCGTGGGCAGGCCCACCTTGTCCGTGACGTACTTCTCCGGGTGGATCTTGGCGCGGACGGCGGCGTCACGCATGAGGTCGGCCACGGTCACGCCGAGATCGGCGGCCATTTTCTCGACGATGGGATAACTTTCCGGGTGGACCGCGCTCGCGTCGAGCGGGTGCACGCTGTCGCGGATGCGCAGGAAGCCGGCGGCCTGCTCGAAGGCCTTGGGGCCGAGGCGCGGGACGGAGAGCAGGTCGGCGCGTGACTTGAACGGGCCCTGCTCGTTGCGGCGCGCGACGATCGCGGCGGCGGTGGCGGCGTTGAGGCCGGAGACGTAGCTGAGGAGTTGCTTGGAGGCGGTGTTGAGCTCGACACCGACGCCGTTCACCGAGCTCACGACCGTGTCGTCGAGCGCGCGCTTGAGCGCGGCCTGGTCGACATCGTGCTGGTACTGGCCGACGCCGATGCTCTTGGGATCGAGTTTCACCAGTTCGGCGAGCGGATCCATGAGGCGGCGTCCGATCGAGACGGAGCCGCGGACGGTGAGATCGTGCTCCGGGAACTCTTCGCGGGCGACCTCGCTCGCGGAGTAGATCGAGGCGCCGGACTCGTTGACCATGACGACCGGAATCGAGCCCGGCAGGCCGAGTCCGCGGACAAACGCCTCGGTCTCACGCCCCGCCGTGCCGTTGCCGATGGCGATGGCCTCGACCTTGAAGAACTCGACGAAGCCCTTGATCTTTTCGGACGCCTCGACCGCGTGGCGGTCGGGGTAGACGACGTCGTTGTGCAGGAGCTTGCCCTGACGATCGAGCAGCACGACCTTGCAGCCGGTACGGAAGCCCGGGTCGATCGCCATCACGGCCTTCTGGCCGAGCGGAGCGGCGAGGAGGAGTTCGCGGAGATTGTCGGCGAAGACCTTGATGCCGGCCTCGTCGGCGCGCTTCTTGGAGTCGAGGCGCATCTCGGTCTCCATCGCCGGGCAGAGCAGGCGCTTGCAGGCGTCCTGGGTCGCGAGGCGGACCTGCTCGCCGGCGGCGGTCTTGCCCTTCACGAAGAGCGGCTCGAGTTCGGCCGGGGCGGCCGCCTCGTCGGGCAGCGTGATCCGCATCATGAGGAACAGCTCCTTTTCACCGCGGCGCATGGCCAGCACACGGTGCGACGGGGCCTTGGCCAGCGGCTCGGTCCAGTCGAAGTAGTCCTTGAACTTGGCGCCCTCGGTTTCCTTGCCGGTGAGGACCTTGGAGGAGATGACGGCGTTGGTGCGGTAGAGACCGCGGAGTTTTTCGCGGGCGTTCGCGTCGTCTGCGATGCGCTCGGCGAGGATGTCGCGGGCGCCGGCGAGGACCTGCTCGACGTTCTCGACCTTCGATTTCTTGTTCTCGTACTCCACCTCGCGACCGACGAACGGCTGGGCGGCGGCGATGGGATCCGTGGCGGGGTCCTGGGCCCACAGCAGTTCGGCCAGCGGTTCGAGACCGAGTTCCTTGGCGATGGTGGCGCGGGTGCGCTTCTTCGGGCGAAACGGGAGATAGATGTCCTCGAGCTTGGTCATCGTCGTGGCCGCGTTGAGCGCGCCCTCGAGTTCTGGCGTGAGGAGGCCGCGCTCCTTGAGGGAGGCCACGATCGCGAGGCGGCGCTCGTCGAGCTGGGCCATCTGCTCCAGGCGGTCACGAATCGCGGTCACGGCGACCTCGTCGAGCTCGCCGGTCACCTCTTTACGGTAGCGGGCGATGAACGGCACCGTGGCGCCTTCCTTGATGAGCTGAGCGGTCGCGGCGACCTGATGAACCTTGAGGGAAAGCTCCTGCGCGATGCGCAGCACGTGGTCGGGATTGGGCAGATCCGGGGTGGCGGTCATGAAAAGAATGCGTGAGTGCAACTACTTGACGGTCATGGGCAAGGGCAAAACCCAAGGAAATTTACTGCAGCGTTTTCTGTTTTGTGTACTATCTTTATCAATGAACCGTATATTCATGCTCTTCTTGTTCGCGGGGGCGCTGTTGCGTGCCGAGCCTGCGGCGTGGAATCCGCTCGAACAGCAGGTCGCTGCGATCGCCCAAGGCCCCCAGGTAACGGTGGTCCACTTCTGGGCCTCTTGGTGCTCGAACTGCAAGGCGGAGCATGCAGACAATGGCTGGCGGGAGTTCGTCGCCGCGAATCCGGACGTGAAGGTGATCTTCATCTCCGTTTGGGGCAGCGCCGAGGATGACGCCAAGCTCCTCGAGGGCTACGGGCTGAGTGCGCTTTCCAATTTCACGGCGCTGCGTCACCCGGACCAGAAGCGTGCGCGGGCTGAGCGAATCGGGTCCTTCATGGATCTGCCGGTCTCGTGGGTGCCCACGACGTGGGTGCTCAAGGACGGCAAGCTTCGGTTCGCCTTCAATTACGGCGAGGTTCGCTTCCCGATGCTGCAGCAGCTGGTCGCGGATTCCCGCGACGCGTGGAAGCACTGACCGCGCGGCTGCGCGGAAATCCGAATGACGAATTGGCCGGACCTTCCGGCATTCGTCATTCGGATTTCGGGCTTCGTCATTCCCGTCTGGCGAAGCCGGGGGGTGCTACTTCGCCGCGGTGCGCGGCGCGAGGTCGACGGCGTCGCCAGCGCGGAGCATCGCGTTCGGGTTGACGACGATCTGGAGGTCGGGCGTCAGTCCGCTGGACGTGACTTCGACGTTGGGGCCGAGATTCCGGCCGGACTTGACCTCGACAAAGGCAATCTTGCCGTCACGCACGACCGCGAGTGAGGCCTGACCGTTGCGGACAAGCAGCGTGTTGGTCGGGACCAGAAAGGTTCCGGGTGCGGGCGGGATCGCGAAGACGACCGTGCCGGTGAGGCCGGCGGGGACGAGGAGGTCCTTGTTATCGATGACCAACTCGACGCGCATGGTGCCGGAGGTGGGATCGAAGATCCGGCTCGTGCGGGCGATCTTGGCCGGGAAAGTCTGGCCAGGGAACTCGGTGAAACGGACGGAGGCGGATTGTTCGGGCTTCAGGCGGAGGGCGAGATCGGGGCCGGCGTTGAGGGTGACGCGCAAGGTGTCGAGGCGGACCAGACGGTAGAGCCAGCCCTCGGCGGTGGCGGAGTCGCCGCGCACGCGATCGCCGCGATCAAAATTGCGTCCAGCGACGACGGCATCGAACGGGGCGCGCACAGTTGCGAACTTCTGCTGCTCTTCCAACCGGGCCAGGCTGGCCTCGGCGACGCGCACGGCGGCCTCGAGTTCAGCCGTGGTGGCGAGGCGCTGGTCGTAGTCTTCCTGGGAAATGGCGCGCGAGGACAGCAGGCCGGCGGAGCGGTCGGAAAGCCGGCGGGCGCTGAGCGCGCGGGCTGTGGCCTGCTCGACCGTGGCGCGCGCGGCGTCGACCGAGCGGTCGATCTCCGGCGCATCGATCACGGCGAGGATGTCACCGGCCTTGACCTGATCGCCGATGTCGAAGCGGCGTTCCTTCACCATGCCCGTCGCGCGAGTGAAAACGAGGACGGACTCATACGCTTCGGTGCGTCCAGGCAGATCCACGGATTGGCTGGCGCTCGCCGCGGTCGGCGTCACGGTGCGCACGACGGGACGCGCCGGAGCAGGCCCACCGGAGCTGGCAGGCTGAGCCGGGAGGAACGTTGGGCTGGCGAGTAGGGCACCAAGGAGAGCGCCACGAAGGAGGAGCGAGGACTTCATGAAATGGGGATGGGCAAAAAACTTAGAGTGCGCGGGTCGAGGACGAGACCGGCGCGAGGTCGCCGGAAACCGCGGTTTGGGTGACGGTCTTGCGCACGCGGCCGCGCACGGCGGCGAAGGCGACCGGCACGAGGAAGAGCGAGGCGCAGGTGCCGAAGACGAGGCCGCCGATGACGGCGCGACCGAGCGGCGCGTTCTGCTCGCCACCTTCCGCGTGACCCAGCGCCATGGGAATGACGCCGAGGATCATCGCGAGCGCGGTCATGATGACGGGCCGCAGACGTGTGGTCGCGGCCTCGATCGCCGCGTCAAAGGCGCTGAGCCCGTCATTGAAACGATCGCGGGCAAAGCTGCTCACGAGCACGCTGTTGGCGGTCGAGACGCCGACCACCATGATGATGCCCATCAGTGCGGGTACGCTGAGCGGGGTGCCGGTGAGCCAGAGTGAGCAGAGCGCGCCGGACACGGCGACGGGGAGGCCGCTGATGGCGACGAAGGGGAGGGCCCACGACTGGAAGTTTACCACCATCACGAGGAATACGAGCACAGCCGCGAGGCCGAGGCCGCCGATCAGCTCGGAGTAGGCGGAACGCATGAGCGCGGCCTGGCCGGCAAGCTCGATGCGGTTGCCCGGGGCGAGCTTGGTCCGCAGGTCGGCGAGGATTTTCTCGAGATCGCCGGCGACGCCACCGAGGTCGCGTCCGGCGGCGTTGGCGACCACGGTCAACGTCGGCAGCAGCGTGGTGCGGGACAGGCTGGCAGGGCCGCGCGTCTCGACGAGCGAGGCGAACGCACGGAGGGGAACGGGGGCGCCATTTCCGCTGGAGGGCCGGATCGGCAGATTGAGCAGCTGCTCGGTCGAGGTCAGGTTCGCGGGCGGGGCGATGATCTGGACGTCGTAGGAGGACCCGGTCACGACGTCGCCCCAGTAGTTCGGTGCCACCGTGCCGCCGCTGCCGAGTGCGGCGAGCAGGGCGGTTGCGGCGTCCTGCTGGTTGATGCCGAGCGCCGCAGCGCGGATGCGATCGATGCGAATCGAGTAGCGCGGCTGGTCGAGCACCTCGCGCAGGGTGATGTCGGCGGCGCCGGGCACCTCGGCAAGGCGCTGCTGGAGTTCGCGGGCGAGGGCGAGATTGCCGGGAGTGTTACGACCGACGAAGCGCACCTCGAAGGTCGTGGGGGCCCCGGAAGCGAGCGTCTGGCTGGTCGCGTCCGCGGGACGGAAGAAGCTTTGGATGCGCGGAAACTTCTCGGCGAGCATGGTGCGGATCTGCTCCACGTAGACCTCGGATGGGCCGTGCTCGGGCGCGAGCTGGACGAGGATTTCGCCGTCGGCCGAGCTGATGGCGGTGGTCTCGACCCAGGCCTGATTGACCGCGGAGGGGGCGCCGATGTTTTCCACCACGAACTGAAGTTCCTCGGCTGGAATGATGGCGCGGATCTCACGCTGGATGTCGGCGAGGACCGTCGCGGTGTCGTCGAGGCGCAGGCCGCTCTGGCTGCGCACGAACAGGCGGATCAGGCCGGCGTCCGTCTTCGGGAAGAATTCGCGACCGGACTGCAGGGCGGCGAAGGCTCCGAGGGCGACGGCCAGGCCGACCGGGATGAGAACGAGGGATTTGCGGCGGAGCAGGCGCTTGAGGACATTGCCCTGTCGGGTGGAGAGCGTGTCCATCATGCCCTCGATCGCATGGTGGATACGACCGAGTCCGCGCGGCGGCTGGCCTTCGCGGCTGCGCTCGGCGCGCAGTTCGGCGGGGAGAATGATCGAGGCGAGCGTGGGGACGAGGGTGCGCGCGAGCAGGTAGCTGGCGCCCATCGCGAATACGACCGCGAGCGCGAGCGGGCGGAAGACATCGGCGGCCGTACCGGTGAGGAGGAAGATCGGCAGGAAGACGATGCAGATCGCGAGCGTGGAAACGAACTCAGGGAAGGCGACTTCCTTGGCGCCATCGACGATGGCGGTGCGCACGTCCTTGCCGAGGCCGATCTGGCGCTTGATGTTTTCGATTTCGACCAGCGCGTTGTCGACGAGGATGCCGATCGCGAGCGCAAGTCCGCCGAGCGTCATGAGATTGAACGTCGCGCCGGTGAGGCTGAGTCCGATGATCGAGCAAAGCAGCGCGAGCGGGATCGAAGTCAGGACGATGAAGGTCGAACGCGGGGAGCCGAGGAAGAGCAGCACCACCGCGGCGACGAGGCCGCCGACGAGGAGGATCTCGTGCTCGACGCCCTTGACGGCGGCGCGGACGAAGACCGACTGGTCGAAGATGGGCTCAACCGTCAGGCCGGGAGGCGCGGACTCGCGGATCTCCGGCATGCGCGCCATGATGCCGTCAATGATGTCGACGGTGGAGGCGTTGCCGAGTTTGAGGATGGCGACCATCACGGCGTTCTGGCCGTTGAGGCGCGCAATGTTGGTCATGACCGCCTCGCCGTCGCGGACATTGGCGAGATCGCGGAGGAGGATCATGCGTCCGTCCACGACCCGGATCGGAATTTCAAGGAAAGCCTGGATCGTCTCGGGACTGGCGTTGAGTTCGACCGACATCTCGCGATCGCCCTCGCGCAGGTTGCCCGAGGGCAGGGTGAGGTTTTGGCGGCTGACGGCGCCGCTGACATCGGCGGCGGAGAGCCCGAACGCGCTGAGGGCCTGCGGATCGAGATCGATCATGACCTGGCGGGCGGCGCCGCCGTAGGGCAGCGTGATGCGCATGCCGGGGACGCTCTGGAGCTGGGCGCGCAGGGTGAGACGGGCGTAGTCGAAGAGCTGACCGTTCGTCATCGTGTCGGACGAGATCACGAGCTGGACGATCGGCACGCTGGACGGGCTGGTCCGCACGATGATCGGCGGGCTCGTGCCGGTGGGCATGCGGCGCAGGATCGTCTGGGAGATGGCGGCGGTCTGCGCGAGCGCGGTGTTCATGTCCGCGTAGGGCTGGAAGCGGAGCTTGACCAGGGCGACGCCATTGGAGGTCTCGGAGCGGACCTCGAGCAGATCGTCGACGTTGTTCATCACCGCCGTTTCGGAGAACGAGGTGATCTTGGCGCTCATTTCGGCGGCATTGAGGCCGCCGTAGTTCCAGACGAGGGTGATTTCCGGCGCATCGACGCGCGGCAGGATGTCGGTCGACATGCGGCGGCCCGAGAGCACGCCGAAGAGCAGGATCAGGATGGCGAGAACGCCGATCGTGTACTTATACCGCAGCGCAAAGAGGACGATCCACATGGTGAAATTGGGAAGAGGAAGAGGGTGCCCCGGCCGAGGTTCTTTGGCAAAGGCCTTTCACCTTTTCGCGAGCCACCGGGGGGATGAGAGCAGGATCGGTGCTCGTTTACTCCCGAAATTGGGGCAGAAGGGAGTGACGGATCGGAAACATCACGCCGGTTGTCCGGATCCGCCCGGCTGCGCATGGCATGGGAAGGACGCCGATGGAAATCCCTAAGCGAGAGGCGTATCCGAGAATTGCCGGGGCGAGCGGATGCGAATGCCGGCGTAGGCATCGAGGACGAGCAGATCCTTGTCACCCGTGATGATCACATCTGCTTCGGCGGCAAGGGCCGTGGCGAGCACGAGGTCGTCATCGGGATCGCGCGACACCGGCGCGGGCAGAGGAGCGGGGGTGACGAGGTGGGCCCGCTGGCGGTAGACGAGGTAGAGGGGGGTGCGCTCGGGATCGAGGGCGAGTTTGCCGGCCAGCTTTTCAGCAAGTTCAGCGAGTAGGCCGGGCGAGCTAAACCAAATGTGGGCGAGGGCCCGGCCTTTGAGCAATTCGCGGCAGGAGCCCGGCACCAGGATGGCGGAGAGCAGGACGTTGGTGTCGAGAACGAGCTTCAAGCGAAGCGAGCGCCGGGCTGGGCTCAGGAAAAGAGCTTGAAGACGTCGTCCTCGGTCTGGACTCCCAGAGCGGCGGCGCGAGGTGCGGCGAGCGCCGTGGTCTCGTCGAGCGCGTCGATCCAGAGCTTGGCCTCAATGGCGTCGCGCACGTACTGGCTGAGGTTCTGGCGCTTGCGCTTGGCGAGCTGAGTCAGGCGGCTGCGGCTACCCTTGGGGAGCCGCAGTGTGAGGACCTCATCGTTCATTTGTATGACAATGTAATACGTGAGGCTGTGGTCAAGCGGGAGATCCGGATCAAACTCTGCTCGGGTGCGCGGCCAATGGTCTTAAACGGCCCCAACGTTCGCTTTTCTTGTCAGAAACCAGAAAAATAAAAGCCGCCATAAATGACTCATCTTTATTTTTAAGAGTCACTTAGGCGGCTGATATGAATGGTGGAGGTGGCGGGATTTGAACCCGCGTCCCCCCGGCTTTTGCGTACCGCGTCTACCCGTATAGTGTTGGTTTGATCTCGCCGGCGTTACGCGACAACACGCGCTTAATCGCCAGCCAATCCCCGGGTCGAAGTACGGTGCGCAAACCGCGGATCGCTCCGCGCACTATGCCTGCTATCGTCGTCCACATCAGCTAGCAGGTGTCGCTGGGCGGACGTCACTGCATTTTTAGGCAGCGAGGGGCATTTCTTCGTAGGTGCCGTTTGTTTGTTTTGAAGGATGATTTGCGAGAGGCCTTCACTCTCGACGGGCAACGGTACACGCCAACCGAGGGTCGAATCCAGAACACCCCCAAAAGATGGGAGAGGTCAGATGTCAGGAGTCAGAGGTCAGAAACCTGAGAGCTGTCATCGGATGACCGATTGGGTGAACCAATCAAAGAACAGGAAGGAAGACGTTACCGGCGGATTTCGGTAACGCAAGCGTGGCGAGCTTACCGGCCTGCTTGTTCTTTGTTCTCGTTATCTTTCTCGTTCTCCCGGATTGAGATCGGATCGGCTCTATCCCGCAGGGCCAAGCCCCGGGTGGAGCGCTGAGAACGATGGCGAGGAACGAGAAGGATTTCAGGCCAACCCCGCCCGGTAGCTCGCGATCACCGGCAGATCGGCTGGGGCCAGATCGTAGAGGGGAAGTTCGTCCACCGTGGCCCAGGCGAGCGCCGAGTGCTCGGTTGCGGCGGGTTCGGCGCTGGCGGGGGTCAGGCGCACGACAAAGGGAATCATCTCGATGACCACCGTGCCGTAGTCGTACACGAACGGCGGGAGCGGTCGCACGATGGCGATGGTGCAGCCGAGTTCCTCCTGGATCTCGCGGAGGATGGCGGCCGCCGCGGTTTCACCCGGCTCGACCTTGCCGCCGGGAAATTCCCACTTGTGGCCGAGGTGCTTGTGGGCCGGGCGTCGCGCGATCAGGACACGGCCCTCCCGTTCGATCAGGGCGCAGACCACGGGGATGATGGAAGAGGGCGGCGACACGGCGTTTCGTATCCGAGAGGACGGAGCGGGAGGGTGACCGAGGCAACGTTTTGTCGCGCGCGGACCGCGACCGGTTCCAGATCGGTTTCTGCAACTTTTGCGGGTGATCCGGGTTCTTGAACCATGAACACCTTCCTTAAGACCTCCCTCAAGGTCCTGCTCGTTGTCCTCGCGGCGATCCTCCTGATCAAGCTCCTGCCGATTCTGGCGATCCCGCTGTTCCTCGCCATCGGTCTCATCCTCGGCGTTGGCGGTCTCGTCGCCGGCGGCCTGGCGATCGCGGCCACCGCCGTTGTTGCCACGGTGCTGGGCTTGGTCGTCGCGGCCCTCGCCGTGGTGGGCGTGCTCTCGCCGATCTGGGTGCCGGTCCTCGCGATCGTCGGGATCATTGCCCTGTTTCGCAAGCTATCCAACCGCTCCTCGGCCGCGACCCCGGTCTCGGCCTGATAACGGGCTACCTGTCGCCACCGCAACCCGAGCCGGTGTCACGCAAGGCGTGCACCGGCTCTTTGCTTTTGGCGTGGCGTTGGTGACGGCGGGTGCCTCAATCGGCGGCCATCATGGCGAAGGCGGCGGGCAATCCGCAGGCATACCTCTCTCACATCAGCTTGATCGGCCGCGGAGGCGGCGCGTTCAAGACGCTGCGCGGTTTCGACAAGAGCCGTCACACCGTGCCGGATGCCGTCAACACAGCCACGAGCGGATTTCTCGCCAAGCTGGCCGCGCCGGAACTGGCCGCGGAGGCGGAGGATTTTTTCCAACGGGCCAAGGCTGCGCTGGACTACAAGCGCAAAGACCTGAGCCTCGACGTCACGAGCCCGCTGGCGGTGCTCGCGGCGCGCGATTTCACGCTCGAGATTGCCTACGCGCTGGAGGAATCCGATCCCGCGACCTACACCATCACCCGCACCCTCCACAGCCTGCGGTCGGCGGCGCTCGTCGAAGTGCCGGCATTTGACGGGCTGTTCGCCGGCGGCTTCACGGGCATCGTGTTTGCGCTCGTGAAGGGGGTCCAGGTCGAAGCGGTGATCGATGCCGTGGAAGGGTTGGACGAGGACGCCGGCCTGCGCGTGGCGTATCCGTCGGATTGCCGGCACTGCACGCTCTCGGTGGCGGGCGTCGAGGCCGAGGTGATCTGTGACGGTGCGACGGTGGAGATGCGTTTCCCACGGGCGGGCTCACCGCGCGAATTGATCGCGGCTTTCGTGGCGGTGCGCGACGCCTTTGCCCTGAGCAAGGCCAAGCCGCTCAGTGGGCTGCTCGGGTAGGTGATGTAGCCGGCCTCGCTGAGGCCGGTCTGGGAAAACTGAGCAGCGACGGGATCCCCGGGCTCAGCGAGCCCGGCTACATGGAGTCGTTAGCCGGCCATTAGCGGAGCGCGTCTGCACCGTGAGGGGACGTTGATTCCAATTCTTCCGGGAAATTCCAGCCGCCGGGGCTTGCGGAAGGCGCGGCTTTTGCAAGGGTGGGGCCGCATGCTTACGATCACGGGCCTGAAGAAATCGTTCACGTCCCCTGAAGGCAGCTCCGTGCTGATTGTCGATGTGCCGCAGTTCACGCTCGCGGCCGGCGAACAGCGGGCGCTGCGAGGGGAAAGCGGATCGGGCAAGACCACGTTTCTGCATCTGATCGCGGGCATCCTCGCCGCCGATGAGGGCACGATCGATCTCGCGGGCACGAGCCTGTCGGGTCTGGCCGAGCCGGCGCGCGACCGGGTGCGGGCGGACAAGATCGGGTACATTTTCCAGACGTTCAATTTGCTGCAGGGCTACACGGTGCTCGAAAACGTCGTGCTCGGCATGTCGTTTGGCCCGCGCGGAGCGGACCGCGCCAAGGCGAAGAGCCTCCTTGAACGCGTTGGGTTGGGTCACCGGCTCGACCACTATCCGCGGCAGCTCTCCACCGGTCAGCAGCAGCGCGTGGCCGTGGCCCGCGCGCTGGCGAATCACCCTGCGCTGGTGCTTGCGGACGAACCCACCGGCAATCTCGACCGCAAACACGGACGCGAGGCCCTCGCGCTGATCCGCGACGTCTGCCGCGAAAACGGGGCGGCCCTCCTCCTGGTGAGCCATGACGAAGAGGTGCTCGCGCAGTTCGAACTGAAGAGCGATTTTGCCGAACTCAACCGGGCCGCGCCGAAGCCGGTCGCCGCCAACCAACCCTGAGGACCTTTGCCGTGACGCTACCCTTGATCGTTTACCGCAGTCTGCGCCAGCACGCGCTGTCCACCTTGGTCACCGCCACGAGCATCGCTTTGGCGTGCGGGTTGTTGATGACGGTGTGGATGGTGAAGGACCAATCGCAGAAGGCGTTCGCCGACTCGACCACGGGTTTTGATGCCGTGCTCGGTGCGCGTGGCTCGAAGCTCCAGCTGGTGCTCAACTCGATTTTCCACCTCGAGGCCTCGCCGGGCAACCTGGCGCCGGCGGACTACGAGGCGATCCGCCGTCATCCGGCGGTGAAGACGGCGATCCCGATCGCGGTGGGCGACAATTACCAGGGCTGGCGTATCGTCGGCACGGTGCCGCAGCTCTTCAGCGTCGAGTACAGCAAGGGCAAGAGCTACGCGGTCGCGCCCGGCGGCAAGCAGTTCGATCCGGCCCAGCGTGAGGCGGTCATCGGTAGCCTCGCGAGCGAGCGCCTGGGCCTGAAGGTCGGCGACACGTTCAGCCCCTATCATGGCATCAATTTCGATCCCAATGCGCAGCACGAGGAAGTCTATACGGTCACGGGCGTGCTCAATCCGACCAACACGCCGGCGGATCGCGTGATCTGGATTCCGCTGCAGGGCGTGCAGACGATGGGCGGCCACGATCCCAAGATGGCGGGCGATGTCAGCGCGGTGCTGCTCCAGTTCCGGGCGCCGACGGCCGGCATCATGCTGGACGTGATGTACAACAAGCAGGGCAACCGCCTGACGCTGGCCTACCCGATTGGCGCGGTGGTGGCGGACTTGTTCAACAAGATTGGCTGGATGGACAAAGTCCTTGCGCTTGTCGCCTACCTCGTTGCGGTCGTCGCGGCCGGTTCGGTGCTCGCCAGCATTTACGCTTCCATGCACGCCCGCCGGCGCGACATTGCCATTCTCCGCGCGCTGGGCGCGCGTCGCCGCACGGTGTTCGGCGCGATCGTGGCCGAAGCGGCGGCGATCGGTGGCCTCGGTGCGATCGTGGGCTACGCGGTGTACGCCGGCCTCTTCCTGCTCGTGGCCGGTGTGATCCGCGCCCAGACCGGCGTCGTGTTGGAGCTTGGTTCCATGCATACGGTGCTGTGGGCCGCGCCGCTCGGCATGGCCGTTCTTGGTGCGCTCGGCGGCGTGGTGCCCGCGCTCAAGGCGTACAAGACCCCGGTGGCTGAAAATCTCATTCCTGCGTCATGACCTCCCTCGCATCCCTTCGTTCGCTTCGCACCGTTATCCTTGCTTCCGTCATTGCCCTGCTGGCCGCTGGTTGCGGTCAGGGCGGCGGTTCGTCCGGCGGCGGCCACGCGCACACCGCCCCCCACGGCGGCAAGCTGGTGGAGGTGGGGGAGCACGCGTATAATCTGGAGTTCGTGGTCGACCGCGAGGTGGGCAAGCTCACCGCGTACGTGCTCGATGGTCATGCGGAAAATTTCATCCGCACCGATCTTGCGGGTATCGCGCTGACCGTGAACGGCCGTCCGCTGACGCTGGCGCCGGTGGCGAATTCCGCGACCGGTGAGACGGTGGGCAGCACGGCCCAGTTCGAGGCGTCGGCCGACTGGCTGAAGGCACCGGGCGCGCAACTCACCGTGAACATCCCGGCCCTGACGCTGCGCGGCAGCGCGTTCACCGCGATCGAAGCGACGCTGCCCTGAGTCCAGAGAAGACCGGCAGATTTTTCACCACGAAATACACGGAACACACGAAAACCGATCCGGAGATCTGAGCTCAGACCCTTTCGTGTGTTCCGTGTATTTCGTGGTAATACCGGATCGAATCCGGGTGTTGTGCGGTCGATATTGAGATCGTCTCAGCGCGAGATGTCGCGCTGGGTCAGCACCCGGAAGCCGTGGTGATTGAGGGTCTGCGCGGCCACGTCGGTGTCCTCGGCATTGATGGCCAGCGCGGAGCGACCCTCGGGTCGTTTGATGAAGCTGTAGATGTAGTGGATGTTGATCTCGGCTTCGAGCAGGGCGGCGAGCACCTGCTTGAGATCGCCTTCATCGTTGATCTCCACCGCGAGCACGTCGCACTCGGTGTAAGGAAAATCATTGTTGATCATCAGCTCGCGCGCCTTGTCCGGATCGTCGACGACGACGCGCACGATCGCGCTGTCCGTTGTGTCGAGGACGGTGAGCGCCATGATGTGCACGTTGTTCTCCTTGAACAGCGCGGTCAGGTCGAACAGGCGACCAACGCGATTCTCCGCGAAAACGGAGAACTGCTTCACAGGATCAGCGGCGGTGGCGGTGCGGGCGGCGGCCATGGTCGGAAAAACCGACCATGGCGAATGGGCGAAACGGGGTCAATGGCCGGGCGATCGGCCGAGTTTACCCTGGGGGCGCGGGCCAGCGGCTCGCGCTTTTAGGAGAAGAAACCGGCTCAGCCCGGCAGGGTGAACGCCGGCAGCTTCATGACCTCGCCGCCGCGCAGGGCGGACTCGTGGGCGAGGATGCCGGTGCAGGTCCAGTTGGCCGACTCCATCGCGTTCGGGAACGGGTCGCGGTTTTCGATCAGCGCGGAGATGAACTCGTGGGCGAGGTGAGGGTGCGAGCCACCGTGGCCGCCGCCTTGGGTGAAGGAGAGGTGCTCGTTGCCCTCGGTGTCGTAGACGCCCTTGGTCGTGAAGCGGCGGATGGGCTCCGGCAGCAGGTGCGCGAAGTCCGGCACCGTGACCTTCTGCGGGATCTCGGGCTCTGGTTTCTTGGCGGTGTGGATGACCGGGTGCTCACCCTCGACGAGCGGCCACTCGAAGGTCTTGAGGCTGCCGTAGACGTCGAAGCTCTCGCGGTACTGGCGGGCGACGTCAAAGAGGCTGCGATAAATGCGGGCGGTCAGGTCGCTGTCCTTGAACTTGATGTGCGTGGACTCGACCGCGAAGGGCGAGTTGTACTTCGGGATCATCTCCTCGCGGATCCGGCCGGAGCCGAAGCAGGAGACGGTCTCGGCGAGGTTGCGCGTGAGGCCGAGGCAGGGGCCGACGCAGTGCGTGGCGTAGTGCATCGGCGGCAGGCCGGGCCAGTAGCCGGGCCAGCCGTCCATGTCCTGCTGGTGACTCGCCTGGAGAAACTGGATCTTGCCGAGCTCACCCTTGCGGTAGAGGTCGCGGACGAAGAGGAACTCGCGGGCGTACACGACCGTTTCCATCATCATGTACTTGAGGCCGGTCTCGCGCGTGAGCTTCACGATTGCCTCGCAGTCGGCGACGCTGGTGGCCATCGGCACGGTGCAGGCGACGTGCTTGCCCTTGCGCAGGGCCTTGATCGATTGCGCGGCGTGGTCGGGGATCGGCGTGTTGATGTGGACGGCGTCGATCGACGGATCCTCCAGGAGTTCATCGTAACTCTGGTAGCGGCCCTTGATGCCGAAATGATCAGCCACGGCGTCGAGCTTGTCCTTCGAGCGCTGGCAGACTGCGGCGAGGTGGGCCTGCGGATGGGCCTGGTAGATGGGAATGAACTCGGCGCCGAAGCCGAGGCCGATGATGGCGACGTTGATCTTGCGGTCTTTCATGGGGTGGAGGCGGAGGGGTTGAAGGTGCGTTGAAGAAAGGCGAGGCCCTCGCGGGCAAAGGTGTCCTGATCGGGCACGCGGTGCTTCCAGATGCAGACGGCGGCGGCGAGATCGCGGTTTTCTGGCGTGAAGCTTTCGATGACCACCATGCCCTGGTACTTCACGGCCGCGAGGCCGCGGGCGAAGGCGGCCCAGTCGGTCAGGCCGGTGCCGGGCACGCTGCGCTGGTTCTCGGACACCTGGACATGGACGAGGAGATCGCCGGCCGAGCGGATGGCCGCCTCGAGGTTGTCCTCCTCAAGGGTCATGTGAAAGCTGTCGATCATCACGCCGGCGGCGGGGTGGGCCACGTTGCGCGCGAAGCGGACGCCGTCGGCGACGGAGTTTACGAGATCGGTTTCGAAGCGGTTGATCGGCTCGATCGCGATGCGCTTGCCGCGTTTGGCCGCGGCGACGCAGGCGGCGTGCACGCCTTCGACCGCAAGCGACCATTCGGCGCGCCGCTGGGCGTCGGGCAGGTAGCGGCGCTTGCCAACCTCGGAGTACAGCGGACCGCAGAGTGCGGGGGCGTCGATCTCCGCGGCGAAATCGAGGCAGCGTTCGATGTAGTCGAGCGTGGAGCGGCGGACTGAGGCATCGGCATGGGTCAGATCGCGGCCGGGGCCGAAGGCGCCGCAGACCGAAGCCTTGAGATGGTGGTCGGTGAGCAGGCGCCCGATGCGCTTGGCGTCAATCAGCGAGGGATCTTCAAGCGGCAGTTCGATCGCACCGAAACCGAGCTTGGCGACGCGCGGAATGAGGTCCTCGGCCGCGGCCGTGGTGAGCGGGGAAACCCAGAGCCAGGTGGTGGCACCGATGATCATGAAAAAGGATGAGGCGAGGGGTGGAGCTGGGCCGTGCGTCGGACGGGCGCAGCGAGGGGTAAGGCCGTTGAGTATGCCACGGCGGGAGGAATCCGGTCTAGGATGCAGCCGTGCATTCGTCGTGTATGATTACGACAAACGCAGCGTGTGCGCGGTGCGGCGATCAGCCGGTCGTGACGTACTGCCGCCGGTAGGTGGTGGGCGGCATGCCCATGGCGCGGCGGAACTGTCGCGAGAAATCGCTGTGGTCGTAGAAGCCGACCTCCATGGCGATTTCGGTCGGGCGGCGGTCGGTCGTGCGCAGCCGTTCGGCGGCGATCGCGACGCGCATGCGGATCAGGTAGGTCCGCGGGTTCATCTGGAACGTCTGGCGAAACTTGCGCTCGAACTGCCGGACGGAGAGCCGCGAGAGCTTGGCGAGGTGCTCGACGTCGAGTTTCTCGCTGAAGTGCTCCTTCAGGTAGTCGGCGGCGGGCGCGAGGTCGAGGTACGGTTGGATGGCAGCACGGGTGCCTTCATAACTTTTGACCGTGCCGCAGATGCCGCAAACCCGGCCGTGGCGATCGCGCAGCGGGAGCTTGTTGGTCTCGCACCACTCCGGCCGGCCGGCGGAGTTAGGGAAGAGTTCGATGATTCCCAAGATCGGCTGACCGGAGGCAATCACCCGGCGGTCGCCCTCGCGGTAGTGTTCGGCGAGCGCGTGGGGAAAGATGTCATCGTCGCATAAACCCACGACCTCCGCCTCCGAGGTAAAGCCGCACCGTCGGGCGAACGCGGTGTTCGCGTACATGATCCGGCCGTCGAGGTCCTTGGCGAAGAACAGGATGCTGCCCACGTGTTCGAAGAGGAGCCGGAACTGGCCGGGTGGCAGTTTTTGCGCCCACGCCTCCTGTAGACGCAGCCGCTCCGATGGCGAATGCATACACGGAAATGAGCGCCTCATTCCTATCGTGTCAACGGGGGTTCTGCTAGAGTCAGGCTGGTTCGTTACCCGTTTACCCCCTTCTGACCATGCGCCTCATCCGGTTCGTGCTTCTTGCGTTCTCTCTCATCGGCGGCGCCGCATTTGCGGCGGAGCCGGTTGTTCATCCGAAGGCCGACGCGCGTCGGCTTGAGGTGCTCTTTCTCGGTTCGCCGACCGCGAGTCACGCGGCGCACGATCCGATCACGCGTTACCGCATGCTCAAGAAAGCCACGGGCACATCGGGCATCAACCTGACGTACAGCGAGAGCCTGGAGGAGGCGTTGACGCCGGCGTTCCTCGCGCAGTTTGACGCCGTGCTGCTCTATGCGAACTGGCCGCGGATCGAGCCGGCGCAGGAACGGGCGCTGATCAGCTACATTGAGAGTGGTCGCGGGTTCATTCCGGTGCACTCGGCGTCGGCGTGCTTTGGTAATTCCGATGCGTTCATCGCGCTGGTCGGAGCGCGCTTCCAGCGTCACGGCGGCGAGGTCTTTACGCCGGCCACGGTGCTGCCGGATCATCCTACGATGCAGGGGCTGGCCCCGCTCGAGGCCTGGGACGAAACGTATCTGCACGATCGCCAGGGTGGCGATCGCACGGTTCTGCAGGTGCGCAAGCACCCGGCAGGCGAGGAGCCGTGGACCTGGGTGCGCACGCAGGGTTCGGGCCGTGTATTTTACACCGCGTCGGGTCATGACGAGCGCGTCTGGGATCTGCCGGCGTTTCACCAGCTCCTGATCAAGGGCATCACCTGGGCGGCGGGCCCCGAGGCCTCTGGTCGGCTGACGCGGCTGCAGTTGCCTGTGCTCAAGGAGCAGGACGTGATCATGCCCGGCTACCTCCGCAAGCAGCCGATCACCAAGGCGCAGATGCCGCTCTCGCCGGCGGAAAGCGCGAAGATGATCCAAGTGCCGCTCGGGTTTGAGGTTTCCCTCTTTGCGGCCGAGCCCGAGATCGTGAACCCGATCTACATCGGCTGGGATCACCGCGGCCGGGCCTACGTGATCGAGACGATCGATTACCCGAACAATCTCCAGGCCGGCAATGTGGGCCATGACCGCATCAAGATTGCCGAGGACACGAATGGCGACGGCCGGGCGGACAAGTTCACGGTGTTTGCGGAGGGGCTTTCGATCCCGACTTCGCTGGTCTTCGTCAACGGCGGTGTGCTCACCACCAACGGCACGCAGCTGCTTTTCCTCAAGGACACGGACGGTGACGACAAGGCAGACGTGCGGCAGGTGCTGGTCGAGGGCTTCAAGATGCACGACACGCACGCGAGCGTCTCCAATCTGCGCTACGGCTACGACAACTGGATCTACGCGACGATCGGCTACTCCGGTTTCGCGGGCGAAGTCGGTGGCGCGAAGCTCGAGTTTGCGCAGGGCCTCTTCCGGTTCACGCCCGACGGCAAGAAGATGGAGTACCTGCAGCCGACGACCAACAACACTTGGGGCCTCGGCTTCATGGAGGACTTTGCGATCCTCGGATCGACGGCGAACGGCAATCCCTCGTGGGTCTACACGCTGCCCCAGGAGCGTTACCGCGCGTTCGGCATCAACCAGCCGCGCACGCCGCGGGCGGACGACAACCCGTTCTATTATCCCAGCTCGATGGACATCCGTCAGGTCGACGTTCACGGCAAGTACACCGCGGGTGCCGGGCATGCGTTCTACACGGCCCGCCGCTTCCCGGCCGACTACCAGAACAAGGTGGCCTTCGTCACCGAGCCGACGGGCAAGCTCGTCGGTTCCTTTGATGTGGCGCCGGCCGGCACAATCTACACGGCGCGGCAGCGGCCCAACAATATCTTCAACAGTGCCGATGCGTGGAGCTCGCCGGTCACGGCCGACGTCGGTCCCGATGGCGCGCTCTGGATCGCCGACTGGTACAATCTCATCATCCAGCACAACCCGACGCCAACCGCCGCGTCGTCGGGCGTTGATGCGCAGAACGGCCGCGGCAATGCCTACCAGACGGCGCTGCGCGACACCGAACACGGCCGCATCTGGCGCGTTTATCCCAAGGGCAGTGCGAACGACGCGATCCCCGCGCTCGATCCCGCGCGTCCGGAAACCCTGGTCGCGGGGCTCTCGCATACGAATCAACTCTGGCGCCTCCATGCGCAGCGGCTGCTGGTCGAAGGCGGTCACCGGAGCGCAGCGGCGGACCTGCGGCGGACGGTCCAGGCGGGCGGCGTGGGCGCGGTGCATGCCCTCCAGGCCCTCGCGGGGCTGGGAACCGTGGACGCTGAACTCCTGACCGTGGCGTGGCGCTCGGACGACGCCGGTCTGCGCCGGGCCGGACGTGAACTTGCGGCGCGGGACAACCCTGCGTTCCTCCGCCAGCAAGTCATGACGGGCACGGGACCGTTGACCGCGGCGAATCCGCGCGAACTGATTGAATTGCTCGGCGCCGTGTCGCGGCTTGAGGCCTCGCCTGAGCTTGGCCTGCGGATCTTTGCCACCGGTGTCGCGCAGGAAGCGGCGCTCGTTAAAGACACGGTGCTGGCCGATGCCTGGCAGCTCGCGGCGCGGGCTCATGCGGCCGGCGTGATCGATGCGGCGCTCGCGGCCAATCTTCCCTTCAAGCAGGCGGACCAATCCCTCGCCGGCCAGGTTCTCCCGGTGGTGGCGTGGTACGCGGGCACGGCTCCGGATCGCCGTGCGGCGGTGTTGGCGAGCGCACGCGGGCAATCCAATGCGTTTGCGGCGTACGTGGCGGGTGGCCTCGCGGTGCAGGCGACCGGCCCGGTGGCGGCCAAGTTTGCGCCTGATCCGGTCATTCATCAGCGCGGGGCCCAGATTTACGGCAACACCTGCGTGGCTTGTCACGGTCTGGATGCGAAAGGCGTCGAAGGCGCGTTTCCGCCGCTCGCGGGTTCGGAATGGATCACCGGCGATCCGTCAGCCGCGATTCGCATCGTCCTGCACGGGCTGACGGGGCCGATCACCGTGGCGGGCCAATCCTATGACAGCATCATGCCTCCGGTGGTCGGACTCTCGGATGGTGATATTGCGAGCGTGCTGACCTACATTCGCCAGAGCTATGGCAATGACGCCGCGCCGGTGACGGATGCCGAAGTCCGGGCGGTCCGCGGGGCGACCCGTCAGCGCCGCGACCTGTGGACGGCGGAAGAGCTCAAGACGCCGGTCAAGCTTACGCCCTGATTGCTATGGCGGATGTAGCCGGGCTCGCTGAGCCCGGTCCGTATGCGCCGACCGATCTTTCCCTGACCGGGCTCGGCGAGCCCAGCTACATCAGTCAACAAGCCGCATCCCGCCAGGGATGCGGTTTGCTGTTCATAGGGACCGGAGATTGCCACCGAGGTCAGAGTGCGCCGCAATTGCGGTGAAATGAGCGAAGAAACGCCCGAGCATCATGCCGAGGTTTCCCGCCGCGCCGGCCAGGCTGCGGGGCTGGTGCTGCGCGGCGTCGCCCTGAATCTCTTGCTGGCCGCGATCAAGCTGGCGGGCGGCGTGTGGGGCCACACCTATGCGCTGATTGCGGATGCGGTGGAGTCACTACTCGACATCTTTTCATCGCTGCTGGTCTGGATGGGTTTCCGGGTCGCATCGCGCCCGCCGGACGAGAATCACCCCTATGGGCACGGCAAGGCGGAGCCGCTGGCCGCGATGGCGGTGGCGCTTTGCATCTTTGCGGCGGCGGGCTGGATCGCCGTGCACGCGGTGCGTGAGATCATCACCCCGCATCAAGGACCGCATTGGGGCACGTTACCCTTGGTGGCGTTTGTGGTGCTGGTGAAGTACCGCTTTTCCCGTCGTCTGCTTGCGGCGGGGGAGAAGGATGGCAGCACCGCGCTGGGCGCCGAGGCTTGGCACCACTATGCGGACGCGGTGACGTCCGCCGCGGCCTTTGTCGGCATCGCGATCGCCGTGGTGGGAGGCAAAGGCTACGAGGCGGCGGATGACTGGGCGGCGCTGCTGGCGTGCGTGGTCATTGCGCTGAACGGCCTGAACGTGTTTAATCGTGCGTTGGGCGATGTGATGGATCTGGCCGTCCCGCTGGCCTTCGAGACCGAGGTCCGCGCCGTGGCTGCGGCGGTGGCGGGCGTGCGGGGCCTCGACAAATGCCGGGTCCGGAAAAGCGGACTCAGCCATCTGGTGGATATTCATGTGGAGGTTGACCCCGATCTGACCGTGAGTGCCGGTCACGCCATTGCCGGGGCGGTGAAGCACGCGCTGCTGCGTTCGCCCCTGCGAATTACGGATGTTATGGTGCACATTGAGCCTGCGCCGAGGTAGTCCTTGATTCAAAGGGTTGGCGGAACCGGTTTTGCGCCGCTGGCTATTCGGCCAGATTCTACGGCTATGTCTGTGGTTTATACGATCAACCGCGGCAGGCTTTGCGGTTTACTCCCCGGGGGCCTGAAAGTTAGGGTACTGTATGAAGACGAGAAATCCGTCCGTACCCCTTAGCGAAAATCAGCACCTGCTCCGGTGGGTCGAAAAAATGGCCGAGTTGTGCAAACCGGCCGCAATTCACTGGGTGGACGGATCCCAGGAAGAGTCCGATGCCTTGAGCGCCCAACTGGTGGCCAGCGGTACGTTCATCAAGCTGAACGAGAAGCTCTGGCCCGGCTGCTACTACGCCAAGTCCGATGCCGGCGACGTCGCCCGCGTTGAGGACCGCACGTACATCTGCTCCCTGTCCAAGGACACGGCGGGACCGACCAACAACTGGGTCGATCCGTTCCAGATGCGCCGGAAGCTCAAGGAGATCTTTGCCGGCTGCATGCAGGGCCGCACCATGTATGTGTTGCCCTACAGCATGGGGCCAGTGGGTTCGCCGATGTCACAGATTGGCGTCGAGCTGACCGACTCGCCCTATGTGGTGGTCAATATGCGCATCATGGCCCGCATCGGCCTACCGGTCTACAAGGAGATCGATAAGGCGGAGAAGCGCGTCGTCCCGTGTATCCACTCAGTCGGTCACCCGCTCAAGCCCGGTCAGAAGGATGTGCCGTGGCCCTGCAATCCCGAGAAGTACATTGTGCACTTCCCGGAGACCCGCGAAATCTGGAGCTACGGCTCCGGCTACGGCGGCAACGCACTGCTCGGCAAGAAGTGCTTCGCGCTGCGCATCGCGTCCAACATGGCCCGCGACGAGGGTTGGATGGCGGAGCACATGCTGATTCTCGGCGTCGAGAACCCCAAGGGCGAGAAGACCTACGTCGCAGCGGCGTTCCCGAGCGCCTGCGGCAAGACGAACTTCGCCATGCTGATCCCGCCCGATCACTTCAAGAAGCAGGGCTGGAAGGTGTGGACGGTCGGCGACGACATCGCGTGGATCAAACCCGACGCCAACGGCCGTCTCCGTGCAATCAATCCCGAGGCCGGCTTCTTCGGCGTCGCGCCGGGTACGTCGAACAAGACGAACCCGAACGCGATGGCCTCGCTCTCCAAGAACACGATCTTCACCAATGTGGCGCTGACCCCCGAGGGTGGCGTCTGGTGGGAAGGCATGACGGACGAGCCACCGGCCGAGTGCATTGACTGGCAGGGCAAGAAGTGGACGCCGGCGATCGCAAAGGAAACGGGCGCCAAGGCGGCCCATCCGAACGCGCGCTTCACGGCTCCGGCTTCCCAGTGCCCAACGATCGACCCCGAGTGGGAGAATCCCGAGGGCGTGCCGATCAGCGCCTTTATCTTCGGCGGTCGTCGTGCGACCACCATGCCGCTGGTTTACCAGGCCTTCAACTGGAGCGCGGGTGTCTACACTGGCGCCACGATGGGCTCCGAGATGACCGCCGCCGCGGCGGGCACGATCGGCAAGGTCCGGCGCGACCCGTTCGCCATGCTGCCGTTCTGCGGCTACAACATGGGCGACTACTTCCGTCACTGGATCAAGATGCAGCGCAACCTCACCGAGACGCCGCGCATCTTCCACGTGAACTGGTTCCGCAAGGACAAGGACGGCAAGTTCATGTGGCCCGGCTTCAGCGAAAACATGCGCGTCCTCAAGTGGATCACCGACCGCGCCCGCGGTCGCGCGCTGGGTCGCGAGACGCCGATCGGCTGGCAGCCCCGCTACGAGGACCTCGATTGGGAGGGCATGAACTTCCCGAAGGAGCGCTTTGACGAGCTGCAGGCCTTTGACCGTGAGGCGTGGCGAGCCGAAGTGCTTGGTCAGGAGGAACTCTTCCTCGATCTGCACGACCATCTGCCGAAGGAACTGATCTACGAGCGCCAGCTCCTGATCTGCCGGATGTAACCTGCGCGCCGAAAGGTGCTTCAGAGGTCCCGGAATCGTGCCGATGACAGGCGCTATGCCCGTTATCGGCACGCCGTTGTCCCGCGAAAAACTCCTCGAGACCGCCCGGTCGCTTCCTGCGGACCTGGAGGTTCTCTCGACGCTGGGCGAAATGCTGCAGGACGTGAACGCGGAGCTCGATGCGATCGCTTCCCTTCTGCGTCGGGATCTTGCGCTGGCGGCCCGCATTGTCCGCATCAGTAATAGTCCGTTGTTTGGCGGACGCGTGTCCTCGGTCGAGGAGGCGGTGAATCGGGTCGGTTTTGGGGAGATTCTTCGGCTGGTCGGTACGGCCACGACGGGACGCTTTGCCGATCGCGCGCTGGAACACTACGGCATCACCGCGCTGCAACTGCGCGACAACATGCTCTACACAGCCTTCGCGTGCGAGGAACTCGCGCGTCAGGCGGGCGGCGATGTGCGGATGGCCTACACTGCGGGCCTGTTGCGTCCGATCGGATTCATGGTCCTCGACCGTGCGGCGCGCGGACGGATTCCGCCTCGTGAGACCTTTGAGCCGAAACGTTGGGGCAATTATCGCATTTGGGAGGGCAGCTTCCTTGGGATTGGTCATGCGGAGGTTGCTGGCCTCGTTTTGGACGAGTGGCATTTCCCCAAACCCATGGGCGCGGCGCTGAGGGCGCATTATCTTTCCCATCAGGCGGACGCCTCCCAGCCGCTCGCGTTGCTGCTCAACCTGGCCGGCACCCTCACGGGTGCGGCGGGGCACGCGTTCGAGGGCGAGACGGATCACTGGCTGTTGACGCCGGAAAAGCTCGCGGCAGCCGGCCTGACCGAGGAGCAGCTTTCGCACGCGGCCGAGGCGGCTGGGCAGGCCTTTGATCGGGCGGTCGCGCTGCTGCGCTAGTCGATGTAGCCGGCCTCAGCGAGGCCACGAGGAGCGGTCGCGGGCGGTGACTTGCGAAAACGATCGTCCCGCACAGGTTCCGGGCGATGGCTGCTCGTTTCGCTTTCATCCTCTTTCTAGCGCTGGTCCCGACCGTCGTGGGCCTGCGCGCGGAGAATGATCTGGCGGGGGCTCCGCCGGTGCTGGCGGATGCGTTGACCAAGTTGCTGGCCGATGAGGGCCACTGGGCCTCGACCCGCACCTCACGGTATTTCGACAAGGAAGGAAAATTGGAGCGAACGGATGTCGAACGGTACGACCCGTCGCTGCCGGACGATCAGCAATGGAAACTGCTGCTGCGCAACGGACGCCCGCCCACCGTGGCGGAGGAAAAATCCTGGTTGCGGACCCGCAACCGGGAAATGCGCCGGCGTGGTCGGCCGCTGGGCGCGATCATGGATCTCGCCGCGGCGACACTGGCCGAGGAAACGCGCACGCATTGGGTCTATTCGGTTCCGATCAAGCCGGGCGCCAGCCGGCGTTTGCCCGCGGAGAAATTCTATGTGCTTGCGCAGGTTCACAAGGAGCGGGGCGAGCTGGACCGGGTTGCGATCCGCACCACCGAGGCCTTTCGTGTCGCCGGGGTGGCGCGGGTGGAGAATGTGGAGGCCGACGCCACGTTTGGCGTGATCGATCCCCAGTATGCGGCACAACCGGCGCAGTTCATTGCCACGGGCTCGGCCAAGGTCGCCTGGCTTTTTCGCGTTGGAGGCCGGCTGGAGACGGAATGGGGCCAGTTCCAGCGGGTTGCGCCCTATGCCAGCCGCTTTAACGTCACGATCGGGGAGCTGAAGGCTCTCGATTTTTAAGGCCGGATCGGCTCAAGGATCGGGCGGCCCGTGCCGATACAAGGGGTTGCCGGATATCTCCGGCTTCCATGGCTCCGGCCCGCGACGTCCTCATCTCTCTTGGCAGCAAGCTATCGCCCTCCATGCGCGTCCTCGGGCGGCTGGGAGAGCGGCTGCGCGATCCGGACGCGAGCCTTGAAGATATCATCCTGCTGGTGCGCATGGACCCCTCGCTCACGTTCAAGATCATGCGTCTGGCCAACGGCGTCATGTTCGGCACGCGCAATCGTTGCGACTCCCTCGAGGATGCCGTGGCCCGCGTTGGGGTGGGGGAGATTCACCGGATTGTCGGACTCGCGGCGTCCCATCAGGCGTATCAAAGCGATTTGGTCTCGTACGGGTTTTCCGCCGGCATGGTCTGGGAAAATTCCGTGGCGGTGGCCGCGCTCGCCGCGGCGTTGGCCAAGCGGAGTGAGGTGGATCCACGCTCCAGTTACACGGCCGGACTTTTGCGCAACGTCGGCCGGGCCGTGCTCGATCGGCTGCCCTCGGCGAACCGTTATCCGCGCGACTCCACCTGCCTGATCGACTGGGAGCGGCAGAATTACGGTTGCTCGGCCCCCGAGGTTTCCGCGCTGCTGCTGGGTCACTGGCGATTCCCGGAGCCCTTGGTGGCGATGGTGGAGAACCACGTGGATCCGATGGCGGCCACGGGTGCACACGCGCCGTTGTCGTGTCTGCTCAATCTGGCGTGCGGCCTCGCGGTGGATCTTGGGGCGGGATTGCCGGGTGAGGACAAGGCATGGGCGCATCGAACGGACGTTTCGGGCGTGCTTGGCCTGGACGATGTGACGATCGCGATCTGCCGCGAGGAGGCACAGGCCGACATTGAGCGGACCCGCGCCGCGCTGGGTGACCTGCGGGTGGCGGCCTAAGTGGAAGGTCGCCATTGGCTTGCAGTGTCGTTGCCGGGTAAGGATTTCCATCCCTCTGGCCTGGGCGGGCTTATGCGCTCGCTCTCCCGCAGGCGGTTTGCCATGGAGTTTGCTGCAACTTCCGCACGGAGCCGGGTGTTCTGCGCATGAACGATGATCCTCCAGTGCAAACCCATCCTACGGGGACGATGACCCCGGCAGATTTTACGACGTTCATGCGAAACTATCAGGACATGGTCTATACCACCGCAGTTCGGCTCCTTGGCAACGAGGCGCAGGCGGAGGATATTTCCCAGGAAGTCTTCCTGAAGGCGTATGAGCGATTCGATGATCTGAGCACCAGCCCGACCGCCGGTGGCTGGCTCAAGACCGTCACGACCAACCTCTCGCTCAACCACCTGCAGCGCTACCGCAAGCGCTGGCGCTTCTTCTCGGAGATCGTGCACCAGGACGACGAGGGCGGCGAGGCGGAGCCGGTGGAGTTTGCCGCGCCGGACAGCGATTTCCTCGCGGGAGTCGACAAGTCCGAGCGCCGGGCTTGGTTGGAGCGTGCCCTGGAGAATCTCCCTGAACACCAGCGGGTCCCGCTGGTCCTTTACCACTTTGAAGACCAGCCCTACGACGAGATCGCCAAGCGGCTCGGCGTGTCGCTCGCCAAGGTCAAGACCGACATCCTCCGTGGACGTGCGGCGCTTGCCCAGGTGCTGATGCGCAGCGGGGCCACCCACGAAACCTTTCATCCCTGATCGCCATGGACCGACCCACACCTGAAGAAATTGAACAGCGGCTCCATCAGGCTTTGCGCGGACTGCCCTCGCGGCGTGCGCCCTCCTCGCTCGAGCAGCGCGTGCTCGCGGCCATCGCCGAGCGTCAGGCCCGCCCCTGGTGGCACCAGAGCTACGCCTACTGGCCCACGCCCGTGCGCCTGCTCTTCTTTGTCCTGTCTGCCGCGCTCGCGGCCGTGGTGGTCGGCGCCGCCGCCACCTTCCTGCCCGGCTTTGGCGCGACGGCCGGACAGCCGGTCGAGGCCACGCTGGGCTGGTTTGCGCAGATCCGCGCAACCGGCTCCGCGCTCGCGGATGTCGGCGCCCGTCTGCTGCCTTCTGTATCCAGTACCTGGATCTATGTGGGGCTCGCGGTCTTCGCCAGCCTCTACGCCACCTTGATCGGCCTGGGGGCCGCGGCCTACCGCGTCCTCTGGCAGAATCGCTAACCTTTGCTTTGCCTTCCTGATTTTATGAAATCCTTCCGTTGGTTCACTTGCCTTGCCGGCGCACTCCTCGCGCTCGGCCTCACCCTGGCCCGGGCGCAGACTGCGCCGGAGGCGCCCAGCGCGCCTGACATCGCGCCGGCTCAACCCTCTTCGGAGGGACTGCGTTCACTCGACGCCGCGCCACCGGCCGAACCGCCTTCGCCGGCGGATCCGTCGGACCCCGCTGATCCCGATCCGGAACCAGAGGCGGAAACGATCGAACGCCGCGCAAATTCAGAGTCCGGCATTTTTGTCATGGGCTCCGACGCGATCCTCAGCGGGGGCGAGACCGCCCGCGAGGTGGTGGCGATCATCGGCAACACGATCGTGGACGGCATCGTGGACGACGAGGTCGTCGCCATCATGGGCGATTCCACGCTGAACGGCGAGGCGCGCGAAGTCGTGGCGGTGATGGGCAATGTTACCGTGAACGGTCACGTGCGCGGCGACGTGGTCGCCGTGATGGGTGGCGTCCAGCTCGGGCCGCGCGCCCGGGTTGACGGTGAAGTCGTGTCGATCGGTGGCGGCGTGGAGCGCGCTCCAGGTTCGACCGTCGGCCGGGGCATTCAGGAGGTCGGCTTCATGAAGGGGCACATGCCCCAGATGGATGGCCTGCGCGCGTGGCTTAAGCACTGCCTGCTGCTGGGTCGGCCGCTCGGTTTTGGCGAACATCTCGGCTGGGCCTGGGGCATCGCCTTCTCGTTCTTCGCTTTCTACGTGCTGCTGGCGCTGGCCTTCGGCAAGGGCGTGGAGAAATGCGCCGAGACGCTTGAGCAGCGTCCGGGCTACACGATTCTCGCGGCATTTCTGACCATGCTGGCGATCCCGATTCTGACGGTGCTGCTGGCGGTCACGGGCGTCGGCCCGGTGGTGCTGTTCTTTGCCGGTATCTTCGGCACCCTGTTCGGCAAAGCTGCCTTCATCACCTGGATGGGCCGCCGTTTCACCAAGCCGCTGGGCATCCAGATGCCGGTGCTGGCTGCCTTGATCGGTGGTCTCCTGCTGATGCTCTTCTATGTGATTCCTTACCTGGGTATCGTGATGTGGAAGGTTTCGGGCGCACTTGGTCTGGGCATGGTCGTCTACACGCTGATTCTCGGCATGAAGCGCGAAAAGGCGGCGGCCGCCGTCGCTGCCGCCCCTGTGGGCATGGCCGCGGCCTCGCCTGCCGCGGGCTTTACCCCCATGCCTTCGCAGGAAGCCGGCGCTTCATCCTCTGGCTTCACGGTCGAGCCGTCCTTCGTCGCGCCGCCTCCGCTGCGTCAGACGACGCAGATGTCGACGCTGCCGCGGGCCGGCTTCTGGATCCGCATTGCGGCCTCGGCGCTGGATGCGGTCCTAGTGGGCATTTGCGGTGGGATTTTCTCGTTCGTCGGCAACTACTTCCTCGCGGTCTACACGATCTACTGCATCGCGTTCTGGGCGCTCAAGGGCACCACGATCGGCGGCGTGATCTGCGGACTCAAGGTCGTGCGTCTGGATGATCGCAAGCTCGACTGGACGATTGCGGTCGTGCGTGCCCTCGGTGGCTTCCTTTCCTTCGTGATCGCGGGCCTCGGCTTCATCTGGGTGGCATTCGACGCCGACAAGCAGTCGTGGCACGACAAGATTGCGGGCACGACCGTGGTGCGCGTGCCCAAGGGCACACCGCTGATCTGAGGTCATGATCCAACGTCCAACCGCCAACCTCCAATCGCGATGACTGTCGTCCTAGAGCGTTTTCGATTTAGATAGACGCATAGGATGGGAGGCGTAGTGTTAGGAGCTACGATGATCCCACTCAGTGATGATTTGCGGCGCCGTATAATTGCGGCGCGCGAGAGCGGTGAAGGTACAGGAGAGGTAAGCGAG
>DASWVY010000052.1:0-62862 GCA_036401075.1 Opitutaceae bacterium
CTCGCTTACCTCTCCTGTACCTTCACCGCTCTCGCGCGCCGCAATTATACGGCGCCGCAAATCATCACTGAGTGGGATCATCGTAGCTCCTAACACTACGCCTCCCATCCTATGCGTCTATCTAAATCGAAAACGCTCTAGCTGCCTGGCTTTTCCACCGGAATGGCCGCAAGCCAGTCCGGAATCGCATCCGCTGCGTACGTGGGAAAGCTCAGCTCGAGCAGCGAGATCGCGGGAATCTCGAAACGCGTCGTGCCTGCACTGCGGTCGACCAGCATCGCGACGCCCACCGGAACGCCGCCGGCCTGCTTCACGATCTCAATGCACTCGAGGACGCGCCCGCCACGCGTGACGACATCCTCCACGATCAACACGCGCTCACCAGGAGCCAGCTTGAAGCCCCGGCGCATCACGAGCACGTTGTTCTCCTTCTCGGCAAAAATATAGCGGACGCCGGCCTGACGAGCGACTTCCTGCCCCACCACAAGGCCACCCATCGCCGGGGCCAGCACGGTGGTGTACTTCAGGTGGGAAAGCTTCTGCAGCAGCAGCTCGGACAAGCGCGTGACCGCGTCCATGTGCTGGCAGACTTGCGCACACTGGAAGTAATGGCCGCTGTGCAAACCGGAGCGGAGTACGAAATGCCCCTGCAGCAGGGCCTTGGTCCGGGTGAAGATATCGAGAACCTCCGTTTGCGTGGATTGCATGCGAGGAGCGAAGCGACTCCGGCGGGAAAACCAAAACTTTTTTGCTATGAGCGGACAAACCGCCATGCTGCGATCGTGGTCATCGAACGCGCACCTTTGGAAGACGAGTTGGGCGATGTGCTTGAAAAGGCCCTTCGGCATGCCGACTTGAGCCAGGCAGAGGTCGCGCGTCAGGCCGGTCTCGAACTGGGGCGACTCCGCGATGCCATCGATTATCGGTACGATTTCACCCGTGAAGAGCTCAGCCGTCTGGCGGGCGTACTTGGGCTGCGTGATGAAGGGCTCGCCGCGCTCGCGGGCGGGCGCTACCCGCTGCCGGAGATCAGTGGGCTGCCCTTCTGCCTCTACCCGCTGCGCATGCCCCATGGGATTGGCGTCGCCAATGCGTACATTGTGGCCGATTGCAGCAGTCACCAAGGCATCCTCTTCGACACCGGGCACGATTCGGAGGCGCTACGCCGTGCTTGGCCACCGGGCATTCGTTCCCTGGACGCGATTTTTATCACCCACGGCGAAACCGAGCACGCAGGAGGGCTGGCCGGCCTGCAGTCTGACTTCGGTCGCGTTCCGGTCTTCGGACCGGCTGGAGCGGGCATCTCCGGCGCAACGTCGCCGGGCGAAGGCACGACGTTGAGGTTTGGCTCCCTCGAGGTTTCCGTGCGTGATACCCCGGGTCATGCCGAGGCCCATCACTGCTATGTGGTGCGCTCCCGGGAGGCCCGCTCAGGCGTGCCTTTGCTGGTCTCAGGCGATCTTTTGTTCGCGGGTTCGGTCGGCGGCGGCTATTACTGCCATCGACGGCTGGACGCCCACCTGCATCGGCTGCTCGCCGAGCTTCCACCCGGAACGGTCGTCGCGCCTGGCCACGGCCCGCTGACCACGCTGGCGAACGAGCAGGCCTTCAATCCGTTTGTGCGCTAGGCCGCAGTGGCTCTTGGCGGCAGCCGGCCCTCGGGGGCAAGCTCGGTAAATCGGCTTCGCCTTCATTTTGACGCCATGTCGGCTTCGGCAACCGATCCAAGTCGCCTTCTGGCCGCGACGTGCGTGACGCGTATAGCGAAATCGCCCGCTTACTTGCGTAAGCGGGCGATTGAAACTGGTCGGGGTGGCGAGATTCGAACTCGCGGCCTCTACGTCCCGAACGTTCATCCGGCGTTTTCAACGCAAAGCACTTTGCGTACGATATTTTATCATTAAATATTCATATTCAATGATTTATTAATAATTAACTAGGGAAACTATGTATACCTTGAAAAGGCCAAATTAGACCATTTTTCGGGCTATTTGGAAAATCCTTGGAAAATCTAGATCGCATACCAGCCCCCTATTTAGGTCCATTTATGGGTCCTCAAGCGAACCAGGGGCAAAGTGCGCGAACTTGGGAATGTGTGTGCGCATTGGTGAACACCGTTCGCCGGGCGGCAAGCCGGTCGAGATTCGGGGTCTTGACCTGAGGATGTCCCCTCCCCCAGAGGGCCGACCCAATCGTTAGGTCATCCATCTCGATGAACATAACGTTCGGTTTTTGCGCCGGAGCTCGAGCGCTGTCCTAGGCGAACACAGCGCCGGCATACAGCCCTGCGGCGACGGGAGAAATGGTTACGACAAGCTTGGTTTTCCTGGGAAGTTCAGGCTGCTGCTGGGTGATCAACTATTGGGAGCCGCCTCGTCCGCGACCACCCGCGCCCTGGCCCGACCAATCGCCGGGATCCTGAGCAAATGGGTCATAGTCGAACGGGTCGTTCGGATTCACTTCCCGACCTTCCCAGATTGCCTTGCCGTCACGATACTCGAGCAAGCGGGCACGACTTCCGGCGACAGGTTCGGCGAACTGGCGAGGCAGCCAACGGGCATGCTCGCGGATGATGGGCGCATACGCCGGGATCCGGGCAAGATTGTGCCACTCCTGCGGATCGGCAGCGTGATCGTAGAGTTCTTCGCTGCCGTCAGCGTAACGGATGTATCGCCAGTCCTTTGAGCGAACCGACATGTTCCCCGGACCGTGAGCGGTGCGAGCAGGCTTTTCCTTGGGGCTATCAGGATTCTGCAGCCAGGGAATCAGGCTGACGCCTTCCACGTGGGCCGGGGGGCTGAACCCGCAGAGTTCGGCGATGGTCGGATAGAGATCAAGAAGTTCGACAGGTTGACCTGACTGCTGGCCCGCCTTGAAACCGGGAGCGGAAATGATGATCGGGACACGCGTTGAGATCTCCCACAGAGTATTTTTGCCGGTGATTCCCTTCTCGCCATTATGATAGCCGTGGTCGGACCAAAACACAATGATCGTGTTTCTGCCGGCCGGGGTTGAATCGAGCTGATCGAGCAAACGCCCCACCAGGTGATCGGCGAAGCTCACCGAGGCGAGGTAGGCTTGGACATGCGAACGCCATTCATCCCGGCGCTTAAGGAGCGCGAGGCGGGGCTCGGGCAGCCGCCAGACGAGATATTCGGAGAATTTGGGCAGATCGTCTCGATCGTCATCCGGGACAATCGGCATCATTAGCTGATCATCTGCGTAGAGGTCGAACCATCGCTGGCTGGCATACATGGGCACGTGGGGATGACGAATCCCGACCGCGAGGAAGAACGGTTCGGCGGCAGGTTCCTTCAGTTTGTTGACCGCCCAATCGACCACCTTCCAGTCGTCCTGATCCTCATCCTTCTCAGGATACACCCCCCAGTCGATTAAAGGCACGGGGTTGATGTTCTCTTTGAGCCGCTTGGCCGGCCGGGGAGCGAAGGTTCCGGTGAATCCCCATTCGGTGAACTCGGCAGGCAGTTTGGGATCCTGTCGGATTCCGTCGTGGAAGTTTTTCCCTGTGGTGTACGTCTTGTAGCCATTCCGGGCCAGAAATTGTGGCAACGTGATCGAATTTCGGAGCGAGGGGGCTTCGCGAAAGGAAGGGTTCAAGCTGTAGAGTCCGGAGTTCTCAGGGCGAATTCCGGTGAAGAGACTGGCGCGGGAAGGATTGCACACCGGCGCCTGAGTGTGGGCATTCCTAAAGACCGTTCCTCTTGCGGCGAGCCGGTCCAGATTAGGCGTCTTGATTTGCGGGTGGCCGCTGAGTGGTGCAACCCAAGCATTCAAGTCGTCCATGTTGATCATGAGGACATTCGGGCGGGGGTTGCCTTGCCCCATCGCAGACAAACCGAGTCCGGCGCAGCCGAGAGCAGTCGCCAACAATATACGTGTTGGATTCATATGATTTAGAGGGATTGAGCCTAAATGTCGAAGGCGCGTGGCGCAGGAATAACCTGCGCCGCGCCATGTGCTATGATTCGCCAGTTAACACTCAGAGCGATACCGAGACGAAGCAGCCATCGACGTACTTTGGTGAATTCGTTAGGCATCGCCCAAAATGGCCGGATCTCGCTTGGATTGAATGAGATCTGAGACCATACGATTCATTGTGCGCTTATCGCTACCGGCGATCGGTGAGATCCGTATCGAGACCGAGCGAGACCTTTTCTTAGCGAATAAAACGATCGATCACCGGCTGGATGGCGTTAGCCCAGATCTCGTAACCCGGGCGGGCCGGGTGTAGCAGGTCCGGCATTATGTCCACGCCCAGGGTGCCGTCCGGCTTCAATAGGCGGTCACCAATGTCGAGGTACTCGACGCGCTCGTGCGAAGCCAGTTCGGCGATCCGCCGGTTGACTTCCTTGATTTTGGTCCGGATAGGCGCATCGGGCCGGGCGCCACGAGGGAAAATTCCGAGCACCAGCACGCGGCTGGACGGGCAGCGCGCGAGCAGTTCCTGCGTGATCACAGCCACCCCTTCGGCGACCTGTTCCACCGTGTCCCGCCCGAGGTTGTTCGTACCGATCATCAGCACGATGAGTTTGGGCGAAATCCCGTCCATCTGCCCGTTCCGAATGCGCCACAGGACATGCTCCGTGCGGTCTGCACTGATCCCGAATGTCGCCGCATGCAGCCCGCCGTAGCGACTCTGCCAGACCTCGCGGCCGGCCGTTTTCCATCCTTCGGTAATCGAATCGCCTTCGAAAAGAAGGTCGATGGGCTCGGGCGCCCGCGCCCGCTCTAAATTCGTCTGAACCTTGACCAGCCATTCGTTGCGCGGGACCGCAAAGGTCGCAGGATTCGCGCCCGGCGGGGGCGTTGGGAGCGGCCAGTTGAGGGGAACCTCCGCGGCGGACGCAGCAAGAGCCAGCACGGTAACGACTAGAATCAAGGGAATCGTACGCATAGGAAATGGCAGGGACGGGATGGTGGCTGGCTGCAGCGCAAATCTGGATGGTCTAACGATTTTCGAGGCTGGGGTTCATTTGGCTGCATTATTTTCCCGAAGGAGTTCAGACGGAAATTCCGCCACTGGCGCGCCGCCGCGACGACGTAGGTTGGCCACCTGCCCGCGATCGACCTGCAGCGGCAGATCCATGCCGTCGGTTGCTTGCAGCTTGGCAAACAACCGATTGTTTAAGTCCCATAAAATGCCCGCATGCTCCGGGCTAAACACGAGATTCCGGGTCTCACCCGGGTCGGCATCCAAGTCATAGAGTTCGTCGATGTCCCATACGCCGTGAACATGAACGTACTTGTACCGGTCGGTCCGAAGCGCATGGAGCGTCGGGGTCTGCGGGTAGTTTCTTTCCCAGAAATACTCGTAAAGCAGCTCGGTTCGCCAGGGCTGGTTCTCGCCTTTAGCCATTTTCCAGAAACTCTCGCCGTCATAGCCTTGGGGGATAGGAGCGCCGGCTGCCTCGAGGAAGGTGGGGGCAAGATCGATGTTGGCCACCATCCCCTTGAGCGTCGTGCCCGCGGGCAGAACCTCGGGGCAGTGCAGCAAAAGCGGCACCCGCATCGACCATTCGTAAGCCGTGCGCTTGTCGATCAGACCGTGCTCGCCAAAGCTAAAGCCGTTGTCGCCCATGAAGACGATCAGCGTACTTTCGAGTTGTCCGCGCTCCTTGAGCGCTGCGAGCACACGGCCAACGCTTTCGTCCACCGCGAGCAAAGTCTCGCAATAGCGACGGTAATATTCCGCCACATCGAGCGAGGAGTGATAAGGGAAATCGATTCCGTGCCAGGAATTTCGCTGGTTCCGCACCCACATCGGCGCGTTTTCATGGCGTGTGCGCGACGCTGGCAGCGGCAGAGACTTACCCGCATAACGGCCCCGGTGGCGCTCCGCAGGCATGAACTCGCTGTGCACGGCCTTGTGCGATAGATAAAGAAAGAAGGGTTTGTCGCGGGGCTGCGCCCGCATCCAGTCGAGAGCGTAGTCGGTCAGTTCATCCGTGATGTACCCGCGCTGCGGCACTCGCTGACCGTCGACATTCATCATCAGGCGACGGGTCTCCGTCGCTTGCGGCATGCCATCGCCTCCGGAGGGCCAATAAACGCCCTGCCCGCGAAAGCTCACCCACTTGTCGAAGCCGCGCTGGGGTTCGTCCCCTTCCCCGCCCATATGCCATTTGCCGAAGAAACCCGTGCTGTAGCCGGCCTGCTGCAAGAGCTGAGGAAAGAAAACTAGATCCGATCGCACCGGATTATTGTTATCCACCACGCCGTGACGATGCGCGTATAGTCCGGTCAAGACACTCGCCCGACTCGGCGAGCAGAGGGCGGTCGTCACAAACGCATTGGCGGCGTGAACGCCGTTCTTGGCAAGCGAGTCCAAATTCGGCGTTTCGAGGAACGGATGGCCCATGAACCCCAGCGCGTCGAAGCGATGGTCATCCACGAGGATGTAGACGATGTTACGCGGACGGTCCGCCGCCGCAGCGGCGACGCCCGGAGACAGCATCATCAGTCCGCCGAGCAGCAGCAGGCTGGCACGAATCATTTCACGAGGGAGCCATTTCATTTCGAAGACGAGGAGGGTTGGCTGCGCACTAAACAAAGGGAATGTGGGCCACCGCAGCGGGGTCCGTCGGCGCCAGTCACCGCGGACCGGGGCGAAGGCCCAGCGCCTTCACGATGCTTTCGGTGACCTGACCCGCGAGAAGATCGTAACCCTGCGGAGTGAAATGTACGTTCTGCTTTAGCTGTGTCTCCGCCTGGATCGCCGATGCCAGGATGAAGAGATCATTCACGGCAACACCTTCGTCCTGCATCACCTCGATCGCGATCTCGTTGTACCGGATCGCATCCGGCTCCAAGCGCCCGGCCGCGCCCCCTGGCACCGGTGTGGTGGTCGCGAACACTAGGGTGGCGCCAGTCGCCTTGAGCCTGCGGACCAGGCGGCGCAGATTCCGCTCATAATCAGCGGGACTCGTCGCCTGCACGCCATTGTCGGGCGACACGTATTTCCCGTGCGGATCCACATAGCGGATGTCGTGCAGACCGAAGTTGAAATGGATGAGGTCCCACGTGCCCATGCCCAGCCAGGCATCCAGTCGCTCCAATCCGCGCTTGGTATCGCCACAGTTCTCCGCCGGACGATGGATGTTGGCGACGCCCCGGAGCTGGTCGCGAACCGTCAGGGTGTAGCCGATGGAGATGGAGTCCCCCACAATAAGGACCCGGGGCAGGCCGGCGACGTCCTTGACCGAGGCGTAGGCCGGAGAATCCGCGCGGGGGCGCGGGGCGCCGATCACATGCGGCTCCTCCTCCGACAGCAAAGGCGCGACCAGCCCGGCAAGAGCGAGCAGGCACGCAAGACCGAGGCGGGACGTCGACAATTTCATCAAGGGAGCGGGGTCACGGGCGTACGGCCAACAACAGGTCCAGGCTAAGATCGTCGGAGGCTAACACTCGGGCCGGTTCAGTTGGCCGATGAAGCGTGGAAGGCGGCGCGGACCCAGTCGCCACGCGTCGCCCGACCGTCGGCCTGCGGCAGCTTTTCCGTCGCAATACCCGCGGCCTTCGCAACGCCAAGCCAGCGCTGAACGAGCTCCGCGTCGAGCGGACGGGAAAGCTCGGCGTCATGATTCAGCCAGGCCTCGGAGTGCTGGCCTTCGATCTGTTTGCCCAGGAGACGTCCCGCCGGTTTTGGCGCGAGGCCGTGGAAGCCGCCAAGGGTGCCCCACCACTGGGCGGCGGCGAAGTCCGGACTCGCGGGGGAGATGTCAGTGAAGTAGATCGTCGCGCCGCGGTCGGCGTGGATGAGACGCTGCAGCTTGGGCACCGGGACGGTCCGCACATCGGGATGGTCGCCGGCAGACAGCGCGAGGTGGGCGGCGTGTCCGGCCGCTTGGCCGAGGGAGCTCCAAATCGGTTCGAGGCGCAGCGCGCAGAACCCCACATGAGAGGCGCTCACCGGGACCGGCGCGAGCAGGTTGCGGACATCTTTCGGCACAATGGTCCCGTACGGCACCTGATAGGGTGCGTAGGGCGCCGCCAGCCCTTCCCCGAAGCGCTTGCCGCCGAATCGTGAACCTTCATGGCGCACACCGTGGCTGCTATGGCCGTACTCGCCGATCGCGATCGAATCGCGGTGGAGGACAGACCGGGCATCGCCCTCCGCGTGGCGCGTGTCATTCTGCGTGAAGATGCGCAGACCGACCATGCGCCGGGCCTCGCGCACGTAGAGCTGCGGCGGGATGTGATTGGACTCGACGAACTCGTCCTTGCACCAGCCCCAGGTACGAGCCTCGTTCCGGAAGGCTTCGGGCACGGACGGATCATTCTGCACAAAGTAAATGAGCCCGACGTTCCAGAGGACGTGCTCCTTGTAGATCTTTAGGCGCGTCGCGGCATCGCCTTCCGGCCACATCAACTGATCGCCCGGCAGCGAGAGCCGCACGAAGCCATTAGAGACGTCATTGATGTCGCGCTTGTTGTTCGGGAGAACGGGAATCTGGGCCTTGAGAATATTGTCGGTGTCGCGATAGCCGCCGAAGGCGCGCTTGATTTTGCCGTCGGTGATGAGGCCGAGGAGCGGCAGGAAGTCCTCGCGGCGGTAACCCTCCGGCGCCGTCACCGGTACGCGGTTCGCGGGATCCTGGGTCATGACGAAACGAAAGTTGTACCCCTGCAGGTCGCTGCTGCCGTCGGCCGGCGCGGCCGACTCGTTGTACTCGTCGCGCGACTCCACGCCGACGCGGTACGGGATCTGCGCGGCTGCGATGAGGTCGCCCTCATAACTTCCGTCGATGAAGATCGCAGCCTCGTGCACATGCTCGCCACCCTGAGCGTCACGGAATCTGGCCGCCCGCACCGTCCGATCCCCGGTCGGACCACGGAGGTAGGCGTTGATCAGGGTCCACTCCGTCCTGACGGTGATGCCCGCATGCTCCGCCAGCATCTGCTGGAAAAGCAGGAGGTTCACCTTCGGCTCGGCGTGCGTGCCGCGGAAGGTGTCCTTGAGCTGTGGCGAGTTCTCACCGTAGGTGGCTTTGTAGTAGGCCAGCGTCCGCTGCGTCAGATCCCAATAGGTGCCGGTCAGGGACTCGAAGGCGCGGAAGTCCGGGTGCGAGAGCCCGTTGGTCGTCATGCCGCCGATGCGGATGGTCGGCTCCACCAACAGGACCGTGCGGCCGCCCTTTGCCGCGGCCAGCGCGGCGGCGATGCCGCCGGGCGTCGCGCCGTAGACGATGACATCGACGCGGCTGGGCTGGGCTGCGACAAGCAGGGCCGAGGCCGCGAAGGCAAGCAAGCCGAGCGACAGACGGAGGAAAGAGGGAAGGTTCATGATCGGAATGCGGGTTGGGTTTCTCGGCGGCGGGGCAAGAGCGGTGAGCGGTGGGCGGATCGAATCAGGAAAAAGGCGGCGAGGGACTTCGAAGGGTGCGGCAATCAACGCAAAGCCCTCCCGCAACACCGGACTCAGGGGCGACCGGAGGGCGGGAGGGACGACCGTTGGTTACGCAATCCCCTGAATCACGGGGAAATTATTCAGCATTAGAAAGTCCCTTTGATGCCCATGGTGATACCGACACCGTTGTAACCCCAGCGCTGGATGCGGGCCCGTTCCGGCGTGGCGGAGCCGTAGCGGAGTTCCTGGCTGGGCTCGTTGAACACATTCTGTGCCGCAGCATAGAAAAAGAGCGACTTCCGAATCTGGACCTCTGCGTTGAGGTCGAGAGTGAGGCGACTAGCGTCGTACGAATACGCGTCAGGACCGAGCGTGGGCATGGCGAGCAGCTTGCGTTCACTCCGGTAATTCCACTTGGCCATGAACATGAATGGCTTTCGGCTGTAGCTGAAGCCCCAGTTCAGGCTCTCCGGCGTGAAGGCCGAAAAGTCGGCGTCACGGTCGCCCTCGAGCTTGAGCTTCGTGCCATTGACGAAGACGTTGAACTGCCGGCCCCAGGAGCCGAACCGCTTGAGCGAGTTGCGAATGCTGAACTCAGCACCGGTGACGCGGGCGTCGCCCGAGTTGAACTTGCTCGTCACCCGCCAGCCCACGTAGCTCGGATCGAGGCCGAGTTCCTCGGTGTCGGCGAGCGTGGCGATGCGCACCTCGTTGCCGAAGAAGTTGGTGAGCTCCTTCATGAACACGCCAACACTGTAGAGGCCACCGTCCTCGCCATAGTACTCGAGCGAGAGGTCGTAGTTGTCGGCCGTCCACGGCTTGAGGCCCGTGTTGCGGACGGTGATGTTGCCCTGGATGATGGACGGATCGCCGATCTCATCGCCGTCGAGGTCAGCCTCGTCGACCGTGGCGGTCGGGATGACGTCGGTCAGGTTGGGCCGGCCATACGTGCGTGCATAGGCTGCCCGGACGATGAAACTTTCGGTTACGTCGAAGTTCAGGTGCATGCTAGGGTAGTAGCCGTCGTAGGAACGGGTCGCCCGGTAGCCGCGTTCCATGTGCGTTAGATTGAGCTGCTCCATCGAGTTGGTTGCTCCGGCCTCGGGACGACGGACGCGCTGACCCGCCTGGTTGCGGACGAAGCTGCCGTCCGCATTGCGCTGCCACACTGCGGCGCTGTCTATGAGCACGCCCTGCCCTTCGGTGGTCGTCTCCTCGTAGCGCACGCCGGTGAGGACTTTGAGGCGATAGTTGAACAGGCTCGCCTCCGCCTGGACATAGTAAGCATTGACCGTCTCATCGAAGTACTCGGAGTTCACGCGGCGGAAGGATTCCTCCGAGACGAGCTGCGCCGCCGTCTTGGTGAACAGGGCCGGGTTTGCCTGGAAGGCCTCCCAGGCGAGAATGGGCGAGATGAGCGGGAAGCCCTTGAAGCCGTAATAGTTGTCCTCGTCAGTGTAGACCTGGCTTAGGTACGGCACCGGCGAGCGGTCGCCACTGATGCCATTGTAGGTCCAGTTCTCGTTGCGGCGGCGGATGTCGCGCGTGTGGTTGCGCTGAAGCGCGCCGACCTGCACGGCAGCCGGGAAATCGAAAATGTCGATGGTGCGGCGGATATCGGCGAAGCCCGACTTGAAGCGATCGTCCGTCCGCCGCGGCGTAGAGTTCGCGGTCGTCAGTTGGTAGTTCGCGGGATCCGTGAAATCGACCAGGTTGTTGTTGTTGTCGAAAACCTCGATCGTGCCCGGGCGCACATCGTTGATGTCGCTGAACTTCACGCGAACCGGGACGCGCAGACTGATGCCCATCTGGCGGAAATGGCCCTTGTCGGTGTCGCGGTAGCCGCCGACGGCACGCGACTGGTCGACACCCGTCTGCACGCGCCAGATGCCGTTGTCGAAACGGTACCGGATGTTTTCCGCGTTCGTGTCGGTCACGCCATGAACGGAGGCCGCACCGCCGGTGGTCACGGAAGCGCGACCGGTGGCCCCGCTGACGAAATCGGGCCCGTAGGTGAGCGGGGTGCCGCCAGCGACCGTCGGCGTGGCATTGGTGCCGACGTTGATGTTGAACTCGGTGGCAACGCGCTTAGATTCGAAGCGGCTCTGTTGCACGCCGACGGAGAGGACGGAGTTGTCCGTGACTTTCCAGTCCGCCTTGATACCGGCGGACCGGCGCTGGAGGACGCGGGGCGAATCGAGCAGACGGTACGTCTGCAGGTAGGGATTGTCAGGCGTCGCACCCGTGCCCGCCGCGTTTGCGTTGTAGGTGTTGTACGAGTAATGAAGCTTCGCGTAGCGATCAGAGGACGAACCCGTGACCACGACGCCGAAGCGCGAGCCAAGCGGGAGAGTCAGGTCAAAGTTTCCACCGGGAAGAATCTTGAAGATCTTCTCCTCGGTCGTGTGGGGCTCCCGCTTCAGCGAGAAATTCTCGCTGTTTGCCGCGAGCGCGAGGTTGTAGCGGAGCTGCATCCCTTTGCGCTCGAAGGCGCTCTTGCTGATCATGTTCACGGAGCCCGACAGCGAACTGGCGGCGTTCGCTGGCGTGGGCACCTTGGTGACCTCGATGCGCGAAACGTTGTTGATGGAGGCCTGGTTAAAAGCAAAGGCGCGCGAGTCGCCCATCGCGTTCGAGGTGTTGGCCATCTGGGCACCGTCGGTCGAGATGTCGACCATGTTGGGCGCAAAGCCACGGACGGAGATCGCCGAGACGGTCGTGCCGTCCTCGTAGTCGTACTCCGGGATCACGCCGGGGAGGAATTTCATGAACTCGCCGATGTTGCCGTCCATGACATCACCAAGGGAATCGGCCGCGACGACGTTCTTGATGTTGGGCGCATAGCGCTGCTCGTTGGTCGCGATGGCGTTGCCGTCGGTCTCGCGATTGGAAGCGACCGTGAAGGCGTCGAGCTGGACCACGTCGGAACCTTGGCCATAGCGGGCCACGTTGGTCAGATCGAAGTTGCGCGCGGTGGCCGCTCCCGAGGGCAGGTCAAGCTGGAGGACCTGCGGGTCCAGTCCGGTATAGCTGACCTCGAGCGTCACCGGTCCGGCCGGAACGTTGGCGAGCCGGTAGGTGCCGGTCTCGTCCGTGAAAGCGAGCAGGCCGGTGCCGCGCACAGCGACCCGGGCGTTGTTGAGGTACTGGCCGGTGGCGACGTTGAAGACGCGGCCGGTCAGCATGCCGGTCGAAGAATCAATCGTGCTGGCTGGGGCACTCACTTCGGCGCTCTGTGCAGTGGCTCCCAGGGTCAGCGCTAGCCATGCTCCGAACACGGCGATGGGGTTCTTACGTTTCATGGTGGTTCGTGGGGGTTCTTCTATTGGGGAAATGACTTTGGGCGGGGGCGGCTCCACTTCGGTGCGACGGATTACGCTCACCACGCCGCTCGCCTCATCGCGTAGGATTGTCAGCGGTGTGCCCGCAACCATCTGGGCCAGTGCTTCCTGCGGCGAAAAAACGCCGGCCACCGGCCGTGTTTCTATGTCCCTGACCAAGGGGAAGGTATAAACGATTTCGAGCCCGCCCTGCTGCGCCGCGCGCTTCAGCATCACGGCCGCCGGACCCGCCGGCAAATCGTACATCCGCGGCTGTGGATCGCGCCCGCGGCACGGGAGCGAGCCAAGGATGGCAACGAACAGTCCGGAAAAGAAGAGGCGTTGCAGCGATCCGCGAGAACGACATGGCGTGGGGTGGTGGGGAACCGGGCATGTGGGGATGCCCTTGTCACTAGCGAGACGTTCAATCACCGGATTCACGCTAAAGGGTTGGAGAAATTTTTCGTTTTAGCCGGTTTCCTTTCACCGCACCGATCCCAACACCGGGCGCGCTTTCGCAGAAATGCGGTACGTCGGCTGAGCGTATATCCCTGCTAGCGCGCACTCCGGAGGAGGATGCGCCCGTCCGCCGCACGCTCGGACCGGAGATGGACCGTTGCCTCCAGCAGCCTGACGAAACCCTCGACGTTGTCGGAGCGGATCGACGCGACGATCGGCAAGTCGGCCACGGCATTGTCCACGATTTCGAGCCGCACAGGACTGCGCTGGTTGAAGACCGCGACCACTTCGGACAGCGGCTCCGAATCGAAGTCGAGCAGGACCGGCTTCCACTCCAATAGCTGTTCCACCAACGCGGCGGGTGCCGCCTCGATAACGGGCGCTTTCGGTGAAAGAACGGCGGATACGACCGTGCGTTGCCCCGCCGACAATTCGGTCAGCAGAGACGGAGCGCCCACCAGCGCTGTGTCGACGCCAACGGGATCTGCGACCGCCAACTGCCGCTCCAAGCGAACCGTGCCCTCGGTGACGAGCACGTCCAGCCCGACGCCGACGTACCGGAGGTTGAAGGCCGTACCGACCGCCCGGACGTCGATGCCCGCCGCCCGGACCACAAATGGCCGCTGCGGATCCTTCGACACGGTGAACTGCGCCTCACCTTGCACGAGGAGAACTCGCCGCTCACTCGCGGAAAAATGCACCACCAGGTGGGAGCCGCGGTTGAGATCCACAATCGATCCATCAGGCAAGATCTCCTGCCGGTACTCTGGCGCCTCAAACGTGAGAAGCGCATTTTCCGGTCGCGCATCTCCACCACTCCAAAGCACTAGGGCAATCGCCGCAGCGGCCGCCAGGGCAACGGGCGCCAGCCAACGGGCCAACCGAGCTGGCCGGCGGCGAGCGAGCAGGTCGGGATTTGGCTCCGCACTGTGCTCCGGGCGCCATTGCGACAAAAGGTCGAAATCGCGCCACAGCTGGCTGTGCCGCTCAAATGCCGCCCGATGGGCTGGACTCTGCGCCAACCATTGCAGAAACGCATCCTGCTCTGTAGCCGTCAGCTCGCGGTCAAGCAGCACGACCCAAGCAGCCGCCGCCGATTCTATGGCGGAAGCGCACGTCGCACCCGGGGCTGGCATGTCCGGATTCACGAGCGGTGACCTTTCCTTTCGAGCCGAGCTTGCGCCATGAAATCCCGGCACTTACCGAGACCGATCGTGAGCTGCGCCGAAACTGTGTTCACGGAAATTTCCAACTGGGTGGCAATCTCGGCCTGCGAGAAGCCGTAAACTTTTCGTAGTGTGAACACCTGCTGGCAGCGGTCAGGCAATGACTGGATGGCCTGGGTCAAGAGTTCGATTTCCTGGTCGTGCGCCACGATCTCTCGGACATCACGATCCTCATCCAAGACGGTCTGAGCCTCGGTTTCCGCTAAGGACTTGTAACCGGCCACACACCGATGCCGCTGCCGATCTAGCGCAATATTACGCGCCACGGTGAACAGGAACGCCTTGGGTAGTTTGACGTCCATCGTTTCCCGGGCGCGCAGGAGCCGGATAAAGGCCTCTTGCACGATGTCATCGACGTCATTCTCGTCGCGGAAACGATTGCGCAGCCAGCCCCGGAGCATGGATTCATGCGGCTGGACCTGCTGGGCGAACCAGCGCTCGAGCTCAGAATCGCCGGGGGGCATACGACAACCGGGTTATCCGCCCCGGGCACGAGGCTCGGGGGGCCTCGACCGCCGCCGCCCGACCGGGCGGTCGAGGTGTGCAGGGCGCTTGAGGAGGAGTCACTTGGCGTCGCACCCTAATCTGCTGTTCGCGCACAATTCTCCTAACTTTATGCGATATATTGTGCATAATACGCAATAATGAGTCATTGCGAGGCATTCGGGAGGCTCCTTGGTTTCAGGCGAAGGAGGCCCGGACTAGGGTTTCAGCGTAAAGGCGACATAGGCATCGCCTGCACCCGACGGACCGCCAACCCGGCCGCCTCCGGTGGCCGTGATGACGACGAATTGGCGGCCGCCGACCTCGTACACGGCGGGCGCCGCCGTGCCGGCGAAGGGCAGCTTGACCGACCAGAGTTCCTTTCCGGTATCCGCGTCGAAGGCCCGCAGGCGCTCGTCGGCGGTGCCGGAGACGAAGACAAGCCCTCCGGCCGTCACGGATGCGCCACCTAAATTTTGTGATCCGGTGAGTGGCACGCCCTGGCGCGTCAACTCCTCATGCTCGCCGAGCGGTACGCGCCAGAGCACTTTTCCGGTGTTGAGATCGTAGCAGTTGAGCAGACCCCACGGTGGCTTGATTCCCGGATAGCCCTCATCGTCGACAAGAAAATTGAATCCGTTGAAGATGTAGGCGGGATTTTCCCCCGCTCCCGGACCGCCGCCGCCTCGGCGGCTGGGCGGCTGGTTGCGACGGAACAGAAAATCGACCAGCTCCGATTTTTCCTGATCGTTCAAAACAACATTCGGCGGCATCGCAGCCCGACCATGCGTGATCAGGTTCAGCACCTCCTCGTCGCTCATGCGCGCCTTGAGCCCGATGAGCGGCGGCACCATGCCGATCCCGGCCCGGTTCGGTCCGTGACACGCGGCGCAGTGCTGTGCGTAATGCTGCTCACCCACGGAAGGCGGGTGGCGAGGATCGCGCGGCTGCTCATCGTTCGCGAACACGGTGACTCGCGACACCCAGCGGTTCGAGGTGACGTAGACACGGCCAGTCGGCACGTCGACCGCCGCGCCCGACCACTCGGCTCCGCCGCGTGAACCCATGTAGAGATTGGGCACGCCCTCAACGAAGGGTTGGAAGAACCCGTAGGTCGACCGGGCCACGAGCGCCTCGACAAACGCGCGTGCCTCGGGCGTACGGTCGGTGATCATGTCCGGGGTGAACTCCATCTGCGAGATGGGCTCGGGCAGCTCCGGCGCCGGCTGGTAGGGCGCGGTGCGCTCGCCTGGCAGGGCTGAGACGGGTGCACGACGCAGGCGAACCGGGAAGACAGGTTTTCCGGTGACGCGATCGAGCACGTAGATGTTCCCGGCCTTCGACATGCAGGTCACGACATCGATCTTCTTTCCGTCACGCTCGATCGTCAGCAGATTCGGCGGCACGCAGACGTCGAGATCCCAGATGTCGTGACGCACATCTTGGAAGTGCCAAAGTCGCTCCCCCGTCAGCGCGTTGAGGGCGACCACGCAGTTCCCGAAGAGATTGTCGCCGTGACGGGCGACTCCCACCATGTCCGGCCGCGGTGCGCCGAGGGCGACAAAGACGATGCCTCGCTTGTCGTCCAAGGATATGCCACTCCAACCGTTGGCTCCGGCCTGCGGACCATCCCAGGTCTCTGCACCAAAATCGCCGCCCTTCGCCACGGACCGGAACCGCCACAAGGCCTCGCCGGTGCGGACGTCGTAACCATAGGTGTCTCCGTTGAGCCCCGTTGTGACGTAGACGTTCCGATAGACCACACCGGCCACGGTTGCCCCGGTGGGCAGAGGAGTCCGGCCTTCCTGGCCGAATCCCGCCACAGGTTCACCTGATTTCGGATCAAGCGCATAGACCCAACTGCCGGCACCGAAAAGGATCCGCGGTGAAGCCTGACCGTCGCCCGGCCAGTAGACCAGGCCGCGACGGGCGGGGACATCCTCCAAGCGGTTGCCGAGACCCCGCACCTGGTACCGCCAGAGTTCACGGCCAGTCGCCGCATCGACCGCAACGATCGCCTTGCCCGGCGTCGGTGCATAAAGCACACCCTCCACAATGATCGGTGTGCTCTGAATGTTGGCCATGCCATCGCCCGAGCGATAGGTCCACGCAACCTCGAGCTGAGCCACATTTTCCCGCGTGATCTGATTAAGCGACGAGTAGCGCCGCGCTCCATTATCGCCCAGCGAACGGGTCCAGGTCGTAAAGGCACCGGCGTCGATCTCGATCGCAGGAGTGAGCTCCTCCGGTGTGGCCGCAGGGATGATTTGGTATTCGGGCAGACGCGCGCGCTCAGCAGAATCTTCCAGAGTCAAATTGCGCCGTTCGGCGGCGATCACCGAAAATTGAGTGGCGACAAGAAAGAGGGAAATTCCGGCCGCCCGGCGAATGACACCGGGCAGATTCTGGTGAAGGATCGTCATGGAGAGATATCGTTAGAATGAAACTGGTTTGGATCCTCAGGGCTTGGGCAGGGCGAACGCCACCAGCATGCCACCTGCTGGCCGGCCCGACTTGGCTCCGCCGGCTGAAACAACCACGTACTGGCGTCCATCGACCATATAAATGCTCGGGGTCGCATTGCCGCCAAACGGAAGCGATGCCTGCCAGAGGACGCGGCCGGTGTCCTTGTCGAACGCGCGGATCTTTTCGTCGGCCGTGGCAGCGATAAAGATCAGCCCGCCTGCGGTGACAACCGGACCACCGTAGTTTTCGGTCCCCGTCGGCGGGATGCCGCGAGCGGTCAGCTCAGCATATTCACCCAACGGAACCTTCCATTTGATCTCGCCGGAATTCAGGTCGACCGCGTTCAGCGTGCCCCAAGGCGGTTTGATCGCCGGATAGCCCTCGGCGTCGAGCCAGCGCCGGAATCCGGCGAAGGCGTACGGTGGAATCTTACGCGCCGCTGAGGCCGGGTTGGCTTCGTCAGGTCGACCGCCGACCAGCGGCGCACTCGTGCCAAGAATGTAGTCAATGATCGCATTGCGCTCCCGCTCTTCCAGCGAATCGAACGCCGGCATGCGTCCGGCCCCCTGCCGGGTGATCCGTGCGACTTCCTCGCGGGTACGGCGCGCTCGCAGGTCGAGCAACGAGGGGAACCCGCCGGCAGGGTTACCCGCCCGGTCGAGTCCGTGACATGCGGCGCAGTAACTCAGGTACTCGCGCTCGCCGCGCAGCACGAGACTGCCATCGGGACGGAATGTCTCCACCATCTGAAGTATCCAAGGGATCTCGTTGATGTTGACGTAGTATATTCCGTCGGGGTCGGCGGCGCCACCACCCCACTCCATGCCTCCATCGAAACCAGGGAACATGATTGTTTCCTGCAAACTTGGCGCGGGAAAGGGACCGTGGTTTGGAGAACGACGGATACGATCGAGCGTCTCCGCTTGCACGGCGGGCGAAAGCGTGGAGGCATCGTCCTCGCCGTAACGCTGGCGCATGAGCGGCGCCGGCTTGGTCGGAAACGGCTGGGTTGGCCAAGCCTGCTCACCTCGCAGGTCCGACGCCGGTACCGGGCGTTCTTCAATCGGCCAGAGCGGTTCACCCGTGACGCGATCAAAGACGAAAAGCAGCCCGTGCTTGGTGCCCTGCGCTACGGCGTCGATCCTACGGCCTTGATGTGTGACGGTTAGGAGTACCGGGGGACAGGGCAGGTCCTTGTCCAGCAGATCGTGATGCACGATCTGGTGATGCCAGCGGCGCTCCCCGGTCGCGGCATCGAGCGCCACCAGCGAGTTGGCAAAAAGATTCTTTCCGTGACGGCTGCCGCCGTAGAAATCAGGCTCCGCAGTCTTCGTCGCCACGTAGACGATGCCACGCTCTTCGTCGAGCGCCTGTCCGGGCCAGGGCATCACACCCGTCGCGGTCTTGTACGCATCGGGCGGCCAAGTATCGTAACCAACCTCGCCCGGTCGTGGAATGAGGTGGAAGATCCAGCGCTGCTCTCCAGTCCGCACGTCCAGCGCCCGGACCGCGCCCGGACCGCCGACGCCGCCGATGATGAGCAATTCCCGATAGATCACACCGGGCGTGTTGAGTCCCACGTTGGGCTCGCCCTCGACGCCGAGTCCTGCGCCGAGATGCACGGACCCGTCTGTGCCAAACTCCTGAATCGGTTGGCCGGTGGCGGCATCGAGTGCATAGAGATGGTTACCAACCGCGGTGAAGATCCGCCGTTCGCCACCCTGCGCGCTTTGCCAAAAGACCAGCCCACGCTGCCGTGTGCGCCCAGGGCCGGAACGGGCGGCATCGGGCGACCAAGCCCAGCGCTCCCGCCCTGTCGCGGCGTCGAGTGCGATCACCTTGCGCCGCGGCGATGCGGTGTACAGAACGCCGTCGACGATCAGGTTGTTCGCCTGATACTCACCTCGGTCCCCTGTGTCGTAAGTCCAGGCAACCTCCAGCTCAGACACATTTCCCCGATTGATCTGCGTCAACGTGGAATAGAGGGTGCGCCCCTTGTCGCCCAGGTACTCGGGCCAGTCTGCCCAATCTGACGACTGTGCGCCCTTGAGCACACAAAGCGCGCTGAAAACCGCAGGGAGTAGGTAAAGCCAGCGAGGCATCCGCGAAGACATTTTCAAGCGCCGGTGAAAAGCAGAAATGCGCATAGGCAAATAAAGATCTGCGAGATGCGAGCAACAGGAGCGAAGGCCGTGAATCCTTCGCCCCTGCGCCGCAACCAACCGCAAGCAAGCGCAATGCAAGCTACCAGCCTCAGGCAAACTCGCCGCTCACTCACTGTAGGTTAATTCAGCCGCCTTTAGAATGAGCCCTTGACGCCAAAGTTCCAAAGGGCGCCGTAGCTCTGATACTGGCTCGCGATGGGACTCTGTCCCTGCTCAAGACCGGGCGGTGTATCCACGAGTGTCTGGCCGATATCGAAGATATTGCGACCTTGCGCGTAGATCGAGAGCCACCGGTTCACTCGGTATTCGGCGGAGAGGTCAACCAGCGTGTCGTGGCGACGGTAGCGACCGATGTCCGCCGCGGTGTTGCCAAGGTCAGTATCATCGCGCCAGACGACGCCAATACGACTGCTGAAATTTCGGTAACGGTAGCCCACGCTCGATGCAAACCGGTGCGGTGTCAGGTTTCCGCGACGCGCGCTGGCATAGGAGCGTGAGTAGGAAGCGTTGACCGTGATCCCGCGCAACAGCTCGCTCTGGAAAGGCAGGGTCTGGCTGTAGGCGACCTCGAGATTGCGATGACGGGTTGCCGTCGGCACGTTGAACGGAGCCTGGAACTCGTAGTCAGCATAGTCCGAATCATTGATTCCGAATTCCTCCGCCGAGCCAAGCCGGGTGATCCGGGCGTTGCGAATCGTATTCTGCGCGATCGAGACCGAGAGCTGACCGGCCGGATTGAAGTAGTAGGCCGCGCGGGCGGCAAAATTCTTCGAGTATTCGGGAAGAAGATTTGGGTTCGGCGACGTAATGATCTGAGTTTCGTCATTGATCGTCCATGTGCCGGTCAGCGAATCCGGCGGCGGACGGGAAATCGACTCGTTGTAGCCCGCCTGAAGTTCGAGGTCGGTGAACAGATTGTACTTCAAGCCCGCCATCGGGAAGAAGTCGTCATACTCTTTGGTTCGTTTGATCCTGGGGTTGCTAAAGTACTGAAAGTTAATCCCCGGGAAGGTTGTGGCCCGTCCGTCGGTCCCAATCGGGTACCCCGCTGCTCTCATTTCGGAGGTGGTCTTTGGATCGAACTCAAGGGCCGTGCTTTCGGTCCGTTCCCAGCGAATGCCCGTGCGAAGCTGCAGTTTTTTCGTCAGCCGAATGTCGGCCATACTATAGGAGGCCGTGACCAGCTGTTCGATGTCGCGCACGCCCGTGACGAAAGCGGAAAGGTAATTGGCGGGGGTCCCAGTATGGACGAACTGCTCAGGGTTCGAATTAAAGAGATCAGAAACCTTGCGACCGTCTACGCGAGGAAGACCGTCTGTACGCAGATTCCCACGCAGATCGTAGAGCGTCGCGATGTTGCTGGAGCCCATGTCCCAGACATGCGGGTCACGGAAGCCGGCCCAAGATCCGACCGGGCTGATGATAGGAACGCCGTTGGCGTCATAGCCGGTCACGACATTTCCGCCAGGCCCGACATAAGACCAGCTTCTCCAAGGGGTCTCGTTGATCGTATTGCGCTCCTCATGGGTCATCTTACCTCCGAACTTCACGACCGTCGGAAAGCGGCGCAGTGGTGTGGTCCATTTGAAATTGAGTGCGCCGGTGTAGATCTCGGTCTGGGTTTCACGTCCTTCATTGGTAATCGTAGGATTCTTCCAATTCGCCAGATCGAACCAGTCCGGCCCGCTGAGCTGGCGAATAGTCCATTCGTTGTTATCCGGACCCGTACGGGTGGCCGAGAACGTGCTGTCAATTGAGGTGGCACCCTCCGTGCGAGGGAAGCCGCGCTCAAGCGCCTCGTAATCGTTGAAGGAGCCCGAGTAGGACGCGAAGCCGTCGACTACCAGACTGTCGAGCGTGTATTCAAACTTCGAGATGAGCGTGCGGGTAATTGTGATCTTGGCCGCGTCGGAGAGCGCAAGCGCGAGATTGCCTGCATTCGTGGCGCTTGTCGTGGCGATCACCTCGGTGACACCGTTGCCGCCTACCGTGCTTCGTCCGGTCGTGGCATTCGTGTTGTTCGATGCCGTACGGAACGTGAAACCGCGGTTTCTCCAATTTCCATCCGCCTTGTTGTAGATGAAGGTGTTCGACAGGACGAGACGATCAGTCGCCTTGAAGTCAGCCGTGAACGAATAGACATCCTTCTCGAGCCTGACCGGGCCATCCTTGGCGGTGAATGCCACCACCACCACCGGACGCGTATCGGTCGCGGTCACGGTCTTGTTGTGCGTCGAGTTGGTTTGAAACTGCTCACGGTAGGAATCCGCACGGCTCAGGCTGGCCACGATGCCAAGCCGGCCGTTCATGAACACGTCGGAGTAGTCAAATTTGTAGTTAGGCAGTGCCTTATACTCCTTGTCAGAGCCCGGGCCGTATTCTCTGCGAAAGTGAAACTCCTCGGAGTTCATGCTCAGGCCCACGTTGTACGAAAGGAGCCGGCCCTTGCGGTCAAACGCACGGCGGGTCTTTAGATTGATCGTACCGGCCGGGGAACTCGCATCCATGTCCGGGCTCGTTGTACGGCTGATCTCGATCGATTCGATCGAGGTGATGGACATCGAATCGAAGCTCGTCGCACGGCCACCATCGCCAGTGCGCAGCGCATCCGCCGACGCGAGGCCGACGCCGTCCATGGTGAAGCCCACATACTGCGCATCCATGCCGCCGAGGCGGGGACCGCGCGTTGCCGACTCCTGGTAGTCGAGGTCGACGCCGGGAAGGAACTTGAGGAACTCACCGACGTCGCCATCGGTCACGTCGCCGAAGATGTCGGAGGCGACCGAGGTGCTCACATTGAGATTCCGGCGCTGCTCCATAATCGCCTTGGCGTTACCTTCGCGTTCCGCGGATACGGTGAAGGCGCCGAGTTCAACCACACTGCCGTCGGAGCGCGTGGCCTGGGTACTGGCCAGGTCAATCTGGCGTATGACGTTCTCACCCGGAGCAACCGTCACCGACTCTACCGCAGTGCGGTAGCCGGTGTACGTCACAACGATCGACGCAGGACCGGCGGGCACATTCGGGAGGCGGAACGTACCATCGCTTTCGGTGTAGACAACCTGGTTGGTGCCTTCCACGCGAATCTCGGCGTTGCGCACATACTGGTTGGAAACGGGGTTGAAAACCCGGCCGGAAATGGTGCCGGTGCCCTCCGCCGCGTGGGCGATCGAGCCTAGAAACAGGGTGAAGGTCGTGGCCAGTCTGGCCAGCAACTTGGGTTTTTTCATTGGGGTACGGTTGGCTGATGGGTCGGTTGGTGTGGTGTTCTGCGGACCGCGAACCTCTGACGGCTGCGGTCTTTCCGGCGCGGCTTCCCGGCGCACGGAAAAGGTGCCCGTCCGGTCGTCGTGCACCGCGACAAGCCCCGTGTTGGCCAGAAGGCCGTCGATGGCATCGCGGGGCGACAGTTCGCCCTTCACCGGATTCGTCTTCACCCCTCGCGTCAGTCGGGACGCAAACAGCACCTCACTGCCCGCCTGCTCGGCAAAACGCTTGAGCGATGCCTCGGCCGAATCGGCCGGGAGATCGAAGGCGATGCGCACGGATTCCGCCGCCCCTGCCGCAAACGCAGGAGTGAGGGAAACCGCCAGCAGGGGTAGGAGGAGCGAGGGGCGCGCCGGGCACATAAACCGGCGGATGGGTCGCATCATGCTAACCAGCACGAACCAGCCTGTGAAAACTGATACCCCCCCAAAGAAAAATTCCTTAAAAGTTTTCACTAGCAGCCACTGGCCAGCGTGAGGGTAAAGCGGAGAAAACCAACTTCAACCTGAGGCCGCACTGCGATCGCCCGCTGCTTCCGCATTCACCCGCAGTCATCGCCTCGAAAGAAAGGCCTACGAGGTTTTCGCAGGTGATTCGTGTTAGCCTCTGTGGACCGCCTGAATACCCTGCTGGCCCCCACTCGGGCAGTCTTCCTATCGGCCTTCCGCCGGGCGGCCGGTGATCGCCACCCGCCCGGGACACGAGCCATCCGCAAGCGGCGCGCGCCCGGACGCGTGGCCTCCGCACGCGCACCTCCCGGGAGATCTGTTGCAGACCCTGCACCGGCTCCGCCGTGTCCGATCGGCGGATCGTTGAACCTCACCACAAAAAACTCCCCACGATATGAACCCCACGAGAAAGTTTCTCAGCGCCTTGCTTGCGCTGATCACCTCGGCTTCTCTGCAGGCCGCCAGCTACTACGTCGATCCCGCCACCGGCAACATGGTCAACCCCGGCAGCGCCGGAGCACCGTGGAGCACGCTGGAGGCGGTCTTCGCCGCCGGAAAGACCTTCGCCGCCGGTGACGTCATTTACCTTCGCTCCGGCTTTCACGGTTCGCCCGTCGTCGCCGGGCATAATGCAGGCGACGTCACGATCCAAGCCGATTTCGGTCAGGTTCCGCGGCTGCGGAAGCTGACGTTCGACAACGCCTCGCGCTGGATCGCCGCCGGACTCGACATCAGTCCGCGCAACGCCTCCGTCTACGACAGTGCCAACATCGTGGTGATCGAGAGCAACAGCAGCTTCATCACCGTCACGGGCTGCCTGATCTACAACACCGAGAACGTGACCGGCTGGTCCCTGAGCGACATGTCCGACCGCCTAGGCCGCGCCATCCGCGTCTACGGACCCGACTGCGTAATCGCCAACAATCACCTCAGTCAGGTGCGCTACGGCATCGGCGTGGAGCCCTCCGCACCGCGAACGACCGTACGCCACAACCTGATCGAGGACATCATGAACGACGGCATCCGCTTCCATGCCGACGACACGGTCCTGGAGTACAATGTCATCCGCAACTTCTACGGCGTGGATGAAAATCACGACGACGGCATTCAGGGCTGGACGACCGGACCGGGCGGCGCCGGCTACGGCACTATCACCGGCGGCACGATCCGCGGGAACTACATCCTGAACGCCGACGGCCCCGGACGACCTTTCCCAGATACCACGTTCGGCGTCCAGGGCATCGGCCTTTTCAACGGCGTGTTCGAGGGGATCGTCATCGAGAACAACACCGTCATCCTCGAGATGTGGCATGGCATCACGATCTTCGGCGCGGTCGACTGCATCATCGCCAACAACACCGTTGTCCAGAATCCGTACATCCAACTGCCCTCGATCAACAAGCGGCCCTGGATCACGATCCGGCACAATCAGATCACCGACGACCGCCTAAGCTCCGGAAATCTCATCATCAACAACCGGAGCTGGATAGCACCCTTCACCGACCTCGCGCCCCAGGGTTCAACGCTTTCCAACAACCTGATCTCGTCCAACCACGCCGACCACTTCGTCAACTACGCCGGCTATGACCTGCACCTCATCAGCACGTCCCCGGCCATCGACGCCGGCACGTCGTCCGGCGCCCCGGCGCTCGACGCGGATGGTGTCACGCGCACCAGCTCTCCAGACATCGGCGCCTACGAATACACCGCCTGGCCTCCGCTCGTCGCCCACTGGAAGCTGGACGAGATCAACGGCACGGTCGCGCCGGACGCCTCGGTCAAGGGCAACCCTGGCCGGCTGGTCAACGGCCCGGCCTGGACGCCTGCGCAGGTCGCAGGCGGACTGAACTTCGACGGCGGCGACGACATCGTCACCGCCGGGAGCGGCCCGAACGTCGACAACCTGCCGGCCGTTTCCGTATCGGCCTGGATCAAGGCCGATTCGCTCGGTGGCGGCAGCAAGGGGCGCATCGTCGCCAAGGCGGAAGGCACCGGCCCGATCGCGGGCTGGCATCTCCATCTGACGGATACGAACCAACTCCAATTCCGCGCCGACTACGCGACAACCGATCTCGAGCGCATTTCCTCGACCAACGTCTTCAGCTTCGGAACGTGGAAGCATATCGTGGCGACCTGGGCCGGTGGCGGTGCGGCGACGGACATCAAGTTCTATGTCAACGGCGTTGAGACCGGCTACGCCAGTGGCACGGCGGCGGCTGGCAGCCGCGTCGCCGACGGCAACTCGGGCCTCTACGTGGGGAACAACAGCACGCTGGCCCGGGGCCTCGACGGCACCTTGGATGACGTGCGCGTCTACGCCGGCGCCCTCAGCGGTGCGCAGGTGACCAGCCTGTTCCAGGCCGGTCCGCCCCTGCCCCCGACCAGCCTGGTCGCGACCAAGCTCGGCTACAATCAGGTCAATCTGTCCTGGACCGACCAGGCCGGCAATGAAACCGGCTTCCGCATCGAGCGCAAAAAGGGCGCTGGCGGCACCTACGTCCAGATCGGGACGGCCGGTGCCGTGGGCGGCACCGGAGGAAGTCAGACCTACAGCGACACCACCGCCGGCGCCGGCACGCTCTATTACTACCGGGTGCGCGCCTACAGCGCCAACGGCGACTCCGACGCCGGCAATGAGGCGAACGCCACGACCGACGAGATTACCTCCGGCCGCGTCGGGCATTGGAAACTCGACGAGAATGCCGGCACCACGGCCGCCGACGCCTCGGGCAGCGGCAACACCGGCACGCTCGGCACCAGCCCGACCAACCCCGCCTGGGCCACCGGTCGGATCGGCACCGCGCTGGACTTCGATGGCACCGATGACGTGGTCAATGCCGGCAGCGGCAGCTCGCTCGACAACCTGAGTGCCGTCACCGTGACGGCCTGGATCCGCGCCGATTCGCTCGGCGGCGGCAGCAAGGGCCGGGTCGTGACCAAGGCGTCCGGCATCGGGCCGACCGCCGGCTGGCACCTGCACGTCACGGGCACCAATCAGCTCCAGTTCCGCGCCGACTACGCCACAACCGACCTCGATCGCGTTTCCGCCAACAACACGATCTCCCTCGGTGCCTGGCGCCACGTCGTGGCGACCTGGACCGGCTCCGCCACCGCCACCAACGTGAAGATCTACGTCGATGGCGTGGAGACGGCCTACGCCAGCACGACCAACGGCGCCGGCGCCCGGGCGAACGACGCGACGTCCAACCTGTACCTCGGAAACGAGAGCGGCGGCACGCGCACCTTCGACGGACTGCTCGACGATGTCCGCGTCTACAACCGCGTGCTCAGCGCAGCCGAGATCGAGGCCGTCTATCGAGCAGGCCTGTAACGCCACGCCCGGGCCCCGCCAACGCCGTGCCGGCCGCGGCGGGGCCTCGGGTTTTCGCATCGCACGTTCATGAAATCCTTCCCGCAGGGCGCCACGCTCGGCGTCTGCCTCGCCGTGATCGCCGTCGGCACCCTGATGCTGAAGGGCTGGACACGCGCCCGCGCGCCCGCGGCGGCCGGGCTGCCTGCACTTTCCTCGGGACGAACAGCGTCCGAACAATCCGGTCCCGCCTTTTCTTCTCCGGCCGCCGTACCCGCAGGCCCGTTCACGGCGCTGATCGAATTTGCGCAGCGCGCCAACCAACCGGAGATGGAGCGCCTGCTCGCCGAGACGCACGCCATCGACGACCGGGATATTCGTTTCGAACTGCGGCGAATCCTGCTCGGCCGCTTGGCGCGCTGGGACGGAGCCGCGGCGGCCAGGTTCCTCGCTACTCTGCCGGGGCCCGACCGGCTGCCGGCGCTGACGGCCACGGTCGCCGGTGCCTGGACGACGAAGCAGCCTGCAGCCGCGATCGGATGGATAGCAGGCACCGCGGACGCGGGCGTCGACGCGGAGACCGCCGCCGCTCTGGGCCAGGCCCTGGCCAGCCAGTCGCTCGCTACGATGAAGACCCTGCTGGCCTCGATCGAGACCGAAGGCGTCCGGACTGCGCTCAGCGCGGCGGTTATCGAGCAATGGAAACACCGACGGCCGGCGGAAGCAGCGAACCTCGCCCTCGCGACGAGCCCGGTCGCAGCCAGCGGAAGCCTGCTCGGCGCAGTCCTTCCGGAATGGGCGCAATCCGATCTGAATGCCGCCGTGGACTGGGCACGAAGGCTGCCCAATGGCGAACAGCAACTGATCGCGCTCGTCCACCTCAGCCAACCTTGGGCCGGGGCGGATGTCGTCGCGGCGGCGGAGTTCGCGCGGACCCTTCCTCCGGGCCAAGAACAATTCACGGCGGCAGTGCTGGAACACTGGGTGCAGCGCGACGCGGCCGCCGCGGCGGCCTGGGCGTCACGCCTGCCTGCAGGCGCGACGCGCGATCGCGTCACCGCATCGCTGGTGTCCGCCTGGGCACGCCACGATCCCGCGGGCGCCACCGCATTTTCCCTGAGTCTCCCGGCCGATGCCGGCCGCCAGGGCGCGCTCGTGTCGGCCGTTTCCTCGTGGGCCACGCACGATCCGTGGGCTGCGGCGACCTGGGCGACGGCGTTTCCCGCCGGAGAAACCCGCAGCCACGCGATCGCCACGGCCGCGGACAACTGGATGCGATCCGATCCGGTCGCGGCCATGACCTGGCTGCAGCGCCTGCCCCCTGGAGTCGACCGGGACACGGCCCTTGCCATCAGCGCCGGAAGCCTGGGCGAGCAGCATCCGGATCTCGCCATCACCCTCGCCGCCGCGATCTCAGACGAAACCCTGCGCGCCGAGCAGGCCGACCGCGCAGCCTCCACCTGGCTCGCCCGGGAACCCGCCACCGCCCTGAGCTGGATCGCAGGCGCGAATCTGCCATCCGCGCTCAAGCAGCGGCTGCGGCAGCTTCAGCGCTGAGGTCCGCCTCACCCTCCCTTTCCCATGGATAAACCCAACAACAAGCGACTGTACAGTGTCCTGACGGCGGCCTTTCTCGGCTGGATGTTCGACGGCCTCGAGATGGGCATCTTTCCGCTCATCGCGCGCCCCGCGCTCCAGCAGATGCAGGCCGCGCACGGCCTCGTCGCCACCGACGCGTTTGTCGGCCAGTGGATGGGCTACGTCACCGCAGCGTTCCTGCTCGGCGCCGCGATCGGCGGCGTGGTCTTTGGCTGGTTGGGCGACCGGATCGGACGGGTCCGGGCGATGGCGTTGAGCATCCTCTGCTACTCGCTCTTCACGGGCCTGGTTTACTTTGCCCAGGAACCCTGGCATCTGTTGGTGACCCGCTTCATCGCCGCGCTAGGCATGGGCGGAGAATGGTCGCTGGGCGTTGCTCTCGTCATGGAGGTATGGCCGGAAAAACACCGACCGCTGATGGCTGGCGTGATTGGAGCGGCTGCGAATGTCGGCTTCGCCCTGATCGCCGTGGTCGGCATGTCGTTCCGCGTGACCGTCGACTCCTGGCGCTGGGTCGCGCTCGTCGGCGCCGTGCCGGCGCTGGCCACGTTTCTTATTCGCCTCTTTGTACCGGAATCCGAGCGGTGGGAGCACGCCCAAAAAACCGCGACCGACCAGCCGCTGCGCGACGTGCTACGGCGGCCCCTGCTCAGCAAGACCCTGCTCGGCACCTTTCTCGCCTCGATCGCGCTCATCGGCACCTGGGGGTCGGTGCAGTGGCTGCCGCTCTGGGCAGACCAGATGACCGGCGGACTGCAACCCGAGGCGAAGGCCCACACCCAGGCAATCTCCGCGATCGGCTCGGTCATCGGCTGTCTGGCCGGAGCATGGATGGGCGGCCGGCTGGGCCGGCGCCCGGCTTACTTTCTCCTCTGTCTGGGCTCACTCCTGAGCTGCGCCTGGCTCTTCCGCGGCATTGACACGTACGGCGTCACGTTCCTCTCCCTGACCTTCACGGTCGGCACGATCACCACCGCCTTTTTCGGCTGGCTGCCGCTCTACCTGCCCGAACTGTTCCCAACGCGCGTGCGCGCGACCGGCCAGGGCCTGGCCTTCAACGCCGGACGCATCCTCGCCGCGGTCGGTGCAGTCCAGATGGGAACGCTCATGGGCCACTTCAACGGCAGCTACGCGCAGGCCGGAGCCGTGATCACGCTGGTGTACGCACTCGGCCTGGTCGCGATCTGGTTCGCTCCGGAAACCAAGGGCCGGCCGCTCCCCGCGTAGCGGGAAATGATTCGGCTTCCGCCGCGGCGGCGGACCGCGAGCCCCGCCCGGGTTAGCGGTCGCGGCGCAGGTAAGTGACGTCGCCCCGCTGCTCCGCCTTCACATCGAAGTTGGCTTCGAGGATGAGCACAAAGGCCTCGACCCGGTCGGCGCGGAACAGTCCGCTGACGAGCAGCTTTCCCAACTCCTCGTCTTCAAGCACCAGTTGGGGGCGCCCCTGCTGGTTCATGTAGTCGACGGCCATGGACAGCGGCGTGTCCGTGAACTCGAGCCGGGGCGCGCGCCAGGCCATGAGCTCGGCCATCTCGTCGGCGCGAATCGTCGTTGGCGTGACCGCCGCCGTGCTGGCCGGCGCCATCGCAATGCGGCTGCCGGCGGAAACCGTCGCAAGCACGGTCCGGACCGCCGGCGGTTCGTCCGCGACAGCGTCCGTGCGGAGGACGGTCGGCGTCTGGACCGCGACCGTTCCCTCGGTCACGACGAGCCCGACCTCGGCCTCGGCGAGTTTGACGTTGAAGGCCGTGCCGACGGCGCGGAACTCCACTCCGCCCGCCGTCACAAGGAACGGGCGGGCCTGATGCGCGACCTGGAAATGGGCCTCGCCCTCCACGAGCGTGATCGCGCGTGCGGCGTCGCTGAACTCCACCGTGATCCGGGCGCCGGTCTTGAGTTCGACAATGCTGCCGTCCTCCAGCACCCGACGCTCGGGTACCAGCAGCGCGATCCGAGTATCCGTGATTGTCTCCTGCGGCGCGCGCAACTGGACCAGAGCAAAGGCTCCGATGGCGAGTGCGAACGCCAGGCCCGCAAGCCGGGTCCGGCGACGCTGCGTCTTGCGCTCATCCAGCTTCTTCAAAAGGACATTCGCCTGCCCGGCCCGGCGAGGCCGGTCTAGGGTCGACCAAGCCTGCTCCTGCCGCTGCAGCGTCGCGCCATGCCGCGGATCGGCCGCCAGCCAGCGTTCGAACTCGGCCTGTTTTTCCGGCGGAAGCCCGGACTCACGCAGGAACACCCAGCGCGCGGCGGCCTGCTCGATTTTTTCCTGGGAACGGTCGGTGGTGGGCACGGCGAAAAGGGTCAGAGGTTCATCCGATCCCGCGCTCACGCAGAAATTCCTCACAGCGGCGGACGCCCTTGGCGCCGTGAATGTGCACGGTCCCTTCGGAGATGCCGAGCTTTTCGGCGATCTCCCGCGGCGAGAGCCCGTAGAGCTTGCGGAGGATGACCACTTGGCCGCAGCGCGGCGGGAGCGAATCGATCGCCTCGAGCAACAGGTTGAGCTCCTCGTTGGTGCAGGCGGCTTCGTCCGGGCTGGCCTGGGTGGCGGCCACCCGCAGGCTTTCCACGTCCGAGCCCTTGTCGACCGGCGAGACTGACTCGCGGCGCAGGGTGTCGATCGCGAGGTTACGCGCCACGGTGTAGAGGAAGCTGCGGGCGCAGGCCAGCGGCCGGAGCAGTTGGCGCTTCCAGACGCGCATGTACGACTCCTGCACGACGTCGTCGACGTCGCGGATCGAGGGAAAGGCGCCGCGCAGGTAGGACTTGAGCCGTGCCTGATGAGGGTGCACCTCCGCCGTGAACCATTGGGCGAGGTCCTGGGGTGGCGGCGATTTGGAAGCTGTCCGGTTGCTCATGATGGGGTGAGGCAAAGGAAGCACGGCAGCGGGTGAATCACCCGCCCGGCCAAGAAGTGAAAACGGAGCCGTTCTGTCGATTTGAAACCGCACGCCCCGCCGCAATGAGCGGGCCAGCGCCGCCTTGGCCGACGGACGGTCCGGGCGACGGCTCGCCGGCGCGGCAACCGCACCGCTTTCCGGATGGGGAGTGATGGACGCCGGCTTCATGGTCGCGCCAGTTGCTGGCGAAGCCAGTCCACGGTCTGCGTCTGCATGGACTCGTTGTATTCGAGCCACCGATCGGGACTTTCGAGGGTGAGCGCGCCGGCGGCCCCTCCAGCGCGATAGGCGCGCTGCGCGGCGGCAACCGCCGCGGCCACTTCCGCATGAGTGGAGTGCCAGTCACGCCGGGGCGCGATCACCAGCATCGGCTTGGGCGCGGCGGCCGCCAGGATCTGGTCGAAATCCACCGGGATCTCCTGCTCGCGGCCAACAAAGGTTCCCAGCCGCGGCAGCCAGCCGTAATCATGACTCCAGCGGCGCACGCCGCCGGTGCCGCGATCATCCGTATCGGTCCGGAAGGGTGTGAAGCCCGCCACCATCACCGCCCCCGCAGGTCGTTCGTCCAGCGCCATCAGGTAGGAGGCCACCATCCCGCCCATCGCATAACCCACGACATAGATGCGGGTAGGGTCGACATCCGGGCGGGCAGCGAGGCCGGCCAGCGCGTCACGCGCATCCTGCACCATCTTGCCCATGAGGCTCCAGTCGGGATGCTTTTCGTAGAAGACGCGCCGCTCCTCATGCCGATCCCGCGTGGCGATCGGATCGTAGCTCATCAGGGCAAACCCCGCCTTGGTGAACAGCGCGGACGCAGCTTCTCCAACGAAACCGGGCCCGAGCCGGTAGCTCACCGCCGTATTGAAGGGGCCCAGCCAGAGAACAGCCGGGAGCTTTTGTCCGGCCGTCCGCAGCGGCGCCGGAGGATAATAAAGGTCCCCCACCAGGCCGTTTCCGTAGACGAGCTTCGCGGGCTGGCCGGCGGCGGCCGGCTCCTTGAATTCGGGGCGGAGCGCCGTTGGCGGCGGCGCGTCGCCGAGCAGCCAGCGGACGCGCTCGACGACCTGCTCGCGGCCGGCATCGGCCGGCAACCGGGAAGGCGGACGCGCCGGGGGATGCGCCGCCGCCCACGCCTTGTAGTCCCATGGATGATACGGCTGGTAGGGAAAGGCTTCCGCGATGTTCTTGCGGTCGATCGCCTGCAGCAGGAACTCGTTGAACGCCGCGTAGGCGCCCTCGTCGGGCGCGTGGAGTCCGGGCCGGTAGCGCAGGCCGAGGTTTCCGGGCTGGCCCAGCAGCGAATAGACGTCGCGCAGACTCTCGAACACCCGCTCAATGCCCCAGGTGTGCTCCACCGAATCGTGCAGTGCCGTGCTCATCAGCAGCGGTCGCGGCGCGACGAGGGCGTAGATCATGTGATTGTCGGCCGGCAACTGGTTCTCCCGTCCCGTGAAGAAACGCAGCCGCGGCACGCGCCAGGTCGGGTAGTTGCGGGTGAGGCCCTCGGCGGAGGCGTAGAAATAGTACTGGTCGCTCAGGACGAAATTCATCGATCCGCCACCGCCGCCCGGGCTGGACGCAATCACGCCGGCGAAGCGGTCGTCAAACGCCGCCGCCGCCAGCGCCGCCTTGGCGCTGCGGGAATGCCCGCCGATGTAGATCCGCTGCGGGTCGACGAAGTCCAGCGTCGTCAACCAGTCGAGCGCCCGGCTGGCACTCCACCCGCGGCGCCGCAGATCCTCCCAGCCGAACTCGCCGAACAGGTCCTTGTACGCCTTGGAGGCATCGTCCCGGTCGTTGGCCCCGTAAATGAGAATGGCCAGCTTGCCCGCCTTGAGCGCCGGGACGCCAAACTGGGCCGTGCGCGGCGCATCCGTCACAAACACCGGCAACGGCGCGTCCTTGGCCCCATGCGGCACCCACAGCCAGCACGGCAGCTTGGCCGCGTGATCCGGACCGAACTCGAGTCGCAGCGTCCACACCTCGTGGGTGGCCTCCGCTGTCTTGCTTTCGATGACGGCGCGGACGTTGCCGGGAGCAGGCGGAGCATCCCCCAGAATCCATCGCTCCACCAACCCGCGCAGCTCGGCCCGGCGCTCCGGCCATTCCGCGGCCGTCACCGGGTGCGGCGAGCCGCCGCGCAGAGTCGTGAGCAGTGGCAGGGGTCGCGCCGATTTCGGCATCTGCGTGAAATCGGGCGGCAGTTCCCCGGTCCGCTTCTGCCAATCGTCGAAGTACGGGATCGGCGGCAGCTCCTTTTGCAGGTACGCCCAGTCTGCGGCCGGCTGGGCCTGCATCGCCCCCCACGGGTGAAGCAAACCGGACAGCAAGAACGCGGCAAGCGGAAGGGGCGGGCGATAAGACACGTAAACCTTTCTTTTTAATCTACTTAATAATCATCCAAACCTTCAGAGAAGGGATCTGCCGGGGGTAAGGCAGGGGCCGTCCCCAGTTACCACGAAGCGGTGGGCTAAAACTCATACTGGTTCGGATGATTTATTTTGTCGGACGGTCGGAGGGCGGCTCATCCCCACGCCTCCCGGTAGAGGGCGACGATCTCGGCCGCTGTTGGAACACGGGGGTTGTTACCCGGGCTGCCGGACGCTAGGGCGTCCTCCGCCATCTTCGCCACGCCTGTCTCGAAGCGGGTCGTGTCCATCCCGCGGCATTGCCCGAGACGGGGGATCTCCAGGCGGGCGTTGAGCTCCTCCAGCCAGCCCACGAGCGCATGAGCGGCCGACTCCGCCGATTCCGTGGACGCGGCGCAGCCGACGGTGCGGGCGACGGTCGCGTAGCGCTCAGTTGCGGCGGCGACCGAGAACCGGGTGACCGCCGGCAGCAGGACCGCATTGGAAAGCCCGTGCGGCAGACCAAACACCGCACCGAGCGGCCGGCTCATGCCATGGACCAGCGCAACACTGCTGTTGGAAAAGGCCATGCCCCCAAGCGTGGCCGCGAGCATCATGCCTTCGCGGGCGACCCGATCGCCCGGCGTCAACCAGGCCGCGTACAAGTGTCGGGCGCACAGCGCGATGCACTGCAGCGCCAGGGGATCGGTCAGCGCGTTGGCCTGACGCGAGACATAGGCCTCGATGCCGTGCGTCAAGGTATCCACCCCAACCGCCGCCGTGAGCGGCCGCGGCATGGAGAGACTCAATTCGAAATCAACCACGGCAGCGCGCGGCAGCAGTGGCGCGCTCGCCATCATCATCTTCACGTGACGCGCGCTGTCGGTGATCACCGCCACCTTGGTCGCCTCGCTCCCCGTGCCGGCGGTCGTTGGCACGGCAATCAGCGGCAATCCGGGACGCGTGATCCTGTGCGCGCCCATGAATCCCGCCAGCGGACCGGGATTGGCGGCGCGGATCGCGATCACCTTGGCCGCGTCGATCGGCGAGCCACCGCCGACCGCCACGAGCACATCGGCCTGATGCGCGACCAGCGCGCGGACTCCGGCCTCGACGTTCTCGTCCGTCGGATCCGGCTGCACCTGATCGAAGAGCGCCACGGCCAGGCCGGCGTCGGCCAGCAGTGCGCGCACCTCCCCGGCCACGCCCAGCGCGATCACGCCGGGATCGGTCACCACCAAAACACGCCGGCCGCCAAACTCGGCGACCAGTTCGGGCAGCCGCTTTCGGCAACCTCCGCCGTGGAGGATCGAGGCGGGAACCGCAAACCGCACCGCTGGGGGATTCGTGCTCATGCTCACCACCCCATCGTGCGGACATAGTTCGCGTCCCACCGCGACAGCACGCACTTCTGCCGCGTGTAGAACAGGACGCCTTCGACGCCCTGGACGTGAAGATCGCCGTAGAAACTGCGGTTCCACCCGGAGAAGCTGAACTGGGCCATCGGCGCCGGCACCCCGATGTTCACCCCGAGCATCCCGGCCGGCATGTCGCGCACAAACTGGCGGGCGGCCGCTCCGCTCGACGTGAAGATCGAGGCGCCGTTGCCAAAGCTCAACTGACCCATGGTAGCGATCGCCTCGTCGAGCGTGCGCGGACGCACGAGCGACAGCACCGGGCCGAAAATCTCCTGCTCGAACAGCGCCATGCCGGGACGCACGCGATCGACGAGCGCCGGTCCCGCAAAAAACCCCCCGCCCGGCACGCGCGCGGCTCCATCATAGGCCACCGTCGCGCCCTCGGCCGCCGCGCCGGTGAGAAACGATGCCACCCGCGCTCGCGCTGTGCCATCGATCACCGGTCCCATGGAGGCGTCCGCATGCACGCCCGGGTCGGCCACCTTGAAGTCTGCCAGCGCGGCGGTAACGCGATCGCGCCATTCGTCGGCTGTCTTCTCCCCCACCCCCATCAGGACCGAACCCGCCATGCAACGCTGGCCGGCGCAGCCGAAGGACGAACCGAGAATCGCGCGCAGCGTCGGATCGGGCTCCGCATCGGGCAGCACCAGCAGGACGTTCTTCGCCCCGCCCGCCGCCTGCACCCGCTTCCCGCTCCGGCTGCCGAGCGCATACACGTGTTCGGCCACTTGGGAGGAACCGACAAAGCTCACCGCCGCGACGCCAGGGTGCATGCACAGGGCGTCGACCACCTCGCGGCCGCCATGGACCAGATTGAACACCCCGTCCGGCAGCCCAGCCTCCGCAAACAACTCGGCCAGCCGGATCGCGGTGAGCGGGACCTTTTCACTCGGCTTGAGCACAAACGTGTTCCCGCAAGCGATCGCCAGCGGGAACATCCACATCGGAACCATCGCCGGGAAATTGTACGGCGTGATGCCCGCGCAGACCCCGAGCGGCTCGCGCATGGTCACGGCGTCGATCTGCTCCGCCACTTGCGGCAGGCTCTCGCCTTTCAGCAGGTGGGCGATGCCGCACGCGAATTCCACCACTTCGATCCCGCGGCGCACGTCGCCGCGGGCTTCCTCGAGGGTCTTCCCGTTCTCGCGCGTGACCAGCCGCGCGAGCTCGTCAGCGTGCTGCTCGAGGCGTTCGCGGTAACGAAACAACACGGATGCCCGCTTCGGCGCCGGCACCCGGCTCCAGTGAACAAAGGCTTGGGCGGCCGCGGCCACCGCCGCATCAACATCCGCCGCGATCGAGAGCGGAGTCAGGGCTATGATTTCGCCGGTCGACGGATTATGGACGGGGACGGTTTGCGTGCCGCGAGCGAGCACGGACTGACCGCCGATGAAATTCTGCAGGATCATGTGGAGGAAGGTGAGCTGACATTCAGTCGCAGGCATGTGCCCGGCTTGCACGGAGCCGGTCGCTGACGGCGCCGCACAAGCCGGGGGCTTCCCCCGAACCGGGAAAGGGTTGCACGCCGCTTCATCAGAAGCGGCCCGCGCGTTCTTCGTAGTGGGTGGGTTTGTGATGCAGCGGGAGGCCGCGCTGAAGCCAGTCGGCGTTCCACCGGATCATCGTGTCGAGACCCACCACCGGATCGCCGAACAGCGTTTGGGCCTCGGAACAGTCGTTGTGCCAGGCGGTGGGCTGCTCGACGCCGGTGAAGACGGGCTCGCGACCGAAGATCTCACCGAAGCGGAGTGCCGCCGCCCGGACACTCGTGGTGCGCGGGGCGCCAATGTTGATCGCGGTGGCCGGCGTCTGGCCCTGACCCAGGCAGCGGAGAATGTGCGCGATCGCGTCACCCTGCCAGATGCAGTTGGCCACCCCGGTGCTCACATCGATCGGCTGACCTTTCAGCACCCACTGGGCGATGTCGCTCAGCACGCCATAGCGGCAGTCGATCGCGTAGTTGAGGCGGGCAATCCGACCGGGGCTCTTCGTCTTTTCGGAAAAATATTGAAAGATGCGCTCCCGGGCCACGCAGCCGTTGGCGTACTCGCCCACCGGCGTGGGCGCGGTGTCGTCAGGCCGGGCGCCCGGTCCGGCAACCGGGGAGAAGGGATAAACGCAGAGCGTCGAGAACGCGACGAAACGCGTGCCCTGCAACCGCTCGCCCACATAAGCGGGGACGACCGCGTTCATCGCCCAGGCAAATGGCTCGCCGCCGGTTGTCCCGAACTTTTTACCCGCCATGTAAACCACGTTCGCCACCTCGGGCAGCCGCGCGACCGCTGCGCGATCGAGCAGGTCGCAGGCGATTGTCTCCACGCCAGCGTCCTCAAGTCGCTGCTTCACCGCGGCATCCGAGAACCGTGCCACGCCGATCACCCGTTTTTCTGGAGCGGCCCGCTTGGCCATCATGGCCAGCGTCGGGCCGACCTTGCCGGCGACCCCAAGGATGAGGATATCGCCATCGAGTTTGGCAAAATCCCGGACCAGCCCGCGCGTGGGCGTGGACATAAACGCTTCAAGGTGGGCCTCGTCTGCAAACGAGGGCGGGAGGAAAGTGTCTTCGAGGGTCATGGGGAAAATGGAAGACAGGTCAGCGCGCGAGCGGGTCACCGATCGAGTGCATCCAGTCGTGCAGGCGGCGATCGAGATCGGCGATCACGGGCGCCAGTTCAGGCGGAGCCGGACGGCTGCGCACGAGGGGCATGAGGTTGCGCATCTCGTCCGGGTCCTTCTCCAGGTCATACAATTCGTCGAGACGTTCGGCGTCGTACCGGCGCACCAGTTTCCATTTCTCGGTGCGCACGGCGCGCATCCGGGCCGACGCGGTATTGTGCAGATCGTACTGGGCGAAGAGTGCATCGCGCGCGGGCGTCGGCTCGCCCCGAAGCAGCGGAGTGAGATCCAGACCCTCGGTCCGGAGCACGGCCGGAGCGGGCACGCCAAGCATCGCGAGCACGGTCGCGAACGTGTCCAGATTGGAAACCATCTGGGGCACAATCTGGCCGGGCTGGGTGACGCCCGGCCAGCGTATGAGGAGCGGCACTCGCAGCGAAAGATCCCAGAGGTTCGGCCGGCGGGGGCCGCGCACGCCGCCCGCTATCCAGTGCGCATTGCCCTTTCCTTCGACGAGGTGCTGGCCGATGTGGTAACCGTGATCGCTCGTGAACAGGAGGATTGTCCGTTCGGCCAGGCCCTGCTCGTCGATTGCAGCGATGAGACGGCCGATGTTGCGATCAAGCGCGTGCACGGCCGCGAGGTAGGCCCGCGTATCGCGCTCGACCCGGACCCGGTCCAGGCCCGGCAGGTCAGGCAGCGTGAGCGGCAGCTTGGCCACCGCGTCCTGATCCTCCTTCGGCATCGGACCGTACGGCTCATGCGGCTCGCGGAAGTGCAGGCTGATCGCAAACGGTCCCTCGCGATGCTCCGCGATGAATCGGAGCGCGTCGTCCGTGATCAGATCGGCGGTGCAGCCTTCGAGCTGCCTGGGCCCGTCAGGAAAATCGAAGGTGGGCTTCATGGCCCCGGTGCCCGCTCCGAGCAGGCCGTAGAAGTGATCGAAGCCATGGCGGGTCGGATGGAACTGTGGCTTGCGCCCGAGGTGCCACTTTCCGATCAGAGCGGTGCGCCAGCCGGCCTTTTGCAGCAACTCCGGCCAGGTGACGGCGCTTTCCGGCAGCCCGAGGCCGTCCTCCTCTTCCTCCTCCGAGATCCAATCCGTGATGCCAAGCTGAGTACCATGACGCCCGGTAAAAAACGTGGCGCGACTGGGCGAGCACACGGGCGTGTCGACAAAGGCACGGTCGAAGCGCGCGCCTCCCCGCGCGAGACGGTCCAGATTGGGGCTCACGCCCTCGACTCCCCCGTAAGCACCGAGCGTCCAGGGCGCCTGGTCGTCGGTCAGGATCACAATGATGTTGAATTTCTCCGCCGCGCTCGCCGGCCCGGTGGCCGCGGCCAGCGCGCAGAGGATGAATGTGAGACAACGGGGTGTTTTCATGGGTCAGGTCAACCAGCGGGCCAGATTTTCTCGGACAAAGTCATCATCGGTAAGGTGGGGATAGGCGGCGCACACCCGATCGATTTCCTCGCGCTGCCCAGGCGAGAGCACCTCGTCGCGCTTCAGCGTCCAGATTCCCTCCAGCAGCCCCTGACGACAAAGGATCTCGTTCACCCCGGGAATGCTGCCAGCGTAACCGTGCGCCGGATCGAACAGCGCCGCGTTGGCGTCCGTCACCTGCGCGGAAAGCGTGAGCAGTTCAGGCGGGATCGGCCCACCGCGATCCGCGAGGTCCAGCAGGCGCGCGTGCAATTCGACGGCACGCTTGGTCCAGCAGGCCCACTGGCCGAGCAGACCGCCGCGGACGCGCACCGTGCGCACCGCCTCGGGCGGACCAAATCGGAACGGCGTGAGGAAATCGTACAGGATGCTGTCGTCGTTGCCGGTGTAGAGCGTGATGTCGTTCTCGCGGCCGGCATCGGCCAGCGCGCGTGCGACATCGACGGTGCCATAGCGGTCAAACGGCGCGATCTTGATGCCGACGACGTTCTCAATCTCGACGAATTCCCGCCAGAACGCGTACGGAAGCTTGATGCCACCAACCCCGGTGAGCAGGTAGAAGCCAAAGAGCGGCATGACCCGCGCGAGCTCTCGCACATGATGGATCATCTCCTGCTCCATCGCGCCGCCAAAGGCGGCCATCGACACGATGCCGACATGGTAGCCAAGATCACGGGCGGTCTCGGCCTGTTTGAGCGCGGATGAGGTGCGGCCGTTGATGCCGGCGACCTTGACGATGGTCCGTCCGGTCCGGGCCGTGTACCGGTCAATCTCGTCCGCGCAGACCCGCAGCACAGGCTCGAACAGATCGATGCCCGGCGTGCGGATCTCGAACTGCGTGAAGTGCATGCCGACCGCGATGCCGCCAACCCCGGCGTCGATGTAGTAGCGCATCAGCGCACGCTGGCGGCGCTCGTCGAACCGCCGCTGGGCGTTCAGCGCGAGCGGGGTGGCAGGGATCACGGTGCCCTGACGAATCAAGGCCCGCACGGCAGGCGGAAGGGGGACAAAGGAGGCCATGGGAAAGCGAGAGGGGGCAGTCGTCTGGTTCAAGCGAGCCAGCTCCGCAGCGTTTCGAACTCCCGCTTCAGGGAGGCAACCAGCTCGGCTCGCGGCATCCTGGGCGGGATGTGCTCGTGGTGCTGGATGAGCGGGCCGGCGAACGTTCGGTAGGCGATCGTGTCGAGCACCGCCGGCGTGACGCGCCCCTGTCCCAGCGGACACCAGCGGACGTCCCAGCCGCGCGGGGTGGCGTTCTCCCAGACGAAGTCCTTGATCTGGATCGCGAGCCACTGCGACTGGAGCAACGTCATCTGGGTGGGCCAGGAGAGCCCGCCCTCGACCATCGCCTGGCCGATGTCGTAGCACAGGCCAACCGTGCCGGGCTCGAGGTCCTTCATCGCGAGCCAGAGTTCCCAGATCGTCGCGCCGAGGTAATCGGTGCCGGAGTGGTTCTGATAGCCGCCGCGCAGACCCAGTTCGCGATTGATCGCACTCAGGTCGCGGAGCGCGGCCGAGAACTCCTGCAGGCGCTGCGGCGCCGGGCGGTCCTTGGGGTAGCGCACGAATCCGAAGCGGTAGGACTTGATGCCCAGCGCGGCGAGCGTGCGCAGGACCTTCTCCGCCCGCGCGTCGAGCCGCACGATGTCTGTCGTGACGATCGGCACCGTCTTCCCCCGGCGTTTCAGCGCCTCGACCATCGGTGGCAGGTCCTCTTCCACCCGCTCGGGCTTGATCGCCGCCAGAGTGGCCCGCACCGGGCAGTCGATGCCATCCCAGCCAACCTCGGCAACGAGATCCGCCGCCTCCTCGAGGTTGAGATGGATGAAGGGCTTGCCGAAACCGAGGATCTCCCGGGGCCCCACCCGTGCGATTGGCGCCGTGGATCCGGCCGCCGCGGCGGAGGCGCCACGCAGACGGCCGGACGCTGCGAGACCGGCGGCCAGTCCGGCTGCGCCGAGGAAATGACGGCGCGTGATCGAAGAAGCGGACGTGTCGGGATTCATGGCGGAGGTTCAGAAGCGATAGCTCACCGTCAGATCAGCCGTGAACGGTGCGCCATAATCGGTGCCCGAAAGATACTTTTCGTCCGTCAGGTTGTTCAGGCTGAGCTGGGTGGAGATTTCGCGGCCCTGCTCGAGCGGACGCACATGGCGCAACATCGCATTTAGGATAGCCGACTTGGGGGCCACCGCGTAGGCACGGCGCTGAGCGGTCTGCGAACCGAACGGGTGCGACTCGTCCTGGTAAACCAGGCCAAGCCCGGCGGAGAAACCCTTGGCAAAGCCGCGCGTGAAGCGATAGCGCCCCCACACACTCGCAGAGTTTTCTGGCGAATCGTTCAACGGGGTGCCAACCAGATCGGGTCGCTCAGGATTCGCCGTGATTTTTGCATCGAAATACGCATAGGCAAAGATCACATCAAGGTTCTCGATCGGGCGCAGGTACAGTTCAAGTTCTGCGCCGCGGGTACGCTCAGTGCCCGACGCGGTGATGGGCTGGCTGGGCTGTGAAAAATCGCGTCGGGCAAGGTTGGCATGTTCAATGTCGAACACGGCCAGGGCTCCGTTGACCCGGCTGCCGAAATTGAACTTGAGCCCGCCTTCGACCATGTCGGCGGTGATGTTAGGCAGCCGTACCCCTGCGTTATCGACCGAGTTGAGCCGGATATCGCGGCCAAACATGCCATAGACATTCAGCCAGGACGTGAGCTTGAAGGTTGCGCCGAGCTGGTAGTCGTCGGGGTCCTCAACGCTCTCCCACGCCACGGTGGCCTCGGACTGGCCAGCGAAGTAGTTGACCGATCGACTCTCCCCTTCGAGCCGGCGCGCGTAGTTGCCGAAGAAGGTCAGTTTCTCGTCCGCCACCGAGTAACTCAGAAGTCCGTTCATCAGCCAGCCGCGCGTGTCGTTGTCGAGCCCCTGCGTCGTCGTGTAGGCAGACAACGGCTTGTACGCAAAATTCTGCGCGGTGTACGCAAAAAGCGGAAACCGCGGCTCGGTCGTGTCCTGAACATTGGTCTGCCGCGTCGAATCGTCATAGTGCTGCAGACCGAGAATCGCGCCGAACCTGCCCACCTTCGTCGACTGCTTCCACTGCAGGTCAGCCCGGTGCCACATGCGGTCAAAGCCGAGATGCCGATTGAGACCGAACGTCGCCAGCACGCCTGGATTGTTGGCCACTTCGGTGAAACCCTGGCGACGAAGAAAGTCCTGGCCGGAATTGAAGTAGGCGCTGATGGTCCGGATCGCCCACTGCGGGTTTATCTCGTGGGTGATGTAGAGAAATGCCGCATCCATAAAGAAGTTGTCGAACGAATCCGGGCCGTTGATGTTGAACTCCGGCGACAACTGATCGAAGAAGAGTCGCGATTGATCGCTGCCCTTGAGCGGCTGCGTCGCGACGTCCATCACGCGATCATAGCGGTCACGATAGAGTTCAAGTGTGACCTCGGTCCGACTCCATGGCCGCCACGTCAAGCTGGGGCTGATCACCCGTCGTTCGCCGTCGGCGAAATCACGCCAGCCGTTGTTCGACCCTTCCTGAACGACGCCGACAACCCGGTATGCAAATTTTGCCGGCTCACCGCCAAACGCAATCGGTCCGGTGAGGTCCAGCGAAGCACGATAGCGCTCCATCGAGCCCGCGCTGAGCGTGAGGCTGCGACGGTTCTGAAAGAGCGGCTTCTTGCTGATGATATTGACGAAGCCTCCGGCTGCAGCCGTGGAGCCGTAGATCGCAGCCGAAGGTCCCTTGAGCACCTCCACTCGATCAATGACTGCGGAATCCCAGCGCGATGTGTTGAGCGTGGGGAATCCATTGAAACGCGGCGTGGTCTCGCGGAAGCCGCGCAAGGTCAGGTTGCCTTCGAAGTCGCTGCCCTTGCGCACACCGGGCGTATACTGGAGCGACTCCTCCAACTTGATCGCGCCGAGGTCGGCGATGAGCTCGCTCGTCACCACATTGACGGTCATGGGCAGATCGCGCAGCGCCGTTTGCGACCGCGTGCCCGAGAGCACGCTCGATGAGTAATAGCCTTCCTCGGTGTCGGCCGAGACGGTGTACGTCAGTAACTTGACAACATCCGATTCTGCTGGCGGCGTCGGCGAATTTACCTGGGCGCTGGCGGTGGACACTGCGATCAGGCCTGCACAGAGCGCCAGACCGCAATGGAGAGGGGAGTTGGAGTTAGGGTGGGTTTTCATGGGGTAATCTGCAGGTGTAGAAACCGGAATCGCTACGCTACAACGGCACGGCTTCGAAGCCGGCCATGGGCAGGCTGACCGCGACGCCAAACGGAGCGGCGTTGACTGAGGCGAGGGTCAGTTCGCCGCCAACGACGTCCAACCGGGCGATGTCGCCCTGTCCGGGCGCGGCGGGAAACGCCGTGTACAGGTCGCCGTGGTGCTCGAACATCAGCTCGCTGATCGCCGGCGGGAAGGCGCCGAGTCCGCGGAAGTAATGGTGGCCGTTGCGCTCCACCGTGGCGTTGCCGAGCGCGGCCTGCATCGCGAGGTCCTGCAGCAGCGCGACCGGACCGATGTTGACCAGGTCCTCGCCGCTCATCTGGTAGTGTCCTCCGCCCCACTGGGCGTTGCGATAGGTCAGGAGGCAGCGGTGGGCCACGCCCTTGATGATGCCCTTGCAGTTCTTGTGGCTCGTCCCGGCATAGCCCAGGTCGAGCGCGCGGGCTAGGTCCCCGACCTCGGCGTCGGATTCGTCGATGATCATCGGCGGACCGTTCCGCCAGTCGGCAATCCGCGCGACCGCCGGATCGAGCGCCACCGAGCGGTGGAGCGGTTGCTCGATGAACAGCAGCGGCCGGAAAAATGCCGCTAGCGCGGCATCCGCTTGGATCCGGTCCCAGAATTCGGTGAACTGCGCGAGTTCCTTGTACTGCTCGTTTCCATCGAGCGTGAAGGCGTAGTCGGCACCGCAGTTCCGCGTGATCACGGCAGCGATCGCGCGCAGCCGCGCCAGATCGACCTCCGGATCGCCGCGCACCTTGATCTTGAAGTGCCGCAGGCCGTAGAAGCGGATGCACGCCTCCAGCGTTTGGGGCAGGCCGTCGTTCAGCGCTTCGCCCGGCGCCACATCGGCCGCGGTCAGCGGATCGGAGAGGCCGACGGTGTGCCGTGCCATGACCTTCGCCAGCGGCTTCGGCGGGAGGAATTTTCCGGGTTCGCTCCGGTTGAGCTTCGGGTGAATGACACCGAGATCGATCCCCGCGAGGTTTTCGCCGAGGAGCGTGGCCAGGTTGACCTGCTTCGCCCGCGCCAGCGCGTCGAACATGACCCGCTCGACCATCGAGACCCCGAAGTTCGCCAGCAAAGGAGGCAGGCAACGGGAGACAGCCCAGGCCATCTGCATTTCGTAGAGCTGCCTCCAGAAGCCGAAGACGCTGTCCGGCGCGATCACGCGGGCAAAGGCCATCGCCTGCCGGATCACCAGAAGCAGTTCCTTGAGCTCCTCCTCCGGAGCCTTGTCCGGCGTCTTGTCGAACCACTTCGGCAGCAGCCCCTCCGCCGCCACGCCGGTGAAAGGCAGACCGTCGATGTCGAACGTCGCGTGCAACACGACATGCGGCGCCTCGGTCATCACCGCGATGCCAAAACGGAAAGGCATCCGCGTATGCGTGGGAGTCCGGTGAAGGGTGCCGGACATAAGCCGGAGCTGAGGGTAACGCATGGGGTGGGCGGACTGACGGTAGGCGACACGGCTCAGTCTTGCCGTAGCTTACCTTGCGCTTGACGCATATTTCTATGCACTCTACGAAAAAAATTATGCGAAATCCGCATCCACCTGGGACCACGGTTCGATTCGCCCCGCTCGAACTGAATCCGGATTTTCCCTTGGACATCGTGCTGGACGGCGAGCGCGACGACGCGCCCATCACGGTCCTGCACATGCATGACGCCTTCGAGTTCGGCTACTGCCTGTCGGGATCGGGCACGTTTTATGTCGGTTCGAAGATCATCCCCTTCAACGAGGGCGACATCACCGTCCTGACCGACCGCGAGTTTCACCGCTGCCGGAGCAGCCCGGGAACCAAGAGCCGGTGGGCATGGTTCTTTTTCGATCCCATGCGCCTCCTCGTGCCGCACGCGGCGCCCTCGATCCGGTGGGAGTCGGCCCGATTCAGCGGCCCGCGGTTCACCAACGTGCTGCGTCCCGATCGGTTTCCCCGCATCGCAGGTCTCGTCAAGCAACTGATGATCGAGGCTCGCCAGAAGGACGATTTCTCCGCCGCCAACCTCCGCGCCCTACTGCTCCTAATCGTGAACGAGCTGCACCGCGTTTTCCCCAAGCTTCCGCGGACGGCGAAGACCGACCTGAATGCGCAGTCGCTCGCCCGGATCGCGCCTGCGTTGAGCCGCATCGCGGACTGTTTTGACGAGCCGCTCGTGATCCCTGACCTTGCGGAGCGCTGCGGAATGAGCGTCCGTAACTTCCAGCTCCAGTTCACCCGCCTGATCGGGCATTCGCCGCAACAGCACCTGCTCAGCAGCCGGGTCCAGGCCGCCGCCGCACTCCTCGCGGACAAGGACCACCCGATCACCGACATCGCCTACACCTGCGGCTTCAGCACACTCTCCTCGTTCAATCGCGCCTTTCGCGCGGCGCACCGCACCTCTCCGCGCGAGTACCGCAAGCGGCTGCTGGCCGCGGAGCTCGGCGCAGGCTCCGAATCGTCCTGAGTGCACCCGGCCGGGCCGCGGCAGGCCGCATCTCTGCAGGGAAAACACCCGATTCTAACCCCCGGCGGCCCGCAGGGCTTAGCGTATCTCCGGCCGCCAACCGTCTCCTAGATGGCCCCAGCCGGGTTTCCTCACCCGGGGGGATTCCCCGCCCCATCCTTTCGACCATGACACCCCTCATCAATCGCCGTCGCTTTTTTCACCTGTCCGGCGCCATCGCCGCCACCACTTCGCTCCGCGCCGCTATGACCGGCTCGGCGACGTCGCCCGAAAATGTCGCCCGCCCGTCGCTGGACGCCATCGTCGCCCGGATTCGCCCGCCTGTCTTCGCGCCGCGCGACATCGCGGTGACGGACTTCGGCGCACGACCCAACGGCGGCGTCGATGCGCGGCCCGCGGTTCAACTCGCCATCCGCCATTGCAACGCCACCGGTGGCGGCCGCGTCGTCGTCCCGCGCGGCGTATGGGATCTCGTCGGGCCGCTGCATCTGCTGAGCCGGGTGCACCTCCACCTCGAGGATGGCGCCCACCTGCGGTTCGTCACGGATGATCCCAGCCGCTACCTCCCGGTCGTGCTGTCCCGCTGGGAAGGAACGGAATTCTTCAACTACTCGCCCTTCATCTACGCCTACCAGGCCCACAATGTCGCCATCACGGGCGCAGGCACGATCGACGGGAATGCCCACGACACGTTCGTGAAGTGGCGGCCGCGCCAGGCGGAGGACCAATTGGCGCTGCGCAAGATGGGCGCCGAAAGCGTGCCAGTCGCGGAGCGCGTGTTCGGCGCGGGCCACTGGCTCCGGCCGCCGCTGGTGCAGTTCTTCGGCTGCACCAACGTCCTGATGGACGGCCCGCGTCTGATCGACTCGCCTTTCTGGGTCATCCACGCCGTCGCCTGCACCAACGTCACGCTCCGACGGGTGCAGGTCGACAGCCCGCATCTCAACAGCGACGGCTTCGATCCGGAATCCTGCACGGATGTGCTGGTCGAGGATTGCGTGTTCCGCACGGGCGACGACTGCATCGCTATCAAGTCAGGACGCGATCAGGATGCATGGCGCATCGGCCGGCCGACCGAAAATGTCGTGATCCGCCGCTGCGAACTGAACGCGCCCTCCGCCGGCTCGGGGTTGGCCTTGGGCAGCGAAATGTCGGGCGGCATTGCCAACGTGTTCGTCGAGGACCTTCGAATGGGCTACGTGAAGAGCGCGATCAATTTCAAATCGAACCTTGATCGCGGCGGCTTGGTCGAGGGCGTGTCGCTACAGAACATCACGGTCGAGAAAGCGGATATCCTGCTGCAGGTGACCACGGGCTATCACGGGTATCGCGGCGGAAACTTTCCACCTACCTTCCGCGGGTTCACTTTCGAGGATATCCGCTGCCAGTCCGCCGACGTACCAATCTCGGTCGTCGGGGTGCCGGCTGCGAAGGTGCAGGACTTCACGATGCGAAACCTGACCGTCGAGCGCGCCGAGAAATCTGCAGTGGTCCGGAATGTCCGCAACCTTCGCGCAGACAATGTCGTCGTGGGCGGCCAGCCGCTCGCCTTCGCGGCCGACATCGATTGAGCGACGCCTTAGGGTTCGACCCCGGTGGAATCGGCGGACGACGGTGGAACTTCTGCGTTCAGCATCGGCGGGTAACGGGTCGTGAACTTGACGCCGGTGACTCGGTCGGTGTCGTCCGGACGGGTTCGGACCCAGGCAGGAAAATCGCCGGTCTCATCCATCCATTGTTGAAGCAGCGCCGCCAACCTGCGCGTTTCAGCCGCGTATTCGGGTTTATCGGCCAAATTGGTGAGCTCCCAAGGGTCCGTCTGCACATCGTACAGCTCAATCCGCGGACGCGGTGCGACGAAGATCTGCCGCTGGGATGGACCCAGTTCTCCCTTCACCGCGAGCGCGCGTAACGAAAGAAACGCCGGCCCAGCCCCGATGTCCGCGGCTACACCCATCGGCAGCGAAAAATTCGCGTCCGTGCGGATCAGCTTGAAGCGCCGCGTGCGAACGCTGCGCATATGCTCGTCGGTGTTATGCCAGTTTCTCTCACTGAAGACGTGTTCCCGACCGGGTTGATCCGCCGGAGCAAGCAGGAGATTTCGGATGCTCCGGCCCTGCATGCCAGACGGTGCGGAGCTGCCCGCGAACTCGAGCAAGGTGGGAGCAAGATCAATGAGACTGACTAGCCCGCGAGCGTAAGCCGATCCTGCAGGGATCACTCCGGGAAGGGAAATGATCAAAGGCGTGCGGATGCCACCATCGTAGAGCGTGCCTTTCTCGCGAGGAAACGGTGGGCCATTGTCCGACAGATAGAGGACAAGGGTATTCTCACGTAGCTTCCGTCGGTCCAATTCGTCGAGCATCAAACCGATATTATGGTCCATCCGCGCAATCTCATCGTAGTAGTCCGCAAGATCGCCGCGGGTCTCAGGCGTATCGGCGAGATAGGGCGGCACGCGAACCGCAGAGGGATCGTGCTCCGGTCCGCTGGGTTTTCGGGCGTAAGGTCGGTGAGGGTCGTTGAAACCGACCCAAAGGAAAAACGGACGGCCCTCCACCGCATTAAGAAAGGTCGGAAACGCGGAGGCCGTTTCGCGATTATACCATTGAAACTGCTCGTCACCTCGCGGCCCATAGTGAGTTTTCTGCATGTGGCCGGTGAAATACCCGATCCTTTGCAGCAACTGGGGAAGCAGCGGAACCTCGGATGGCAACGGCATGTGGAGATCCTCCGCTCCGGTGGCATGCGGGTACCGCCCGGAAAGCATGCTGATACGAGAAGGACTGCACTGGGGCGTCGTGAGAAACGCGTGAGCTACGCGCAAACCCGACGCAGCGAGTTGGTCGATGCGAGGAGTCGTTATAGCTTCATTCCCATAGGCACCGGATTCACTCCAGCCGGCGTCATCAGCCACGAAAACGATGATATTCGGCGGGCGCGATGACGGCATCAATCGCTGAGCAAACCCGAGAGACCCGCCACACAACGTAGTCAGTGCGATAATGAAAAGGTGGCGCATTTTAGGACGATGACTCGCGGGACGTGTTCGTTCTGGGGGACTTTGACGTGGTCACGCACGCGGAGGTATCGCTCCCGCCGGTTCGATGAGTTTCAAGCCCTTGCGCTCAAGTTCGCGATAACAGTCCGGCAAATCGAAATGAGCCAACACCGCCGGTACGAGCGCCGACAGCGGCCAGCGATAGGTCTCGGTCTCCGCCACCTCGGTGTAACTCCGGAGGGCGTGGCGGAACGTGACCTGCGTAACGCCTTCATGCAGCACGGCGGCAAACGTCCCAGGAATCGTGCCTTCGCCCCTCGCTACGAAGTGGATCTCGCGATGCCCGTGCTCCTGCAGCCAGTCTACGATACGAAGCAGATCGAACGTGCGCTGACCGGCCATCGGCCGGTCCAGCAGGAGTCCGATGCCGGCATGAAAATAGTCCGTGCCTCCCTTGCTCGCTTCTTCCGGCGTGCTGAGCACGGGCTTCGAGTCGCCGACGCCGCGCAGATCGCAGGCAAAAATCGCCGTCTCCTTCGTCTGCTGGGTAATCAGCTCGCGCAGCCAGGCATCGTTCCGCAACTCGGCGTCCGCCGAGCGGTGCGCGACGTAGAGCAGGGCCCGGCTGGGTCCGCGCGGTACACGCGATTGCAAGGGCGTCTCACTCAGACGGATGACCGTCACAGGGATTCCCGTCTCCGTTTCCACAACGTAATGTGCACCCCGCTGGGGATACTCGCGCCCAGGGAGCGCACGCATGATGCGATAATCAGGAATGCCTGAGCGGGTGGGAAGCTCGAGCGCGTCCGTGATCGCCGCACGCAGCGCATCGCCGGCCGGACGGCCTCGTCGATCGGTCAACTGTCGGGACTTGGCTTTAGCAAAGTCGAATGCCGTGGCTGGACGCAGTTCCGCCACCTGCCCGCTGGCGGTGCACTGAAGGACGGCCTCGCGTTCGAGGATCAGGACCGGCTCCTGCTGGCCGTTAGCGATGCCGGACTGCCGGTTAAACCAACCGTACATCGCTTCCCGGTTCGGCTTGGAGTAGCCGTGTGGATCGGGCCCGAGGAAGGCGCTGAAGTTCTCCTCCGCGCCAAGGAGACGGTAGAGATGTTCTAGACGGGCAGCGGCCTCTTCGAAGCCACGCGCGTCAAAGTAGTCCCTTTCCTGTCCGAGGATGCGCACGGGACGGGGCGCCATGGCCGCTATGAAATCGGAGTGGTCGAGTCCGAGCGCCAGCATGCGCCACGGATACTGCTCCGGGTCCTGCGATTCCTCGTTCTCGATATTCCGGCGCAAAGTGGTCACGAAACAGCTCGGCGCCGCCATCGTGAAACGCGGCTCAGCGCCGCACAGCCAGGTCGTCAGGGTGCCGCCGCCCGAGTTGCCCGTGACCCCGAGGTGACGGGGATCGACCTCCGGTCGGGAAAGTAAGTAGTCGAGCGCCCGTATGCCGTCCCACACAAACCAGGCAGGGAGGTTTTCATCGACCAGTGTCAGACGGTTGCCGACGTAAGTGTGCTCGCCGGTGCCGATGCCAAACCGCGGGGCACTCTGCTCGTTGACATGCTGCAAACGCTCCCCCTGCCCTATCGGATCGAAGATTAGCGTGACGTACCCCTGTCGCGCGAGTCCTTGGGCAAAGGACTGGTAGGGCGGCGCGGCCTTGCCGTTGTTGGAATGACCGCAGGTGGCCACGACGCCCGGCAGCAGCCCGGACCGGCCGGTCGGGACGTAAAGGTTGGCGGTGATCGGGAAATTGGGCCGACTCTCGAAGATGACGTTCTCGATCCGGTAGCCGTCCCGGGCGTGGACGGCCGTGACGCGTGCGTTGAGCGGCGTCTTCTCCGGGAACGGACCGAGGCACTGGCGGATCTTTTCCCGCACCTCGGCCACATAGCGCACCGCATCCTCGCGGGTCCGGAGCGCAGCCCGCCGGGCATTGGCCTCCCGCTCGATCGCGCGCACCCGCTCGACATAGAACTCATGCACCGAGCGCGGAAAACGGTTGAGCGGCAGCAATGGCGTTGTCGGCGTCCCGGTAGGTCCGGCCGCAGGCGACGGGCCGGGAGTGAGCGTCTGCGCCGGAAGAACTTGGCCGCCCAACCCGAGAAGAGATCCCCCAAAAAGAGTTTGGACGCCTTGGCGAATAAGCTGACGACGGGATAGAGGAAGCATGGAGATCAAAAGAAGGGAAAGTGAACGCTAGACCTCGACCTGCTTCGGCGCGCAAGCGGAAGCACCAACGGCCGAGTTGCCCTCAACTAACACGAGCGACCGCAGCAAAACCCCTATCGCAGACATCATTTTCCAGAGAAATCCCTACGACGATCGTCCCATTTCGCGGACAAGTCAGGCGAGCGCACGAAAGGAGCTCAACCGGCTGGATCCTTGAAATCTGCGTGGGCGAGTATCTAAACCAATGGTCTGGTTCGTGGTAGGCTGTATGAGCAACCGTGGTCACCGCCCATTGGGGCGGACCTTCCTCCCACTAGCCGCGCTCTTTTCGGCCGTGTTGATCTATACGATTAACGCGGCGGAGCCGATGCGGAGGACATTCGCGCTCCCGGCCGAATCCGCCGAACTATCGCTCAAGCGCTTTTCGGCGCAGGCTGGATGCGAGGTCTTGTTCGCATCGCGTCTGGCCAAGGGCGTGCTCACCAACCCGGTGCAAGGCGATTTTCCTCCCCGGGAAGCACTTGAACGGATGCTCGATGGTACCGGACTGGTTGCGGTTCACGACCACAAGACCAGCGCGTTCTCAATTCGCAAAGAAACCCGGGAAGAGGCTCATCAGCGAAGGAAATCAAAAGGTTAGTTCTCCAGCAACGCCGTCCGGGTACTCGCGGCTCCAGGCCTGTAAAGGCCGGAAAGGTTCCATAACGGATAGTGAGGAACCTTTTCGCTAAGTCTCGGGTGACGAGCGGGATTGGAGGGGAATTGCCGGGATTGAATCCATCAATGATTCAGCGGCTGAGCGCAAAATTCTCCGTGATGAGTACGACTGCGCCGCCGCTGGTGGAGAACGAAACGTTAACGTCGATTCCTACCACGAGATTATCCCCTCGCGCAGCTACTCGGTTTCCGTAGCTCAGCGCGCCTCGAACGACGCTGACGATACGGGCATCCGAACCGGCTTCCAAGTCCAACCGCCCTCCAGGTTCAACAACATGGCGAAGGATTCTGAATTCAGGACATTCAGCGATAGGTCCGATTACCTCTGCCGTTTCTACAAGACTGATTGGGTCGCTGTTCCAAGACATCGAAGCGAGCGACTCGGCGATATGCAGTTCGCGCGGTTTACCATCCAAACCAAGACGGCCCCAATCGTCGACCCGGTAGGTCGTATCTGAGTTTTGCTGGATTTCCAGGATAAGGCATCCGGCGTCGATCGCGTGGACCTGTCCACTCCGCACAAGGAGCGAATCTTCTGGCTTCACCGCCAACCGGTTGACGCATGTCTCGACCCGCTTCGCCCGTAAAGCGGCAGCAAACGCATCCCGGTCCACCCCAGGGCGAAATCCGACCAACAATCCGGCTGCGGGCGAGACCTCGGCGACGTACCAGTTCTCCGTCTTGGGTTCACCGCCCAGGAGCGGGGCTACGGAGGCCGGCGGGTGAACCTGCAGACTCAAACGCTCCTCGCAATCCAGCCACTTCACCAAAAGAGGAAAACGCCGGTCTCTGGGCCATTTAGGGCCCATAACGTTCTCCTTCTCGATGAGTTCACGGAGCGTCTTACCCTGATGCTCACCAAACGCCACGCGGGACTGAGCCTCGGGACGATCGACAATCTCCCAGCTTTCTCCAATCGGCTCGGCTGAAGGCAACGCTCGCCCCAGAGAATCCGCCAGGCGACGGCCACCCCAGACGCGAGTGCGATAAATTGGAGAGAATACCAAGGGTTCCCGGATCATACAGGTAGAGCAGAAATTCGACTAGCGAAGTAAGATCATCGTTCTAGACGGAGTGCTCCCGCGCTGCACGTATCCCGAACGAACCGGAACTAGATCTCGTAAAGTTCAATCGGCAGTCCGTCTGGGTCAGCGAAGAAAGTGAAGCGGCGGCCAGTGAGTTCGTCAGTCCGCACGGGCTCAACCACAACACCGTGCTCCACGATGCCGCTGATCGTACCGGCTAGGTCAGTGACGAGAAACGCAAGATGGCGAAGCCCGCGAGCCTCTGGGTAAGAGCGCCGCAGAGGTGGATTGGGGAAAGAGAACAACTCGATCTGGCCCCCTCCAGGAATCGACAGATCAAGCTTGTAGGATTCTCGCTCTGCGCGATGAGTCTCGGCGATCACAGAACAGCCCAATACCTCAGTATAGAACCACTTCGATCGAGGGTAGTCCGAACAAATTATCGCGACGTGATGAAGGCCGATGATCGCCATTTTTGATGGAAGGTCGGTCCATTCAACGCAGGTCAACCTCGTCACGCGTCATTATCCATGAATCAGTCACGAGTTCCTCCAAGTACAGCTTGTTGGACAAACGAAGGTGCAGGTCGCTCAGATTCGCCCGTGCTTTCAGCGATTCAGATCGATCAGCCATCAATGGTTTTGCATTAAGCGAGGCCGCTGCTAGGCAAAGCTCCCCTAAAAGGGCGCTGCGTTTTACGAGTAGATTAGGTTCAAAAGGACGATCGCTACGAGTGACGGCGCCTCACCGGGCTGCTTGCCTTGGAGGAAGCCGTTCAGACTTAAGGTACGATGCAGAAACGACCAATCGCCTATTTTCATCTCGGGCTGGAGGGCGACTCATGGTTGAGCCGGTCGTCGGGCAATGCGTCCACCGTACACTGCGAGGGCATGGTTGGGGTGTCCGGGATCGGCGTTGGCCGCGTTGACACCGATGAAGGAGTAAGTGGCTGAACCGCCGCGCAGCACGCGAGTGTCCTCGTTGGCGCGCCAAGCCGTAGGCGATGGCGGAACGCGCCAGGACTCAGTCCATTCCCACACATTGCCGCCCTGATCGTAGGTACCGTACGCTGATGCTGCCTGAGAAAACGCGCCGACTGGGGTGACAACAAATGGCATGCCAACACAGAAGCGGTCAGCCACATAGTTTACCGACTTCGAATCACCAGGAGGACGCAGGTTATTCGGTGCGGCATCGGTCCTTACCGGATAGTCCCAATACGGGCGCGAACCTAAACGCGAAGGATCGTGATGAGCCGCCTTATACCATTCGTCCTCGCTCGGAATCCAGTATAGCGCTCCGGGATTGCGTCTCACAGGCAAGTTCTGACGCAGCACCCGGTCGTCATCCGGTGTCGGAAATCCACGCGTGTCGTAAGCCCCGCGCTCAGCATCGCCTTCCGTCGTGCCCAAATCCGACGCACCCGTCGTCGGCCTGCCATAATGAAGCCAGTTGGCGTAGCGCGCGAGCCGGTACCAGTTGAGGTAGGTCACCGGCCGGTTGCTCCAGCCTTCGCGCGCCCGATACGTGTAGCCAGAGCCTTCGACTACCCGTTCGATGCCGCCAAGAAATCCATCGCCCATGCTACGTTCATAGAGAGCAAACGGATCACTCGAGCGGGCTACTGCGTTGAGAAAGAGGGCGTAGTCACGGTTGGTCAGTTCGTATTTTCCAATCTCAAACACCTCGTCAACCGCACCGCGACCAAACACCGGATCAGCGGGATTACCCGGGTTGCCTACCACAACGAATTCGAGCCCGCTGCGTACGATCTCATCGGCCTCTTCGGGCACTTCCGGCTTGGAACTCGTCACTATGACACTGATCGGGCGCAGGGTGTCCCTAACCGATTCGGCGCGCGCAACACGGAACCCAACGACCATCAACCGGTGATCGGCATCCTCCCAATCAGCATATTCGCGTGGCAGCATGGTGGCAAAGCGCGCCGCGGCGCCACCTGCGAAACGACGTTTCATCGGTTCAGCTGCCAGCCGGTCCTCCAGCCACTCCATGACATTCCCGGCCTGATCCAACGTACCGAATGGACTAGCCGAATGGAAATAGGCCCCGACCGGCGTCACATGTGGATAGCCCACGGCCCAGCCTCGGGTGTAGTAATTCGCGGAGTTATTGCCTCCGGGTGGAGGCTCAGCGCGCGGGACATCATCGGACCGCGTGGCATAGCGCCAGTAGCGCCCACCAACACCGGGCTGATAAAAACCGGCCTTGATCCATTCATCAAGCGAGGGAATCCAGTAGCGCGCGCTTGGATTGCGGGTGGCAGGCAGACGTCCGGCATCCTCAGGCCAGGATCCCGTTGGAGGAAATGCCCGCGTATCATACGCACCCTTGGTCGCGTCCCCCTCAGTCGCCCGAAATCCATCGGTCGTCCCTGCATCAGGCTGCCCGTGGTGAAGCCAGTTGCAGAATCGGGCGGCCGCGAACCAAGAAACGTGGACGACAGGCAGGTTGTCAAAGCCCGCGCGAACTTCGTAGCTAAAGCCAGCGGCCGTTTCTCGACGGACGATTCCGCCGATTGGACCTTCAGCGAGATTGGGATGCCAGAGATGCGCCGGGTCGGAATGTCTGGCCACCGCATTGAGAAACTGGGCGTACTGCGCATTCGTCACCTCCGTACGTCCGAGGTAGAAGCTTCGATCCACGGCACCCCAGCCTGTCTGCGTGTCAGGGGCATTTCCCGGTTCGCCAATCTCCACCCACGTCAAGGGAATCCACGCACTTTGGGCCGAAGCGAGAGAGGCCAAGGCAATGCTCATCAGCAGGGTCAACCTCGGCGCATTCATTAATCGAATCGTAGGTAAATGGACACGCGAACTCTCCAGAGCACTCACGGCGCAAGCGTAACAACTGGCCCGTAAAGCGATTCAGGAGCGGACGTACCTCCATGGGCAATCTCAATGCGAGTAAGGACATCGTTCAGTCCAAAGCGGACTTGGACGAAACGATAATCCAATCGAGTCAAGTCGTCCGACTCGTAGAGCACGCGTGGGTGCTTCGCATAGACTTGGTGCAGCGGCAGAAAGAGTTTTCGGCCGGCCGGCACGCGAACAAATTCCTGACCATCACGAGATGCCCAGAAGGATATCGAGGACGTATCGTTGTTGGAAATCAGCGTAATGCGATTGGCCGTTCCGGCGAGCGCGTAGCCAATCTGCGCTTCTGCCTCGGTCGTACGGACAACCGCCAAATCGTCGTGAAAGCCAAACAAGCGGTAGTGAGCCTCGATCCGCACACCCGGCGAGTGGGCAGACATTCGGCTCACGTCCCAAAAATCATCGATCAACCAGCGATGCTGAGCAAGGACGGGATTGGAGGCGGCAGAAGGCTCGGAGGCGAACCCGCCAGAATTTTTCGATCGCACCCGATAGAGGTACGTCTGGCCGGGCACGGCGTCGGTGTCGTGGAATGCGGCGTAAGTGGAGACCCGGTGCGTCGGAAAATCTCGTGCGATTACGGTGAACTCTCCGGTCGCAGCGACAGCACGCTCAATATCGGCCGTCTGCTCTCCCGCTCCAGGCACCCACGCAATGTGGCCAGGGTCGCGAACTGAAAGCATCGTTGCACGCGAAGGTGCGGGCAGGATTGAGGGCCGAACTCGCCCTTCGATCCTATAAGCGGCGTCAACAAGCAAGTCGATGCGGTCCTCCTTCTCGCCGGAGACTCCGGGCAGGGCGGGATCGACGAAGCCAGGCCAAGCAATGTCGTCATAGGCACGCCCACTCCAGTGCACATAGCCACCCTTGGCACTCGCTCCCTTGCTCGACCAGTACATCGCGCTGACGAGGTTGTGCTTGATCGTGAGGTCGAGAAGGTGAGCCAGTTCTGCACCGCCGACCTCGGGTCCAATCTCGCCAAGGTCCAGGGCCTTGTCGCCCGTCGCAAGAATCCGTGCGGTCTCGCCGAGCGTCCGATCCCAATCCCAGCCTTCGCGTTTGAGCGGACCGCCGTACGTGTGCACCGAAACGATGTCGATGTTGGGATCACGCAGAAGCGGAGAATCAGGCAGGCAGTAGCTGTCGTAAACGTCCTCCGTCCCCCACCGGCCGTCGACAAAGAGCTGCCTCGGAGCTAGACGCTTCACGTGAGCCGCTAACGCCGCGACCCAGGACGACGGAGGCTTAGGTTCGTTGGCACTTTCCCACGCGTAGATCGTCGGGTCATCGGCATAGCGTATACCCGTGTAGGTATTCGTTCGACCAACCACCTGGGCGACAAGGTCGAGGAACTGCGGGTGCGGGAGACCCTCCGGCGTCTGCCACAGGGGAACGCGACCGTAGTAGAGGTACACAAACGGGACCTGCAACCGGACGCCAACTTCAGCACACCGTTTGATCAAGTAGTCGAAACGACGAAAAGCCTCCTCGTTGAGCGTGACAGTGACTCCATCGGGATTGCCCGTAAAGTAGGAGAGATCGGCGGGCCAGCCGTCAGTCCGGGTGTCAGGAAACATCCAGGTACGGATCACCTTGAAGTTCGCCTGGGCGGAGGACTCAGCCATCCAGTCGAGTTCGACCAGCTCAGGCAGGCGAAAGCGCCGGCCTTGCTTGAGGTCCCAATCCGTGCGCACCGACGTTGCCTCAGGCAGGTTGACGCTGACGAAACGGAAAGGAGTTGTGCCATCAAAAAGGGCGGCACCTTTCCGAGTGATGAAACGCTCGTGAGCTTTCATCAGGGGAGCAGCGCAGAGAACAACAAGTCCGATAAGAGGAAGGAAACGAAGGATCATTAGTAAGCGGTGAAAAGAAATCATGAGGAGGACTCACGGTGCAGCTTCGGATGACGCGCGAGCGAAGACGGCGAGCTCGCGGTAAACGTGGAGACGCAAGGCTTCGTCCGAGATCAAGCTCGCGAAGAGTTCGGCTTGCGCCGGTGCGGACATGCGTAGATGCCTGGCAATCGCAGCGAGCGGCGCGTCGGATTTCGGCGAATCCGCATCCACCAAAAGTGAGTTCGCAGCGGCGCCTACGTCGTCGCTGACCCACACTTCAATCACTTTGGCATACAACTGGGAGGCAAGGTGGTCATCTGCAATGTGAAGACGAATCCACTGGTGGGCTCCAGCCGGATCCCATTTCGCCCATGCCTGTAGCTCCGTCGCGAGGGCAAGAAAGCGTTCCTCACCCGATGCCGTGCACAAAAAACGGGCCAGCTTGCTCTCCACGGAAACTGGCCCATGCGGTGTAGTGACCAGCGGACGCAGGTCTACATTTGATTTTAGGTCGCGAGTCGGCACAGGCGCGACCGCCAATCGCTCACCGTCGAGCGGAGCGAGATCCCGAGTGCGACTAGAGGTGACGATCCCAATTAGAATGACGTTCGCAACCAGCAGCGTGAAAGGAGGTATCCACCACGAGCGGAAATACCTCCCCCGCTTATTCCCGAGTCGAAATGAGACTGGGGGAAGCCTAGACATCATTGCTTCACGAAGCGCACCGCGTCAGCGATGGTGTAGCCGGCGTCGGCGCCGGTGATCTTGACGTAATCGCCGCTGCCTCCGGTAAAACTCCACGTGCCGATTAGCACCCATGTGCCCCCACCGATTTGTTGGTTCACTGTCAGATTGGCGACGCCGCCGTTGTAGTTGACCTCCACGGGAGCGGCATCGGGACGATCGGCCGCGCTTGTCCAGCGCATGTATACTGAGTAGGTGCCTGTGGTAGTAATGGGAGAAGTCCATGTGGCCGTTTTCGTTGCGTCGGCGGCAGTTGATCCGTCGTGGAGGTAATTCGCACCGAAGTAGCCAGCGAGAGCGGTGCTTGCGGTCCATGTGCCAGCGGCACTGAAGCCCGCATCAGCGTTGTCGACTACGATTTCGCCGGGCAAAGGACGATTGGCAGCGGGCAGCGCGTTGGAGCTGCCCCAGGTAGAATCCACTCCCGGACCATAGACCGGCCACGGGCCGGTGCCGAGGAACCCGGGCTTCACCGTCCGGTAAAGGGAGGTCGGAATCGTCGACGACGAAGAGAGCGACCCCCATTGAATCGTGCCGGCCACACGATTGGCGCCAAGGTAATGACCAGATCCAGATGTGCTGAGAGAGCTAGCGAGATTTCCGATGATACTGAGATTAACTGTCGCAGTATTAATCGAGCCAATGTTCTGAGTGGCGCGGTTGCGGAACCACATGTTCAAAGGTCCAGTTTCGTCAGTGGCGTCAGGGAAACTATTCTTAGAATTATCCGCATAGCTGGAGACGAAGGAGTTCCCCTCAATCAAATTGAAGCGGGCGTATGTCGCATGGAAGGCCAGCTCGTTGTAGGCATCCTGTCCTTCAACGGAGTTGTAGCTGACAATATTGTGGTTCGCGCCTACTTCGAGGATGATGTGATGACGAAGGTTCCACAGGCGGTTGTCGGTGGCGCGACAACCGGTTGAGTTCATGATGTAGATCCCGTAGCCCTCGCCGCCTGCTTCCGGGCCAAAGTAATCGTGAAACCAACTGGAGACGACGTGCGCTTTCTTCGAGTAGCGCAGCGAAACATGAGCACGCCGCGAGTTGTCGCCCTCAATGTTTTGAACGAGAACATTGTAGCATTTCTCGAATTCAAGATTGCTGACAGCTTGGTCGGTTGGCTTTACGGTGCGACGGATCGTGAGGTCGGCGACGCGAATATTTGAACGCATCGTAATCTCCTGCACTTTCGGAGTCTTGGCGGCCGGAAAGTCTGAGCCTAACTTCATATCAAGAGTGATCGAATTCCCCGACTTGGCCGTGACTTGCACAATCTGGCTCTCGGAATAGTGCGGTAAGCTAAACTCCCGACGACCGTCCTCCAAGTAGAGTTGAAGAAAATCGCCGACTGCGATGGTCGAAGCGCTTGCAACGGTAATTGTCTGATCGCCGGCCGCCGGCGAACCTGAGACCGCAACGGCCGAGCCACTGTTGGCGCCGCTAAAGCGAATCTCGGCATTTAGACTAGCGGCGGCATCGATGACAAAGATCGTTGCACCTGGGCCGTCACCAACGAGCTGAATGTTCCCTCGCGTGATGTTTAGATCCGACTTGAAGTAGTAGGTACCTGCCGGGAAGTAGAGTTCCCGGTTGCCACCTGGATTGGCGTTGAGGATATCGACGACCTTGATGGACGCATCAGTGGTACTGCTATTGGCCGGCAGGCCATTCGCCGTGACATCGATAGTGGTCCAACTGCCGGGATTGGTCCAATTCTCGAAAACCCAACCGTTGGCCGGGATGCGGGAGGTTGGGATACTGCCGTAGTCGACAGCGAAAGCAAAAAGCGGGAAAAACGCGCAAAGCGCGGCGACAGACACCCTGCGAAACAAGGTTTTCATTGGGAGAGAGCGGGCTGGGGGTAACAACGAGCGTACGGATCGAAGCGGAACAGCTGAGGACAACCTGAGCATTCAAGGCCGCGCACCCACAAGCGATGCGCGGCGGCGATTCGGAGCAAACGTGCTTACCAGGCGATCGTCACAGTCCCGGTGAAGGTCCGCGGTTCGCCATATTGGAAGCTGCCGTTGAGGTAAGTCTTGTCGGCGAGGTTCTCGCCATTGACGCGAAAGTCGACCGGCACGTTGTTGATCTTCGTGCGATAGCCGACGATGAGATTGATGAGCTCCACCGGGTCGGACCGGATCGGAATCGTCCAGCTGGGATGGATACCGATCTCACCAATCGCGGTAATGCCGCCACCGATGTAGGCTCCCTTGAGCACGCCGTCGCCGAACGTGTACTTGTTCCAAAACGTCGCGGTGTATTCAGGAACGGCTTCCAAGTGGCTGCCGATCTCACGAGCGTCCGAAGGATTGGTGATTTCCTCGGCTTCGAAAAAGTAACTGCCGCTCACGAGCGCCTGATAGTTCGTGTGCGGAGTCCAGACGAACTCGGCCTCGACGCCACGTGCACGGGTCAAGCCGCCCGGCGTCCTAACAACGCCACCTGGGAGCTGGTAGAGAACCTGGTTGGTCGTATCAACCTCGAGACGATCCGACTCCTCGGTCTTGAAGTAGCTGATCGTTCCCGTCACGACACCGTCGGCAAAGTCGAACTTCAATCCCGCCTCCTCGCCCTCGCCCGTGAGATTATTGTTGAGGACCAGCGTCGGGATGGTGGTCGGTGGGACGTAACCAGGACTGGTCGGTTCACCCTGCGTCCGTCGGATCGCCGCGAGATCAGCAGAGTTGACGGACTGCGGAAGAAACGTGCGGCTGTAGCTGGCGTAGGCACTCAACCAAGGCGTGATCCGGCCAAGCAGGCCGAACTGCGGCGTAGTCGTGCGGGTGATCGGATTCACGAGCCGGTTCTCGGTGACGCGCGCGCCCACCATCGTGCGCAAGCGATCCTCAAGGAAGCTCGACTGCAGCACGCCGTAGAGTGAACGACGGTGCGGCTGGGGAACATAAGTCGCACCCGGGCTGACGTAGTTGGGTCCATACTGCGCCTGCAACATCTGGGCGAGACGCGGAACCGGGTCCGTGCGCGGGTTGAAGTTGATCGCAGCGGTGCCGAAGGAGGGACGGGCGACCCGATCGCTATCGCTGTATTGAAAGCCGGCGAGGAAACTTTGCTTACCGAAAGCTCCGAGATCCAACTGGTAAGTCGCCTCGAGCTTGGTGTCTCGGGAATCCGTATCCTCGTTGAAGTCGGAGGAATTCGAGCGTATGCGCTGGCCAGCCACCGGACGGAAACCATTGAACTCCCGACGTAGACGACCGCTCTCGATATCTTGGTACGCAAGGCGGAACGCGAGATCGTTGTTCACGATGTACTCGATCTCTGTGTTAAAAAGCTGGCTGAAGTAGCTGTCGCGGCCCTCGGGACCGTTGTAGTTGAAACTGCTGCGACCAAAGAAGTCTTCGAAGGCAATGATCGTAAACGGAGGGACGTTCGCGCCGAAGGTGCGACTGGTCCACGAAATCACGTCTTCAGGTGCGGTGCGCCCTGTGACGATACCAGCGACGGCGTTGTTCTCGAGCTGAGGCGCGCTGGCCGGACGGGCCAGACCCTTGGCGTCGTAGTTCACCATCGCGTCCTTGTCGGCGGCCTGGAACGCCGGGTTGCTCACCGTAAGGTAAGGACGGCGACCCGCCTCGCGTTCAAGATCACCGTAGCGGCTCGTGATCGTGAGGTTGGGCAATGGACGGAACGTGAGCGCTCCGCTGTAATAGCGCTCGTCCGTGAACATGTAGTCGATCGAGCTCTTTTCGTCGGTCGCACCGAAGACGAAGAGGTAAGCCAGCTTGTCGGCGATGAGCGGCCCGGAGGTCTTGAGCACAACCCGGCTGTGATCATAGTCGCCGATCTCGCCAGAGAGCGAGCCAGTGGCCGAGAACGAAGGGTTCATGCGGATCATGTTCACCGTGCCACCCGCGTTGGAGAGACCGGCAAAGACCGCATTAGGACCCTTAACCACTTCGACGCGGTCAACGTCGTAGAGCGGAAAGCCTTGGCCGGCAGGCAGACCATTGACGAACTTAGGGCCGGAGTAGCCACGCACCAGCACGACGCCCTCGTCTTTGACGTGCAGGCCGACCGAACTGGCGTTGCGCAGGATGTCGACAAGCTGATTGCCGCCCTGATCTTCCATCAATTCGCGCGAAACAACGCTGATATTAAGCGGCGTGTCTTTGATCAGACCTGCGAGTCCGGTGCCAGTCGAAGAGGCGCCAGAGCGGTAGCCGTAGTCGCGTTCCGACTCGACCGTGAAGGGACTCAAAACAATCGCTTCAGTCTGGGCTGGTGGAGAAGCGGTTGACGAAGCGCCCGGAGCCGAAGCAGGGGCGGAAGATTGAGCACTTGCCACTAATGCGAGGCCGCCAAAAACGGCAGCCACGGTGACACGAGGTAGATAGTTCATAGGGGCGGGATCTAAGCCAACGAGCACGACACGACAGCGTTGGGAAAAGGCAGGATTTGGGTGGAGGTTCGACCCCGCAACCGGGCGATTCCGGTGCACAGATAACTTTCTCTAGGCGGGGTAAGGGGTTTGGGCAGGACGACTACATGCGACCTGCTCAATGTAGCTTTAATAGCTTCATTATACGTAAGCCGTCAAGTTATTTTGAGCGATTGCTCAGGTTTTTCAACACAGCAACTCACGCCAAAAGGAATATTGTTGCTTTAATAGCAACGTTATGGTGCTAATTCAGCACCGCCCATGGACAAACCCCGACTTTGGCTCCTCCTCTCGACGCTTCGTCATCCGGAAGTGGCTTATGTCATTCCGACGCTTGCTTGGATGGCTAAAGCCTCAGGAGTTCGCTTCGAGTGCTACCTCGAAAGCGAACGCGAGGGCCGCCTTTTTGCCGAGACCGGTAGCACCGTACTCGGCGGGCAGCATCATCACCAATTCAATTACCTCTGCGCGGCCTGCGAAGTGTCAGTCCTTCGACTCGGTCCGACCGCAATTTTCGATTCATCC